>CADBJR010000013.1 GCA_902795065.1 uncultured Coriobacteriaceae bacterium
TCTCGTCCTCGTGGGTGAGGCCGCCGGCAGCGAGGAGCGCCTCCACCTTCGCCTCGGTCTCGTCGGCCAGCTCGTAGTCGCGCTGGGCGCGCTCGAGGGTAAGGTCGGGCAGCTGGCCGTCCGGGAAGGTCCACTTGACGATCATGACCTCGTTGTTCTCCACGGTGTTTGCGAAGAAGTCGTCCGCCATCTTACGGATCTCAGGTGAGATGATCACAGCCGCGCTCCGTTCTCCCGTCAAGTCGGGCAGGGGAGGCGTCGCAGCAGCCTGCGCGCCTCCTCCATCATAGGCGCTCGGCTTAAAATTGTGAAAAGGATTAACCAAATGGATGCGCAGGGATGAGATGGGTTGCGCCCCGATGCCCTGCCCCGTCCCGCGCGCACATCGAAAGAATATGTAGAAATTATGAATGAAATATATGTAGAAAAAAATAAATGCTGCCTATCGCTATAAAGCAGCACATAACAATATGTGAATATTCATCTAATTTGAAGAAATATACATCATAAATAGTTTAATAATTGCATGGAGAATCTCAACATCATATGCTCTGCGCAACGTCCGTCCAAGAGCGAATCTATGGAGGCAGGGCAATGGGAAAGATCGAAATCTCCGAGTATCCGATCGTCACAGTCATTCTCAGAGGCTATTCGTACGAGCAGAACCGTGCGGTGGTTTCGCAGCTTGTGGGCACCAAGTTCAATGCAGTCGAGATAGCCATGAACACTCCGGGCGCACCGGAAATCATCTCGCGTCTCGTCGACGAGTTCGGCGACGACCTCCTCATCGGCGCCGGAACCGTCATCTCCGAGAAGCGCGCGCATGAGGCGGCTGAGGCCGGTGCTCGCTTTGTCCTCTCGCCCATCTGCTTCACCCCCCAGATCTTCGAGATCTGCAGGGCGAACGAGATGTTCTGCGTCCCCGCAGCGTGCACGCCCACCGAGGTCTGGAACATGCTCGAGATGGGCGCAGACATCGTCAAGGTGTATCCCGCCTCGACGCTCGGACCGTCGTACTTCCAGGCAATCCAGGCCCCGCTCAACCCGATGCCCCTCATGGCGGTGGGCGGCGTGAATCCGGGCAATTTCCAGTCCTTCTTCGATGGGGGCGCCACGTACGTGGGCATCGGCAACGGCATCTTCGCCCCGGAGGACATCCACGCCTGCAACATCGAGGGCATCAGGGCGTCCGTCGAGAGCTTCGAGCAGAAAGTCAGGTGGTAGGCATGGCATTCCTCAACCTTCCCGAGAACGACATCTTCCTAGGCATCGAGGCCGAGAGCTCGGAGGAGGCGCTCGCGATCGTGTGCGCGAAGCTCCTCGACGAGGGAAAGATCAAGGAGGGGTACCTCGAGGCCATCCTCGCCCGCGAGGCTGAGTATCCCACGGGCCTCGACCTCGAGGGGATCAACGTCGCCATCCCCCACACGGACTGGATCTGGTCGAACACGACGCAGCTCGTGGTCGCCACGTTCGCCAAGCCCGTGACATGGCACAGCATGGAGGACCCGGACGAGACCGTCGACGTCTCGATGATGATCATGAGCCTCTTCGACGACCCGTCCCATCAGATCGAGGCGCTCACGAAGATCATGGGGGTCGTCCAGGATCAGGGGCTTGTTGCACGCCTAGCCGGTAGCAGCAGCGTGCAGGAGATAGCTCAGGCATTCATCCAGCGAGAGGAGCAGTAATGGAGAAGAAGACCATCATCGTTTGCTGTGGATCGTCGATGATCACCTCCACGGTGGCAGTCGCGAAGGTCAAGGAGGTGGCGGCGAGCATCGGAGCGCCCGAGCCGCGCATCATCCAGTGCAAGTTCGCCGAGGTCCTCGCCAACCTTTCGACCCATGACGTGGACTTCATCGTCCCGACCGGCAAGCTCAAGGTCGATGTCGGCGGCGTGCCCGTCATCAAGGGCACCGCGTTCGTGACCGGCATCGGCGAGGACAAGGTCAAGGCGGAGATCGCCGAGGCGCTGAAGGCCTAGGCAGAGACTGAGAGAGAAGAGAGGAAACGATTATGGATATCGTGATTACCGGCCTCCAGACCATCGCCGGCCTCGGCCCCATGGTCATGATGCCGATCATCATCATGGTGCTCGGACTTATCTTCAGGGTCCCGTTCAAGACGCTCATCCGCTCCGCGTTCCTCGTGGGCATCGGCTTCGCGGGCGTCAACATGGTCATCAACTGGTTCGTCGCCCAGGTGTCCGGCTCCGTTGCCGGCATGGTTGCCAACTGGGGCATCCAGACCTCCATCATGGACGTGGGCTGGCCTGCGCGCGCAGCTGCGACCTGGGCCTTCCCCCTGGCTGCCGTCGTCGTCTTCGTCGTCCTCGGCATCAACGCCGTGATGCTCATCACCAAGACGACCCGCACCGTCATGGTCGACTTCTGGTCCTACAACCACTTCATCTTCACCGGCGCCCTCGTCTGGTATGCGAGCGGTCAGAACACGATCATCGCCCTCATCGCCGCCGCGCTCGATGCCATCATCACCTTCAAGCTCGCAGACTGGACCACGCCGTACGTCGAGGATTACTTCGAGCTCGAGGGCGTGAACTTCCCCACGTCCAACTCCGTCTGCTGGGCTCCGGTCGCCTATCTCCTGAACAAGCTCTGGGACATCATCCCCGGCATCAACAAGATCGACATCTCGCCTGAGGGCGTCCAGGAGCGCTTCGGCTTCCTCGGCGAGCCCATGTTCCTCGGCTTCATCATCGGCTGCATTATCTCGCTGCTCGCCGGCGACCCCGTCGACACCATCCTCATCATCGGCATGTCCACGTCCGCTGCCATGGTCCTCACCCCCAAGATGATGCAGATCCTCATGGAAGGCCTCATGCCCTTTGCGAACGCCGTCAAGGAAGTCCTCTCCAAGCGCTTCCCCGACTCCGACTTCACCATGGGCATCGACGCTGCCCTGACCATCGCCAACGACTCCTGCATCACCGTCGGCATCATCATGGTCCCCATCACGCTCGTCCTCGCCGTCGTCCTTCCCGGCAACGGCCTGCTGCCCATGGCCGACATCGCCTACATGGCGATGTGGCTCGCTGCCTGGCCCTGCGCCTTCTCGAACGGCAACGTCTTCCGCGGCGTCCTCTCTACCACGATCATCACCTGCATGATGCTCTGGATCGCCACGCTGCTCGCTCCCGTGCACACCCAGCTTGCCATTTCGGGCGGCTTCACCCTCCCCGAGGGCATGGCCCTCATCTCCACCGAGGATGCAGGCGAGCACCTCATCGGCTTCATCTTCCAGTTCATCGCAGGACTCTTCGCCTAAGCCCAGATCCCATCTGCTGAGAACGGGAGGGCGGGGCAGCGTTGGCGGTCCCGCCCTCCGTGCCAGAAAGGAAGATCATGAAAATCGTTTCCGTCGACATGTATGAGATCAAGCCCCGCTGGATCTTCTGCCGCGTGATGACCGATGAGGGAATCGACGGTTGGGGCGAGATGATATCGGGCACCAAGACCGAGACCGTCGTCGCCGGTGCGCGCGAGCTCTCGAAGCGCATCATCGGCCGCAACCCCTTCGAGATCGAGCGTATCTGGCAGGAGCTGCACCGTTCGTTCTTCCGCGGCGGCCCCATCAACGGCAGCATCATCTCGGGTCTCGAGATGGCGCTCTGGGATATCAAGGGCAAGGCGTTCGGCGTTCCCGTCTACGAGCTTCTCGGCGGTGCGGCGCGCGACCGCATCAAGGTCTACTCCTGGATCGGCGGCGACCGTCCGTCCGATGTCGTCGAGCAGGCTCGTGACCGCGTCGAGCGCGGCTTCGATGCCGTGAAGATGAACGGTACCGAGGAGCTCCACTACATCGATTCGTACGACAAGGTCCAGGCTGTCGTCGACCGCGTGTCGTCGATCCGCGAGGCCTTCGGCGATGGCCTGGGCATCGGCGTCGACTTCCACGGACGCGTGCACAAGCCCATGGCCAAGGTGTTGGCGAAGGCCCTCGAGCCCTACCACCCGATGTTCCTCGAGGAAGTCGTCCTGCCCGAGAACTGGGAGGTCTTCCCACAGATTGCCTCCGAGGTCGCCGTCCCGCTCGCCACGGGCGAGCGCCTCTACAGCCGCTGGGAGTTCAAGCGGCTCTTCCAGCAGGGCGCCGTCGACGTGATCCAGCCGGACGTCGCGCTGTGCGGAGGCATCCTCGAGACGCGCAAGATCTGCGCAATGGCTGAGGCCTTCGACATCGCCGCCGCCCCCCACGCCCCGTACGGCCCCGTCGCCCTTGCGGCGACCCTCCAGGTCGACGCCTGCACGCCCAACGTCTTCATCCAGGAGCAGAGCCTCGGCATCCACTACAATAAGGGCTTCGACCTGCTCGACTTCATCAAGAACAAGGAGGTCTTCCAGTACAAGGACGGATTCGTCGACCTGCCCACGCTCCCCGGCCTCGGTCTCGAGATGGATATCGACCGCATCGAGGAGGTCGCTGCCGAGGGCCTCGTCTGGTCGAATCCGAGCTGGAAGAACTACGACGGTACCATCGCGGAGTGGTAGAGCATGATTAACACGGTCACCGGTCCCGTCAAGGCGTCAAAGCTGGGAACGACCTACATCCACGAGCACGTGATCGTACATCCCAACGAGCTCCCCGCGTTCGAGCCCTACTCGCTCACCAACGTCGATAAGAGCTCGCGCGAGGTCGAGAGCTTCGTACGTGCGGGCGGGTCGACCATCGTCGACCTCACCCCGCTCAACTTCGGACGCGACCCCGATGCGCTCTACGAGGTCTCGATGCGCACCGGCGCCACCATCGTCTTCACCACGGGCTTCCACAAGGATGCGCACATCCCCCGCTGGTTCTTCGAGATGGGCGACGCCGAGATCGCGGAGGTCATCGAGGGCGAGATCGAGCATGGCGTCGGGGAACTCCACCTAAAGCCCGGCGTCGTCAAGGTGGGCACCAGCCTGGACGCCATCCTTCCCTCCGAGAAGCGCGCGATCCGGATCTGCTCGTCGGTGGCGCGCAACGCGGGGTTGGCGATGGTCACCCACTGCGACAAGGGGCGACTCGCCCTCGAGCAGCTCGCTGAGATCTCCGCGCGTGGCGTCGAACTGGAGCATGTGTGCGTGTCCCATACCGACCTCACGCTCGATGCGGACTACCTCAAGCGCGTGATGGATACGGGAGCGTGCATCAGCTTCGACCATGTCGGGCGCGACCTCGAGGGCGGTGACCACGAGCGCGTCTCCATCCTCGCCGAGCTGGTCCGGTCGGGTTATGGTGACCGGGTCTGCCTGGCGGGGGATATGGGGAAGAAGTCGTACCTACCAGCCTATGGCGGAAAGCCCGGCTTCGCGTACATCCTCACGACGCTGCGCGACAGGCTGCTCGAGCACATCGACGCGAGGGACTTCGAACGCATGGTGCGCGATAACCCTCAGCGCGTGCTTGACGGGTACGAATCGTAGCGTTCGTACCCTTCCCGCACTGCCGATCCGAGCCCTTACGCTATCGTTAGGTGATAGCGAGGAGTCGTCCCCTTCGAGGGTTAGGAGAGCGGCTATGGCCCGGTGGACAGTTGCATCGACTGCCGTCACCTTCGGATATGTGTCTCCGAGGGCGGTCGAGCGCCTTGAGAAGGCAGGGTGCAAGGTGCGGCTCAATCCATACGGCCGGCCGCTCTCCACGCAGGAGATGGTCGAGTTCGCAGGCAAGGCAGATGCGATCGTACTGGGCAACGACATCCTGTCCGCGAAGTGCATCCGCAAGCTCAAGAAGCTCAAGCTCATCGCGCGCTACGGCGTGGGCTTCGACGGCGTCGACCTCCACGAAGCCCTCATGAACAATATCCAGGTGACCGCGGCGCCCGCATCGAACCGGGAGGAGACGGCCGATTTCACGATGGGCCTGATCCTGAACCTCGCCCGCCATATCTCGGTGATGTCGAACAACCTCAAGGCGGGCGTCTGGGAGAAGCGCGCCGGAATAAGCCTGTACGGCAAGACGATCGGCATCATCGGCGTGGGCCAGGTCGGCTCTGCGGTCGCGCGCCGGGCGATGGGCTTCGGGCTCGACGTCCTCGGCTACGACATCGACCAGCGCTCGGAACCTACGGTCTACGGGCTCGTGTACACGACGCTGAACGATCTGCTCAGGCGCTCGGATATCGTCACCCTCCACCTGCCGTTGAACTCGAGCTCGAAGAACCTCATTGGGGCGAAGGAGCTCCGGCTCCTCAAGCCGAGCGCGATGCTCATCAACACCGCCCGATCGGGCGTGATCCGCGAGGAGGCGCTCGAGAAGGCGCTCATGACCAAGCAGCTCGCAGCCTATGCCACCGACGTCTTCGATGAGGAGCCGCCTGTTGCGAAGGATTACTTCAGATACGACAACGTGCTGGTTACCCCGCATGTCGCAGGCTCGACGATAGAATCCGCCGACCGCATGGGCGACATCGTCGTCGACAACATCCTCGCGGCGATGGACGGTCTCGAACCACCCGACCTGGTTACTCCGAAGAACCTCTTCGCGGATTCCCTCGGCGTCCATCGGCCGATGGCGTATCTCGCCCCGCTCGACGAGAGATAGGGCGTCGTGCAGAGGCGTCAAATCAGTCCGAACATCCCGGCGGCGGTTCCGAACGTGAAATGGATGAGCGCGAGGCCCCAGATGGAGCGCTGCTTGCGGTAGATGACGCCGAACACGCCCAGAAGCACCGCAGCACCCAGCATGAAGTAGGGGCTGTAGTGCAGATGGATTGCGGCGAACATCAGGGTGGAGATCGCGATGGCGATGGTCTCGCTCTTCTCGTGTGCGATGACGTGCGTCAGGCTCTCCTGCATGATGCCGCGCGAGAGGAACTCCTGGACGACGGCGGTGAGGGCGTAGGGGAAGATGCGCGCGGGTCCCATCCACGACGGGTCGTAGAACGTCTCGGGATGGACGATGATTCCCGGCGCGACCCGCATGAGGATGAGCTTCGCCACGGCGAAGAACGCGATGAGGCCGAGGCTGGCGATGCCGTCAACCTTGAGGTTGTGGGCGAGGTTCTTCGTGCCGAGGCCGAGGTCGGCGAGCGTGAGCGAGGTGTTCTTGTAGACGACGAAGCCGAGGATCACGCCGAGCACCTCGAGGACGATCGTGAAGGTGGGCGGCTCGAACGGCCTTCCGTAGTAGTTCCAGAATGCGTAGCAGAAGACCGCGAGGCACAGGTAGACGATGCCCGAGAGGAACACGAACGTCGACTCGCGGCGCAGATGCTCGAGGCGCTCCTCCTCGGAGACGTCCGTGCACGTGATGACGAGGTACGAGCCCCCGTCGGACTCCTCGACAAGCGAGCTCGTGACGAGCAGCATGTAGCGCGTGCCGTCAGGCGCCGTGAACGGGCAGCGGCCCAGATTGCGGACGCCCTTGTTGTGGACCGCCTGCAGGAACACCTCGTAGAACTCGTCGTTCTCCGCCGCGGCGTGGGCGGCGAAGTACTGCCCGAAGGGCTTGCCCACGTAGGGGCCGATGCCCATGATGCTGCACGCGGGGTCGTTGGCATAGACGATCGTGCCGCGCGGGCCCAGCGCGATGGCGCAGCCGGGCATGTCGGCGAGTACGCGGTCGCCGTAGGCGCTGGCGGTCGTGGTCAGGGTGTCCATGCTGAGCCTCCTCGATGCAGGTGCTCCTGCCATTCTGCCACAACCGGTCGGCGGTCGAGCGCTGGTTATCCGAGCAGCGCCGCGACCTCTCCCAGACGGCTCTCGAAGCTCACGCCGCGCATCTCGAAATCGGGCTGCTCGCGCGTGATGACCATGGCGTCGCGCACGAAGTCGCCGGCGAACGCGGTCGCGTCGTAGAGCGAGCGTCCGCACATGATCGCCGCGAGCAGCGCGCTCGCGTAGAGGTCGCCCGTGCCGTGGAGCATGTAGGGCAGCAGCTCGCTCGTGAGCTCGGCGAACTCGATGTCGGCGCCGCAGAGGTAGTTGCGGATGAGGCCGTCGCCGCGCACCACGCCCTTGAGCACGACGGTCTTCGCGCCCATGGCGAGCAGCGCGTCGGCGTAGTCGCGGATCTTCTCGACGCTCACGTCCTGGCCCTCGTAGGGGATGCCGGTGAGGATGGATGCCTCGGTGAGGTTGGGGGTGAGGACGTCGGCGCCGTCGACGAGGGCGGCCATCGCCTGGCAGAGCTCCTCGGTGTAGGTGGCGTAGCGCTGGCCGCCGTCGCCCATCACAGGGTCGACGAAGCGGATCGCCTGCGGATGCTCGCGATAGAGGCGCTGGATGGCGGCGACCTGCTCGGCTGCCCCGAGGAAGCCGGAGTAGACCGCGTCGACCTCGACCTTCTCGGCGACCCATGCGTCGAGGTAGGGCTCGAGCATCTCGGTGGTGTCGTGCATATGGAAGACCGGGTAGCGCGTGTGCGCCGAGAAGAGCCCGGTGGGGACGGGGCAGACATCGCAGCCCGCGGCGGAGAGCACGGGGATGGCCACGCCGAGCGAGCACTTGCCGTAGCCGCACAGATCATGAACCGCAGCGATGCGGGGGATGTAGTTGGCCTTGCGATCGTAGAGATGAACGTCATGTGCCGTTCGCATGCTAGCTCCTTTCAGAGGTGCCTGAAGCTCCGAATAGTTTAATCCATATTTGGAAGGTGGACTATAGTTGGTAACAGGCAGGAATCATGGATATGATGAACGACGCGCCGTGAAGAAGGAGAACCCATGGAACTCAACGCCTTTATCGACCACACCAACCTCAAGCCGAACGCCACCGCCGCCGACATCGAGAAGCTCTGCGACGAGGCGCGCGCGCACGGCTTCGCCACCGTCGCCATCAACGGCTGCTGGACCGCGCTTGCGGCCGAGCGCCTCGCAGGGTCGGGCGTGGGCGTCTCGACCTGCATCGGGTTCCCCCTCGGCGCCATGACGACCGAGGCGAAGGCCTTCGAGGCCGCCCGCGCCGTCGCGGACGGGACCACCGAGATCGATATGGTCGTGAACGTCGGCCGCCTCATCCAAGGCGACGACGACTACGTGACGCGCGACATCGCGGCCGTGGTCGAGGCAGCGCCGGGCATCCCCGTGAAGGTCATCCTCGAGTGCTGCCTGCTCGATGACGGGCAGATCGTGCGCGGCTGCAAGGACAGCGTTGCCGCCGGCGCGGCGTTCGTGAAGACGAGCACGGGCTTCTCCAAGGGAGGCGCGACGCTCCACGATGTGGCGCTCATGCGCGCCGCCGTGGGCGACGGCTGCAGGGTCAAGGCCGCGGGCGGCATCCACAACGCCGACGAGGCGCGCGCCATGATCGAGGCCGGCGCCGACCGCATCGGCACGAGCTCGGGCATCGCCATCGTCGAAGGGTAGCCGCCCTATAATGGTGGATGCTGGAGCCGGCGAAAGGGGTCCCGTGTCACAGTCCAAGAAGAGCGCGCGCTTCCGTCTGGCGATGGGAGCGGGCAAAGCGGCCAACGCCGTCCTGACCGCCCTCAAGCGCAAGGGCGGGCAGCTTCCCGGCGTCATCGCCGAGAAGATCGACCCCGACTTCCTCGCGCACATCGGAAAGCCCGGGCGCATCGTCTTCGTGACCGGCACCAACGGCAAGACCACCACGACCAACCTCCTCGACGACCTGCTCGCCGACAACGGCTTCGACCTGGTCACCAACCGGGCGGGCAGCAACACGATCAACGGCATCGAGAGCTCGCTCATCAAGAACGCGGATCTCTCGGGCAACCAGCGCCTGCAGGTCGCGTGCATGGAGCTCGACGAGCTCTCGAGCAGGCTCGTCCTGCCGCACGTCACGCCCGACCTGCTGCTCGTCTGCAACCTCTACCGCGACTCGTTCATGCGCAACGCGAATCCGGACTACATCTTCAGCGTGCTCTCCTCGAGCATCTCCCCGATGACCGAGCTCGTGCTGAACGCCGACGACCTGATCTCGTGCCGTCTCGCCCCGCAGGCGGAGAAGCGCACGTACTACTCGATTGGCCGCCTCGCCGACGATACCGACGGCCCGCAGGGCATCGCGTGCGACCTGACCGCGTGCCCCGAGTGCGGATCGGCGCTCGCCTACGACTACTGCCACCTCCGCCATCTCGGCAAGGCGCGCTGCACGCACTGCGGCTTCACCAACTCGGAGCCCGACTTCGAGGTGGTGCGCGTCGACCGAGAGGCGGGCACCTTCACCGTGCGCGAGAACCGCGAGCCCGGCGCCCCCGAGCACGACTACCGCATCGCGGCCTACACGATCACCAACCTCTACAACCTGCTTGCCGCCGTGACCGTGGCGCGTAGGATGGGCGTCTCCGCCGAGGCGATCGCCGCCTCGCTCGACCGCGGCATCAACATCACGAAGCTGCGCTACAGCGACGAGGAGATCTGCGGCGTGCGCCTGGTCAACGTCGCGGCCAAGGGCGAGAACAGCACCGCGACCTCCACGGCAATCCAGACCATCTGCCGCGAGCCGGGGCGCAAGGCCGTGGCCTTCATCATGAGCGACTACTATCTGGCCACCAACCCCTACTCGTCGGAGTACACGGGCTGGTACTACCAGACCGACTTCGAGTACCTCGTCGACCCGCTCGTCGAGCAGATCGTGGTGGTGGGGGCGCGCGGCGAGGACCTGATGCTGCGCCTTCTGCTCGCGGGCATCGATCCCGCGCGCATCAGGCTCGTCCCCGATGCCGAGGCCGCCGCACGCGCGATCCGCCTCGACGGCATCGACAGCGTTGTCGTCGCCTACGACATCTTCAACGGAGCCCAGGTCGAGCGCCTGAACGCCGGGGTGCGCGAGCGCCTCGAGAAGGGCGATAGCGTATCTGCGGAGGCGCCGGCGCGCGGCATGGCGGGTGTGCCCGTTCCCGCCGACCAGGGTGCCGGCACCACCGTCGAGATCCTCTATCCCGAGTTCGGCAACCAGGCTGGTGACAACGGCAACGCCCTCTACCTGCGCGCATGCCTTCCCGGAGCGGATTTCATCGAGACGCCGTACGGCGCGGAGCCCGCATTCGCGACCCGCGACGTCTCCGCAGTCGTCCTCGCGAGCATGACCGAGCGCCACCAGCAGCTCGCCGCCGAGGCGCTCCGGCCCTACGCGGCGCGTCTCGCCGAGCTCGCCGACGCGGGCGTCCCGATGCTGTTCACCCATAGCGCCGCCGAGCTGCTCGGCAGCTCCTTCGGCACGCCCGGCGGGGGAGAGGCGCAGGGGCTCTCGATCCTGCCCTTCTCGACGCGCACCGACATGCCCAAGCGCTACCTCTGCTCCACCGTGGGCTCCTTCGAGCCGGGTGACGGCAGCGACGCCATCGAGCTTCTGGGCTTCAAGATCCAGTTCACCCAGACGACCGCGACGGACGACGCCGCTCCGTTCTGCAGCCTCGAGCGCGGCTGGGGCCGCTCCGAGGGCGATACGCTCGAGGGATTCCGCCGCGGCGGCCTCATCGCGACGTGGATGCTCGGCCCGATCCTGCCGACCAACCCTTCGTTCGCACGCTGGTTCTGCGAGCGGATCGCGGGCGCTCCCGTCGTGCTCGCCTTCGAGGACGAGGCACGTGCGGCATACGACGTGCGCCGCGCCGACCTCACGCACCCGCTTCCCAAGGGCAAGTCCATCAACCCGTAACGGCTTTCTGTCGGAGGGACAGGTTGTTTGACAGGAAACGGCTTCGTTTCCTGTCAAACAACCTGTCCCTCCGACAGAAAGCACGCCTGCCCCACCATCCCATCACGTTGCGCTACCATAGGGGATGTCCGACCGCGCGAATGGAGGCCACCATGAACCGCGAACCCGTCTCCTGGTGGAGCGAGCACCTGCAGAAGGATATCAACCTGATCGTCTACGGCGACTCGGGCTACCCGATCATCGCCTTCCAGGCGCAGGGCTCCAAGTGCAACAACTTCGAGGATTTCGGCATGATCGACACCCTCTCCGACTATCTCGAGGAGGGCATCATCCAGATCTTCTCGGTGGATAACTTCGACGAGGACAGCTGGTCCGCCGTTGGAGCAGACCCCGCATGGCGCGCCGAGCGCCAGGAGGCGTACTTCTCGTTCGTCACCGAGGAGCTCGTCCCGTTCGTGCACGACTACGCCAACACCGACCTGCGCCCGCTTGCGACGGGCTGCTCGATGGGCGCCACCCACGCCGCGATCGCCGTGCTGCGCCGCCCGGACCTCTTCCAGGGATGCATCGCGCTCTCCGGCGTCTACGACGCGGCGTACTTCTTCGGCGACTACATGGACGGCACCCTCTACGAGAACTCGCCGGTCACGTTCATGCCCAACATGCCCTACGACCACCCCTATATCGAGCTCTACTGCCAGCGCCAGATCGTGCTCTGCGTGGGCCAGGGCGCCTGGGAGGACGAGGGCATCCGCACCGAGCGCATCCTCGACGAGGCGTTCCGCAAGCGCGGCATCTCGGCATGGTGCGACTACTGGGGCTTCGACGTCAACCATGACTGGCCGTGGTGGAAGAAGCAGATCCGCTACTTCCTCCCCATCGTGCTCGACGACATCAAGGACATGCTCGTAGCCGGAACGTACTAGCCCGCTGAAGCGAGGAACGACATGAACTTCGTTTTCATCTCGCCCCAATTCCCCGAGACCTACTGGAATTGGTGCGATCGACTGCGCCGCAACGGCGTGAACGTGCTCGGCATCGGCGACACGCCCTACGACAACATCCCCTGGCAGCTCAAGAACGTGCTCACCGAGTACTACTGGCTGCCGTCGCTCGAGGACTACGACCAGGTCTACCGCGCCGTCGCGTTCTTCTCGTGGAAGTACGGCAAGATCGACTGGCTCGAGTCGAACAACGAGTACTGGCTGGGCCAGGACGCGCGCCTGCGCGACGACTTCAACATCACCACGGGAGCCGGCGCCGAGCAGGTCGCCGTGTGGCAGAGCAAGGCCGGCATGAAGCCGCTCTACGCGGCGGGCAACGTGCCGACCGCGCGCCAGGTGCGCGTCGCGAGCGCCGATGATGCGGAAGCCGCCCGCGCGTTCGCCGTGCAGGCGGGCTACCCGCTCTTCGCGAAGCCCGAGGTAGGTGTGGGCTCCGGCGGTGCGTTCAAGATCGCCGACGAGGCGGCGCTCGAGGACTTCCTCGCAGCCGAGAAGGATGGGTCCTACGTCCTCGAGGAGTTCGTCACGGGCGACATCTGCAGCTACGACGCGATCGTCGACAGCAACGGCGACCCGCTCTTCGAGAACCAGGAGGAGTTCCCGCCGTCGATGGAGGAGGTCGTGCGCCTCCAGCTCGACGTGAGCTACTTCTCTCGTCCCGCCGTCGATCCCAAGCTCCAGGCGCTCGGCCGCGCCGCGGTCAAGTCGTTCGGCCTCAAGAGCCGCTTCGTGCACATGGAGTTCTTCCGCCTCAAGGAGGCCAAGGAGGGCCTCGGCGACGTGGGCGACTACGTCGGCCTCGAGGTCAACGTGCGCCCGCCCGGAGGCTTCACGCCCGACATCCTCAACTTCGCCCATTCGACCGACGTCTACCAGATCTGGGCGGACATGGTGTGCTTCGACGAACGCCGTCTGCCCGAGAGCGAAGACCAGGGCTTCTGCGTGTACGCCAGCAGGCGCGACATCTACGCCTATGCGCACTCCGACGCCGAGGTGCGCGAGCGCTATGGCGGGGCGATCCGCATGAGCGGACGCATGGCCTACGCGCTCTCCGACGACCTCGGAAACTACTTCTACATGGCCCGCTTCGGCACCGAGGCAGAGCTCGAGGAGTTCGTCTCCTTCGTGCAGACCCAGGCATAGGCGCTGCCATGCAGGACGGTGCAGCCGCTGCTTGCTCCAAGTACCGCGACGTGTCCGCGCAGAAGGCCGCCGGCTCGTGGCGCGCCCGCGTCGGCATCATCGATGCGGTCGCGATCGCCCTGCTCGCCATGATCTCGCTCGGCTACCTCCTCGCGCCGGATCTGCCGCCGCACATGTTCTGGGTCCTGCTCATCGCCGACGTCTGCATCCTCTACACGCAGTGGATGCTCAAGCTGAGGAACTCGAACGAGCTCGTGAAGATCGACACGCACGACTGCGACCCCGCCAAGCTCGTGAAGGTCATCGACATGATCGAGCCCGCGCTGCACAGCAAGACCGCCCGGCAATCGTTCAACGTGGTCTACGCGGTCTGCTGCGGTCAGATGGGCTACGACGACATCGCGCTCGAATGGGCAGACCACGTCGAGTCGGGCAACCCCCGCAATCCCCGGATCAGGCTCATGCTCATCAACATCCGCACCTCGGCGGCGAAGCACCGCAACGACGCGGGCACGCTCCAGATGATGCGCTCGCACGCGGAGGCCCTCAAGGCGGGTGCAGGACGCGACGCCGACCTGCTGAGCGCCGCGGATGCCCTGATCGCCTCGATCGACCGCAAGCTCGCGCTGATGGTGGGAAACTACGCGAAGGTCCGCGAGCTGAACGACGTGATCGCGCGCCATGCGGCGATGCCGCAGGCGAGGGTGTCGAGCGAGTACGACCGTGCTGAGCTCGAGGATGCGCTCGGGAACACAGCCGCGGCGTTCCCGCACTACGCGTACGTCGCGGAGCATGGCGGAACCCTCATGATCCAGCGTCTCGCGCAGGAGTGGCTCGACGCCCACAGCCTCGGCGAATAACGCCGCGAACCTCGCGATTTTCCGTAAGCTGCGTTACTATATTCCTGCACGGACCGCACCATCCGAAAGGCAATCCCCTTGACCAAGCTGGAGAACGAGGCCGCTGGCGACTTCAACGCGCGCGCCGCCCATTCGCGGAGCGTCGCGCGCATGGGCATCATCGCCGCCATCTATGCGGCGCTCACCCTCGCCACCATGCTCTTCCTCGGCGGCCTCGCCTGGGGTCCCGTCCAGTTCCGCATCTCCGAGGCGGTCTGCGTGCTCGCGCTCTTCACCGCCGACGCGATCCCCGGCCTCGCCCTCGGCTGCGCCATCGCCAACATCGCCAACATCGTCATCGCCGGCCTCGGCACGCTCGGCCTGCTCGACGTGGTCTTCGGCACCCTGGCGACCGTGCTCGCGGCCCTCTTCACCTGGCGTTTCCGCGAGCGCCCCACGCTCGCCATCGCGGGCCCGGTCATCGCGAACGCCCTCATCGTCCCCGCGTACCTTCCGATCCTGCTCAAGGGCATGGGGTTCTACACGATCCCCTTCACGTCCATCTCGCTCGACGACAACTACCTGCTGATGTATCTGTTCGGCCTCATAACCACGGGCATCGGGGAGGCGGTCGTCATGTACGTGCTCGGCCTGCCGCTCGCCCGGGCCCTCTCGCAGACCACGCTCTTCAAGTCGATGGGGGAGGATCGGTAGGGCAGATGCGCAGCTGGTTCGCACACCACCGCTCGTTCACCGTGCGCATCGCCCTCATCGTGGGCGTCGTGGTGCTGCTCCTGCTCCTCTCGCTCGGCATCGCCAACGAGGACATCATCGCCACCATGATCTCGGGCGCGGGCCTCGCGGTCGTCATCGTCATCGGCGGCACCATCCTGCTCGTGCCCGATGCCGCGCGCCTGCAGGCGACCGAGCGCACCCTCATGATGGCGTCGAACACGCTCGAGCACGTCCGCGGCGGCCTCACAGCCGAGAGCTGCAACATCATCTGCCAGCTGCTGCTCCCCGAGACGTCCGCAGCGGGCGTCGCGATCACCGACACCGAGAAGGTCGTCGCCTACGCGGGCGAGCTGCCCGCGGACTTCCCGCCCGGCTCGAGCAACACGGCGCCCACGCGCGAGGTGCTCGGAAGCAAGCGCGTCGAGACGTTCGTCGCCATGGACTCGAGCGACCAGAACTACCGCCCCTTCATCCTCGGCGCCGAGCAGCCCGGCAGGTCGTTCGGCATCATCGTGCCCCTCTTGATCCAGGACCGCGCGGTGGGCACGATCAAGCTCTACTACCATCAGGGCGTCCAGATCGACCGCACCCAGCTCGCCATCGCGAAGGGCATCGGCGAGCTGCTCTCCACGCAGCTCTCTGCCTACGAGCTCGACCGCCAGGCCGAGCTCACGGCGCGCGCCGAGGTCAAGGCGCTGCAGGCGCAGATCAACCCCCACTTCCTCTTCAACTCGCTCAACACCATCGCGTCGCTCACCCGCACCGACCCCACGAAGGCGCGCGACCTGCTGCGCGAGTTCTCGGTCTACTTCAGGCGCACGCTCGACAATCCCGAGACGAGCATCCCGCTCTCGAGCGAGCTCGAGCAGACCCTGCGCTACCTCAATATCGAGAAGGCGCGCTTCGGCGAGGACCGCATCATCGTGAGCGAGTCCGTCCAGGACGGTTGCGGCGACGTGCTCGTCCCGGCGTTCCTCGTGCAGCCCATCGTCGAGAACGCGGTGCGCCATGCCATGCGCGACGAGGGCCCCCTGCATATCGCCATCGACGTAGCGGCCGACGCAAGCGATATACTGGTATCTGTCACGGACGACGGCATGGGCATGGACGAAGAGGTCGCCGCCAGTGTTCTCGAGGAGACGGCTCCCCCGTCCTCCACGGGCGGAGGCGGAACCGGCATCGCCCTCAAGAACGTCGCGGAGCGCGTCCAGCGCTTCTTCGGCGAAGGCTCGGGCGTCGATATCGTTTCGAAACTGGGGGAGGGGACCTGCGTCACCCTCCGCCTCGGCGGTGCCGCCAAGCTGCTCGCGGAACGCGACGCGGGCACGGAGGCGTCGGAGACCGCGGATCTGCTCGCCACACTGGAGTAAGGTGGTTCGAACATGCGCGCAATGATCGTCGATGATGAGGCTCCCGCCCGCTCCGAGCTGAGGTTTCTCCTCGAGGAGACAGGCCGTATCGACACCATCGTCGAGGCGGCGAGCGCCCGCGAGGCCGTCGAGCGGATGATGGAGGTCCGCGCGGACGTGCTCTTCCTCGACATCCATATGCCCAAGACCTCCGGCATGCAGCTCGCCGAGGCGCTCCACAAGCTCAAGAATCCCCCCGCGGTCATCTTCGTCACGGCCTACAGCGAGTACGCGCTCGAGGCCTTCGACGTGAACGCGGTCGACTACCTCATGAAGCCCGTCGAGAGCGACCGCCTCAACCAGGCGCTCGACAAGGTGTCCGTGCGCGCCAAGCCGCAGCCCACGAGCAAGTCCACGGTCGAGCGCATCCCCGTGGTCAAGAGCGGCCGCAAGGTGCTCGTGCCGATCGACCAGATCCGCTACATCGAGGCCAAGGACGACTACTCCTGCATCTACACCGACACCGACCGCTACCTCTCCACGATCTCGCTCGCCAAGCTCGAGCAGAAGCTCGCGCCCAACGGCTTCTTCCGCGTCCATCGCGGCTACATCGTGAACCTCGAGTACGTCGAGGACGTCGAGGTCGTGTCGTCCGGCATCCTCCAGCTCGGCGTGAACGGCATCGAGGGCAAGAAGATCTCCGTCTCGCGCCGCCGCGTCGTCGCGCTCAAGCGCGCCCTCGGCCTCTAGGGTCCGCGCGTGGCGAAGCTGCGGTTCGACATCGTCTCCGATACGCACGGCTACCTCTCGCCTGCGCTCCTGTCCGCACTCGATGGTGCCGACGCGATCGTGCATGCGGGCGACATCTGCTCGCCGTCCGACTACCGTACGCTCGAGGACATCGCCCCGCTGCACCTGTGCCTCGGCAACAACGACTGGGCATACGACTACGGCCTCCAGATCAAGAAGACCTGCCTGTTCTACGGCGGCGGCGTGCTCTGGGAGGTCAACCACTACCGCGAGCGCCTCAAGCTGGCGGAGTGCGACATCGCGGTGTGCGGCCACACGCACCGTCCCTCCATCGACAACTTCGGCAGGATCATCGTCATGAACCCCGGCAGCCCCACCTTCCCGCGCGGCATGCTCGGCCCCACGATCGGCCGTGTCATCATCGAGGATGGGACCATCCTCTCCGCCGAGATCGTGCAGCTCAAGAACTAGCCTCAGACCGCAAACCTGATTCATCGAGGTCGGCAGAAACGGACAGAATTTGCCCGTTTCTGTCCCTTTTTGCCGACTTCGTCGGGCCAATGCGCGGCATGCTACACTAGCAGCCACACGAAAAGGAGGTGAAGCACATGTCGTTCGACCCCAGACGAGAAGATTACCAGCGTCTCGGCCTGCGTTTCGCGCGCGAGCTCGACGGAAGCGATCCCGCGACCGCGGTGCACGCGTTCTCGTCGTTCGGCAGGCGCTTCGCCAGCATGCGCGACACCCTTCCCCAGTCGGACGCCGACCGCGCGTTCCACCTGGTCGCCGATGCTGCCGTGATGGTGGATTACCAGCTGCCGTTCGCTCCCGACGAGCAGGTCGACGGGCTGGTCGGCCGTGCGCAGGCGCTGCTCGACGAGGCCGTCGCGCTCGACGGGGGCTGCTACGATGCGGTCCGCATGAGGTTCGCCGGCACGCGTCCGAGCTTCGAGAGCAGCTACGACTTCCTGAGCGAGCGGGCTCCCGAGGTGCTTGCCGCATGCCGCGCCCAAGCCGAGGCCGCCGCGGCAGGTTCCTTCCCCGACCGCGCGCGCCTCGGATCCGACATCGCCATGCGCCCGTACTGGCGCTGGATGGCGAACCTCGCGGAGAAGGCCCTCATCTGCGGGCGCAACCGCGCCTGCATCAAGCTGGCGCACGAGCTGCTCGAGCTCGACCCCTCGGACAGCGCGGATGTGCGCTTCACCTGCGCGCTCGCGTACGCCAAGCTCGAGGACGAGCAGGGCCTCGACGCCTTCGCCGCCAAGAACGCCGCGCTCGAGCGGGGCATCGGCGCGGAGGACGCGTGGATGCTGCTCTCGCGTTGCGCGCTCGCCTACAAGCGCCGCGACTTCGACGGCGCGCGGACGCAGCTGCGCCGCATCATCGACGGCTACCCGCACGCCGCGCTCAACCTCATGGACCAGAAGGAGCTTCCCGAGGGCGTGTTCTCGCGCCTTGCCGTGGGGCCCGGAACCGAGGACGAGCTGATGCTCGCCATCTCGGAGGCGACCGTGCTTCTGCTCGACGGACGCTATCCCTTCGGCGCATGGGTCGAGGAGGAGGCGCGCAGGTTCGCGACCCCGCAGGACCTCGTCGAGCTCGAGGCCTCGAAGAAGGAGCGGCGATGAACGCGCGCGAGGAGCTGGTCGAGCGGCTCGCCCTGACGCGCCGCGCCGCGCTCGGCGGCATGTCGGATGCTGCCTTCGAGGAGCTCAGGCTCGCGGTGCGCGAGGCACCTGAGTCGTTCATCGACACTCCCGCGAACCAGGCGTTCGCTCTGATCGCGCAGGCCCTCGAGCGGTTCGAGCGCTCCAGCGAGGACGACGACCTGCTCGATGACGACGAGTACCTGAAAGCGCGCCGCAAGCGCCATGCGCGCATGGTGGCGGACTGCGACCAGGCGCTCGCCCTCGACGAGAGCTGCACCGACGCACGCCTGCTCAAGGCCCTCGCCTCGGAGGACAACCCCGACGTCCTGCTCGGCATGCTGCTCGATATGGAGGAGCCGGTCGAGGCGGAGGGCGACGCATGGGACGATGTCCTGCTGAGGCCGCAGCTCAGGATCCGCGCCGCTGCCGTGCGCGCCTGCATGGAGACGGCCCGCTACCGCATGGCAGTCGAGAAGGCCCGGGCATGCATCGACCTTTCGCCGTCTGATGCGCTGGGGTGCCGCCATTCCGCGGCGCTCGCCTACGCGCGTCTCGAGGACGAGGCCGGCTTCGAGGAGCTCGATGCGCGGTTCGACCACAGAAGCAGCGCGTGGTCGCTGCTCGCCCGCGCGATCCTCAACTTCAAGCTCGGACGCATGGGCGCCGCCCGGCGTTCGCTCGCCGGGTTCTCGTCGCTCGTCGAGGGCGGGGCGTACGCGCTGCTGCGTCCGATCCTCGTCGACACGTACATGCCGGACCGGCCTGCCGTCGCGCCCTGCTGCTACGAGGAGGCGATGTTCGCCGTGCACGAGGCCGATCCGATCATCGTGGACGTTCCCGATTTCGCGTCGTGGGCGGAGAGCCAGCCTGCCGTACGCGCCGCCGCGCAGGACTACGCTGATAAATACGGCTACGATTGGTAGCAGGCAAGGGTTTTTCTGCTATACTCGCTTGTGCCACGTCCCCATCGTCTAGCGGCTAGGACATCGCCCTTTCAAGGCGGTAACCGGGGTTCGATTCCCCGTGGGGGCGCCATTTGATGACCAACGCCACCGTCCAGGTGGCGTTTCTTGTTGGTGATGACCACGGGGAGAAGGCCATGTCCCAACGCAGCTCGGCACCGCTCAGGAAAGATCTCGTGCGCCGCACGCTCAGCCGCTTCTGGTGGGTGACCAAGAAGAAGCCGTTCGCCACCTTCATGGCGGTCTTCACCTCGGTCGCCTACACGGCGCTGCTCACCTATGCCAACACGTGGATGATGGGCAAGATCGTCGACCGCGTGCAGGCCGAACCCGTCTCTGCGGACCGGGTCTTCGAGGTGTTCGGCCCCTACATCCTCGCGCTGCTCGCGATCAACGCCGTGGGGCAGGCATGCTCCAAGCTGCAGGACTGGAGCGTGATGGAGCTCGAGCTCAACGGCAACTACCATCTGGCCCGCCTGTGCTTCGACACGCTCTCCAACCAGAGCATGACCTTCCACACCAGTCGTCTCGGCGGAGCGCTCGTGAGCCAGACCAGCCGCTTCATGAGCGGCTACACGGGGCTCGTCGACGTGGTGGTCTACTCGCTCATCCCCACCATCGCGAGCATCTTCTGCACCATCATCACGCTGGCGCCCGTCGCCCCGCTGTTCGTGGCGATCCTCTTCGCACTGCTCACGCTCTACGTGGTCGTGGCCTACACCATGTACGAGAGGATCCTGCCCCTCTCCGCTGCGACCGCGGCTGCGCAGAACCGCCTCTCGGGCGTGCTCTCCGATGCCGTGACCAACATCCTCGCCGTCAAGACCTACGGGCGCGAGGACTACGAGCGCGGCCTGTTCGATGCCGCCGACAAGGACGCGATGGCCGCCGAGAAGCGATCAATGAACGCCATGATGGCACGCGGCGCCATGACCTCGACGCTCATCACCATCATCATGCTCGTGACCAGCATCTTCGTGACGGGCGGCAACGCCTGGTACGGCATCAGCGCGGGCACGCTCGTGATGATGTTCTCCTACACCTACCAGCTCTCCATGCGCTTCAACTACATCAACTCGATGATGCAGCGCATGAACCGCGCGGTGGGCGACGCCTCCGAGATGACGCGCATCCTGGATGAGCCGCGCCTGGTGGAGGATGTGCCGGGCGCCAAGCCGCTCGTCGTGCGCGAGGGCGCCATCGATTTCGAGGGGCTCGCCTTCCGCTACCTCGACGCCGCCGAGGGCGACTATGTGTTCGAGGGGCTCGACCTGCACGTTCCCGCGGGCCAGCGCCTCGGCCTCGTGGGGCGCTCGGGGTCGGGAAAGACCACGCTCACCAAGCTGCTCCTGCGCCTCGCCGACGTGCAGGAAGGCCATGTGCTCGTGGATGGCCAGGACATCTCCCAGTGCACCCAGCAGTCCCTGCGCCGGCAGATCGCCTACGTGCCGCAGGAGGCCCTGCTCTTCCACCGCTCCATCCGCGAGAACATCGCATACGGGCGCCCCGATGCGACCGACGAGGAGATCCGCGAGGCGGCACGTCTCGCCAACGCGCTGGAGTTCATCGACCGGCTGCCCAACGGCATGGACACCATGGTCGGCGAGCGCGGCGTCAAGCTCTCGGGAGGGCAGCGCCAACGTGTGGCGATCGCCCGCGCGATCCTGGCGGACTGCCCGATCCTCGTGCTCGACGAGGCGACCTCCGCGCTGGATTCGGAGTCCGAGGCCGCCGTGCAGGGGGCGCTCCAGAACCTCATGGCGGGGCGCACCTCCATCGTGGTTGCGCACCGCCTCTCCACCGTCGCCTCGCTCGACCGCATCGTGGTGATCGAGGACGGCAAGATCGTGGAGGACGGCACGCACGCCGAGCTCAGCCAGGCGGGCGGCGTGTACGAGACGCTCTGGGACCGCCAGACGGGCGCGTTCCTCGAGGCGGAATAACCGCAAACCAGCTGGATAGTGCATGAAAAAGCGCCCGCATCGCTGCGGGCGCTTGCCATCCTGCCCTGTTGGAGCTTAGAACTGGAGGGATACGCGCTGCGGTGCCGGCCGCCTCAACAACCGATCGGGAATCGAGAAAGCAGTTTCAAAATGCGAAGCAGTTTAGCCGCCCGCCGCTTTCAGACCGCGACCGTTCCCGCGTGCTATCATCCACGCTAGGGGGAAATGCACAGCATCGAGAGAGGGGCTGACATGTGGCGCCTTGCCTGCCTGCTCATCGGCTATGCGCTTGGCAATCTGCTCTTCGCCGACATCATCGCGAGGCTGCGCTTCCGCTCCTCGATCTTCGAGCTGGGCAACGGGAACCCTGGCATGGCGAACGTTGCGCGCTCGCTCGGGAGGAATGCCGCCATCGCATGCCTCGCCGGCGATATCCTCAAGGTCGTTGCGGCGGTGCTCGTCTGCCGCGCGCTCTTTCCCGGCGAACTCCCGCCGTTGGTGCGGGGATGGGCTTGCATCGGTGCGACGCTGGGCCACGACTTCCCCGTCTGGCATGGTTTCAGGGGAGGCAAGGGCGTGACCACGCTCTCCTCCGCGCTCGCCCTCATCGACTGGCGCGGTGCCTTGGTCGCCGCGCTCGTCGCTGCCGCAGCGGTCTACCTCACCGGCTATCTGAGCATCGCCGCTGTCGCAGCTGCCGGCGTGTTCGTCATCTGGGCGGCGCTGCTGCTGCCCGCCGAGGCGATCCTTCTCGCGGCGCTCGTGTTCGCGCTTGCGCTGTACGGTCAGTGGTCCAACCTGCGCGGCATCGGCGACGGGACCGCGAAACGGGACCTCAAGCGTCGGTAGGAGTCTCCGCATCATGCGCTATGATGGGTCCGCGCGCCAATCATCCGTTAGGAGCCTTCAATGAACTCGTTCTCCTCCAAGCATCCGGTGATCTTCGGCATCATCCTCATCGTCGCGGCGTTTGTCGTCACGGGTGTGCTCACGGCCCTCACGACCGCCGTGGGGTTCTCGACCGAGGGCGGAACCGTCATCGGGCGCATCGTCGTCGCGGCTGTGCTGATCCTGTTGTTCCACGCGTGCTTCCACTGGGACAAGTCCTTCTCCGGCATCGCACTCGCGTGGCCCGTGCTCATCGTCGTCGCCTGGAACATCGTCTACCACCTGATGGAGGGCGCAGGGTTCGTCGCCGCATCGGCCATCCCCGGCGCCATCCTGGCCGGCTTGGCCCCGGGACTCTTCGAGGAGGTCATCTTCCGCGGCATCATCATCGACAGGCTGCTCGCCTCAGGCAAGGGCGTCTGGTATTCGCTCATCGTGTCTGCGCTGCTCTTCGCGTTGGTCCATCTTACCAACATCGTGGGGATGTCCCTGGCGAACGTCCTCGTGCAGGTGGCCTATTCGCTCGTCATCGGCCTGTTCCTCGGCGCCGTCTACCTTGCGAGCGACGATATCGCGGCAGTCATCCTCGCCCACGCCTCCACCGACATCAGCAACCAGATCTTCGCCACCTCCATGGTCGTCGTGTTCCTCATCGTCCTCGCCGTCCTCGCCGTCTACGCGCTCATGCTTGCGCGCAAGACGGCGGCCGAGGAGCGCTAGCGGGAGCGGCGGGCTGCTGGCATGGCGCGCACCGAAGCGGAGCACTACACGCGCATGACCGAGGCGCCGGTCGCCCCGCTCATCGCGCGACTCGCGGTGCCCACCACGATCTCGCTGCTCGTCACCAGCATCTACAACCTCGTCGACACGGCGTTCGTGGGCACGCTCGGCACGAGCGCAAGCGGTGCTGTCGGCATCGTCTTCGGCTTCATGTCCATCATCCAGGCGTTCGGCTTCATGTACGGCATGGGCTCGGGCAGCATCATCGCCCGCCTGCTCGGGCAGAAGAACGTCGACGAGGCGAGCGTCGTGGCATCGACGGGCGTCATGCTCTCCTTCCTCACCGGTCTCGCGATCGCGCTTGTCTCGGCGGTGTTCCTCACTCCGATCGTCTTCCTCATGGGGAGCACCGAGACGATCGCGCCCTACGCGGAGGAGTATGTGCGCTTCATGCTGATCTCGGCTCCGTTCATGACGGCGAGCTTCACCATGAACCAGATCCTGCGGCTCGAGGGAAAGGCGGCGCTCGGCATGGTCGGCATGACGGCGGGCTGCTTCCTCAACATCGCGGGCGACGCCGTCTTCATGTTCGGCTTCGGCATGGGCATCACGGGTGCCGGCCTCTCGACCGCGCTCTCGCAGGTCGTGAGCTTCGGCATCCTGCTCTCGATGTTCCTGCGCGGCAAGTCCACCTCGAAGCTCTCGTCCCGCCTCATCTCACCAACCCCCGAGCGGGTGGCGGATATCGTGGCGACGGGTTTGCCGAGCCTCATCCGCCAGGGCCTCAACAGCATCACCACCATGCTGCTCAACGCGCAGGCCGCCCTGTTCGGCGACGCCGCGGTGGCTGCCATGAGCATCGTTGCCCGTATCGTCTTCTTCGCGTTCTCCCTGACGCTGGGCGTCGGGCAGGGGTTCCAGCCGGTGGCGGGCTTCAACTACGGTGCGGGCAGGTACGGCCGCGTGCGCGACGCCCACCGCGTCACCATCTTCATGGGCGAGGCGCTCGTCGCTGCCATCCTCGTCGTGATGATGCTCTATCCCGCGGAGCTCCTGCGCATCTTCCGCGATGACCCCGCCGTGATCGAGGTCGGTATCCGCGCGCTCAGGCTGCAGGGCGTCTCGCTGCTCTTCCTGCCGCTCATCGTTGCCACCGAGATGCTCTATCAGAGCACGGGGCACAAGCTCGGCGCGTCGGTCATGTCGCTGCTGCGCGGCGGCCTCGTCTTCATCCCGCTCATCCTCATCCTGCCGCGGTTCCGCGGCATCGCGGGTGTCCAAGAGGCGCAGGCGCTCGCCAACGCGTTGATGTTCCTGCCCGCGATCGGATTCGCGGCGCACTTCTTCCGGGAGCTGCCCGAGGAAGCTGCTTAGCCGAGCCAGGCTGTCAGTATTCCCAGACGCCGCTGCTCGCAGACGAGGCCATGGTGTCCGGAGAGATACGCCTCGGCCTGATCGCGCACGTCATCGTTTGCGAACTTGAGCTCGAGGTATCCGGCGTGCGATGCAAGGGCACGCTCGACGGCGCCGTCGACCCATGCGGGGTCGAACGTATCGGCGAATCGGTCCGTGCGCTTGAACCAGTCGTGGCCGCCGGTCGTCTCCTCCGGCAGGGGCACCACGGCGGGGATCTCATGGTGGGGGAGTTCGGCGAGATCGGCGTATGTCAGCCCGAAGTAGTCATGCGCGACGTAGCGGACTCCGGGCCTCTCCTTCGACGTTGCGTTCGCCCAGGTCACATCCATGAAGCTGTACGCTCCGTCGAGGCGGGCGAGAATCCAGCAGTGGCGGGTTCCCCGGGCACCGCTGAGGTGCAGGCACTCGACGCCCAGCTGCTGCAGCAGGTACTGCGCAGCCTTGGTGTAGCCGGTGCATACGGCGCGGTGGTGCACGAGCGGCCCGTAGATGGTGCGGCTCCAGTCGCGCCCGTGATCCCAGCTGCCATCGGAGGCGATGCGCTCGGTTGCGATCCCCTCCTCATCCTCCTCGTAGTCGACGAGCTGCGCGAGCGTCTCGTAGACGTAGAGCGCCTTGTCCCACTCGGTGCCGTCGGACGGTGCGAGATCGAGGAGCATCCTGGTCACGCGGTCGATCTCCGCCCTTTCGCGTGCGATCTCGTCGTCGGCAAGGCTGTAGTAGCCGATGCTCCACGTGTCTGAATCGCCGACCTTCTCGAGCGTGCCGGTCGCCCAGAAGAGCTCGGGGTGGTCGGCGACGGCGGTCCACGCACCGGTGAGGTCGTCGGGCAGGTGCTTCTTGCGCGCGTGGATCGCCTCGATCACGCGGTCATAGCGCTCGCGACCTGCGTCATCGAGCAGGTTCCTGCGATAAAACGGTGTCCGGTTCTCCATATCAGCCCCTTCTTCTGCAACAAGTGTACGTGAACAGTACGGACGGCACCGCTTGCCGTTCTCCACATACCGTTCACATTTGATACACATATGTGCAGAACATTCGTTAACAACGTACACAACAATGAAGTTACCGGCCGTCCTGCGAAGCGGCCAGACGTGTCTACTCGATTGGGAGGTCGAACGGACATGAACGAGACGATCTTCGCCATCCTGCAAGAAGAGCGTTTCTAATTGCGCCCACCTGAGGTGGGCGAATCCGCGGGCGCTCCACTCCGCATGAAACTACACCTCAACCCAGCGCTTCCATGCTGCGTCGGCACATGCCGCTCCGCCGCGATCGTTTCGTCTATGCAAGCGTCGTCAGGCAATGAGGGAGGTGAAACGAATGAAGAATCTGGTTCTGGTCCGTATCGATGACCGTCTGATCCACGGCCAGGTCGTCACGCAGTGGATGAAGGACACCCACGCCAACAAGGTGCTCATCATCGATGGCAAGCTTCCCGAAGATGCGTTCATGAAACGCGTGCTCAAGGCGGCGGCGCCTCCCGGGGTCAAGGTCATCGTCAAGAGCCTTGCCGATTCCGTTCCCTATATCCAGGGCGACCCCAAGACCGCTGACGAGGCGATTCTCGTTCTCGTCAAGTACCCCTCCGTTATCGAATACCTCATCGACGCAGGCATCCCCATCCCCAAGGTCATCCTCGGCGGCATGGGCATCCGCGGCGACCGCAAGGTGTTCAACCGCAATGTCGCGGCCAACGAGGAGGAGGTCGCGTGCATGAAGCGCATCGTCGAGAAGGGCTCGAGCATGATCTACCAGCTGGTGCCGTCGGACGCGCCGGTAGATGTGAAGACGTATTTCTAGCGACAAGCGAAAGGAGTGAAGGTCTATGAGCATATTCCAAGCGTTTCTCTGCGGCATCTGCTACTACATGAGTGCAGGCACCTGGATCGTCGGCGTCGGCTTCTACACCTTCGGAAGGGCTCTCATCCAGGGCTTCTTCACCGGTCTCATCCTAGGCGACCCGATCACGGGAACCATGGTCGGCTGCACCATCCAGCTCATCTACCTGGGCGTCATGTCCACCGGCGGTTCGTTCCCCGCCGATCAGGCGCTCGCCGGCATCATGGGCACGGCAGCTGCCATCACCGCAGGTCTCTCCGCTGAGGAGGCCATCGCCATCGCAGTGCCCATCGGCCTGCTCGGCACGGTTCTCTACAACATCCGCATGGTCTTCGCGACCACCTTCGTGCACCTGGCCGACAAATACGCCGAAGAGGGCAACACCGGCGGCATCTGGTACGCCAACGTGGTGTGGCCGCAGGTCGCTCTGTTCATCATCTACGCCATCCCGTGCACCCTCGCCTGCTACTTCGGCGCTCCCGCGCTTGCCAGCGTCGTCGACTCGCTCGCAGGATCCAACGTCATCCGCATCGTCGGTGTCCTCGGCGGCCTGCTGCCCGTCATCGGCATCGCGATGAACATGAAGGCCATCTTCAAGGGAGAGGCACGCATCTTCTTCTTCGTGGGCTTCCTGATGGTCGTCTACCTCAACTTCAACATGGTCGCCGTGTCCCTGTTCGCGCTGCTCATGGCCCTCGTGTACGTCAACCTCAAGGGTGATGCAGCTGCAAACGCCCTCGCCTTCGCAGAGGAGGATGATGACGATGAGTAACGAGGTCAAGAAGGTCTCCCAGAGCGCCCTCAACAAATGCTTCTGGTACTGGTCGTTCTTCGCACATGCCTGCTACAACTACGAGCGTCTCCAGGGCACCGGCTTCCTGCACTCCATGTGCCCCATCATCGACGAGCTCTACGACAAGGATGACAAGGAAGGCCGCGCCGTCGCCATGACGCGCCACGCCGCGTTCTTCAACACCGAGCCCCGCGTCGGCACCGCCATCATCGGCCTCGCCGCCGCCATGGAGGAGCGCATCGCCTCCGGCGAGGAGGAGCTCGCCGAGACGGTCACCTCCGTCAAGACCGGCCTCATGGGTCCGCTCGCCGGCATCGGCGACACCCTCATGCAGGCCATCCTCGCTCCGCTGCTGCTCTCGATCGCCATCGGAATCGGCGAGAACGGCAACGTCCTGGGCCCGATCCTGTATTTCGTCGCCTTCATCGTGATCGCCATCGTCCTGCACCGCATCTTCTTCAACATCGGCTACAACCAGGGCGATGAGGGCATCGCGCAGCTGCTCGAGAGCGGCGCCATCAACAAGGTCATCGTCGGCGCGGGCGTCATGGGCTGCACCGTCATGGGCGCTCTCGCGGCCAACTACGTGAAGCTCAGCACCACCGTCGTCGTCCCGTTCACCACGGGCGAGTTCAACCTGCAGGAGAACTTCTTCGACGCCATCATGCCGAAGATGCTCCCGCTGGGCATCACGCTGCTCGTGTGGTGGCTGATGGACAAGAAGGGCGTCTCCTCGACGAGGATGCTCGTCTACATCGTCATCATCGGCTTCGTCTTGGGCTTCATCGGCATCATCTAAGCCCCTTCTTCATGCATGCGGGGGCGGCGGAGCGGATCTGCCGCCCCCGCAGTCTCGCGGTTATCGATCGGAGGACGCCATGCTCGTCGATTTCGTGCATCACAACACCGAGAAGATCATCTTCGGCAGGGGAGCCGAGGACGGGGTTGCGGCCGAGGTTGCCGCCTGTGGGGGCACGCGCGTCCTTCTCCACTTCGATGCGGGCGGTTTCATCCTCCCGCTCATCGCGCGCATCCGCGCGTGCCTCGAGGCGGAGGGTATCGAGGTGTTCGAGCTCGGCGGCGTCGTCCCCAATCCCAAGCTCTCGCTCATGAAGGAGGGCTGCGAGCTTGTCCGTGCACACGATATCGACTTCGTGCTCGCCGTCGGTGGCGGCTCGACCATGGATAGCGCGAAGTACATCGCCTGCGGAACGTACTACGACGGTGACATCTGGAACCATCCCGGCTTCGCGCCCATCGCCTCGCGCGTCCTTCCGCACGGCGTGGTGGTTACGATGCCCGGCACCGGCAGCGACGTGAGCACGGCAGCCGTCTGGCGCGACGACACGGTCGATCCCGAGCGAAAGACCTGCGTGTTCGCACGCGAGATGCGTTTCGATTTTGCGATCATCGATCCCGAGCTCACCTTCACGCTGCCGCCGTTCCAGACGGCCGCGGGCTGCTTCGACATCATGTCCCACGCCATGGAGGACTACTTCTGCGTTCCCGATGATGCCGAATTCATCCTTTCCGCCTACGAGGGGGTCATCAACCAAGTGATGGTCGGCGTCAAGCAGGCGCTTGCGAATCCGAGCGACTATACAGCGCGCGCCAATATCTGCCGCGTGGCCTATGTGCCGCTCGACGACAGCCTCTCGTCCGGCGTGGCCCGCGGCTACTGCGTCCACAACCTCGAGAAGCCCATGACCGGCACGTTCCACCGCACGCACGGCGAGATGCTCGCGATTCTCTTCCCTTCGTGGATGCGCTATTGCATGCACATGAACCTTCCGTTGTTCACGCGCCTGGCCGTCCGCTGCTTCGGTGCGAAGATGGATTACGCGCATCCCGAGGCCACGGTCGAGGAAGGCGTCGCGAATCTCGAGCGCTTCATCGCCGACATCGGCCTGCCGACGCGCCTCTCGCAGGTCGGCATCGGAGAGGATTCGTTCGGGCCCATGGCGGACCTCGCCATCGAACAGAGCGTGAACGACTACATCGGTCGGGGCATCAAGCTCTACCGCGACGACATCGTGAAGGTCTACGAGCTGGCACGGTAGAAGGAGATCCGATATGTGCGCGGAAAACGCTGCTCGGCGCAGCGCCAATCTCCGCTCAGGGCTGCTCCTCCGATAGGGTGGCGGGCAGAGCGTGCCTGCTAGCCGAGGGAATCTTCCTCAAGGGCGATGAGCTCCTGCGCCGTGATCATGTCGGTCACGAGGCAGTTGATGTAGCCCGCCTTGATGGCGCTGTGGATACCGCGGACCTTGTCGGCGCCTCCGGCGACGCAGAGCACGCGGTCGATCACCCTGAGCTGCTCGAAGGAGATGGCGTTTCTCACGAACTCCCGCTCGAGCTCGATCTCGCTGCCGTCGGAGCGGAAATAGCGCGTGAGGATATCGCCCACGGTATCCTCTCCGATCACCAGCTGACGGTACTGCTCGGATGCCTCGTTCAGGCTGAACGAGGCGGGGACCTCGTGGTAGCGCACGCCAAGGCCTACGATGACCGTATCGACCTTCTCCCAGTTATGGAGCAGCTCGTCGTGGCTCTGCACGGAGAACTCGCTGCCCGACTCCGGCGCATGCGTGACGATGGGGACGTTGGTGAAGTAGCTGCGTGCGCCCAACGCCGAAGCGATGTTGTTGACGATGATATTCGCCTGCGTCTGCGGGTCGGAGGAGCTCGTGGTGCCGATCGCGGGCATGAACAGCACGTCGTTGCTGAGGCCGCGCTGCTGCAGCGTCTTCGAGATCGCATAGAGCGCCGAGCCGAAACCCAGTGCGACAACCCTGCTCTGCGCGAGGAAGTCGGGGAGGATCTCGTTGGTCTTCGATGCGAGCACCTCGTTCATGGCGTGGAACGAAAGACGCTGGTACTCCGGCTCGGTCATCTCGGCGACGGCGGCGAATTTGAGATCGAAGCGACGGCGGAGGTGCTCCTCGAGCTCGGCGGCCGCGCGGTCGAGCGGGTTCGCCACCACGAACGTCACGACCTTGCGCTCCTTGGCCTTGTCGAGCAGGCGCGAGATGTAGCTGCGGCTGAAACCGACCGCCTTGGCGATGGCATCCTGCGGCATGTCGTCGAGGTAGTACATCTTGGCGATCTGGTAGAGCAGATAGTCGTCGTTGCCGTTGAGGGCGTCCATAGCAATCCCATCTGTGTGCAATTATGTGCGCACATATATGATAAGCGGCAGAACCCATTTGAATGCCCTGGAATCGATGCTCATCTCCGATTGGCGCCATCTGCTACGCTAGCGCATGGATGGAGCGGAGAGGGGAGCGCACATGGCCAGCAACTTCACGCACGCGATCGTCCGCAGGCCGTCGCGGTCGGTGATCGACGGCATCGCGGACTTCGCGAACGAGGGCAAGCCGATCTACGAAAAGGCCCTCGAGCAGCACGACGCCTACATCGCCGCGCTCGAGGCGGCCGGGCTCGAGGTCACGGTCCTACCCGCGCTCGAGGAGTTCCCCGACAGCGTCTTCGTGGAGGACACCTGCATCATCACGCCCGCGGGCGTCGTGGTCGACCGTCCCGGTGCGCCGTCGCGCCTGCACGAGCCCGATCACATGGTCCCCACGCTGCGCACGTTCTTCGCGGACGAGCAGATCAAGTTCATCGAGGCTCCCGGCACGCTCGAGGGCGGCGATGTCATGATGGTCGACGACCATTACTATGTGGGCCGATCCGCACGCACCAACGACGAGGGGTTCCGCCAGTTCGCGGCATTCCTTGCCGCATGGGGATTCACCGCAGAGCAGGTGGAACTCGAGCGCATCCTGCACCTCAAGACAGGATGCACCTACCTCGAGGACGGCCGCCTGCTCGCCGCGGGCGAGATGTGGGAGCGTCCGCTCTACCGCGAGTCGGGACGCTTCTCCGAGATCTTCCACGTACCCGACGCGGAGGCGTACGCCGCCGACGCCGTGCGCATCAACGATTGCGTGATCATGTCCGCAGGCTACCCCAGCGTGCGCGCGCAGATCGGCGCGTGGGGATACCGCGTCATCGAGCTCGAGATGAGCGAGTTCCGCAAGATCGACGGGTCGATCACCTGCCTGTCGCTGCGCTGGTAGGCTGCCTAGACGAGGAAGATGGCAGGCGAGCCGCCAGTCTCCATCCTGCCATCGCGCACCTCGATGGGCGTGGCGTCGATCAGGTTGATGTAGCAGCCGTCCGGGGCGTCGACCTGCACCTCGGATGCCCCGCCACGCAGGGGGAACACGCCGATGGCGCGGCCCCAGTCGCCTTCGCGCTCCAGCACCGCAAGGTCCCTCTCATCGTCAGCGTGCCAGCGGAAGAAGTCCTCGCTGCCAAGCGCCTCATGCTTGATCTGCGCGAGCCTCGTGATGAGCGGCGAGAGGTCGGTGCCCGTCTCCCAGCCAACGGTATCGCGGTCGAAGAGGCTCGGGCGATGGTCCGCGCCGACCTCCTGGCCTGCGTACACGAGGGTCGTCCCCTTGAGGAAGAAGATGAACGCCGTGAGGCTCTCGAGCGAGAGCCCGCGGCCGAGCCGTCCTGCGATGCGGTCGGTGTCGTGGTTCTCGAGGTAGCGCAGCTTGTTGAAGCCGCGCGGGTAGGCGCTCTCCTGGAAATCGATAAGGTCGAGGTAATGGGAGAGGGGAGCCTTGCCGGCGAGCCAGCGGTCGAAGACGGTCTGGATATCGTAGGTGTACTCGATGTCGAAGGCCGCGTAGGCCTCCGTGTCGGTGGCGCAGTACAGCCCGCGCCTGCGCATCTCGGCGGCGAACTCGCGGTGGACTGTCTCGGCGAGCCAGATGCAGCCGGGTCTCACCTGCTCGACGGCTGCGCGCGCCCGCTCCCAGAACTCCACGGGAACGAACGAGGCGACGTCGCAGCGGAAGCCGTCCACGTAGCGCGCCCAGAAGCAGAGCGACTCGATCTGGTAGTCCCAGAGCGCGGGGTCGGCGAAGTAGTCGAGGTCGATGATGTCGGTCCAGTCGCCCACATGGTTTCCGGGGTTTCCGTCGGGCTTCCTGTAGAACCACTCGGGGTGCGTCTCCCACAGCACCGAGTCGGGCGAGGTGTGGTTGTAGACCACGTCGATCATGCACTTCATGCCCTGTGCGTGGATGGCGTCGACGAGCGCCTCGAAATCCTCGAGTGTTCCGTACTCGGGGTTGACCGAGCGGTAGTCGCGGTTGGCATAGGGGCTTCCGAGCGTTCCTTTGCGTGCCTTCTCGCCGATGGGGTGGATGGGTATGAGCCAGATCGCGTCGGCGCCGAGCGCGCGGATGCGCGGCAGGTCGTCGATGAGCGCGCGGAATGTGCCCTCCGGCGTATGGTTGCGCACGAAGACCGAGTAGATGACGGCCTGCTGGAGGCTCTCGTTGATGGTGTGCGGCATGGATGCTCCTTCCTCGCTTCCCATCCCATTGTGACACAGCCCAAGCCGATGCCTGCAACCGATCGGCGGTCAGAATACGACCGTTTGCCGGACATGCGGAACCGTTCGCCGAGCAACGCGGATGCGGTTTTTGACAGCACGCGCGTGAACAGGGCATTATTCTTTCGGAACCGTTTCCAGTAGCGTTTCCAGTAGCGTTTCCAGTAGCGTTTCCAGTAGCGTTTCCAGTAACGTTTCCGATCCAGCGGTTTCCAGGGGAACAAGAAGGAGTCCATGGCGACCATCAAGGACATCGCAGCCTATTGCAATGTTGCCGTAAGCACCGTCTCGCGTGCGCTCAACGATCATCCCGACGTGAGCGCCGAAACGCGTCGGAAGGTGCTCGACGCCGTCCATAGCCTCCACTACGTTCCCAACAACGCGGCGCGCGACCTCGTGCTTCCCCAGAGCGATTCCATCGGCCTCGTGGTGCGCGGTGCCGAGAACCCCTTCTTCACGCCCATCATCCGCGCAGTCGAGAAGGCGTGCGAGGACCTGGGCTACACGATGGTGCTCCACCAGATTCCCGCCGGTGGAGACGAGGTGGGGGAGGGTGCGCGCCTCGTCCAGTCCAAGCGCCTCCGCGGCCTCATCATGCTCGGCGGACGCTACGACTACACGAGCGACGATGTCTCGGCGATCGGGGTTCCGTTCGTATGCTGCACCTACACCAACCACTTCGGCGACCTCGATGCAGGTTCGTTCTCGTCCGTCTCGATCGACGACAAGGCCGAGGCGTATCGCGCCGTCAAGCAGCTCATCGACAACGGCCACACCAAGATCGCGATTCTCCTTGACTCGAAGACCGACCGCTCCATCAGCGAGCGCCGTTTCTGCGGATACTGCGAAGCGCTAGCCGACGCCGGCATCTCCCTTGACGAGGGGCTTGCGTGCGAGACGGTCGAGTTCAACATGGGGGCCGCGTTCGCGTGCGTCGAGCGCTTCATCGCAGAGCGCCCCGACATCACGGCGATCTTCTCCGTGGCCGACACCATGGCGATCGCGGCGATGAAAGCCATCGCCAACGCCGGACGCACCATTCCCGATGACATCTCGATCATCTCCATCGACGGTATCGAGATGTCGCTCTACACCGTGCCCACGCTCACCACGCTCGTCCAGCCGAAGGCGCTCATCGGTGAGAAGGCAGTCGAGATCCTGGTTGATGTGCTGGACAACGGCGGAAAGACCCGCCACGTCCGGCTTGAGACAACCCTGAGGCCCGGGGGTACCGTGGGCCGCGTACATTCCGTGGACTTGGCGTGAAGGACGCTGAGCAAAGACAGGAGGAGTAAGTATGAGCACCAACCTTTCCCGTAGGGCCTTCCTCGGCACCACCGGCCTCATGGCCGCAAGCCTCGCCGCATGCGGCGGCGGCAACGGCGGCGGCGAGGGCGGCGACGAGGGCGGCGACGCCGCAGCGACCGGCAGCGTGTACTGGCTGAACTTCAAGCCCGAGCTTGATGAGACCGTCCAGTCCCTCGCCACCAAGTACACCGAGACCACCGGCGTGCCCGTGAAGGCCGTCACCGCCGCTTCCGGCACCTATCAGCAGACCCTTCTCTCCGAGATGGACAAGACCGACGCCCCCACGCTCTTCATCATCGGCAACGCCGCCGGCGTCAAGGAGTGGGGCGACTACGCGATGGACCTCAAGGGCACCGCTATCGAGTCCGAGCTCTCCACCGATGCCTACAACCTGTATGACGAGAGCGGCAAGCTCGTCTCCATGGGCTACTGCTACGAGTGCTACGGCATCGTCGCCAACGCCGACCTCATCGCCAAGGCCGGCCACGACATCGCCGACATCAAGGACTTCGAGAGCCTGAAGGCCGTCGCCGAGGACATCCACGCCCGCGCTGCCGAGCTCGGTTTCGACGCCTTCGTCGCCGCCGACATGGACGACAGCTCCAGCTGGCGCGTCACCGGCCACCTCGCCAACCTCGTGTACTACTACGAGGAGCAGGATCAGGGCAAGTTCGACTCCACCACCTCCTCGATCTCCGACAAGTACCTCCCGAACTACAAGAACATCTACGACCTGATGATCAACAACTCCTGCACCGAGCCCACCGCGCTCGCGACCGGCGGCCATGATCCCGCGAACCAGTTCTCCACGGGCCAGGCCTGCTTCTTCCTGACCGGCTCCTGGGACTACACCGGCCTCTCCGCCGCGCAGCCCAGCGTCAAGATGCTCCCGTACTACTGCGGTGTCGCCGGTGAGGAGAAGGCCGGCCTCAACTGCGGTACCGAGAACTGCTGGGCCATCAACGCCAACGCCTCCGACGCCGACAAGCAGGCCACGATGGACTTCATGGTCTGGCTGGTCTCCGACCCCGAGGCCTCCGGCGCCCTCGTCGAGCAGCTCGGCATCCTGCCGTACAAGAACGCCGCTCCTTCCACGAACGGCTTCCTGAACGACGCCGCCGCCTACACCGACAACGGCTGCTACGTCATGGACTGGGCCACCAACTACCAGCCCAACGTCGACCAGTACCGTGCCGCCCTGGTCTCCGCGCTGAACGCCTACAACGCCGACCAGTCCGACGCCAACTGGGCCGCCGTCAAGACCGCCTTCGTCGATGGCTGGGCAACCCAGTGGGCCGCTGCCAACGCATAAGCTGGCACAACAGAACATCACGTTGATGGGCGGGCGGATCACCGTCCGCCCCATCCCCTTACCAACCCTCTTCAGTGCACGGAAAGGAGTTGAAACTAGCGTGGTATCCAGAAACTCCATCAGGACGACGACCCGCAAATGGTCGTGGCTGTTCATCGGCCCCGTCGTGGCAGCGTTCATCATCGGCTTCGTGTGGCCGTTCTTCCAGGGCATCTATCTGTCGTTCTGCAAGTTCAAGACCATCTCGAGCGCCGAGTTCATCGGTCTCGGGAATTACGGCAAGGCCCTCGCCGACGTGAGCTTCCAGCATTCGTTCTGGTACACCGCCCTCACCGCCGTGGTGAGCCTCGTGCTCATCAACGTGCTGGCGTTCATGGTCGCCTACCTGCTCACGCAGAACCTCAAGGGCTCCAACATCTTCCGTACGGTGTTCTTCATGCCCAACCTCATCGGCGGCATCGTGCTCGGCTACATCTGGTCGATGATCTTCGACGGCATCCTCAGCGCGTACAGCACCTCGATCCTGCTCAACACCACCTACGGCTTCTGGGGCCTGATCATCCTCATGTGCTGGCAGCAGGTCGGCTACATGATGATCATCTACATCGCAGGCCTGCAGGCCGTCCCGGAGGACATGCTCGAAGCTGCGAAGATCGACGGCGCGAACAAGTGGCAGACCCTCTTCCAGGTCACCATCCCCAACGTCATGCCGTCCATCACCATCTGCATGTTCCTCTCGCTGACCAACGGCTTCAAGCTGTTCGACCAGAACCTCGCGCTCACGGGCGGCCTCCCCTACATCATCAACCCTGATGGCTCCACCGTGAACACCACCGAGATGCTGGCCCTCAACATCTACAACACCTTCTACACATCGGGCGCCGCCTCGCGCGGCGTGGCCCAGGCCAAGGCAGTGCTCTTCTTCATCCTGGTCGCCGGCCTCGGACTTGCGCAGCTCGCCTACACCCGCAAGAGGGAGGTGCAGCAGTAATGGCAACCAAGGAACAGACCCTCGCGACCGAGCGCCGCACCAAGACCATCCTCTCCGTGGTGCTCGCCATCATCTGCGTCATCTACTGCCTGCCCGTCGTGGCCGTCGTCATCAACTCGTTCAAGGGCAACACCTTCGTCAAGACCGAGACGTTCGCCCTTCCCAACGAGCAAAGCTTCGTCGGCTTCGACAACTTCATCAAGGGCATGACGTTCGGCAACTACCCGTTCGCCAATTCCGTCCTGTACAGCGCGATCATCACCGTGCTTTCCACCGCCCTCATCCTGATCTTCTGCTCGATGGCGGCTTGGTACATCGCACGCGTCGACTCCATCTTCTGCAAGATCGTCTACTTCCTGTGCGTCTTCTCGATGGTCGTGCCGTTCCAGATGGTCATGTTCACCCTCTCCAAGACGGCCGACACCCTGAAGCTCAACACCCCGTGGACCATCCCCATCGTCTACCTGGGCTTCGGAGCGGGCTTGGCGATCTTCATGTTCGTGGGCTTCGTCAAGTCGATCCCGCTCGAGATCGAGGAAGCGGCCGCCATCGACGGTTGCGGTCCCGTCCGCACCTTCTTCGAGGTCGTGCTCCCCATGCTCAAGCCCACGCTCATCTCGGTGGGCATCCTCGAGATCATGTGGGTGTGGAACGACTACCTGCTGCCGGTGCTCGTGCTCGACATCAACAAGTACCGCACGATCCCCATCCACATCCAGTACCTCAAGGGCAGCTACGGCACGGTTGACCTGGGTGCGACGATGGCACTCATCCTGCTGTCGATCATTCCGGTCATCATCTTCTACCTCGCGTGCCAGAAGCACATCATCAAGGGCGTCGCTGCAGGCGCTGTGAAGGGCTAGGTCATGGACCGCTCTGCTGGAATAATCCTCCCCATCTACGCGCTGCCGTCCCCGTACGGGATCGGCACGATGGGACAGGCCGCCCTCGACTTCGTGGACTTCCTCGCCGAGGCCGGGCAGGCCTGGTGGCAGGTGCTCCCGATCGGCCCCACGTCGTTCGGCGACTCTCCCTACCAGAGCCCGTCGACTTTCGCGGGCAACCCCAACTTCATCGACCTCGACATGCTGGTCGATGACGGGTTGCTGCTGCAGGACGAGGTGGATGCCGTGACGTGGTGCGACGACCCCGCGCGCGTCGACTACGAGCTCCTCTTCCGCGAGCGCCCGGCCATCCTGCGCAAGGCGTATCTGCGCGGTTGGAAGCGCGACGAGAAGAAGGTCGCCGCGTTCGCGGCGGACAACGCCGGCTGGCTGGACGACTACGCGCTGTTCATGGCCGTGAAGCGCCATTTCGGCATGGGCGCGTGGACCGAATGGCCCGATGAGGACATCCGCCTCCACAGGCCCCAGGCCATCGCGGAATACCGCGAGAAGCTTGCGGACGAGGTGCGCTTCAACGAGTACGTGCAGTATCTCTTCTACGCGCAGTGGGACGCGCTGCACGCCTATGCCCGCAAGAAGGGCGTCAAGCTGATGGGCGACCTGCCCATCTACGTGGCGCTCGACTCCGCGGACGTCTGGGCCAACCCCAGCGACTTCATGCTCGACAAGCGCAACATGCCCACCGAGGTCGCGGGCGTCCCGCCCGACGCCTTCACCGCCGACGGACAGCTCTGGGGCAACCCCCTCTATGACTACCAGGCCATGGAGGCCGACGGCTTCGATTGGTGGATCAGGCGCATCGCGGGTGCCGAGAAGCTCTACGACATGATCCGCATCGATCACTTCCGCGGATTCGAGAGCTTCTGGGCGGTTCCCGTGGACGAGAAGACCGCACGCAACGGGCGCTGGGTCAAGGGCCCCGGCATGAAGCTCGTGGGGACGCTGATCAGGTGGTTCCCGCAGCTCAGCTTCATCGCCGAGGACCTGGGCTACGCCACGCCCGAGGTGGCGCAGCTCCTCGCCGACTCCGGCCTGCCCGGCATGAAGGTGCTCGAGTTCGCCTTCGACTCGCGCGACACGTCCGGCAACTCCTATCAGCCCCACAACTACGGGCGCAACTGCGCCTGCTACGTGGGCACGCACGACAACGACACGATCGTGGGCTGGCTCGAGAGCGCCGATCCCGCGGATATCGACGTCGCCGTGAAGTACCTCGGCCTCAACAGGCGCGAGGGTTACGCATGGGGCTTCATCCGCGGCGGCATGGCGAGCGTGGCAGACCTGTTCGTGGCGCAGATGCAGGATTATCTCGAGCTGGGCGGATACGCCCGGACCAATACCCCCGGCACGTCGGGAAACAACTGGCAGTGGCGCATGCTGACCGGGCAGGCGACGCCTGCGCTGGCAAAGCGCATCGCCACGATGACTAAGATGTATGGAAGGAGTGCTCGATAACTATGGCTGAAGTTATCCTCAAGCACATTAAGAAGGTGTATCCCAACACCGAGAAGAAGCGCAAGCCCAAGAAGGGCCAGGAGCCGGCGCACCGCACGTCGCACCTCCAGGTCACCGACGAGGGCATCCTCGCCGTCCCCGACTTCAACCTCGAGATCGCCGATCGCGAGTTCGTGGTTTTCGTCGGCCCGTCGGGCTGCGGCAAGTCCACCACGCTGCGCATGATCGCCGGCCTGGAGGAGATCTCCGGCGGCGAGCTCTACATCGACGGCAAGCTCATGAACGACGTCGCGCCGAAGGACCGCGACATCGCCATGGTCTTCCAGAGCTACGCGCTGTACCCGCACATGACCGTGCGCGACAACATGGCGTTCCCGCTCAAGCTCCGCGGCTATGCCAAGGATGAGATCGACCGCAAGGTCAACGAGGCCGCAGAGACCCTCGGCATCACCCAGTTCCTCGACCGCAAGCCCAAGGCCCTCTCCGGTGGCCAGCGCCAGCGCGTCGCCATCGGCCGCGCCATCGTGCGCGAGCCCAAGGTCCTGCTCATGGACGAGCCGCTCTCCAACCTCGACGCCAAGCTCCGCAACCAGATGCGCGCCGAGATCATCAAGCTCCGCGAGCGCATCAACACCACGTTCGTGTACGTCACGCACGACCAGACCGAGGCCATGACCCTCGGCGACCGCATCGTCATCATGAAGGACGGCGTCACCCAGCAGGTCGGCACCCCGCAGGAGGTCTTCGAGCACCCGGCGAACCTCTTCGTGTCGGGCTTCATCGGCGTGCCGCAGATGAACTACTTCGACGCCGAGCTCGTGCGCGACGGCGACAAGTTCGCGGTCGAGGTCGGCGGCATCACCGTCGTCCCGAGCGAGGAGAAGCAGGCCCGCCTGCTCGAGCAGAACGTGCAGTCCCAGCCCATCACGCTGGGCATCCGCCCCGAGCACGTGTCGCTCGTGGACGCCGGCGAGAAGACCCTCTCCGGCACCGTCGACGTGTCCGAGATGATGGGCTCGTCCGTTCATCTGCACCTCAACTCGCTCGGCCAGGACGTCATCGTCATCGTCCAGACCACCGATATCGACAAAGAGCGCAGGAGCGAGCTGAAGGCCGGCCGCGAGCTCTCGTTCACCTTCAGCGGCGAGCTTGTCCACATGTTCTCCAAGGAGGACGAGCACAACCTCGAGTTCTAAGCACGTTTCCAACGAGAGACTGACTCCTGCCTCTCTTCCTTCCGGGTGGGGCCGTACCTTCGGGTGCGGTCCCATCTGTCTGTGACGATTCTCCTCGTGACGATTCTCCTCGTAGGACTTTTGTCAGCTTTTTGATGACAAAAGTCCTACGAGGAGAATCGTCACGCGATGAGGACTGCCATTCTTAATCTTCCCTTCATGTTGGCCTCATGCGGATTGGGTATACCTATAGTCGACGCGGGCGAGGGGCGCCTGCGAGGACTCTTTGGAAAGGAGACCACCATGATCACGATGTTCGTTATCGGCATGCTTGCCCTCTCGATCGGCCTCCGTGCCATCGGGTTCGCCATGCGCTGCCTCGGAGGCGTCATGCGCCTGTTCTTCGGCCTGTTCGGCATCCTGCTCATGCCGCTGTGCCTGTTCTTCTCGCTCGCATGGGGGCTCGGAAGCATCGTCCTCCCCATCCTGGGAATCATGTTCGTGCTGCAGCTGATCCTTCCCGAGCAAGCTGCGTAGCAGAACCGCAAACAGCCCTCTGACCAGCGCCTCGCAACCGCGGGGCGCTTTTCGGTCGCACGAAAAAGCAGCCGAGGGTTGGTGGATGCGCCGGGCGCGCTACCATACTGTAGATGGTGCCGGCAAGCAGATAGGCACCAACAGAAAGGCACGACCATGAGCTTCCGCGACAACCTCCAGCACCTCCGCGCTACGCGCAACATGACCCAGGAGCAGCTTGCCATGCTGGTGGGCGTCTCCCGCCAGTCCGTCACCAAGTGGGAGGCCGAGCGCGCCTACCCCGAGATGGACAAGCTCATCAAGCTCACCCAGATCTTCGACTGCACCCTCGACGAGCTCGTCTCGGGCGATCTCACGGGACGCGTGGCGGAGCCGGCGAAGGCGATTCCCGCGACAGCCGCGCTCGCCGACATCACGGGCTATGACGAGCACCAGATCAAGTTCGCGAACCGCATCGCGACGGGCGTGGCCTTCATCCTTCTCGGTCTCACCCTCGCCTCCCTGTTCGACGGGGTCGAGTTCGGGCCGATTCCCGTCGACGCGCTTCCGGTGGGCTCCCTGTTCGCGGGCATCATCGCAGGCATCTCGTTCATCATCCCCGCGTGCATGGATGACACCGCCTTCAAGCGCGCCCACCCCTTCGTCGAGAACTTCTACACCGCCGAGCAGGAGCAGCAGGCACGCCACGAGTTCGGCATCCAGCTCACCGTGGGCATCGGCTTCGTGCTCGCCGGCGTCGCGTCGGGTGCGCTGGGAGACAACCGCTTCATCCACGCGCTCTTCTTCGCCTGCATTACGGTCGGCGCCTTCATTCTCGTGCGCGGAGGCATCAGGGCCGGCCGCATCGACGTGGAGGAGTACAACATCGACGCCCTCTCAGAGCTCACCGAGGAGGAGGTCGCCTCCATCGTGGGTGAGGAGCGCGCCGCCAAGGTGCTCGCGAGGACGCGCCGCAGCAAGCTCGTCGGCGCAGCCTGCAGCATCATTATGATCCTCGCAACGATCGTCGGCCTCTGCCTGATGTTCTACGGCGAGCCATACTTCTGGATGGCATGGTTCGTGGGCGGCCTGCTCTGCGGCGTCGCCGCCCTCATCCCCGCGCTGGTCTCGTCGCTCGCGAAAGTGCAGTAGGCCTGCCGGTGCCGCGATGCAGTGCGATCGAGCGCCTATTTGAGGGAATAAGGTTGACTTGGTGGTTTTATACGGGGAGGTACCGTAGTAAGCCACCAAGTCAACCTCATCCATGATTGAAAAGACCAGATATCGGAGAGTAGTATCGAGTTGACTTGGTGACGCTTATCAAAACAGGCACCAAGTCAACCTTTGTAGCGGTTCCGCATGCTGTTCAGAAGGCGTTATCGCGGGGTACCGGAGGCAATGCCGAGAAAAAAGAGGGATATATGCTCTCTGCATAAGCCCTGCCGTTCGGGGTATACTCTCGATACGCCGGTGGCAGCCGGCACGGACCTTGACATTCGCATGGTGGCAGATCGGCCCCAAACCTGTGGGGGCGACTGGTTTCGACAGGGTGTGTTTGAGACGGGCAGCAGGCCGTGGTCTCCTCGCCACGTAAAACAGGGGTACCGTCAAATGAATTGACAACAACACTTACCAGGGCTATGCCCTCGCTGCTTAATAAACAAGTAGCCGCGGATCCGGAGGTCTTCTCCTGCTTCCGGTGACGCGTCATTCAGGGAGATGCGCTGCGCGGACGTAGCGGGTATGCTGCGCAGCAAAGATCGAACCGGCTAGGGCGTGCGGAGCGGGTCGCTCGGCACCAAGCGCCCGAAACCTTTCGAGCGACTGAGCCTGGAGACACCTATCAGGAACGTGCTTTGGACCGGAGTTCGATTCTCCGCGCCTCCACCATGTATGTCCGAGCCCCGGCAGCGATGCCGGGGCTCTTATTTCGGTCTTCTCGGGAGCGCTGGCACGGAAAGCCCCCGTTTCTAGCACGAAGGGCACATATTCCGAGGTATTTGGGTCCCAAATCGCCATCGAGCGGATACACCGCTTGCATTTCCGCAGGTAGGACGGGTGCCGATATGGCTCCGATGGAGATCCGATACCCAAAAACCTCGGAATATGTGCCCTTCGTGCTAGAAACGGGGGCTTTCCGTGCACGGGCGGTGCTATGACGTCGGCAGATCGCGTGCTGCGACTACATCGACACCTGTGCCGCACACGTTGGCGAGAACCACATCGCCCATGCGGAGCGGTGCAGCCACATGTATGGCGTTCACCTGTGCCAAGCAGTCGTGCAGCAGCTCGCGTGGGACTGGCGCGGTGCCCTGGACGGCCAGCCTCCGCAGGGGAGAGCCCTCCGCGGCGACGGTGGTGGTGAGCGTGCGTAGGGGGTGCGTGTGCTCGGCGAGGGCGTACTCGAGTCCGCGCTTGCACGAGTGGCCGCTCACCTCGAGGGCATCGGGCTCGCCTGCGACGGTGATGCAGCAGCTGCGCGGGCAGATGATGCAGGTGTAGGTGCTCTCAGCCATCTAACCCACCTCCACGATCTCGAGCGTCGGTGCGGCGCCTGCGGGTACCCGCGCCTCCAGCGAGAGCATGCTGGCAGGTGCGACGGCAACCAGCCGCTTGCGCGCCAGGATTACTCCGCCCGCGACCACACGCAGCTCCACGCGCTCGGCGGGATGCTGCACACGGCAGAAGAAGCGCAGGTCGCGGGGTCCATCTCCCACCTGCACACGCTGTGGGACGCACGCGCCCACATTGCCCGCTGTCGTCACGGGCAGATAGGGGCGCTCGTCCGGGCATCCAGCGTCAAGCCACGCGCACGCGCCGCGCGCCGCCAGCTCGCCCGATTCGCTCACATAGTCCACGAGGTCGAAGACGATGCTCACGTTGCCCGATGCGAAGATGCCGGGCACGTTGGTCATGAAGGTGTCGTCCAGCATGGGTCCGCGGGTCACGGGATCGAGCTCCACGCCCGCCTGCTTCGACAGCTCGTTCTCGGGGATGAGGCCCACGGCGAGGACGAGCAGGTCGCAGGGTACGTAGCGCTCGGTGCCGGCAACGGGCTTGCCGTCTGCTCCGCGTGCGGCAACGGTGACCCCCTCAAGGCGGTGCTTTCCGTGCACGCGCGACACCATGTGCGAGAGGCGCAGGGGGATGCCGTAGTCCTCGAGGCACTGCACGACGTTGCGCGCCAGGCCGCCCGGATGGTCCATGATCTCGTAGACGCCCTCGACCTCGATGCCCTCGAGCGCCATGCGGCGCGCCATGATGAGCCCGATGTCGCCGGATCCGAGAATCACGGCGTGCGTCCCGGGCAGATAGCCCTCCACGTTGATGTAGCGCTGCGCAGCGCCCGCGGTGATGACGCCTTGGGGGCGCTCGCCGTGGAGCAGCACCTGCGCTGCCGTGCGTTCGCGGCAGCCCATGGCGAGGATGACCGCGCCCGCGCGCACGTGCACCATGCCGTCGGTCGGGTTGGTCGCCCAGATCTCGCGGTTCGCCGCAAGCTCGAGCACCATCGTGTCGAGCAGCACCTCGATGCGCGCGCCGTCGGTCCGCGCCGCTTCGAGCCGGTCGATGAAGCGCTGCGCGTAGGTGCAGCCGCTCACGGACTCGCCGAAGCGGAGCAGCCCGAAGCCGTCGTGGATGCACTGCTGCAGGATGCCGCCCAGCTCGGTGTTGCGCTCGAGGATGGCGCAGCTGCGTCCGCGGTGCGCGACCTCGAGGGCGGCTGCCAACCCCGCAGGACCACCGCCGATGACGGCGACGTCAACGCTCAGCTCACGCACGGCCGCTCACCTCCCCGCTGCCCCCACGGCTGTCGCAGCGCAGCACCTCGCTTCCAGGGCCGTGCAGGCACACCTCGGTGGGGTCGCAGCCCAGCTCGCGGGCGATGATCTCGAGCACGCGCGGTTGGCAGAAGCCGCCTTGGCAGCGACCCATGCCCGCGCGGCAACGCCGCTTGATGGCGTCGATAGACCGCGGCACGATGGGCGCGCGCAGCACGTCGAGGATCTCGCCCTCGGTGATGCCCTCGCAACGGCAGACGATGCGTCCGTACTCGGGCCGCTCGGCGATGAGTGCGTCGCGCTCCTCGTGCGAGAGCTCGCGCAGGCGCACGGGGCGGTCGCGGCGCGGGTTGAATGCGGGGTTCTCGCCCACGGGGCGCTCCTCGCGCGCCGCGTCTTCGCGGATGATGCCGGCCACCATGCACGCGATGGCGGGGGAGGAGCCCACGCCGGGGCTCTGGATGGCGCCCGCCTGCACGAGACCGCGGGTGACCTCGCTCATGCCGATCTGGAAGTCCTCGGAGAAGTCCGCGGGGCGCGAGCCGGCGAACAGGCGGATGATGTCGCGCTCGGAGACCTCGGGATTCTCGTTGATGGCCATGATGAAGCCGAGCTCCTCGTCGGTGGTGCGCGTCTCCTGTTTGTCGGGCACCTCTGTGGCCGATGGACCGATGAGGATGTTGCGGTCCGGCGTGAACTCCATGCCGCCGCCCTTGGAGTTGGGGTCGCGTCCCTGCTTCTTCTCGGGGTTCATGTGGCCCGTGAGATGCCGGTACATGGGCGGCTTGGCCTTGTCGATGATGGCGATCGTGCCGCGACGCGGGTGGATCGTGAAGAGGCGGTCGCCCGCCATCGCCGAGATCTCGTCGGAATAGGCGCCGGCGGCGTTGACCACGTAGCGGCAGCGGATGAGGCCGCGGCTGGTGAGCACGCCGGTGATGCGGCGGCTTCCCTCCTCGCCGTCCTCCACACCGGCGATGCGCTCGGTCTCCACGCGGCAGACGGGTGTATCGAGCATGACGCGCACGCCGTTGGCCGCGGCGTTCTCGGCGAGCGCGACGACGACCTCGTAGGTGTTGACGCGTCCCTGGCTGGGCATCCACAGGCCCATGACCGGCTTGTGGCCGTACTCGGCGAGGGTGTGCTCGATCTCGAGGCACTGCTTGCCATCGATGAGGCGCGGGCGCCAGTCGCCGTTGCGCACGGCGGTCTTGAACTCGTCTGCCAGCTCGTCGATGTCCTCGGGATCCTCCACGTAGAGCAGGTCGCCGCAGCGATCGAACGAGAAGCCCAGCTCGTCGGCAAGCTGGTCCCACATGCGGTTGCCGAGCACGCTCATCTCGGCTTTGAGGGTGCCGGGAGTGACGCCGCCCGCATGGTGGACGCCGCCATTGTTTGCCTTGGATGCCCCACAGGCGACGTCCTCCGCCGCCTCGACGGCGATGACGCGCAGGTCGGTGCGGGAGAGCTCGCGGCAGATCGCAGCGCCCACGATGCCCAGGCCCACCACCACGACGTCGCACTCGGCGAGAAGACAGGCCTTCTCGCCCGCTGCGATCCAGGTGGAGTAGTCGCGTCGGGGGATGTCGACGTCCGCGGCGGTCATGTCGCTCACCACGTTGCGCACGCCCGCGACCTTGGCCACGGCGTGCGCGAGGTCGCAGAGCTGCTGGTAGCTGGCGCACTGGCCTGAGAGCGTCACCACGCCGCGGAAGTCGCATGAGGCGGAGATGCCCGCGGCGACGTCCGGGAAGCGCTCCGCCACGCATGCCAGCACGCGTGCGGCCAGCTCCTCGCGCTGTGCGGCGTCGAGCCGCTGGGCGCGGATGCGCTGCCAGGGGCGCTCGCCCTGCTCATCCTGCAGAAGCACGAACCCGTAACCCATCAGTACAGCTCCTTCGCAATTCCGGAGATGGCGCCCACGAGCAGGTCGTAGCGCCTGAGCGCCTTATCGTATGCCTCGCGTGTGGCGGGGTCGGGCTCGAAGGTGCGGTCGATGCCGCCGGCGCCCGTGAGCTCGGCGGCCTGCTCGACGCTCTTCCAAACGCCCACACCCACGCCGGCGAGCATGGCGGCACCCAGCGCGGCCGCATCCTGCGTGTTGCGCATGGTGACGACGCGCCTGCCCAGCACGTCGGCTTTGATCTGGCACCAGAGGGGGCTGTTGGACGCTCCGCCCAGGCAGCGCACCTCCTCGATGCGCTGGCCGGTGGCCGCTTCGGTGCAGTCGACCATGCGGCGCACGTTCATCGCCGACGCCTCGAGGAACGCGCGGGCGATATGGGCGCGCGTGTGCTGCAGGTTGAGGCCGTAGAGGAGGCCCTTCCCGTACTGGTTGGTGTCGGGCGCTCCCGCTCCCTCGAAGTGCGGGAGCAGCACCAGCCCGTCCGAGCCTGCGGGCACGGTGGCGGCCATCTCGTCCATGGCCTCGTAGGCCGGTTGTCCGCCTGCCTGTTCCTCTGCGAGTTCGTCGGCGAAGAGCTGGTCGCGGAGCCAGCGGAACATGATGCCGCCCTTGGCGCCCATGTTGAGCAGGTAGCGCCCGGGTTCCACGCCGTAGAAGCAGGCCAGCTCGCCGTCCGGGTCGAGGACGGGTGCGTCGGCCATCGTGCAGACGGTGGTGAGGGCGCCGGTGGATTCGCTGAAGGTTCCCGGCGCGACGTTGCCCACGCCGATCGTGCCGCAGGCGGTGTCGAGGCCGCCCTGCACGATCGCGAGCGTGCGCGGCAGGCCCAGCTCGTCGGCGACCTCGGGCAGGATGGTGCCGAGCGGCGTCGCGCTGGGCAGCACCGGGGGCAGCACGCCCTCGTCGATGCCCAGACGTCCGAGCATCTCGGGCCACCACGCGCCGGTGCGGATGTCGAGCATGTACGAGGAGCACCACAGCGACGGCTCGCCGATGGCGCGGCCTGCGAGGCGCAGGAAGAACCAATCCTCGAGCAGCACGATCCTGCTCGTGCGCGCGAGAACGTCGGGGCGGTTGCGGCGCATCCAGAGGATCTTCGCCGCGGGATAGAGCGAGATGATGGGTCCCTGGCCGGTGCGCTCGAGGATTTCCTCGGCGCCGAACCACGCGTTGATCTGCTCGGCTTCGGCCTGGGCGCGCGTGTCCATCCACACGATGAAGTTGCCCATGGGCTCGCCGTCGGCGTCGAGGAAGGTGAGCGTCTCGCCCTGCACCGAGAGGCTCATGGCGATGATGGCCGCGCGATTGATCCCCGCGGTGTCGAGGACGCGCTGGAGGCAGGTCTTGAAGGCGCCCCAGTAGACGTCGGGGCTCTGCTCGACCACGCCGGTGGTCGGGGTGATGAGGGTGTGCTCCACGGTGTTGACCGCCACCGCGCGACCGTCCGTGTCGAAGAGGCCCACCTTTACGGCGGTGGTGCCCAGATCGGCTCCGATGAGGTAGCGCCGCTCGTCGCCCATGGCTCCTCCCGTCTCCATGTGGCATGCATATCATGGCCACTTGTCTATGTTCCGACACACCGGGACGCGCGTCACGCGCCTTTCGACGTGCAGTCGTGCGGGCTGGACGAATGGAGGGGAAGGAGGATCCTCCAGGAGGGGATACAATGGGTTCCGAACCAGAACAGATCCGTTGAGTCCGAGAGGATGCGTGATGTGCATGAAGCTCGTCGTTATCGGTGGTGTCACCGGCGGTATGTCCACGGCGGCGCGTCTGAGGCGCCTCGACCCCACGGCGCAGATCGTCGTCTTCGAGCGCGGCGAGAACGTGTCGTTCTCGAACTGCGCCCTGCCGTACTATCTGGGCGGCGTCGTCGCGCAGAGCGAGAGCCTCATCCTGATGACGCCTGCATCGCTCAAGCGCCAGCACGACCTCGACGTGCGCGTGCGCTGCGAGGTCACCGCCATCAACCGCGACCGCAAGACGGTCACGGTGCTCGACCTCGCGTCCGGCGAAACCTTCGAGGAGCCCTACGACAAGCTCATGCTCGCCCCCGGTGCGAGTCCCATCATGCCGAAGAGCATCGCCGGCATCGACCGTGCCAACGTGTTCAGCGTGCGCAACGTGGGCGATGTCGTGGCCATCAAGCAGGCGGTCGACCAGATCGAGCGCGTCGCCGTGGTCGGCGGCGGCTTCATCGGCGTCGAGGTCGCCGAGAACCTCAAGAACGCGGGCAAGCAGGTCGCCCTCATCGAGGGCACCGACCAGATCCTCGCCCCGTTCGACTACGACATGGTCCAGATCCTGCACAAGGAGCTCGACGACAACGGCGTCGAGCTGCACCTCTCGTCCACCGTCACCGCCATCGACGACGAGGGCGTCACGGTCAAGACCGCGCAGGGCGAGCAGCTCATCCCCGCCCAGGCCGTCATCATGGCCATCGGCGTGGCGCCCGAGACCAAGCTCGCCGTGGACGCGGGCCTCGAGCTGGGCGAGACGCGCGGCATCCGCGTGAACAGCAACTACCAGACCTCCGACCCCGACATCTACGCCGTGGGCGACGCCATCGAGACTTACGACGCGCTCGCGCACCGCTGGGGCAGGCTCGCGCTCGCAGGCCCCGCCCAGCGCCAGGCGCGCGCCGCAGCCGACCACATGCGCGGCATGCCGGTCTCCAACAGGGGCTACATCGGGTCGTCCTGCCTGCGCGTGTTCGGACGCAACGCCGCCTGCACCGGCCTCTCCGAGAAGGCCGCCAAGGCCGCCGGGTACTCCTACGACTCGGTCATGCTCTTCCCGACCGACAAGGTGGGCATCATGCCCGGCAGCCACTACCTTGCGTTCAAGCTGGTCTTCGAGGTGCCCACGGGCAAGATCCTCGGCGCGCAGGCCATCGGCGCGGGCGAGGCGGACAAGCGCGTGGACGTCATCGCCACGATGATCACCATGGGCGGCACCATCGCCGACCTCAAGGACCTTGAGCTGTGCTACGCGCCGCTCTTCTCCACCGCGAAGGACGTGGTCAACTTCGCCGCGCTCATCGCCGAGAACGTGCTCACCGGCCGCATGCCGCAGGTGCACGTGAGCGAGGTGCGCGGGCTCGTCGAGAGCGGCGCCTACATCGTCGACGTGCGCGAGGAGGGCGAGTTCGCGCGCGGGCACCTCAAGGGCGCCCACAACGTTCCGCTGTCGCAGCTGCGCTCGCGCATGGACGAGATCCCGCGCGATGTACCCGTCTACCTGCATTGCCGCTCGAGCCAGCGCAGCTACTACGCGCTGTGCTGCCTGCGCGGCAACGGCTGGACCAACGTGGTCAACATCAGCGGCTCGTTCCTGGGCATCAGCCTGTACGAGTACTTCAACGACAAGATGCTCGGCCGCGAGCCCATCGTCACGGCATACAACTGCAACTAGGGGAGTTGATCGATATGGCGGAGAAGATGACCGAGGCGCTGGCCAACGAGATGATGGACCAAGGCTACCACTGCTCGCAGGTCGTTCTCATGCACGCTGCCGAGGTGCTCGGTCGCGACAAGGACGACGCCCTGCGCATCTCGTCCGGCTTGGGCGGCGGGCTCTTCCACGGCGAGGTGTGCGGCACCGTGAGCGCGGCTGCCGTTGCCATCAGCATGAAGTACGGATTCCACGAGCCCAACCCTGGCGAGATCGACGACCTGCTCAAGGCCAAGGTGCACGAGTTCGAGGACCGCTTCATCGAGCGCTTCGGGTCGCTGCGCTGCAAGGAGCTTCTGGGCGGATACGACTGCCTGCTGCCCGAGGACGGCCAAGCCGAGGGCGTTCCCGAGGATCCGTGGGAGCATTGCGGCGCGTACTGCGCGTATGCCTGCGAGCTGCTCGACGATCTGCTGGGCTAGCAGGCTCTGGACAACGGACCGAACCGGCCGTGCGCAGAACAATGCGATTTCTGGCACAAAGTGCGCTTATTCCGAGGTTTTCCGGCCTCATTTTCCCATCGGCGGAATAAGGGGTTCGCAAAACCGCAGGTCAGAGAGCCGCCACTTTTGCCCTATAGTCCCCCGATGGCGATTCCGCATCGAAAAACCTCGGAAAAAGTGCACCTTGTGCCAGAAACGGCGCTTCTCCGTGCCAGTCGCCCGCGCTACCATTGTCCGCATGGAGGACATGCAGCTCACATACCATGAGTACGCCGAGTTCGCGGCGCTCTCGCTCGAGGAGCTCTCGGAGCAGTGCGAGGCCGAGGCGTTCCATGCGTCCGGCCCGGGTGGACAGGGCGTCAACACGGCGGATTCCGCCGTTCGCATGCGCCACATCCCCACTGGCATCGTCGCGGTGAGCCGCGAGGAGCGCAGCCAGCTCCGCAACCGCCAGCTCTGCCTCGAGAAGATCCGTGCGGAGCTCAAGCGACGCTCGAAGAAGCCCAAGGTCCGCGTGAACACGCATCCCACCAAGGCATCGGTGGCGCGCCGCCTGGCCGAGAAGCGCCGTGATGCCGAGATCAAGCGCCTGCGCCGCCGTCCCGAGGACGAGTAGCCCGGCTCCCTTGTCAACCCTGTTACAAAAAAGCAGCTCCGACATGGCCTGCGCTATCCTGTTCGATGCACCGCCATCTTCGAAAGGATCGCCATGTCCGAGCCCATGCCTTCGATGACCGTCGTCGAGATGCTCCGCAAGAACGTCGCGCTCTATCCCGACGAGGTCGCCCTCGTCGAGGTCAATCCCGAGGTCCAGGAGCCCCTCCGCGTCTCGTGGCGCGATTTCGACCTCGTCCACTCCACCGACACCGAGCCCTACCGCCGCCAGATCACCTGGCGCGTGTTCGACGAGAAGGCCAATCGCTTCGCCAACCTGCTGCTCTCGCGCGGCATCGGCAAGGGCGACAAGGTCGCCATCCTGCTCTACAACTGCCTCGAGTGGCTGCCCATCTACTTCGGTATCCTCAAGACGGGCGCCGTTGCCGTGCCGCTCAACTTCCGCTACACCGGCGCCGAGATCCAATACTGCCTCACGAAGGCCGAGGCCGACGCCCTCATCTTCGGTCCCGAGTTCACGAGCCGCGTGGTGGATCGTCTCGAGGTCATCTCGCGCAACCGCCTGCTGTTCTTCGTGGGTGGCGTCTGCCCCGACTTCGCCGAGGACTACTACGAGCTCTCGTGCAACTGCCCGAGCAACGATCCGCGCATCCCCATCACGCTCGACGAAGACGGCGCCATCTACTACTCCAGCGGCACCACGGGTTTCCCCAAGGCCATCCTGCACCCGCACATGTCGCTCGCGCAGGCTGCCGAGATGGAGGCGCGTCACCACGAGACCGTCCACGATGACGTCTTTCTCTGCATCCCGCCGCTCTACCACACGGGCGCCAAGTTCCACTGGATGGGTTCGCTCTACACGGGCGGCCGTGCGGTGCTCCTGCGCGGCGTCTCGCCTCGCACCATCCTCGAAACGGTGAGCTCCGAGGGCTGCACCAACGTGTGGCTGCTCGTGCCGTGGGCGCAGGACATCCTCATGGCCATCGAGAGCGGCGAGCTCAAGCTGGAGGACTACAAGCTCGACCAGTGGCGTCTCATGCACATCGGCGCGCAGCCCGTGCCCAAGAGCCTCATCCGCAGGTGGAAGCAGATCTTCCCGCATCACGACTACGACACCAACTACGGCCTCTCCGAGAGCACCGGCCCCGGCTGCGTGCATCTGGGCCTGGAGAACATCGACCACGTGGGCGCCATCGGCGTGCCCGGCTACCGCTGGGAGTGCAAGGTCTGCTCCGATCAGCAGGGCACCGAGGTGCCGCAGGGCGAAACGGGCGAGCTGTGGGTGAAGGGCCCCGGCGTCATGCGCTGCTACTACAACGACCCCAAGGCCACCGCGGAGACGCTGCACGACGGATGGCTGCTCACCGGCGACATGGCGCGCGTGGACGACGATGGCTTCATCTGGCTCGTCGACCGCAAGAAGGACGTCATCATCATGGGCGGCGAGAACATCTACCCCGTGCAGATCGAGGATTTCCTCGCGGGCTACCCCGCCATCCAGGACGTGGCCGTCATCGGCATCCCCGACGAGCGCCTCGGCGAGGTGAGCTGCGCCATCATCCAGCTCAAGCCCGGCCATCTCGACGCCGAGGGCAACCCCACCGATATCACCGAGCAGGACATCCGGGACTACTGCCTCGACTTGCCGCGCTATAAGCGTCCGCGCAAGATCATCTTCGCGCCGGTGCCGCGCAACCCCACGGGCAAGATCGAGAAGCCTGCGCTGCGCGCCAAGTACGGCGCCGAGAACCTCGTCGACCGCGAGAACCAAGCGTAACTGCATTTCCCCCAATGGGGGATACTCCCCCAATGGGGGAACTCCCTTATTGGGGGTTCCAGAAGAGAGGGAACGACATGAGCAAGCAGCTGCTTTCGGGCAACGAGGCCATCGCGCAGGGAGCGTGGGAGGCCGGCGTCGCCGTGGGCGTGGCCTATCCGGGCACCCCGTCCACCGAGACGCTCGAGAACTTCGTCACCAAGGAGGGCGTGTACGCCGAGTGGGCGCCCAACGAGAAGGTCGCGCTCGAGGTGGGCCTCGGATCCGCCATGGGAGGCGTGCGCAGCCTCGTCACCATGAAGCACGTGGGCGTCAACGTGGCCGCCGACCCCTTCATGAGCGCCGCCAACACCGGCGTCAACGCGGGCCTCGTGCTGCTCGCCGCCGACGACCCCAGCTGCTACAGCAGCCAGAACGAGCAGGACTCGCGCCACTACGCCGCCTTCGGTCGCATCCCGTGCCTCGACCCGGCCGACAGCCAGGAGGCCTACGAGATGGCGCAGCAGGCCTTCGACATCTCCGAGCAGTTCGACACCGTGGTCATGCTCCACGAGACCATGCGCATCGCGCACACCAAGACCCTCGTCGACGTGGTGGGCGAGCGCACCGCCCTCGAGCCGCGCGCCTACGAGAGCCGCCCCGAGAAGTTCGTCATGATGCCCGCCAACGCCGTGCGCCGCACGCTGGCCGCCAACGACCGCGAGGATGCGCTCATCGCGTGGGCGGAGGAGACCCCGCTCAACCGCGTCGAGATGCGCGACACCAAGGTCGGCATCATCTGCGCCGGCGCCCTCTACGTGCACGTGCGCGAGGCGCTGCCCGAGGCATCCATCCTCAAGCTCGGCGTCACCTGGCCGCTTCCGCCCGCCAAGCTCGCGGCGTTCGCTGCCGTCTGCGACAACGTCTACGTGGTCGAGGAGGCCTGCACCTACCTCGAGACGCGTGTCCGCGCGCTCGGCATCCCCGTGTGCGATCCGCCTGCCAGCCGCCTGCCGCGCTCCGGCGAGGTCATGCCCGCGCACATCCGCGCAGCGTTCGGCGTCGCTGACCCCGCGCATCTTGCGCCCGCCGAGGGCCTGCCCCCGCGTCCGCCCGCGTTCTGCGTCGGCTGCCCGCATCGCCTGGTCTACTGCGAGCTGCGCCGCCTCAAGGCCATCGTCACCGGCGACATCGGCTGCTACACGCTGGGCGCCGTTGCACCGTACCGCTCCGTGGACTCCGTCATCGACATGGGCGCATCGCTCTCGATGGCGCACGGCATGGAGCTCGCGGGCGTCGCCGAGCGCACAGGCCGTCCTGTGGTGGGCGTCATCGGCGACTCCACCTTCGCGCACTCCGGCATCACGAGCCTGCTCGGCACCGTCTACAACGGCGGCAAGGGCACGCTCTGCATCCTCGACAACCGCACCACGGCCATGACCGGCACGCAGGGCAACCCCGTGAACGGCGTCACGCTGGCCGAGCAGGCCGCGCGCGTGAACCCGCTCGACGTGCCCGCCGGCAAGCAGCTCGATCTGGTCAAGCTCTGCGAGGCCATCGGCGTGGATGAGGTCGAGCAGGTCGACGCGCAGGACCTCAAGGCTGTCCGCGCGGCTCTCAAGAGCGCCGTCAGCCATACCGACAAGCTCTCGGTCATCATCTTCAAGAGCCCGTGCCGCCTCATCGACCGCTCGCGCAAGCCCATGCCCACCATCGTGGACTGCCGCCGCTGCGGCACCTGCGTCAAGATCGGCTGCCCTGCGCTCGGCAAGGACGAGACGGGCCACCCCGTGATCGACCCCACCCAGTGCATCGGCTGCGGCCAGTGCGCGCAGTCCTGCCCCTTCGGCTGCATCAAGGAGGCCTAACCATGCCGCATGACACCTCAACCAACTACGGCGTCGCCGAGGGCGGCGCGAAGGTCGTGCTCGACGGCACCAAGACCATCCTGCTTGTGGGCGTGGGCGGCCAGGGAACCATCCTCGCCGGCCAGCTTCTCGCCATGGTGGCTGCCGACGCCGGCCTGGATGTCAAGGTCTCCGAGATCCACGGCATGAGCCAGCGCGGCGGCTCCGTCTCCACCGTGGTGCGCGTGGGCGAGAAGGTCGAGAGCATGGTCTGCGACCCCGGCTGCGCCGACATCGTGGTGGCGTTCGAGGCCGTCGAGGCCCTGCGCGCGCAGCAGTTCCTGCGCGACGGCGGCACCATGTTCGTGAACGACGAGCAGATCGTACCCGTCTCGGTCAACGTGGGCAACTTCACGATGCCCGCCGACACCGAGGAGCGCCTGGCTGCGATCGGCGCCGTCCGCATCGATGCGGGCGAGATCGCGCGTGCGGCGGGCAGCCCCAAGAGCACGAACGTGGTGCTGGTGGGCGCGCTTTCCACGGCGCTGCCCTTCTCGGTGGAGGAGTGGCAGGACGCCATCAGGCGCCGCGTGCCGCCCAAGACTATCGACGCCAACCTCGAGGCCTTCGCGAAGGGTCGTGCAGCCGTCGCATAAGGCGTTTTCTCAGTCGACAAACCATACCCTTTTCGATACTTATTCGGGCTCCGATTTCGCGAGCCCGAATAGCTTTGCTAAATGGCGTGTTAATTCTGTCGCCTGCGGGCATCTTCCAACGTGGTGACGGTGGGGCTCATCTTCCACACACGACAGGACTACGCCAAGCTGGTGTAGATTCTTCTCGACGAGAAATAACATGCACTTCACGTGGCTTATTCGGCTTCCGTTTTCGAGAGCCCGAATAGTTGTGACAAAGTGCATAGTATTTTCCGCGCACCCCTCAGCATTCGCGACGCATTTCCCGACACCAAGGATGTTCCTGCTTGCAGCCTTAAATGCGCGGTGAAGTCCATGCGATTTGATGAGCAATTATGTAACAGGTGCTGCGCAATTGCCTGGACATGGCAGCGTGGGACGGCTCCTCCCGTCATCCCCGAGTGACTCGCGAACGACGCGCAAACATTGAGCATTCGAAAGGCGCGCGGGTGGTTTGCAATTTACGCAGGTCGGTCAACGTCCTTGAACAGGTAAGAGTGCTCAACGCCAAGGCCCTGCGAGATCTTGACGAGGTTCTTTATCGCGGGATTGCGTTTGCCCGCCTCAACTTCGTTGAGATATGCGCGGTGAATGCCGATGCTCTTGGCGAGGTCGGTCTGCGTCCAGCCCTTCTCCTCGCGAATCTGACCGATCCGCTCGCCCAGGCGGGTGATGATCAAATCTGTGCTCGGCTGAGTGCTCATACATAAAGCATGACTGTCACTTTTAAATGACCTGTCACTAATAAGCGTATACGCTCACTAGCACACATAAGCAACAGTCTAATGACGAGTTATATCTAAAACATGTCATTAAAATGATATAGTAGGCTTCTAATGCCACAAAACTGTTCTTAGGAGCGCTGGATGAAGTGGACGGACAACGGACAAGGATTCATTCGTAGAAACTTGGCAGGAAAGTTGGAGTACCAGTCATTTGTGCCCGCACCTCTCGACAGCGTTGTTCCCACTGATCTTTCCGATGAAACGATCCGCCTGCTTAGTGCGTGCTCGCGCAAACTTGGCGAGCTCGAAGGCATGCTGCGCTTCGTGCCCAACGCGCCAATGTACCTAGCGATGTATGTTCGTAAGGAAGCGCTGCTGTCTGCACAAATCGAAGGAACGCAATGTACTTTCGAAGACATCCTTAACCCAGACAACACGGCGCTTATCCATCGCGATGTTGTTGACGTTGTCAATTACGTTAAGGCTATAGAGTATGCGGTTCGTAGGATGGAGGAGCTCCCCCTTTGCATGAGGCTGTTGAAGGAGGTGCACTCCATCTTGCTGGCTGATGTCAGGGGATCAGAGAAGAGCCCGGGAGAGATTCGGACATCTCAGAATTGGATTGGTCCGGCTGGTTCGACGCTGAAAAACGCCGCTTTCATTCCGCCGAATATCGAGGATATGAACAATGCCCTGCGCGACCTTGAGACATTCATCAATGAGCACGAGGATATAGATCCAGTTGTAAAAGCCTCGCTCGTGCATTATCAGTTCGAGACAATCCACCCGTTTCTTGATGGAAATGGTAGGTTGGGCAGGTTGCTCATCACGCTGTCGCTCATGAACGATCACGCACTGAGCGCTGCGGTGTTTTATCCGTCATACCAGCTCAAGCTGCGCAGATCAGAGTATTACGAGAGGCTTATGGCTGTTCGTGAACGTGGGGAGTACGCGCGATGGGTGGCTTTCTTCTGCGAGTGCATGCAAGCTAGCGCTGAGGATGCGGTTGGGTCTCTTGAACGCCTTGTTACGCTGCACAATGATAATCTGTGGCTAATTAATAGTTCGCTCGGTAGATCGGCGTCTAACGGGCAGCGCCTTCTGGAACTGCTCGAAGGCAATCCTATTGTCGATACTGCGTTTATTGCTGCTAGGCTGGATATATCGAGGTCTACCGCAGGCAATCTGGTTAAGGATTTTCAGAATCTTGGAATACTTGTGCAAAAGGAAAAGGCAAGGCAGCGCTACAGGACATTTCTCTATGAGGACTATCTGAGCATCCTAAGTCAGGGAAGCACGCCCCTGTAGGCATTTCGAAACGATGTAATTTGCAGAGAAAGATACATGCGGCGCCTGGGAAGCTGGGCGCCGTTTGCTATTTATGCAGGTCGGTCGACGTCCTTGAACAGGTAAGAGAGCTCGATTCCCAAGCCCTGCGAGATCTTGATGAGATTGTCGATGGCCACGTTCCGGCGGCCCTTTTCGACATCGATAAGGTACGTGCGCTCGATACCCACCATTGCAGAGAATTTGTACTGCGAGAGGCCCTGGCCTTCTCGCAGATCTCGAATCCTTAAACCCAGATTCCGCCTGATGGCAGCTGTGTTCCCTTCGGTATCCATGCGACAAGCATAGGGGTCGAAAATCAGCTACCAGTATCCGAAAAGCCACTAGCAGTGTTAGACTGCAAACCAGTGGCTTATAAGTTACCCCCATGAATATGGAGCAAGATTTCGGATGGAGGGCCAAGTCAAATCACGAGATCGCGTGCGCGAGCACGGCGAGGTATTTACCAATCCGCGCGAGGTCAACGCGATGCTCGACATGGTCAAGCAGGAAACCGAGCGCATTGAGTCGCGTTTCCTGGAGCCTGCCTGCGGCGACGGAAACTTTCTCATCGAGATCATTCGTCGCAAGATGGCCGTTGTTAAAGCGCGCTACGCCAAAAGTCCCAGCGAGTACGAGCGCTACGCGTTTCTCGCGGCATCGAGCATCTACGGTGTCGAGCTTCTCCAGGACAACGTGGAGGAGTGCCGTAAGCGCCTCTTCGAATTCATCAAAGGCGAGGCCGAGAAGACCCTCAAATCCAACCTCGAGCCCGCGTTTCTCGATGCCGTCGCATACGTGCTGGAGCGCAACATCCTCTGCGGAGATGCGCTCACCCTCAAAGCCAACGACGGCGAACCGATCATCTTCTCCGAGTGGTCGTTCGCGATGGGCGACAAGGTCAAGCGCCGCGACTTCCGCCTGGACGAGCTGCTCGAGGGCGGTGGCGACAAAAATGGCCAGATGTCGCTCTTTGGCGCAAGCATGACGCCAACAAGCAGCTGGGAATGGGACGAGGAGATCAACGCCTACATTCCCGCGCCCATACGGGAATATCCGCTCTGCGACTGGCGGGAGGTGCGTGCCTATGGCTGACCTCTTTGCCGCGGCATACAACCCTGACGTTCTCACGTGCCTGGCGAACCTCTCCAACGACGAGGTGTTCACGCCGCCTGAGCTGGCAAACCAGGTGCTCGATATGCTGCCTAATGAGCTGTGGAGCGATGCAAGCGCCACCTTCCTCGACCCCTGCTGCAAGAGCGGCGTGTTTTTGCGCGAGATTGCCAAGCGGCTGATCGTGGGGTTGGCAGATCAGATTCCCGACCTGCAGGAGCGCGTGGACCACATCTTCCAGAAGCAGCTCTTTGGCATCGCGATCACCGAGCTCACGAGCCTGCTTTCGCGCCGGAGCCTCTACTGCTCCAAGTGGCCCAACGGCAAGTACTCGGTTACGCGGTTTGAAAGCGCCGAGGGCAATCTGCGCTTTCGTGAGTGCCAGCACACGTGGGTGAACGGAAGGTGCTCGTTCTGCGGCGCGTCCAAGAAGGAGCTGGGGGACGGGCGAGAAGGGCTCGAGACCCACGCCTACGAGTTCATCCACCTCAAGAACCCCGAGGAGCTGTTCAACATGAAGTTCGACGTCATCGTGGGCAACCCGCCGTATCAGCTCAGCGATGGTGGGGGAAACGGATCCAGCGCAACACCAATTTACCAGCTATTCGTCCAGCAAGCGATGAGGCTCTCTCCACGGCACCTTTCAATGATTATTCCAGCGCGATGGTATTCGGGCGGAAAAGGGCTTGATTCGTTTAGGTCAGAAATGTTGGCAGACAAGAGGCTGCGCAAACTTGTCACCTACCAGGATTCGCGCGAGTGCTTCAGCGGTGTCGATATTGCCGGCGGTGTCTGCTATTTCCTTTGGAAAAGAGACGAGCATGGGATGTGCGAAGTCGAAACACATGAAGCGGGATTCGTATCGCGAGAAACTCGCTCGTTAGACGAGTATCCCATATTTGTTCCGAGCAACACAGCCGTTGGCATTGTCCGTAAAGTATTGAATGGTCAAGAAACGACATTCGACGCAGTTGTAAGATCGCGCCGTCCGTTCGGAATTGGCTCAGATAATCCAGACGAGAACGGAGAGTTGGGATATCGCTGGCGTGGTGGACTGAATCGAATTAGACGCAGTGCGGTTGTTTCAGGAAATGAGATGGTCGACCTATGGAAAGTCATCGTCTCAAAAGCAAGCGCTGAGCATGCCGGTCAGTCTGACAAAAATGGTCAGAGAAAGATTCTGACAGTGGTCGAGACGCTTCCACCAGACTGTGTCTGCAGCGAGACTTATTTAGTCGTTGACGCGTTTAACGACAAACAAAAAGCACTGAGGCTTGAGTCATATCTGCGTACAAAAATAGTTAGGTTCTTAATCTGGCAAGCGACTCCGACGCAAAACATATCAAAGAGCTGTTTCCAGTTCGTTCCTATCCAGGACTTCTCGAAGCCATGGACCGACGAAGAGCTCTACGCCAAGTACGGCCTCACGGATGAAGAAATCGCCTTTATCGAGTCGATGATCAAGGCGCGCGTCCGCAGATTTACGCCTATGAGGATAAGAATCCCAATCACAAGGGTCTTCTCAAGATCGGATATACCGCCATCGACGTGGAGAAGCGCGCTGCTCAGCAGTTCCCGGTGATTCAGCCGGGGGAGGGCAAACCCTACAAGATCGTTTTCGCCGAGTCCGCTATGCGCGAGGATGGCACATCATTCATGGACCATGAGGTGCACAAACGCCTCGAGCACAACGGTTTCGAGAACATGGGTGGCGAGTGGTACCGCTGCGATGTCGCGGCTGTGCGCAACGCGTGGCTCGAGGTGCGTGACCGCAAGGACTACGAGAACCGCCGCATCTACTCGTTCGGCATGCGCCCCGAGCAGAAGGACGCTGTCGACAGGACCTACCTCTACTACCGCGACTCAGAGAACGCCGGCGCCGCCGCACCCAAGTTCCTCTGGAATGCCAAGATGCGCTTTGGCAAAACGTTCGTCACCTATGAGCTCGCCAAAAAGATGGACATGAAGCGCGTGCTCGTGCTCACGTTCAAGCCCGCCGTGGAGGACGCGTGGCAGGAGGATCTCGAGACCCACAAGGACTTCGAGGGATGGCAGTTCGTTTGCCGCGACGGCCTGCAGTATGAGGAATGCGATCCCGCACGCCCCATCGTGTGCTTTGGCTCCTTCCAGGATTACCTGGGCTATGACAAGGAGACCGGCGGCATCAAGCCGCGCAACGAGTGGGTGCACCTCGAGGACTGGGACCTGGTTGTTTTCGACGAATATCACTTTGGAGCATGGCGCGACAACGCCAAGAAGCTCTTCGACGGCTCCGAGGAAGGCGCCGATGAGCGTGCTGATGACGCCGAGGAGGCCGCCAAGGGCAACAGCCTCAACGAGACGTGGCTGCCCATCGTCGCACGCCGCTACCTCTACCTCTCGGGCACGCCGTTCCGCGCGCTCAACTCCGGCGAGTTCATCGAAGAGCAGATCTACTCGTGGACCTACTCCGACGAGCAGCGCGCCAAGGCAAGCTGGGTGGGGGAGGACAACCCCTACGCGGCGCTTCCGCGCATGGTGCTCATGACCTACAAGATGCCCGACGACATCACCAAGATCGCGCGGCAGGGCGAGTTCGACCAGTTCGACCTCAACGTGTTCTTCTCCGCGGAGGGCAAGGGCAAGGCGGCACAGTTCAAATACAAGGATTACGTGCAGAAATGGCTCGACCTCATACGCGGATCGCTGCTCTCGACCACGGTAGACGAGCTCAAGTTGGGCGCGGAGAAGCCGCCCATGCCCTACTCGGACGCACGTCTGCTGAACGTGCTCACGCACACGCTGTGGTTTTTGCCCAACGTAGCCTCGTGCTACGCCATGAAGAACCTGCTGGCCGAGAAGCAGAATGCGTTTTACCACGACTACCGGGTCATCTGCTGCGCTGGCAATGAGGCGGGCATGGGCGTGGACGCTCTCACGCCGGTGCGCAAGGCCATGGGCGACCCGCTCAAGACCAAGACCATCACGCTCTCGTGTGGCAAACTCACCACCGGTGTGACCGTGCGCCCGTGGGGCGGCATCCTCATGCTCCGCAACCTGCGAAGCCCCGAGACGTACTTCCAGGCGGCCTTCCGCGTGCAGAGCCCGTGGGAGATCGACGGTGAGGGCGGCCGCGTGAACATGAAGGAGCAGGCCTATATCTTCGACTTCGCGCTCGACCGCGCCATTGGCATGATCTCCGACTACTCGACGCGCCTCTCCACAGGCGGCGAGAATCCCGAGCGCATGGTGGGGGAGTTCATCAAATTCCTGCCCGTGCTGGCCTACGACGGATCCGCGATGCGCGAGGTCAATGCCGCCGAGATCCTCGACATGGCGATGGCGGGCACCACGGCCACGCTGCTCGCGCGCCGCTGGGAGAGCGCGCTTCTGGTGAACGTGGACAATGACACGCTGCTCCGCATCTTGGGCAACGAGCGTGCGCTTGCCGCGCTCATGAGCATCGAGGGGTTCCGCTCGCTCAACAAGGACATCGAGACCATCATCAACCGGAGCGAGGCCGTCAAGAAGGCCAAAAAGGAAGGCGAGGCTCCGAGCAAGAAAAAGAAGGAGGAGCTCACCGCCGCAGAGAAGGAGCTCAAGAGCAAGCGCAAGGAGATCCAAGAGAAGCTCATCAAGTTTGCTACGCGCATCCCAGTGTTCATGTACCTCACCGACTTCCGCGAGGCGTGTCTCAAAGACGTGATCACGCAGCTCGAACCTGCGCTGTTCAAGCGCGTGACCGGTCTCGACGTGGCGGATTTCGAGCTGCTGGTTTCGCTCGGCGTGTTCAACGACTCGCTCATGAACGACGCGGTGTACAAATTCCGCCGCTACGAGGATTCAAGCCTCTCCTACACGGGCATCGATCGCCATGAGGGCGAGCGCGTGGGTCTGTACGACACGTCGCTTTCCGAGGCGGACTACCTGCTGGAAAAGAAGCGTGAGAGTGCGGCCATGCGGCCGATCGTTGTTGAGGTGCCTGCGAAGGTTGACGAGGCGGAGAAGCCTGCGCAGGCTGCGCCCGAGCCTGAGCCCGCGGAACCTGCGGATGACAGTCCGCACGAAGAGGGCTGGACCATGGACGACCTTTACGAGCTCTCCGTAGGCGATGCGGTGTTTCACAAGGCCTTCGGCTATGGACCCATCACCGATCTCACCGAGAACCGCATCACCGTTCTTCTCGCGGGCAAGAAGCGCACGTTCGAGTTCCCGAGCATCTTTGAGAGCGGATTCCTGAGCCTGTAGGCCCTTCTCGGCGTGTTATTGTGTTTGCGCGTGAGCAGGGCCTTGTTCCCGCGGCGTTCTTGCCAACTAAAGAGGGCGCCCGCTCCGCAATTCCCAGAAAGGGGAGTATCCCCAAAATGGGAAAAAGGGCGCCCGCTCCGAGGCGGAGCGGGCGCTTTCAGGAAGGAAGAGGGACAGAGGAGAGGGGTTTCTATCCCTCGTAGACGACCTTGCCGCCGAAGATGGTGTAGACGACGTTCGCCTCGTAGATCCTGGTGGGATCCATCTTGCTGATGTCCTGGTCGAGGACGACGAAGTCGGCCTTCTTGCCCACCTCGATGGAGCCGAGGATGTCCTCGAAGCCCATCTGGCGTGCGCACCAGATGGTGTAGCACTTGAGCGCCTCTTCGAAGGTGACAACCTCGTCGGCGTTGCGGACCTGGGCGGGATCATCGGCGTCGCCGGGATAGGGCGAGCCCTGGGTGAGGGCGCACTGGATGCCGGCGAGCGGGCGGTAGTCGGGGGTGATGGGGTAGTCGGCACCGGAGGTCATGAACATGCCGGCGTCGATGCGGGTGCGCATGTTGTACTCGCGGCCGAAGCGCTCGGGACCGAACATCTGG
>CADBJR010000014.1 GCA_902795065.1 uncultured Coriobacteriaceae bacterium
GCTGGGCGCGGCGGGGCGAGCCATAGAGAGGCGGTCCCAACCCGAAGACTCTTTGGGCTGGGACCGCTTTGTCTCTTGACAGGTGAATCTACATATCAGCAGCCGGAAAAGATGGGCAACACAACTATCTTCTCTGTTACGAAGAACAGAACGCAACTAGGCCAGCACTTGCATATAGGCTTAGTCGAATCGATAGCCTGTGCGTGGGTGCCCCAGCAAAATCGATACCGGCTGATGTCGAAAGGCATTTGCAGCAAATGCTGAAGACAGATCCGCAGTATGCAATTAACGACGATGCGGAGGCGCGGGTAAGGCTCACGAGTACTGGGGAGATTGCATTTAGGCGAATCTATTCTGGGCGTCCAAAAGAGATACGAATTGAGCAAAGCGGGGACGAACGCGTCTACTGTTTCAACTGTTCACTGGATCAGTTATTCATTTATTTCAGACGCTTTGGGCCCAAAGAAGCTGAGGTTCTCTTTCCAGAAAGCTTAAAAAACCGTCTAGTACAATTTCATAAAGGCGCACTGGAAATGTACAGAAACGGTCATCAATAGCTCTCGAACACCGTTACTCCCGAATAAAGAGCTGTTCATGGCTGAAAGTATCTCGGATAAGTACCTTCGGTTTTATATCTGACCATGAAAGTAGAGCGTCCCAGTCAAGATGGCTCAGTTGATCAATAATCCAAGAGAATGCTTGATTTCTGGACCCGTCCTGGGTCCATTTTAAAGAGGATACCGACTCGTAAATGCCTCTACTGATTTGGCAGGGATCGGCTCTAAAATCATAATCTTTCTCGAAAAGATTTAACCGCAGCATAGCGCGCGTGCTCACGTTCTTTGAGTACATATTGTCAGAATCGGACTCAACTTGATTACAGCTGAACGAAAAAACAATAGGCCCAACACCCTCAGAAAGCCGAAATCTAACAATAGGATTATTGAACTCACTCTCAAACCAACTGCGAAAACGACCCTCATTAGAGCCATGGATTAATCTATTGCTTGAATAGTCCTGAGGTATTCCAAGGCTCTCCCAACAATCATCAGTTATGATGCAAGAGCCGAGGATAAGAAAATGTAGCAGCATTGTCTCATGGCGAATTCTTTCAAGCTCATTGCGTCCACTCTCATACGGTTCATCTGAAGCCGTTTGGAAAGAGCTGCAGGCACAATGAAGATTGGTTTTATGGAAATAGTAATTTCTGTCATTGCTAAAAAACTCTCTAAGCATTGAGAACAACCGTCTTGCGGCATCGTTGTTGAGATAGAGAATGCCCGCATTTGCCTTCGGATGAAAAAAGCAAGCAAGAGACCCGCCAGTTAGCCTGAACAATTCTTCGTCTGAAAAAGAATCGTCAAAAGGAACTGTCTCGTCATACACTCCTTCATTTTTGTCGTAATGCTTGGGTATTCTTCTTCCCTTATTCTTCCATTGCTTAACCATGATGTACAAAAGCTGCTCGATCGATTTTAGATAACCAGCCACCGCACCTGTCTGGTCAAGCACTTCAGTAAGATGGTGAAGCCCCATCATCCACTCAGAGCTAACAAAGCTATCGGCATAATCTGCAGTGCCAACTAGTCCAAGGTACAGACCATCATCGAAAAAGTGCTTTCTAATAACCTCATATTGGGAGTTGTCTATTCCTAAAATAGCAAGCTCGTCTTTGTAACTCTCTGCTTCATGGACAATACGGTCAAGATACTCCTCTTTAAGGGATACCATTTGAGCTGCGGTTGGAACGCCTATAATACTCACCGCTGTCTCTTTCTGAACCTGTGCGTTAAACGATTCGACCCTGCGATAGAAGTTGGACAGTTCCTCTTCTCCGAAATGCACGGTAAAAAAATCGTTGAAGAGGACATAGTTAACGGGAATCGTCTGGTGGGCAAACCTTCCGGCTATCTTGTTTCTATGCTCAATGATATTGGGATTCAGAGCAGCCAAAACAACACAAGTAATACCATTGAGCTTTGGAAGGTTTTTAAGATCAAGAATGGCCGCAGGGCCCAAACCCTTCTTAAACGAGCCTTCGTCCACCATTTTCCTTATATTCGGCTTCGCTCGCTCAATATCTTCGTAGGAGCCTATGCTAATAAGGTCTTTCGCTTCTATTGGTTCATTGGCACAGATATAGCCAACGGTCTCGCAATTACCTCTGATAGCAAAATGGGGTGTCACATATCCAAGAGTCGGCTCTTCAAGAGACCCATAAACTGGTATGACTTTGCTTGTTTCATCCATACCATATTTTCGAGTAAGCATCAAAATCAGTAGGTTACTTATGGCGTTAGGAACAATGCGCTTTAGCGAGTTCTTTACAGTGCCATAAATCACTTCTTCCTCTTCCATATCACCAAGTTTTAGAAGCGGGCTGTCCTTAGAGAATTGCTGGTATCCCCTCCTCAAAATGACCGCTTTGCGCTCTTTTACCACACCGATTAGCTTGTTAAACGTATAGTCATATAGGTCTTCGTAGTTCATGGAGCGCCCCCAAATGGACTGGCATTGGTGATAAGAAACGCATTACGAATGGAACCTGAATTGGTTCCCAACATGAGATAACCCCACCATGATTAAGCCAATAGACGGAGCCTCTGATCAACCTTCTCCCAAATAGTGCTCCATCACATAGCCCCGCATCGATTCCGCATCGGTAAAGACGCGGAAGCCTGCGCTATTCACCTTGTAGACATCGCCAGGCTCTTCACCAATCATAAGCGCGACCGGCTCCGTGAAGCCTTCTTGGAGACCGTCCGGCCACGCAACGTCGATGATAATCGGCATTCCGCCATAGCCGTTCACAGCACCATAGTCCCTAATACCTGCGTTGAAGCCCTGCTCTTTGAGCCACTCGCGAATCTCGCTAATAGCAAGATCTTCGTCATCATCCAAAACGATCAGTTTGGGCATCGGGGCAACCTGGTCTCCCATGGTTCCGTTCCAAAGCTCATCAAGAATCGCATTCGCCTTTTCAGCAAGAAGTTCACGCCGCCTTGCAAGGAACTGGGGGTAGGCGTCAACGGTAAGCAGTTCAGGCTCTGTAGGAACGCAGTGTGATTCAATCGCCCCAGGACACTTTTTCATGTACACGGGGAAGTATTCTTCGGGTTTCTGATCTGAGATCTCGAGGTTCGTCTCTTGCGTCAAGAACGCATAGTTCGCAAGCGCGTTAACCTCAGCCCTTGTTTTGCCAGCCTCGTACAGCACGTGCTTCGGGAAAATATGATGAACCTGCAAGCTGGAGTTCTTCCCCAGAAGGGATAGCGAGAGCTCGGTGTTTGTCCCCCAGTCGCGGGCATGGCTCACACGTGTAAGCATGTAGAGCAGCGGATAGAATCGTGCACCCTTGCTCCAACCCCAGAAATCCTGCGGCTTGAGGATGAGGTCAGATCTGCTCTGACGAATGAGATCCAGAAGCCCGTCAATACCCTTGCCTTCATCAAGAACACGAAGGTCCTGCGACAGAACGCTCTCGGTTGCGCTCGCATAGCGCCCCCAGAGGAAAGCGTGTACATACCAGTAAAGAAGCTTATCCCACTCTTCAGCACCGGAGAGTTTTCCATTATTCCGGCTTAGATATGCCACCATCAGGACAATTGCGTAGTGGCTTCCAAGCACACGATCGTGATCGAGACCCAGCCTGGAGGCTATATGATCAAGGCAGGTCCCGATATATCCCTCGACGGTTTTCAGACCCTTTTTAATATCCGCGATTGAAACACCAGCGAACTCACTGAAGTAAGCTTTCTGCGTAAGATGAACGAGAAGACAGCGAAGCAGCCAGTCCTGTTTGAACCAATATCCCTTGTTGGCAAAATTGGCCAAGACCTTCTTCATCTCATTACGCATCTCAGGCCACTGAGCGCAGATCTTTGCAAGCGCCAGATCGCCTTTGCTCAGCTTTGTTCCGCCCGAGTTAACGTTGTTAAAGATTTCAACGACAACATCAACCGTCTTATCATCTCCGGCAACAATCTGTACGGGGAGTTCGCGGTTTTTAATGTCGTCGATTTTATTTAGCTTAGTGAGGGCATTTGCCCAATACAGCGTATCGTCGGGAGCCTCTTTCATCTTCTCGGCAACAAAGCTTCCTGCACCCTTCAGCATGACTTCACTCACGCTTATCCAAGCGCGATCCCCCTGCATTTTCTGTTGCGAGAAAAACTCGAACACCTCGGTATCGATATTGAAATAGAGGTTAGTAAAAGCGTTGGCATCGCCATCGAAGAATTGAGGCGCCCTGCCACGAATAATGCCGAACAACGAGGTTATTCTTTGCTGGCCATCGAGAATGAGAGATACGGTACCGCCGACAGGCTCGTCGTCGCCTCTAATTAGATCAGGAACTGTTTCGGTATTCCACACAAGCAGGCTGCCGACTGGGTAATCACGATAGAGCGAATACATCAGCTTGCGTACATCCGCACGAGTCCAAACATAGCCTCGCTGAAACTCCGGAAGAGCGTAGTTTCCAAGGTCAATTTGTGTGAGTACCGCATCGATCTTCATATGTGGCCCCTTCGGCTGGTCTTAAAACAGACTGATCCATACCTCTCGAATGGGCCATTGCGGATTTGATCAATCTCACATGTGCGCCGAGCTGGCAACCACGCAGTGAATTCAATCATTGGCCCAAACAGCTCATTACTAACGAATAGTGATCCACTATCGATTGAACCACAGTCAGCGGACAGAAACCGAGGCGTCTCGGTAAATGAGTCTATTGCATTGTGCTGCGGAATTGTATTTGTGCATGTCAGACGCTACGAGGGCACGCTGCTAAGGTTGCGCCACGGCGGAGGCCAAGCCCCCCGCCGCCCGTCTCGCACGCGCAGGCACCCCTAACGCTTGTGGGGACGGGACGGGAGCTCACCTCAAATGCATGGCTACAGTGTCATTGGCACGGTAGCCCTAATCCATGCCGTCCTTAATCCATTCTTCGACGCCAGTCATCACCACGTCACACTGCTTTGCACCATAGAAACTGGTGTTCACATCGCTGAACCACATCTCGGACCCAGGGTATTGTTCCTTGTACGAATCAATAATGTTCTGGTAGACAATTGACGAGATGACTATACGACGCACCCCGTTCTTGTCTCCATAGCCGGATAGCTTGCTCGCCTTTGAAACGGCCTCTCCCATCCAGACGTGATCGTTGATCCCTATGCCTTTCCTTCCCGCCTTAATGATGTAATCATGTCCAGCTGCAACTCCGATACCCGCCTTTAGGCGCGGAAGGTTCCTGCTGCTGAGAACAGCGTTCAGCATATTAAGACACGAGTTACACCACACGGCATGGTCAAACACGTCAACAATGTTGTCTACCCGTGGTGTAGTGTATATGGCGTATACGCAATCACCACGAATGCCGATCTCTCTTAGTAGGTCACAGTCTCGAAGAATCTCAATGAGTTCCGAGGTGAAGCATCTGACAACCTTCGCCACATACTCTTGGTCGTCATCAGCCATCAGCTGGGTCGAGTTTCTGATGTCCACGAAAACTGCGGTGATCCATGAGTGGTACGAATTCTCGAACGTCAGGTCGTCGCTCTTGGGTAGTTTGTCCGACTCGATGACCTCCATGCGGCTGTCGAGTATTCCGTCCATACGCTTCTTACCGGCACGATAGTCGTAGTACAAGCTATCCCCCAATCAGGACGGTGTATGACACATACAGAATCATCGCGACCACCAACACCATGAGGGACCAGTCTGCCCTCGCATGCCATGCCATCTTCTCGCAGCAAATACGGGCAGTCTCCATGATTTGCGATTCGAGCTGGGTTCTGAGATCAAAGGCCCCGGATGCGAACAGCGTATGAAGGAGGTCGGGATCTCCAACACCCGAGATGTCACCGTAGAAGAGGAGTGACTTCTTACTGTTCTTCACGCGAGGCTTGAGCGACAAGAAGACACATAGCATTGTGAAAGCCGCAGAAACCATCATCGCGAGCAACAGAATTATTCCCACCTTGTTGCCAGCGGAAATCGTCTTGGATGCGGATGAGATGAACGCTTCGCTGGAAAACAGAATGGAGGCAATAACAGCGACGATGGCAAGAGTGATGCCGTTCTTGGTGTCTGCATCCCTAATGTAGCTTGAGTTCCTTTCCAAGAGCCATTCAAGGTCATCGGTGCTAAGGCCTGGCGTGTTCGTATTGGTGTCCGAGGAAGTGTGTATCTTGCCTTTCTTCAACTGATGAGCCTCCAAGCGATCTCTGGCCAGATACTACCCTTATACCCTTTTCCTGCAGACATTTGCCAATGGCCTGAATGCAAACAAACGCCCTGCTAGAACGGCCAATCAGGCCGCTCGTCTGTATTCTGCTCTGTAGCCTCGTTCGAGAGATAGTCAACCAAGCTCTCCCCTTGCGAAAGTAGATAGTCGTAGGTAACCACCTTGATGTCGCTCAACCTGCTGTTGAGCCCATGAAGGGCTTTAATCTTGTTCTCGCTCCATCCCTGGGAACGCCCAATCACGATGGTCGCCGTGGGATGGTAGGCAACTATCTCCTCATGGCCTAGCAGCCCTTTTGATGCCGCCTCAGAGAAGACGTCCAGATAGCGATGGCACTGTCCTATGGCCATCGAGACTTCCCGCGTGAAATAGAAGTCGCGGTGAGTGTTGTCGTAACTGAGCACCTCCATATCTGGGCGCTTGAGCTCGACAATGTCTCGATAGCCTGCATTGATCCTTGGGACGAGCAGATCGACTTGATCCTGGATCGTGATGTTGCGAATCTCGTCATTGACAACGAACTGGTTACCGAATGCCCATGGGTGCCCCTCGCACCATCGCTGGTAAATCGACTCCTCTGCCTCTCCAAGGTCAAGATGGGTCCTAAGCTCAGCCATAGCGGACTTCATCTCCTCGAGGCGGACCGAGTACCGCAATGCCTGTGCTAACCTTGGGCCCAACTCCACGCCGTCCAGGTGACGCGCAATCGACTCCTCGCCGAGAACGCCAACTAGGGCCTTGGCCACCTCCGCCGGATCTTGGCCGTCAAGGTCGACCTGCCCGGAGCCAACGCGGAGCACGAGGTAGTTGCCTGCATCTCCCTCGCTAGTGACCGCGAGGTGTTTGACCAGCTCCGCTGAGAGCGTGCTCGTCGCGCCCGCATCCAACGACATCGACTTCTCTTCGACCTCTGCCCAGGAGTTTGGCGGGTCTGCCTTCCGATATGACTGCAGCTTGATGCACAGTTCGGAATGGTCGGTATGGCGGATGTAGAACGGAACCATGACGACTCTCGTCTTGCTGGTCTCATGAATCGTCACAGGGTCCGAGAAATCGACCATTCCACTTGAGGCTGTACGTCTCTCGATCGGTTCCAATGGCATGGCGCTGTTCCTTACGGCTGTTTATCGACAGAATCGGCCCTCAAATATGTCACCTCGAACTGACGCACGCGACGCATCTCGGGCATGCGGCTCTCGAGCGCGAACGCGTCGTTGCTGTCGAACTTCTGCCAGATGTCGAGGCCGCGGTCGAGCAGGATATCCCACGTGTCATCGATCTTGAGATGCCTCGCATGGATGCCCTCGTCGAAGTCCCAGGAGAAATCGATGTCCTGAGGCTCCACAGCATCCTTGATCCTCTGAAGGTAGGACACCTGGCTCTCGGGATTCAAATCATCCGCCGAGGTAACCAGATGAACCGTAGGCGATGCCTTCGAGTAATCAAGATGCCTGACGAACACCTCCATGAGCTCCATGAGGTTCCTGCACTGATGGAACGTGCGCACATACGGGTCGATGATTTCGATATGCTCAGCACCGTCGAGATACGCACCAAAGAGCTGCTCGAAGGATATGCCCCTCTGGTTCTCGCGGAACGATACGAGACCTTCCTTAAGTGCAGGCGCAGGAGCAGCCTCGACTGCAGCAGCGGCTGGAGCAATCACTGTCTCAGCAGCGACCTGCTCTTCCTCAGCAACCTCCAGCACCAGATCGAGCGCATGGTACTCGTTCGGCCACTCGTCCTCCTCGAGCGTATGAACGTGCTTCCACGAACCGCCCTTCTCGCGGTAGGCGAACTGAACGTGATCGAAAGTCTCGTCAATCCTGTACAGCTGATCTTTCACACGTTTGCGCAGCTCAAGGGCCATCTCGAGAATCTCGGCAATCTCCTCCTTGCTCGCCTCCCCCGTGGGATGGATAAGCTTCATGAAGCCGGAGAAGTTCTTGCGGATACCATCGCGATCACGCGTGGAGAGCGACGGATGCAACTCGAAATGCTCCTGCCAGACACCCGAATAATCGAGCGGCCTCATAGCTTTCAGCGCTTCAGCCAGGTAATCCACGATGAAACCATAGTCGGTGCAGAACATGTCACCGCGGATGATGTCCATCTCCCATCCGGGGATGTACGCATGCAGACGGTCGATGTAGGCCGGATCGTGGTACACCTCGGGAAGATCATCGAAGAGGTCGGTCCGCTTAATCATGTAGCTCACATCATGCGAGGTGTTGCCCACGAACGCCAGCGACGCCTCCGCGGTGATCTGGTCGATACCGCGGCTGAAGCTCTTGTTGGCCATATAGTTCTTCAAAATGTCGACGATATCGCGCTTGGGCCGCTTGTCCTTGCCCGCAAACTCGTCGAACGCCACGCTGTCCCAGAAACCCACGAGGCCGATTTGCCCGTTGGAGTTGTTCACGAAGAGTTTGGCGGGCGTGACCTCACCGCCGGAGATAAGGATGCCATGGGGTGAGAGCTCGCTGAACACATGGCTCTTGCCCGTGCCCTTGGGGCCGAGCTCGATGAGGTTGTAGTTGCGCTCGCAGTACGGGATGAGGCGCGCAAGCATGAACATCTTGGAGCGACGTCCCAGCTGCTCGGGATCGAGGCCGGAGGAGCGCACGATGACATCGATCCACTCCTCTGTGGTGAATGCCTCCCTGCCCATGCGGTATCCGTCCAGGAAGAAATGCGCCATCTGGATGGGCTTGAGCTTGTTCAGAAGGAAGGATGACTCGTTCTTCGCCTCGTTGGGGAAGTACGAGAGGTCTGCGATGCACCACACGCCCGAGACCAACAGGCGACGGTTGTTCTTGACGGTATCGGAGTCCACGAGCACGTGGTTGATACGCAGGTTCTCGAAGCTCGCCTCGAAGCAGTCGCGCTTCTCGTTGAGCACCACGGTCACCTTATCGATAACGCGCATGAAGCCCTTGAGCTTGATATCCGACTGGATAGCGTTTGCCTCAGCACGCTCCACGTAATGCTCCGCGAGGATATCCTTCACACGCTGGATACCAGCTTCGATGGCATCCTCGTCATCCGTAGCGCAGTTTTGCCCCAGCAGATACTCGAGAACGTAGCTTGGAACGGCAGCGTTGCCCGACACCTGCTTGACGAGGTCCTTGCGTACCACGTAGCCAGTGAAGTAATCATTGAGTTTCTTGTCGAGTGCGTTCATGGCGTTTGTCCTTACGTTACTCAGAGTTCTAAGAAACTGGTCTCTTTATCGGGAACAGTAAGTTACTTGGGGCAACGATTATCCTGTCCTCAGCGTCAGGCGTCATCTCTATGCCAGCGGCAGACGCAAACGTAGATTTGGCTGCCTGATCTCGTTGATAGAGGCGTATTTGCTCCGTCCCCTGCTCGGCAGCAATCATTGCGTAGTCAAAGAGTACCAGGATGGTTTCTTTGTGCTCCAACAGCTTCTTTCCGACCTGCTCCCACCAGCGCCTGTCACTCTTTCCGAAGGACATACCGAACACGGCAACCACGTTGGCTTCATCAATAATCATTCTCGCCCGGGCGTCAAGGTCATTTGCAATTACGTTCGCCTCCATGTCACCCTTGATGAGATTGTCGGTGACAAGTCTTTTGACCCGAAATGCCTCGTTGGAGATTTGGCTGGCATCGTTCACCCCACAGACAATCTTGTCCTTTAGGCTATCGTGAGCGTAGACATACTTCCCTATGGCAGAACAGGTGCTTCCCTCGAGGTTTCCGATATTCGCGTTCTCGCCACCTGCTGCCATTCTCATTCGCTCAAGCACGTCGGTGTAATTGAAACAGACAATGTCCTGGTACCAGTTCTCGCTCCTATGCTTGCTACGTAGCTGCTGGAGTTTCGCTCTCTTCAGCGGTCTCAGACCAGAACGATAATCCGTCAAAGAACGGATGCATCTTGCAGCATTGTTCTTGATAAAAGCTTCGTCCACACGGGACTGTTCCTTTTGTAGCCATTCTCCAAGGAACGAGCGGAGGGCTGCAACCCGTGCCACGTACTCGTTTGCCTGATCTGCACCAAATCGTGAGCTGTACTCCCCAATCTTGGTTTCGAAGTCAGCCCATGTACTAACGCCATCAGACTCTATATCTTTCGCAAAAGCAACGGCATAAGTTGAGTCACCAGCGGCTTCATCAGCGATGTGTTCATCGATAAAGGCTTGCAAGAATGACTTCGGTGAGGTGTCGAGACCCGTCGATAAGTCGAATCCGTTTCCAACCAGATAAGCAGTGCGCAACTTACCTCCATTCTGACAGCCCGCTCACCTTCGCGAGCGCCCTCGGGAACCGGTTGTAGTTCGCCTTCACGCCGTCGTCGAGGTCGATGAGGACGCGCTCGTGGGCGAGCGGGTAGACCACATCGCGCTCCCAGGCCTCGAGCTCGGAGAGCTGCGCGCGCAGGCTGTCGGCCTCGCGCACGTCCCTGGCGCTCTGGGACCCCGAGAGGACCTGCACCCTGGCGCGGAGCTTGTCCTCGAGGGGCCTCAGGTATCCCGTGAGGATGGTGCCGACGGTGCCGGGCTCGTAGCGGTGCATGTAGACGAGGCAGCGGAAGGCGCCCCTGGGGCTAGAGAACATCCAGTAGATCGGGCGCTTCTGGTAGATCTTGATATGGTCTGCGTAGAAGTCGCGGCAGAGGTAGGAGCGCAGGTCCTTCCCGATGGACTCCTCGAGCCAGGCGACGTTCTCGTCGAGCATCGCCTCTCCGAACGTGTCGGAGAGCCAGGCCTTGAACCCGGCGACGATATCGTCCCCAAACCACTCGGCGTCGAGGACGGGAAGCACGTTGTCCGCGTCGGGCAGGAACGTCGCGCCGGGGACCTTCCCCTCGAAGTCGTCGAGCGTTTGGCCCTGGTCGGCGAGGACGAGGCCCTCCCCGTAGGTCGAGTAGCGGCCGAGGAGGCAGCCGATGCCGTAGGAGACGAGCGAGCGGGCGTCGCGGGCGCGGTCGGCGAGCCTCACCGACACCCTGTCGTCCGGCACCTCGATCGGGACCTCGCCCTCCATATGGTAGATGCGCGCGAAGATGCGGTTGAGTTCCTCCTCGTTCGCCTTGAGCTGGTCGAAACGATTGCGGCACTCGGACTCCCAGAGGGCGTAGGCGTCGGCGATACGGGAAGTTCGGGCGAGGGGGTGCGTCGTGAAATCCCAGGAGGTCTCGAAGGAGTCCCAGTCAGCTTTAGAAATGTCAACGCTGCCGTTTGAAATACTTGTGATTGTCTTGATGTCGCCCTCGGATGAAAACGGAATTGGATAGTTTGAAACCTGTCCAATCTCAAAATTGAGAGTTGGGGAAAGAATCTCAGCAACCTTCAGTATTGAAGAGGAGTTGAGTGCGGCCATAAGGTACTGTAACGGAGTTGTGCGCTCAAAAAAACTGGCACCGGCGCCATCGTGAATACTACCAACATCCTTTTGCCTAAAGTTGATTTGTCCACTCGATAACGCAGACCAAGTGACACATGGCCTGAAATAGTATTGCTGATTTCGCAACACCGCACCAGGAAATGATCTCAGCTCATGCCCGTCGTGGTACCAGTTTAGGACCTCACAATTGTTCCCGTACCATTTTCTGAAACTCCCCCCTTTATTATAGGGAACCCATTTTTCAGAAGCTCTTGCAGACTCCTCATGGTTCCTCAAGTGAGGGGCAAAGGCTGTGCGGGCAATTTCAAACCATAGACGAACAAAACGCGCATTTTCGCCTGTTGACATACCCTTCTTTACGTCAGACAAAGAAGCAAGTGTTTTTGATGTTTTAAACACATCAATCAGGTTATTACTCGCCCAATAGGCGATCGGCCAGCCGGGAATCGCCTTGAAGCCGTCGGCATCGGCGCGGTAGAACCAGCCGCAATCGGGATTCTTTATCGCCTCAAGTGCTCGGGGCTGCTGCCACTGCGGTCGATCGAAAGCATCGAGGCGGATGTATGCGCCCCTGATGGGAAGCTTCTTATGGGAAAGGACGAACATGGTTGTCGGAACTGTCACGTTGGGATAGCCATGCGTGGATTGCTGGATCATGGAGAGGATGGTCGACCCATCAATGAGCTTCTTCCTCATGTTCTCGAACGAGGAGATGAACATCCACGAGGAGGCGGTAATCATGGCGATGTATCCGCCCTCCTTTGCGAACCCGAGGGATCGCTCGATGAAGCAGGTGCAGAGGTCGGACTTCTCGTCGGGGTAGCGGTCCCTCACCCACCCGGAGAGCCACGGGTTCATGTTCCCCGAACCCATGTAGGGTGGGTTGGCGACGACAACGTGGTAGGTCCTTGAGAGAGCTCCGACGTTGGCGCGCATGGTACGCAGCTTCTCGGGAAGCTGCGATGAGAAGAGGCTCCTGTCCTCCCCTATCCGGACGATCTCATTGTCCAGCGTGAAGGCGTCCCAGCCGTCCGGCACGCAGAGGCTGCCGACCTCGTCCAGGTGCTCCATGGCCTCGAGGAGCTCCCGGCGCTCCGCGAGCTGGGGGACTCGCAGGAGCTCCTCGGGCGTGAGCGCGACAGGCTCGAGCACGCGGACGTCGGCATCGACCCCCCTCTCGAGGAAGCCCGGGTCCCTCTCGAGCGCCCTCATCTCCAGCGCGAACGAGGCGATCTCGGCGGCGCGCCGGTCGATCTCGAGGCCTGAGAGGTTGTTCCGAAGGATCATCGCCGGGATGTCCTCGGGGAGCCACCCCTCCTCCTCGTACATGCGGTAGAGGAGGTCGAAGGCGTAGACGAGGATGTGGCCCGAGCCGCAGGCGGGGTCGAGAACGCGGATGTCGGAGGCAGATGCTATATCAATATGCGGTTCATCGCCCTCCGGGGCGATGAAATACTCCATGGAGGAGGCGAGGTCGCTGTCCGGGTTGTTGAGCATCCAGAGGCGGCCGAGGGAGTTCTCCGCGAGGAAGCGGACGATCCACTCGGGCGTGAAGAGCTGGGTGGCGGGGGCGATATCCTCTGCAGCAGCCTTCTTGCCCTTCTTGTAGGCGGCGAACACCTCGTCCTTCCGCTCGGATATGTAGAACTGGTAGAGCCAGCCCAGGACCTCGACCGAGGAGCACGTCTCCCCGTCCATCTCGTCGACGATCCGCGAGAGGACCGATCCCTGCGCGAGAAGGCCGCGGGGCATGAGGAGGGACGAGGCGGCATCCTCCGAGAAGAGGTAGGGCATGGGCTTGGCGTACCTGTTGCAAACCGCCGCCAGCAGCTCAACGTAGGCGTCCTCGGAGGGGTTGGCCGAGGGGGCGGACCCGAGCAGGAGACCTGCGATGCGGTCCCTCGCATCTGCAGGAACCTCGTAGAACGGGTCGAAGGCTCCCCGCGCCGCATCGGCGAGGACGGCGGGCTGCGTGGAGCCCTCCCGGGGCGTCACCACGGGAGTCGGGGTGTAGCCGTTCGCATCCATGAAGCGCAGGGCGCACAGGCGGTTGAACCAGGTGTAGGCCGCCTGGTCGACGACGGCGTTCCGTCCTTGCTCGTCGATCTGCCGCTCGAGGCGGACGACCTGGGAGGCATGCTCCAGGCGCTCGGCCGAGCCCTCCGCAAGCACCGCGTCCAGCTTCGCGGACGCCTCCGCCCTCAGAGCCGCCCGCACGCCATATGCCAGGTTCTTGATCCTGCTGGGGTCCATGGTAAAGCCCTTCCTTTTACCGCTTGAGCAGGTCGATCAACCCAAGCTGATCGTTCTTGTTGCCTCCAAGTTTGCTGGTTGCCTCTCGAATGCAGCGAACAAGCTCATCTGCATCGTTCCAATACCCCTCAAGAAATGCCCTCGATTTTACCTCCGACATCTTCAGCTTCTGCTTGCACCAGTCGCTTGCACTAAGCTGACGCTCGGAAGTGGGTCTTTTGTTAAAACAATCAAGGGCGTTCTCACGCACAAGAATCAGCACCTCAATCTCCGGTCTTGTTATGAAGTCGTAAATCTTGATATCTCTGAGCCTATAAGGCCTATCGAGAAGGAGCTTCCCAGGGTTGGAATCCACGATACGCGCAATCAAAAGACCATTTGGATAGTCAATCCCAAGGAACTCTCGTTGAATGTCTTTGGCGCTGCGATAGCTAGTGCAGGGGTTTCCGTCCATGTCGTGAACGATGTTGCAGGCAGGGACAATTAGCTTACCGGCCTCTTCAAGGTGCTCAATCACGACGCATTCCGCCGTGCCCTCGCATGAAAAGAGCACATTCCGCATACTCAGCTCATCTATTGCTTCGTCTCTGCGCTTATTCACGGACGAACCCCCGTGCAAAAGAGCGCAGGCCTTCAACCTCCGGATAACTCGGCATTACTCCCCTAATAGCATTCGCAAGAACAACCTCGCTCTTTTTATTCTCAATTCTTGAAATTCGGTCTGAATACTTGACCACATCCGTAGTGAATTCCTTGTTGCGAACAAGAAGGTAGACGTTGTCCTTTCTCGGAAGGTAGTCCAGAAGCTCAATGTAATGAGTCGTGAAGATAAGCTGAGCACCATGAGGATTAGTTGCATGCGATTGGAAGAGCTCGATGAACGACTTAATGAGCGATTTGTTCAGACCGAACTCAATCTCATCGATGAGGATGAATCCCCCAACACGGAGCTGGTTGAGTGCACGTTCAACCATTCCGATACCGACAACCGTTCCCTCTGAGAGTATCTCCCTAACCGTACGTTCGCTCACAATGCGTTCGGGTTCTCCCACGAACTTGAGATGAAATGCATCGAGCTTGGAATCCCAGCTCAACAGCTCAACACTGCTGTCGAACGCATGCACAACCTCCGTAGCATGCGACGCTCTGAGAACATCGTCAAGTTCGAACAATTCCCCGCTATCTTTGGAAGAGGCGTTCACCGCAATCGCAATGCTTACGTTATCTCGAAGGAACTTCCTAGCGTTTGTAGGGACGGCAGTCTCGTCCTCATCGCTGCCGTTCCGCTTCAGCACAACGGTGGCGCTGTTCTTGAACGTCTCAGGATCTGCAATCATGGACTTGTTGGGACGCAGAGCATCAAGCAACCAGAGCGTCTCATCATCGATTCTGAACCAATCGATGGCATTGGATTCTTCCGCCCCTTTCGCAATCCGAAGATTAGATTCAAGAAGATAGAACTTGCCCTCATTCCAGAAAACTGTCTGAACCGAGAAATGCTCTGCCGTCTTGGCAGGAATACTCTTTCCCGACGGATCACTTCGCATTTCACGAGGCACGAGGAGCAACTCGAGAACTGTCCAGATTTCTTTCAACGCTGTCGTTTTGCCTGAAGCGTTCACACCAGATATCGCAACCACATTCTGCGAATAGATACTACCCGTATCGCCAAGTCTAAACACGTTATTGAAGAATGGACCGTCTTTTCCCGCAACGCGATCAGCTGCAAAAAAGTCTATGGAAAAGGTGCCCTCGGAGAAAAGACCGGCTCCCCTTACCACCACTTTGAGAAGTCTCATTTGATCTCTCCTTCACACTTATAAACATAATTTCTGTTTATAAGTGTAGTATAATCCCGCCTCCTGTCAAGTCTTCCCTGTGCTCGGAAGATTTCCATTTGTACGCAAAAAACGCTGTTTCATTAACCAGAGGAATCGAGAACACCGGCCTTCCTTAGAAATCACTGCCCCACGCGCGGTTAATCGAGTACTCGCGCTCCCAAGCAATCCTACGTGCATTGGTTTGACCAACATGTGTATAGATTCTCAGGAATGCGTTCTGGTAGTTCTCCACATCTTCAGTCAGCCTGAGCGTTATGCGAGTTTTCCTCTCCTCAGAAGAAGTCGATTCGCTCTCAAGCGTTATTGTCTGTTCAACAGAGGACAGCAGTCTGCCATCCGAACCATACAGGCCAACTATTGCAACCGTACTGCTGACCTGATCTGAAATCGGTTCTACCTGATAGACATCAAGCATGACTGTTGATCCAGTGATGACCGCACGGCCAAGCGGATAGCCTTCCACCGCAGTGGGGTGTGCAGCCCTCTTGGTTGGGGCAATTTCCACGCACACGATGGGAATGACGTTCTCTTGCGGAGATAGCCCACCATGAACGAAGCGCGCTCCGGAACCCTGAAGGCGCAACCTCGAGATGCCCTTCGGAACTGCGACCTTCAAGTCTCCTTCAAGCGAAAGCTGTTCAGGAGTGAACTCGATGAGCGCATCGCTGTAAGGGATGGCATCACCGACTACGAAACGCCTGGTATGCGCACTGTCGACCAGATCAGAGCCCTTAAGCATCGAGAGCTCCTTCACGTCAGCGTATTCGTATGCCTGAGGTTCGTGATCCTGATAGATGAAGCCGTGATCGGACGTGATGAAGACCTTCTTGCATCCAGCGGCAAGGAGCATCGCTGTAAGAGATTCTATTTCCGAAAATGCACGTTCAGCCTCACGGAACACCGTGGTCTCGGTATCGCGTTTGTCTCCCACCTTATCAATGACGTTGTGGTAGATGAACACCAATGGATTGTCGCCAATGGAAAGCAATCCTACATCCAGAATACTCTGGGCCTGCATCGCAACAGCCCCCGAAACACCCTCTTCCAGGAGCTTTTGCCTGTTCGCAGTACCTTGCGTAGGCTTTCCTCCTTTGGTGACGTTGGTGTCGGGGAGAATTACGAGAGGTCCATCTGGCAGGAGCGCTGCCATGCCAAGCTGCGTATACGAGGGAATCATCGAAACTGCAGACTTAACGGTTACCTTGGTACGCCCTGCAATGCTCTTCGCCTTAGAGGAGAGCAGACGCGTTGAAAGACCGACACCCACTTCGTAACGCAAGGCATCGGAGATGATGACACCGATTCGTTTTCCGTGGATGTTCTCAGGGAACTCCCAAAGAACACGCTGCTTGAAGAAGTTGTTTTGGGCGTATTCCTCGTGTGGCGGCCATGTACCGGCATCCATCGCGTGGTTCTGCCAGCGCGCGGTGATATCTGCAAGAAACTGAGAATAGTGATTCTCAACCGCGTCGATGAGTGTGGAGAGCGTCTGCTTGAATGCACCGCTTCCTGAAATCCCATGCCAGGAAACAACCAGCTCACGATACGCAAGATCGACACCGTACCAAGAGTCAGAGTATCCATTCAGCAGCATCTCGAAGGTCGTTGCCCCCGTAACCTGCTGGTTGTATTTCACAAGTGCATCTTTGAGCCTACCGAGCGAAAGAAGAGTCTTGTAATGGGCGTCGTATCTATCCGCCCACATATCATGCTGACGCATCGCATAAATCGACTCGAGAAGTGCGAGATCGAAACCGCTCGAAACAGCAGCTTTGGCAAACCGCATGAGGATGGTCTCATCAATCTGAGGCAAGCCGTCAATACGGGCAAGAATCAACGTGTCGGCAGCATCGATATTGACAGAAGAGCATGCCGCTTTGCCATATTTATCGACCATCTTCTCAAATGCCAAGCGAGTCTTAGGATTCAAAGCGAGTTCTGAGACGATGCGCATCGCCTCGGGCGTGCTCATCTTCTCGTTATCTTCCACCAGTTCACCGAACAACGCTTGGAGAAGCCTGAAGCAGAGATCGTCAACAGACGGATTTGATCCCGCCGGAACCGTATAGCCAAGCAGTTTTCTCAGAGTAGTCCAGAGAGTATCAGCTAGCCCCATCTCGTTGAGCAAACGCAGAGACTCCTCGTTGCCGCGCTCCCACTCAACAATGAGGCGCTTTGCCATATCACGTGCCGCATCGAGACTGGTGCCGTCTCTTACAAGGAGCGTGGCTGCGCACATTGCGAAAACGATTTCCTCTGGAGTCGTCTTGGGCAAGGTGCTCTTGGCGAGTCCCTCTTTTCGATCCACGCTCCTGAAGAACACCGGATACCTTGCCAGAAGCTCCGCATACTGCGGATCGATACCGCATTGTTGTGCCCAAAGACCCTCAACGGCGACCGTGAAAGGCGTGGAAGCGCACTTTAGGTCGTAGATGAGATCATCAGTGGGGATAGGAACCTCACCTGCACGATATATGACATACCGTGCATCAGGCTGATTCCTGAGAACGCGACGCTTTGTCTCTAACTCCCTGCCGGTTGCATCGACTATTTCCAAACCAGATACATGAAGCTGAGGAATTGCTTCGCGGTACTCTGCCGACGCATCCTCCCAGAACAACATGCCGTTCGTGCTGCTGGCAATTGACGCAAGCCTCTGCTGGATATCCTGAAGTTGGGCGTCCATTATTCTCCTACTTGGTCGTCACGAAATCGCCGCGTGCTATGGCTCCCATGATCTCCGCCTTAAGGGCAGAGAGGAATGCATCTGCATCGGCCTCATCATTGATGAGGGGTTTGCTGTAGCCGCTAGCTTTGATATCTGCTACACGAACAGTTCTATGACGAGGCTCATCTCCGGGCGGAGTAGGCGGGGTATCAATGACGGGGGTAAGCAGCTTGACAATCTGCGCGGTCTTACGTGCAGAGAACCGTTCAACGAATCCCCTGATGAGCGTCGGATTCGTTTCTGCAACAAGCTGTTGCTCGGCACTCTCGAATAGTTGCTCAAATTCAGAAATGTCAGATTCATTCAGCTTGGAGAAATCGTAGTTATGAACAAACGATTCCTTCAGATCGTTGAGTTCGCTTATCTCAGCTTCCCTAAGCCTTTTGAGTGCGATTGCCAGCTCCTTACGCATACGATCGACAATAGCTTTCGCTTCAGGCATCCGTTGGCTTCTGAAGCAACGCGGATCATTGACGATCTCGCTTACGACTCCGAGCTCAGAATCATCAACCCTGAGAATCTTGAGATTGGGAGACTCGACATCGAGGAATGATTTAAGGTCACGCCAGCGCTTTTCAAGAAGAGACCCCTTGGAGAACTCCGCCATCCGCCTCAGGTTGTCCACATCATCTCTGATCGAGTTGGCATGCTTGGGAAGCTGGTAGACGGTCCATTTCCAATCCTCTGTGCTCTTCGATGCACTTTGGACACGTCCAAGGACTTCCCAGAAGTCATGGGCAAACGGATAAGGCGACACGTTCGACGTGCTCGCGTTTTCTGCAGCGAGCTTAAGGGTTTCTGAAATGCTCTTGGCGAGCATCTTGGCATCATTCGAGGGCGCGGTAGTACCCGTAATGTCTTTATATGTCTTCTGAAGAAGAGCCATGTCCTCACTGGAGATGGCATCGACCTTCTCGATAACTAGTTTGTCAAGCTCAACGTGCTTGCTCAAAGTGGATGCAAGCTGTGCAGCCTCAAGAGCATGCCCATACTTCTTGACCTCGATCTTGTTCGCTGCGAAGAGCTGGGCAACAGCCGAACGTACTGCCGATTCGGGCCATCCATACTCGTTCTTGGTGAAATAGCCCACCAAGCTTCCCATCCCATCTCCAGAGACCGTTACCACACCCGAATCAGAGGAAAGCAGCGAGATCCTATTGAGTACCGTTTCGCAGTATTCGGGCAGAACGCTCATGAGCTGCGTGCTGACGCACTGCTGATAGATTTGCTGGTCGGAGAATGATGAGCTGAGCTGCTGCAAACCAGTATATGAGCGTCTGATCAGCTCCAAGACACCGGATTCCACCGCCGCTGATGCGGCGCCTTTGACCTGGAGGGTCACATCGGTCCCCGCAGCGTTGTACGTCGCGTTGGTGAGAAGGGTTCTCATCTCCTCAACAAGCCTGACCCGAAGCTCCTGATTCTGTTTGCGCTTTTCGACGATAATCGATTCGCGCACGTTGTCAGAGGTCGAGCTGACATTGATATAACGCTCGGTTTGGTTATGGGTCCTGACGGATTTGAGGAAAGCCCCGGAATCATTGAGCTTGATTGCCAGAGTCTTAGGCCCTGCCATCACCGTGCTGCCCAGCAGACCGTCTGTCGAAAAGGACGTGAGGAGATCGACGGTTAGGTCATGGCGCTGTTGGCCCTGCAGGTCTCCATCAACCTTGAGGTTATAAGAATAAGGGCTAGAGAAGCTCCCGTTCTTATAGGTCACACGCTGCTGTCCGACGACATCGCGGAACAGCTCTGCAATCAGATCCTTGTTCTTCGAGTCGGAAACGACCGTATTCTTGATTGCGTTCTCGATTTCCTTCTCTTCGTCGGTAAGGTACTCGAACCCGTTCTCGGTTTTACGGATATAGACCTGGGATTCAAGCTCTGCAAGCGCATCTTGAATATCGCTCTCGAGCTCCACGGTATGTTCGACAAAGGCCCCGTAGAGGAGCACGCGCAGGTTAGCCGGAGTGGTCCTGAACTCCTTCCCCAAGAATTTGACGAGGAGAAGCACCTTGAGCAGACGGACGGCTGTTTCGCTTAGTCCGCTGTTCTCCGCTTGGGAGATGGCTGCATAGAACTCACTTCTAAGGTTGTTGCGAAGTCCCTCGAACATCATGTCGAAGCTGGCGAGATTGCCTTCCTCAATCGATGCGCTTTTGATGCAGAGCCTCTGAGCGACATCTTGAAATACTCCGAGCATCGAGCGTGCTCCAACAGAGCTGTGACGTCCGGTGAAGGCATTTTGCTCTGAAAGCTTTCTCATGCAGTTGATAAACAGTTCGAACTGATATGGCACAAACGGGTACGTGTTCAGGAAATCGTCAAAACCCGCGTAGCCTGGGTATTTGCGCATTCCATCTGCGAAGTCGAAGAGCACACCGAAGTCATCGTGATACTTGCTGTAGAGGCCATAAAAGGCATCAAAAGAGGCCGGATCCTTCGCAAGAAGGCGGTTCTTGATGACCGTCTTCGCATCACTCGAAGAAAGCGGCATCCTCACATTGAAGCGAGCCTGAATCTTCGAGAAGTCATTGGCGCTCGACTTATCCATCTGGCCAACGATGCCGCTCATGTCTTCCTGGGAGGTGACAATCACCCACGAATCGCCACCGCATATGTTGTTGAGCTCCTCGGCAACGCTCTGGAGATTGACCATGAGATTCGTGTTCTGGGCGATGAACTGGCCAACCTCGTCTACGAAGAAGTTGAGCCTGAAACCATAACCGCGCTGGTCGATGTATTCCTTGACGCGCTTTGCGAATGTGACGATATCAGGCTGGTATGTCTTCTGGTAGTACGTGACCACATTGTCGGTGGTACCGGGAGCATGACCGACGACCTCATCGAATGCTGCGGTGATCTTCTTAGCGTGAAGAAGCGCCTGCTTGCGAACGGTCTCCCAATCCTTACCGGTCTTTGCCTCAACCAGCTGAATGAAGCTTTCCAGCTTTCCATCTCGATCAAGGTCGTATTCAAGCTGGGCAATATGCTGCTGATCTCCCGAGAAGTAGCCGCAATGCTCGTTGAACGTCTTGATGAACGCAGCGAGCAAAGCACCCGAGTCGCTCTTTCCCTGATTGGGTGCAACGGAATCGATATTGAAGAGGATGCTCTCCGATGGATGCTTTTGGACTGCAGCCATCATGGCGCTTCTCAACGCAACATCATGCTCGACTTTTGGAAGCAGGTACTCCATAGCGCCCTTGCCATCGACGTCTCGATTCTCGAGAACGTAGGCGAGAATCTTCAGGAGGTGGGACTTGCCCGATCCGAAGAAGCCGGAAATCCATGCTCCGTTTCCAACTGCACCGGGATCGTTGTACTCATCGAAGAACGTAAGGAGATGACGCTCGACTTCCGGTGTTATGACGAACTCCTCGAGCTCGTTCTTCAGATGCTCCGTACTGTTCGCCTTAACAACAGGGTCGATCGGGCGGAAGATGTCTTTGGCGAATGTATGCTGCACAAGCATGGTTGCCTCCTACAGATCGAAGACGTTTGTTGCCCGGTAATACCCACCGGTGTTGCCCTGCGGAATACCGAGAATGTTCAGTGCGGTACTGCCATCGTTTTCCTGCGTGAACGTGCCTGGAAAGACGAGGACGATCGGCTTGTTTCCGTGCAGTTCCGCAAGAATCGCGTGGGTTCGGATGAAAGGAAAGGTCTCCCCCACACCAGTCAGGAAGAACAGGTCGGCACGAGGGTCCTCGGACATCTGTCGATTGATTTCCGGTGCGATAACATCGACTGCGCTCACGGTATCTTGAAGCATGAGGATGATGGCGTCGCGATCGTACTCCCCCTCCGCCTCGGTTAAATCCTCCCATACTCCCTGCTCATCGAGATAATCAAGGACGATGTCGTAAATATCGATGATTCGTGCCCTGATTCCACGCGCAGGGAAATCGTCTTCAACCATGGCCTTTGTCAGTTCGAGAGCCGCCCTCTGCTGGGAGGGATCGAAGGGCATCACGTAGAGTGATTCCCTTATGAGATGACCGGTCCTTCCCAAGAGAGCATCATCGGAAAGGTGCTCCACGATGAACTTGCGTGCTTCGGTGATATGACCGAACTTAGCCGTCATAGCAGCGTCACCCCCGGGAAGAGCTTAAGATCATCACGATGGTCGAAATCGACCGCATTGGCAAATGCCTGTGATGGATAAAGCGGAGTGATTCGCCCGCTTTCATTGACGAGGCGGCACTCACCGAGCATGTAGAACACTTGGTTTCTCATCCTCTGTTTGCTCTTCTCCGTCAACGCGTAGAGTTCTGGATGGAACTCCGCCTCCTCTTCGAAGTATGCTTCGTACGCTCCAGGAGTGAAGTCAGGTACCATTCGGGCGTACCTGTCCACGATTACGTTACGTGAGAGACTGGACATAAATGGATAGGTGCGGCAGATGGAGACCCACAGCATCGCAAGCTGGTCATCTCCATAGGAGTTCGCAAAGAAGGAAACCTCCTGGTCAGAGAGGGTGCTCAAGCGCTTGACAAGCTCCTGAGAAACGCGTTTTAGGGATGATGGCGCGCTGAACTGATACTCGTTGAAATCGATGATTTGCTTTCGAACAGCAGCCCAATCACGAAGCTCGAGATAGATGCGCGCCGTTATCAACGCCTCAGCTTTCCTCGCAGAAGAAGCTGTCATCGAAAGAGGGTATTCTTTCGACACGCTACTCACCCCAATCTGAGATGAGCTCGTGATTGGCGATGAGCTCAGTCACAGCAAGATCGGTGAGGAGAGCGGATACGCTTATGCAGCGCTCCTCGGCCAACTCCTCAAGCGCGGCCTTCATCTCCGGCGTTGCCGCGAAGATGATGCGATCGGTCTTGTTGTTCTTGAGCAGGTGCTTTCTAAGCTTCGACTCATCCATTTGATTTCGCCCTTCGTTTACCGCAGGGTTAAATAAAAGTTATATAAAGATTAGCACGGCAGGTGGACACCCCAGTCATGCACAAAGCATTATTCCGTACACGGCAGAATCGAGGGGCTTCGCGGATATTGAATGCGTCATTTAGCTGTCAGCTAAATGACGTGCTTCCTTGAAGAATTACTATTATCGGGAGCCTTCAATGCATTGTTTGTGCAGGTAAGCCTACTCGTTAAGGAGTGCAACCATGCCTGAATCAACGAATGCTTTCATCATTGATAACGTCTATGAACCACCAATCGTCGAGTACGATCTCGACTTCGGTAACAAAGCCTCCCTCTTTGGCTCGATTTCAGAAGGGCTCCTCGGGGGTACAACCGTTAATGGTGAAGTTGCTTTCGGCGCAGCCACACCCCTAAGTTCAATTATTGGAGAACACTTTAGTGAGCCAAGCAGCGCTCAAGCTGAAATCGTCGCTCCAGAAGAGCTGCTCGACGAGATTGAATGGGCGCCTCGTGTCGATAAAGCTGACAAGATCGATTACATCGTTGCAGTGAGCAGTGGAGTCCTTTCGGGTCTCGTAGATATCTTCTACGTTGGTGAGTTCTCTCTCGACCGAGCTCAAGAATGGGGTACTGACAAAGTCGAGGAGGTCGTCATCAGGACTGCTCAAGCAAGCGGTTACAAAGGCGATGACCTAAAAGAAGCAATCGAGCATCTTGAAAAGCACCATCTTGCCGCGGACGGCTGTAAAGACCCCTTCGGTGGAGGTACACAGCATCACTTCAGAGATTTCTCGCACCACTTCTCCCCCGCCGGATTGTTCTTCTCGATCTTCACTCAGTTCACTGGCTTGGCAGTTGGAACAGACACGGCTGGAAACCTTCTCGTTGTCCCGATTCCGGAATCCCATAAGCAGTACCTTGGGAAGAATTTCCAAGAAAAGCTCGCTTTTGGCACTATTGAATGGCTTTTCCACATGGTCAGCGATATGGCTGGGTCGAGCTTGCCAAATACCAAGGGAACTGGCATTCCAGGACCATTGATGTCCTTCCTGAAAGAGGTTTCCGCTCTCCCGTTCTTCAAGGACGCCAATTTGGGAGAGATGGATTTCAGGCTTTGGCTCTCAAAGCTCTTCAATGGAACCCTGCTGGCAGATCACGATGAGGCGGGCAGGATTATCAAAGAGACCCTGAGGAGATTCGATCTGCGTATGGAGATCGGAATCCTCGGAGAGCTTGGGCGTCAAACCATTCCAGTGCTTATCAACCAGTGCATCGTAAGGGGCTTCTACTTCAGCCGTAGGTTGTTTAGGGAAATCGAACAGCTCAAAATCAACAGCATCAATGACTTGAGCCGAATCGCTCCGGAGGATATCCTGCCGTGGGGCACGCCTGCAATGCGACGAATGCTGACGGTATCAACGGGGGTATTCGAAGCCGTCGATATTGCAGATGCAGCCGTAAGGGCTATTCAGGAGGAAAACCCCTCTACATTCTTCCTGCGAGTTAACTATGTCGGAGTCGCCACATTCGTGATTGCCTGCGCCGTGGATGTTAGGGCAACACTCCGGGAGAAGGCATACGCTAACGGAGAGTCGCCTGAGGAAGCGTTCGAGCGGCAGCTCTCCGACCTCGGGTGCCTCAAACTCGATTTCCAACAGATGCGGATCCTCCATTCCCTCATGCACTGTACGGTTGACTACGACATTTCGCTCGAAAAGCGCGACAAGCGCAGGTCGAGAAAGCAACTATGGCTTGATGAGTGGAGTCAGAGGATCGTAGAAACCACGAGTGTGGCATGGGCTACAGGAACCAGCTACTTCATGGATGAAGACGAGTTTTTTGCTGAAATCAAGAGCCAGCACTATAAGCAATCGAGCGATTCATGGCTCTGGCTCATCGCTATGGAAGCGTTGCTATTCAAGCCATATTTCCTCTTGCATGGGGACAACGATGCGAATTACAAAGGGCTTAAATGCTCTGCAGACTTTATAGGCGATGTCTTCTGTACGCGTCAGTATATCGTTACCACTGAGGGGCTAACGACGCTTGGAAAGACCATCAAGAGCATGCAGCGCAAGCTCGGGAACTCAGTCGCAAAAGAGATTGTAAGTGTGACGGGCACGGTTGTGATTATTGCCGCCACAGGAGGACTTGCATTCTTATTCGCTCCAGCAATCGCACCCGTTCTCGCCGCGGCTCTCGGGGCGGAAACGGCTGCTCTTTCTGGAGCTGCACTCACAAGTGCAAGCTTGGCGTTTCTTGGAGGAGGAGCGCTTGCTGCCGGTGGGATGGGAATGGCCGGAGGAGCGATGCTCATCGCAGGTGGCGGAGCCTTGATTGGAGCAGCTGGGGGATCGGGATTATCCGCTGCGACATCCATGGCACTCGCATCTGATGGAAGCTATGTCAAGGACGAATGCGCAAAGCTCGTCGCTTTCTGTAAAGAGGTTCTTATCGCACGGGAAGGCGACATAGCTTCAGTTGCAACGATTTATGCACAGCTCAACAGGCTGATTGTTCAACAGGAAGCTGAAAGAGAAGCCATTAAGCATGTCATTCCAAACACCGAGGTACCTAGCGATGACGATACGAGCAACGAAAAGGATGAGATCAACCCCAAGTCGATGGTCAAGATTCTTAATCGCAGCATCAAGTACCTCAAGCGCACGAGCAGGGAGCTGTTCAAGCTTATCGAAATAAAAGGGAAGAACCCACCCGCATTGCCCGCGGGAAATTGATAGCGGCTTCTCATAAGACCGGTTAAGCCAATCTGGCTCTCGACTATCTGTCCACCCCAGAAGGTATACTCCCTTATGCCGTGACAACCGAATAAGGAGGTAGCCTACGAGCCGACGTCGAGGGATGCACAAGTGTGATGAGATCTGCAGCATCAAGGGAATGCCCCGAGGGAAGGATCCGGACTACGAGCAGAGGTACCGCAGCGCGGTGGCGAGCAGCGACCTGGGCCTCATCAAGATGTGCCTAGGTAAGAACTCCTACGAGACCGCCGAGAAGGCGGAGGAGGTCGCCCGGAACCGAAGCTCCAAGACCAGGATGCCGCTGAGGGTCTACGAATGCCCCCATTGCCACAAGTTCCATCTCACGAAACAACCCAACCGTAATCCACTCAAGGCAGCGTAACGGCAAACGAAGGGAGGTGCCCCGAGGGGCGCCTCCCGTTGCGTCTTCAGTTTATCCTTCAACGAGAACACGATCTACCCCCTGAACACATGCTCGTGGTGCCAGTCGAGATACTCGAGCGCTGGCCGCAGGGCAACCAAATCGGGGATTACCGCGAGCTTCTTCCCGTGAAACGCATAGTACTCCTTACCGTTCTTCCAGTCGTCATGGAGCCTGCCCGACACCTCGACTCGCAGGTCGTCGGTCACGGTGATGTAACCCCAGTCGAACAGCGTGTGGATATCCGACCGCAACAACATGCCATTGGGCACTGAATATGGCCCATTATTTGAGACAGGCTTGATATGCGCCGCCTGCAGCACAGGCATCGTTCTCTCCCCTGTGATGGCACAACGATGATGATAGGCATCTGCGACACGCACGCTAAAGACGCCCTGACCGATACGGTGCTTTGCGGTGCCGATGGTATAACCGCTGGAGATAGGCAAGATAAGGTCTTCGGGGGACTGCTCAGAAAAGAGTTCTTTTCCACTAAGTCGCGCCTTTATCTGGTCATACAACCACTTGCAGTCATCGGAAGAACCTTGGTCATCTGTGTCGAACGTTTTTCCAGTTACAATGGCGTTCCAATTGCCTGGTGCGAGAAACCAGTCTTTCTCATCTAGCCAGAACACATCGCTCAGCATAATGCAGCCAATCTGCGAGTCGACAATGTTGAGGGTGCTATTTACGCGATACTTGCCAATTCGCTCACACAGCTCTGCAAGGTTGTGCGCTCCATTCTCGCACTCGAAGGCCCTCCACGCCCAGTCCACAGACATGAGCCTGTACTCCTCGAAGAAGCCGCCCCCAACAATCATGTGCCCACGACTCGCTTTGAGCTTGAAGAGGAATAGCTCGCCTTTGCTGATCGCTTTGAAAGGCTTCCCGCTTGGTTTCCAGAAATTGACCTCCGTGTATGAGCCGTCACGTAGGAAGTCGCACCAGCCGCCATCGGTGATGCCAACAAAGATCTTCATGGGATTCCCTTCGGAAGAGGGGTTGCTAGCCGTAATGATAGTTGACTAAGTAATGCAAAGGCGACATTGAGGAAGTGTATGTCTGCCATCTGTTGCTGCTGTTTCTCGGATAGATTGCTGGGCTAGCGCTACGTAGAGAAATGCGACGATGCGACTAGGTCCGAAACATCAAGAGAATGCCCCAAGGGAAGGATCCGGACTACGAGCAGTGGTTCCACAGCGCGGTTGCGTGCAAAGACCTGGGCCTTATCAAAAGGAGGATGCCGGTAACTTCCGAATGCCTGCCGAGAGAGCAATCGAAGCTAACCCAGTGCTTGCGGACAAGCTAAAGGCAGCGTAGGATACGTGGAAGCTGATGTCCCGGCCTCTGAGAGATGACGATAACGCCATCAATTATCTGAATCATCCTCATCCCAACCCGATGAGGTTTTATGAAATGGATGATCCTATGTCGCAGAATAAGCCCGATTCCCCAAAGCATGCTGTCGGCTTCCTCCGCTACTGCTCATTTTCTCTCCTCTTTGGCGCTGCGTTCAGCGCCTTGTTCATTGCACTCCCACTGATTGTCGTAATCGTTCAGACCCTAAACGGTTCCTTAGATCCGAGCGAGGCGGGGTCCGACTTTTTGTCCATGCTTTCGGGCTTCGCCGAAATGACGCTTGGCTTTTTCGCCATCTCCCTACCAGTCGTCATCTACAACTACGTCGTATACGAAGTGAACTGCGGTATCCGTCGTGCCTTCCTCGCCAAACCAGGAGCAAAGGTGGTGAGCACAGAACCCATTGCCTCTTCTATCGGTGAACAAGGCAGCCTGAAGGTGAGCTTCTCAGACGGTACATATTACAGATCATCCTTTGGCAGACTGAAAAAGTATGTTTTCCGAAAGAACACTGTCGAATACGGCGAACATGACCTGAAAGACATGGTTCGCACTGCCGAGACGGCCCATTATGAGCTGCTACGGAAGAGAGGACTTGTAGATGGCGACACCCCCGAAAAGAACTAGCGGAAAGGATGAATGAGATAAGCTATTGCAAGGCAGTTTTAACTGTCGATCATTTTGTCGAATACAAGTCAATTCCGTGATTCTAGCGCGGATTGTCGGAAAGCGAAAAGACGGATATGGGATCTACCGTGGCTGCAATCTTGGTTGTCCTTTGGCTTTGTTACGCGCTTTTTTGGAATATCCAAGTCTTCATCGAAGAGTCATTTGATCATTGGGGCTGGAATGATGGTGCTAGACCTGATGCCAATGCAACCATAATAGGCTTCGATTCCGAGACTGTTAAGAACAGGAAGAACAGAGCAAAACTCAAAACCACCGTTACCTTTTCGGACGGCTTTTGGTTCTATACACATGAAACCAATCGTAAGAATGGGGTTTTCAGCTATACGATCAGCGTTGACGAAGAACTTGCAAAGACAATCATAAAGAGAGCAATCGCAGCGCATAAGGATGCCGTAGTTCATACGGGTTCAAAAGTCAGGAAATAGGGCGACTAGAAATGGCTGCTACGGAGCAAGCTCGTAGCCAGGTTTTCCAACGACAGACATTCTCGATTGGTTCTCGGTGTTCGCAGCCATCCAAGAAAGCCGATTCATGAGAACGGACAAGACCTAGTCAAACAAGTAGGCTGGTACCTATTCGTCACATACAACCCGCCGCTCTCTCCCAGCAGTACAATGAGAACGCTCTTCGACCTATTCGTTGCAATCTGAAAGCCATCATAGGAGCGTACCTTGAGCCCTCTCGAACTGCTGCTGGTAGTTGCTATCTGCGCTTTTCTCGCTCTGAGGGCAGGACGCAAGCAGCATGCAGCAGCAGAGAACGAGCGGCTCAAAGAAGCGAATGACCGGCTCAAAGCACTCTCACCCAACATCCTGAATCTGCATGCACAAATTGCCGATCTGGAATCATTCGACAGCGGGTACCTCATGAAGAAGCACTGGGACACAGTACTCGCATTCGCGACACCGATCCTAACCGCGCTGAAGCAAATTCCAAAAGAAGTTATCGATGCAAGCGAATATGCCGAACAGATCGCATACGTTACCGAACGATGCAATGACCCGTCCTTTCGTGAGAAAAGAAACGAACGCTACAAAGCACATGAGCTGGAACTGTGCGACGTCCTGTTCTCCGACGTAGACGGTGGCAAGTCCCTCGACCCGCAGCAGCGGGACGCTATTGTCACCGATGAGTACAGCAACCTCGTCATAGCCGGCGCAGGCAGCGGAAAGACATCAGTCGTCGTTGGCAAGGTAAAGTACCTTGTGGAGCGATGGGGCATCAATCCCTCGGAGATCTTGGTCACCTCTTTCACCCGCGCGTCGGTCGATGACCTGAAAACCAGGATCGAAGCCAGCGGAGTGAAGGGTGTATCTGCGAGGACGTTCCACTCCCTAGGACTCCGCGTCCTCGGAAACGAATACGCTGTAGCGCCCGACAACGCTCTCAGCAAGCACGTCACGTCCTACCTGAGAAGTAAACTAGCCTCCAACCCAGTGCAAGCTGCCGCCTTCCTCGAGTTCTTCGGCTTGTGGAGTCTCACCCCAGATGAAAACCTCAGCTCAGGTGAAGCCGAGACAAGGATGAGGCTCCTCAAGGCCCAGGATATGCGCACGCTCAAAGGCCTGATTCAGGAAACAAGCCATCAAGGCGACTTGGAGACCTTCCATGGGGAACGGGTCAAGAGCACCGAGGAGCTCATGATTGCCAACTTCCTGTTCCTCAACGGAGTCGAGTACGAGTACGAGAAACCCTACGACCATGCCATCCCAGAAGGGTTGGAAGACAATAGCCGCAGAGCATACCAACCAGACTTCTACCTTTCCGACTACGACATCTGGCTCGAGCACTTCGGTGTCGACAAGAACGGACGCGTGCCCTGGATTAAAACGCGCGTCGAGGAACAGCGCTACCTTGATGGCATCAAGTGGAAGAGGGACGTCCACAGGGCATGCGGGACGAGGCTCATCGAGAGCTACTCTTGGTGGAACAAGGATCAGGACCTGCTGAACAGGATCGAGAGGTTGCTCGTCGATAACGGCGTTGTGCTTGAAAACGACCCTGAGAGGAACGCTAAGATCTGCGGAGATCTGCTGCGAGATGATAGGTTCTTCAGCTCCATGACGCAGCTCATCTCGACGTTCATCTCGCTGGTCAAGTCAAGCAACAAAACCGCCCCAGAGGTCGACGACGCCGCGCGCGAGGCGTATAAGGGCAACGGAACCATGTGGCGACGCTACGATCTCTTCACGAGATTCACCTGGCCGATCATGAAGTCATACCAAGAGTCGCTCGCTAACGCCCCGAAGCCGATGGTCGACTTCGACGATATGATCAACCTGGCTGCTGCCCGAATCCGCAACGAAGGGTACGACCACCCCTACCGCTACATCATCGTCGACGAGTATCAGGACATCTCCCTTAGCCGCTTCGGCCTGCTCTCCGCCATCCGCGACGCTACCGGAGCCAAGCTCATGTGCGTCGGAGACGATTGGCAAGCAATCTACCGCTTCGCCGGCAGCGACGTAACGCTGTTCACCAACTTCGGAAAGCTCGTCGGCTACCACGAGGAGATGCGCATCGAGCGCACGTACCGCAACTCCCAGATACTCGTTGATGTGGCGAGCCGCTTCGTTCTCAAGAACCCCGACCAGATGAGCAAGAAGGTCAAGTCCATGGCACCCGCCTTGGATCGTCCGCCGATATCTGCCATCTCGCTTGCCGACCAAAGGGCTGCATTCACGTTCGCGCTCAACGACCTGCTTGCCTCTTCGGGCAGTGGCGGTGAGATCAAGGTTTTGGGCAGGAACAGGCATGACCTCGAGCGGATCTTCCCCAAGTTGGAGCCAACGGAAGACTTCAGCTTCCGTGACCCGAAGAAGGGTGTCTCTTCCGAGGAGAAGTTCGATAAGGTGATCGTGTACAAACCTTCTGGACGGGCATCCAAGGAAATAGGCTATATGACCGTCCATAAATCCAAGGGACTCCAAGCAGACAACGTCATCGTCATCGGCCTCGTCAACAGCCGTTACGGCTTCCCGAATATGGTCGCGGACGATCCGATTCTGGAGCTCCTGCTAGCTGACAGCGACAGGTATCCGTTCGCAGAGGAGCGGCGGCTCTTCTACGTGGCTCTCACGCGAACGAAGAACAGGGTCTGGCTGGTAACTGGCGATAACTCTGGCTACCCCGGCATCTCCATGTTCGTTGATGAACTCCGCCGCGAGAACGGGGGCGATTCATTCGCCTTCTACCGCAAGAAGGAGGAGGGCGAATCGGCAACATGTCCGCGCTGCGGTGGCGTACTGCTGGAGAAGAGCGGTGAATACGGCAATTTCGTCGGATGCAGCAACTACCCCTTCTGCGACAAAACCTATCGCGACGTAAGAATCATCGCAGACAAGAAGAGGTGCCCAGAATGTGGCGGATGGCTCACAAGGCGAATCAACTCTGCCGATGGCAGCGAGTTCTTCGGCTGCTCCAACTACCCCACATACTGCCACTACACGATGAACCTTGATGGATCGACCGGACAATCGATGAGGTATCTGTCGACAACCCAATGGGATGACTATGACGACGAAGACGAAGAAGACGACTACGAATACACCTACCTCATGACCTCGGAGTCAGGCAGGCAAAGCCGAGACTCGTCACCGAGATGCCCGGAATGCGGAGCGTCGATGAGACTGATCTCGGGAAGATACGGAAAGTTCTATAGCTGCACAAACTACCCCTCGTGCGAAGGCAAGAGGAACCTCAGAGAATCGGGCAGCACTAGAGGGCGAGCACGCTATCGTCAATCAGGCTACGGATACTCAGCTCCCAAATGCCCGAAATGCGGGGCACCGATGGTTCTCCGCACAGGCAAGAACGGAAAGTTCTACGGCTGTTCGAAGTTTCCGTCTTGCAAGGGCACACGGGATTATCCCTCCTAAACCCAATCGGTCCCTTTCTCCTCCGTTTGCTCCCGCATCCTCGCGAGCGCGTCCCTCACGCAAAGTGCGTGTGCGAGACCTTCCACTGCTTGAGCTTGATGCCTACCCAGAAGCCGTAGATGCCGACCGTCACGATAGTGAGCAGCAGCCAGCGGATCCACATGCCGAAGAGCTGCACCGCCGTGCCGTCGAACCACAGCCGATAGCCGTTGACCACCGTATGGTTGGTCTCCCAGCGGTAGATCATCGTGAACGCCCACGGAAAGCAGATGCCGAGGGTGAAAATCGTGATCAAAATGCCTCCGATATAGAGCCCGACCAGCTCGATAAGGCTTCCATCGAAATAGGACCCGTTGTTTTCGTACATTTGACGCCTCCTGTGCATTGGGACATGCGTGCCAGCAATGAACAGCTTAGGCGTTGGGGTGGACAAAAAGCCTCATTGGCTGCCGCAAAACAAGGGACACGTTTCCGCATTTCGCTCTCCCCTGGCTGCGGGCTGCGGCTAGGAGATACGCTGTCTTGACTGTCCTTGCTAGCTCACTTCGCCAGTGCCGCATCAAGCCGATTCTTGATGGTCGACCCCCAAGCGGCTTCGGCGAGCTTCTTTCCCTCGTAGAGGACGGGCTGAATGAGGTTGACGATTTGGTAGTCCACGAGCCGTACCGTTGGCTTCTCATCCTGCGGAATCCTCAGTACAAATAGCATAAGCGCGTCGAAGTCCGGTCCCGTGAGCGGGTAGACGAGCTCGAATTTGCCGAGGATGTGGACGACGTACGACCCTTGGATCTTGCCCACGTAATAGTCGTCCGTGATCTCGGAGCACTGCGTGACAACGTAGTCGACGTCGTAGGCAAAGGTTTGTTCGAGTTTGAACAGTTCGATCTCGTCTCCCTCGTCTGTCCGAGCGGTGATTCTCAGGTTGTTGCTGCAACGGTCCGGGCCAGTGTACGTCTCGCTCTCAAAGAAGACGTCCTCGCGTTCCATGTAGAAGTCGTACCCACCCGAGGAAAGGAAGGGCTTGAGCAGGGGAGCGAACACCTCGCCTGGAAGGAACGGCGCGATCATCTCCGTGCGCTTTGCGGGGTCATCCTCGTCGCAGATGGTGGCGAACTGCGTCGTGCCCAGGGCGAACTCGAGGCCCTCGGGCATCTCGGACCGATCGAGCAGCACAGGGATGATCTTGCGACCCTTTGCGATGGCGTAGTTGATCTCCGACCTCACGTAAGGAGAGGACATGGAGGTCGCGCTCAGGAACACGATGAAGCACGAGCACTCCTTGATGTGCCTGGCGAGGTCGTCGTTCCACGAGTCACCGGGAGTGAGGCCCTCGTCATACCAGATCCGGCACATCTTGCGCTTCAGGCCAATGACGATTTGCTCGACTTCAGACCAGTCCGCATGCGCGTAGGACACGAAGACGAATGGGTCTTTGCCAGAGTACGCGATCATGGAAGCTCCCTCTACGAGGATTGCCGTTCAGCTTCGATTCTCTGACAAATGGCTGGCTCCATCAACGCTGATGAGTCAAAGGGACAGGTTTGCTGACAGGTTTTGAACCTCGCCCCTACTCCTCCGTAAGCTCCCGCATCTTCGCGAGCACGGCTCTCTTATCGTACGGCTTCATGAACCAGTCCGCAGCTCCGAGGTTGATCGCCTCGATGACCTTGCTCTGCATCCCGAAGCCGCTGGCCATGATGATGAAGGCATCCGGGTCGTCCTCCAGGATCATCCGCGCGCCTTCGATACCGTCGACGCCGGGCATGTCGATGTCCATGATGACGAAGTCCGGGAGCGCCTCGAAGTACAGGTCTGCGCCGCTTTCCCCGTCCGCGGCCTCGCCGATGCACTCGAATCCGCCTTCGGCGAGGATCGCCTTGATCGCCTCGCGCTGATCCTCTCTGTCGTCCACCACGATGTAGTCGTATTCAGCTTCCATCTCGCGCTCCCTGCTCGCGGCTGTCTGTCTTATCCACCATGCAACCCCACCCTGCCAGCAAACCTCTTCGATCGACGAGCCTCTGACCTGCGGAAATGCAAAAGACTCGTAGTTCTCACGAGACTTATGTGGTAACCAAACAGGTATGTGGTGACACATCTGTAGGAAAACCATTCCCTGCGAGGGCGTTATCCAAGCCCCAGCTCGTTTCGGGCAACGTCCGACAGCTCAAACAGCAGCGGTCTTTTCCTCGATACTTCAACTAGTCCCATTTCCTCGAGCCTGGACAGATGCTTGCGCGTTTGCTGGGTACCCAAACTCACATGCTGCGCAATCTCTTCAAGCGACGCCTGAGGAAACAGGGCAAACAGGTCAAACTGTCCGAGCATATAGATGATTTCCCGTCCGGCTTTTCCAAGCTTCGCCGTAGCAGACAGATTGATTAACCGATCGCCCATAGCACCGAACTGTCCGAGCTTAACATCGAGCTCGTCGAGAAGTCGCTCTTGAGCCACCCTGATGAACTCGAGCATTTTCATGACGAACATCGTCAACTCCCCATGGTTGAGCGGATGCTCGGTGTCCTTGAATGCTGTGTAGTACGCGCTCTTGTTCTCCGCGATAGTCTTCGAAAGGGACAGTGTTGTAAGCATGGAGAGGGGTTTGCTCAGATACAGGGCGAGTAGATAACGGCCCGTGCGGCCATTGCCGTCGTAGAACGGGTGAATGAATTCGAAAACATAGTGGGCGATGATTGCACTGTACATCTCGGGAACGTCCGAAGAATCCACGAGAGCGATCATTTTATCGAGCAGCTCGATGATCTTCTCCTCGGGCATCACGCCCTCGTGCAGGGTTTTCCCGCCCTGCCCGATGACCTCGACCTGATGAGCCCTGAAGAGCACCCCGTCGAGCTTGTTTTCGCCCAGCTGCTCTCCTGCCATAAGCTGGTCGTAGATTGCCCGGATTTCCTTCGCGGTCTCTGGTCTGCGATCATTGGGATCGCTTAGGCCGAGGTACATGCGAGTAAGCTCGGAGAATCTCCGTCCCGCACTCTTTCCATGAGGCGATGTTGCGGTACGCACGCTGCCCGCAAGAAGATCGTTGATTTGTTTGCGCGTACTATGGACGCCTTCGAGCTCGTTCGTACTCACGACCTCGTCGATGACCAAGCTGCGTAGCATCGCGGCATGTGCCACGGGAGGCAGTTGTCGCAGGCGTGCTGACACCACGCGCTCCACGCGGAGGATTTTCTCGTTAATCACGGATAGCTCACGCGGAACAGCCAGGAACAGCTCTCCGTGGTCAGAATCGATTCCCGTTTTGAAGGTCGATTCTGCATTGAAGCGCTCGCGTGCCAGCTGCTCGTTTCGCTCGAAACGTTCGCCTGAGGCGTCTGTATAGAAAAGCTTGGCGAGAGACTGGTACGCCATCTTTATGGTCCTTTCAGTTTGTTTTATGAGATTATATGTCATTTTGCTGCCTATTATTTATATTATTTGCAAATTTAGATAAATAACTATGTCAAACAGATCGGTTTATTGAGAGCATTTACCGAAGAGGAGCGGCTGATTGTTGATCGGACCAACAATCAGCCGTACCAAGAATCTCGGTGACAAAACTCCTCGTAGGACTTTTGTCAACTTCCCCTACTGGATGTTCACGGCCTTCCGCACCACGTAGCCCTTGATCTTCTTGATGACGCGCTTGTCCCGCACGATGAGGCTCTCGAGGTCGTCCGGGTACTGCGTGATCCGCTCGAAGCCGTCACGCGTGACCAGCACCGTGTCGGAGTGGCGGAACCCGCCGATGTCGTCGAAGTACAGCGCCGGCTCGATGCTGATGACCATGTTCTCCTCGAGGACGTGGTCGCCGCCCGCGGAGAGCCACGGCGCCTCGTGGTTGCCCAACCCGATGCCGTGCCCCGTGCGGTGCAGGATCGCGTCCCCGTAGCCCCGCTCCTTGAAGTAATCCTGCGTGGCGAGGTCGATGTCCGCGCAGCGCACGCCCGGCCGCACCATGGAGTACGCCAGCGCCCGCGCGCCCATCACGATGTCGTAGAGCTCGCGGTCGCGCTCGCTGGGCTCGCCGAGAAAGACCGTGCGCTCGCACTCCGCCGCGTAGCCGTTCACGCGGTTGTAGCTCATGAGCACGATGGGGCCGTCGCCGAACCTGCCCGCGAAATCGGGCAGGCTGTGCGGCTGGGAGCTCTTTGGCGCGGGCCACGCGGCGGTGAGGAAGCTCGAGGTCATGTAGTTGTAGTCGGTCTCCTTGATCACGCTGGTCTGGATGTCACGCGCGTGCATGACGGGCTCGAGCACGCACTCGCCCCGATAGAGCCCCTTGTGGATGCGGCGCATGCCCTCGTCGGTGTACTTGGCGGCCAGGCGGATCGCCTCGAGCTCGCTCGCGTCCTTCACCAGGCGCATCGTGTCGATGTAGTCGACGATGCGGGTCTCCTTCGCGCGGAGCAGCTCGCGGTAGGCCGACGGCAGCGACGGCTCGATGCCGATGACGGCGCTCTCCCCCACCGACTGCGCGATGTAGTCGTACCAGTTCTGCCCCGGGATGGAGGGGTACTCGAAGTAGTGGCGGATCTCGCCGAAGCCCTCGACCTTGAGCATGTGCTCGTACTCGAGGCGCGGGACCACGAGCTCGGGGCTTCCGCTCGGCTTGACGATGATGAAGAACGGCCGCTCAACCGGTGTGTACGACGCCCCGCACAGGTAGTAGATCGCGTCCTGCGAGGTCACCAGCATGGTGTCCAGCCCCAGCTCGCCGACCTTCTCCTGCAGGCGCTTCACCCTGCGCTGCCTGTACTCGTCCATGGCCATGATGCCCTCCTCCGTACGGTTGCGTGATCGTTGAGTCGCTAACTGGATTGTAGGGCTATCACGGGCGATTCGTGCGCAGTCATCGCCCACCGAACACCGAACGCCCCTTCATGATGTCCTTGTCGGGATCCGCGGGGAGGTTGCGCTTGAACTTGTAGGGGTCGGCATTGATGATCGCGCGCTGGCCGTGGACCATCAGCTGCTTGTGGAGGTCGACCGCGTCGCGGTACAGGCGCGTGTTCAGCACGAGCACCCACGAGCGCGTGGGCACGTCGAACCGATAGACGCGATACGTGCAGAGCATGCCGGCCTCCTGCCTTCGGAACACCTTTCATCTTTGATGATAGATACCCCGGCGGACAGGATTCCATCCTTCTCAGATAGGGGATACTCCCCTATCTTAGAATTACAATCTATGGCAACGGAAATGGAGAGGAAGGGCCGATGACGACCGAGAACGACAACCGCACCGGGATCGCCCTGTTGCTCCCGATCTGCCTCGCCATCGCGGGGATCGCGATTGGCGTCACCGCGGCCTTCTCCCTGGTCACGGCCGGATGGAGCGACCCGCGCGACATCTTGGCGGCGTTCGCGCGCGACGTCGTGGCGGTGTGGCTCGTGATGCTGAGCTTCGACCTCGCCTCGTGCCTGCAGCGCAAAGGAGCGTACGCAGGTCAGTCCCGCCCGTTCGAGCGCTTCTCCAAGAGGTGGACCTTCAGGACGCAGATGCTCATCCTGGCGATCGCCGCCGTCTTCGCGGTCTTCATGCTCCTATCGCACTTCGGCGTGATCTGATCAGGCAGCTTTCAGAGCCGTCGTTTGCAACATACCTGATGCAATAATCCGATATACAAGCCTCTGACCTGCAGAGATGCAATCTCTGCAACACACCTCAGGACAGGTGTGTTGCAGATAATCCATGATTCTGCATTTCGGGGGGTACCCCCCATTTTGTCATTTCGGGGGGTACCCCCCATTTTGTGAAAACTACAGCGTGCGGAGGGCGTCGACGATAGCCGTCTTGCTCGCCGTGCGCTCGTCCTTCTCCTTGATGATGCGCGCGGGGCAGCCCGCCACGACCACGCCGGCAGGCACGTCCTCCACGACCACGGCACCCGCGGCCACGACCGATCCCGCACCCACGCGGCATCCCTCGAGCACCACCGCGTTCGCACCGATCATGACGTCGTCCTCCACGACGACGGGCGTGGCGCTCGCCGGCTCGATGACGCCCGCGAGCACGGCGCCGGCGCCCACGTGGCAGCGCGCGCCGACGATGGCGCGCCCACCCAGGACGGCACCCATGTCGATCATGGTGCCCTCCCCCACCACGGCGCCGATGTTGATGACGGCGCCCATCATGATGACGGCGTTGTCGCCGATCTCCGCGCGCTCGCGGATGATCGCGCCGGGCTCGATGCGCGCGTTGACGCCGCGCACGTCGAGCAGCGGCACGCCGGAGTTGCGGCGGTCGCACTCCACGACCATGTCCTCGATTGCGTCCGCCTGCTCGGCGAGAAGCCCCTCGAGCTCGGACCAGTTGCCGAAGACGATCTTGTCGCCCACGCCGAACACCCGGGCGCTGCCGTAGTCCACGCACGCCCCCGCGCGCTCGCGCACGTACACCTTGACCGGCGTCTTCTTCTCGGAGGTGGCGATGTAGTTGATGATCTCCTGCGCGTCCATGTCAGTCCCCAAACATGAGCTGGTCGAAGGTGTAGAAGCCGGGCGCGCACGCCATCAGGCGCTCCGCCGCGGCCACGGCGCCGCTCGCGAAGATCTGCCTGCTCGTCGCGCGATGCGTGAGGCAGACCTCCTCGTCCGGGCCGAAGAAGTGCACCTCGTGGGTGCCCGCCACGGTGCCGCCGCGCACGGCATGCACGCCGATCTCGCGCGCGGTCCGCGCACCGACCATGCCCTCGCGCCCGTACACCACGTCGCACGAACCCTCGGGATCCACGGCGGCGAGCAGCGCCTTCGCGGTGCCGGACGGCGCGTCGGCCTTCTTGTTGTGGTGCGTCTCGACGATCTCGATGTCGAAGTCCGCAAGCGCCTCTGCAGCCTGTGCCGCGAGCCTGCGGAGCACCGCGACGCCGAGCGCGTAGTTGGGGCTCCACACGACCGGCGCGTGCTCGCCCGCCGCACGCAGCAGCGCGAGCTCCTCGTCGGTAAGGCCCGTCGTGCCCGAGACGAGCGCTGTCCCCGTGCGCGCCACGTAGGCCGCTACCTGCGGAATCGCCGAGAGATGCGAGAAATCGATCGCGATGTCAGCCGCCGCGGCATCAGCAAGCGCGCCGATGGTATCAACGTCGTAGACGCCCACGACCTCGAAGCGCCCCGTGGCCTCGAGCGTGCGGGCGACAAGCGCGCCCATCCGCCCGTTGCCGATGATGATCGCGCTAGCCAATGAGACCGACCCCCTCCATGGCGGCGTAGAGCCGTGCGCGGGTCGCGTCGGCCATCGGCCACAGCGGCATGCGGTAGTTCTCGCCGATCATGCCCATCCTGGCCAGCGCGGCCTTCACAGGGATGGGGTTGACCTCGCAGAACAGCGAATGGACGAGTTCGAGGTTCTCGAGCTGGATTCTGAGGGCGGTCTGCGTGTCGCCCTGCTCCCACGCGGCGCACATGTCGTGCACGGTGCGCGGCGCGATGTTGGCCCACACCGAGATGACGCCCGCGCCGCCGAGCGAGAGGATCGGCACCACCATGTCGTCGTTGCCCGAGAACATGCGGAAGTCGTCCGAGAGGTACTGCGCCACGGTCGTGGCGTAGGAGATGTTGCCCGAGGCCTCCTTGATGCCCCACGCGTTGGGGTGCTCGCGCAGGCGCGCGACGTTGCGCTCCGAGATGGAGCAGCCCGTGCGGCCGGGGATGTTGTAGAAGATGCAGGGGACGTCGACCTTGTCCATGACCTGGACGAAGTGCTGGTAGATGCCTTCCTCGTTGGACTTGTTGTAGTACGGCGTGATGAGCAGCAGGCCGTCGATGCCGCGCTGCTGCAGGCCGAGCGCCTTGTTGAGGCTCTCCTCGGTGCAGTTGGAGCCGGCACCGCCGATCACGGGGATGCGGCCCGCGACCTGCTTGACCACGGCCTCGGCCACGGCGAAGTCCTCCGCGTCGGTCATGGGCGAGGTCTCGCCCGTGGTGCCGAGCACGAGGATGCCGTCGGTGCCGTTCTCGAGGTGGAAGTCGACGAGGCGCTCGAGACCCTCGAAGTCGATGCTCTTGTCCTCGTTGAACGGGGTGACGAGGGCGACGATCGATCCGGTGAGGTTGTCCATGCTCATGGTGGTGCTCCTTTCGGGCGCGCGCCGGCGCTGCCCGTCGTTGGGTGATGTGATGCCGTGCCGTGGATGCGCCCCCTAGGGACGCGCGGGCTTACCCTTGGGTTCGCCCTCCGACCGCCGGACGAGCGCGGCGAGGTCGCTGCCGATGGGCAGGACGTCGAGGGTGGCGAAGTAGTCGAGGGGCGTCTCGGCGCGGCGGATCAGGCGGTGCGAGCCGTCCGCGTCCAGCAGCACTTCCGCGGAGCGGAGCCTGCCGTTGTAGGTGTAGCCCATGGAATGCCCGTGCGCGCCCACGTCGTGGATGGCGAGCAGGTCGCCCACCTGCGCGCGCGGCAGCAGGCGGTCGACGGCGAGCTTGTCGCTGTTCTCGCAGAGCATGCCGGTGACGTCGTAGCGCACGCACGCGGGCTCGTCCTCGCGGCCGAGCACGGTGATGTGGTGGTAGGCGCCGTAGAGCATGGGACGCATGAGGTTGCTCGCGCAGGCGTCGACGCCCAGGTAGTTGCGGTACGTCTCCTTGGTGTGGATGACGCGCGTGATGAGCAGCGCGTGCGGTCCGGTCATGAAGCGGCCGAGCTCGGTGAAGATGGCCACGTCGTCGAGGCCGGCGGGCACGAGGACCTCCTCGTAGGCGCGGCGCACGCCCGCGCCGATGGCGGCGATGTCGTTGGGCTCGTCCTCGGGGCGGTAGTCGATGCCGACGCCGCCGGAGAGGTCCACGAACGCGATGCGGATGCCGCACTCGGCCTGAAGGCGCACCGCGAGCCGGAAGAGCCGGCGCGCGAGCGCGGGGTAGTACTCGTTGGTAAGCGTGTTGGAGGCGAGCAGCGCGTGCAGGCCGATCTGCTCCACGCCGAGCTCGCGCAGGCGCGTCGCGGCTTCGAGCAGCTGGTCCTCGGTGAGGCCGAACTTCGCCTCCTCCGGGCGGCCGAAGATGCCGTTGGCGAAGTCGAAGTCTCCGCCGGGGTTGAAGCGCAGGCCCACGCGCTCGGGCAGCGCGCCCTGCTCCGCGAGCAGCGCATCGATGTGGGTCTCGTCGTCGAGGATGATGGTGGCGCCCAGGCGCCCCGCGTGCGCGAACTCGCCCGCGGGCGTGTCGTTGGAGCAGAACATGATCTGCTCGCCAGAGATGCCGAGCGCCTCGGCCATCAGCAGCTCGCATGCGCTGGAGCAGTCCACGCCGCAGCCGTACTCGGCGAGGATCGAGATGATCGCGGGGTTGGGCGTGGCCTTGACGGCGAAATACTCGCGGAAGCTCGGCGCCCATGAGAATGCGCTGGTCAGAGCCTCGGCCGTCCTGCGGATGCCCGCCTCATCGTAGAGGTAGAAGGGCGTGGGGTACACCCGCGCGAGGGCCTCGATCTGCTCGTTCGTTGCGAAGGGACGCTTCTGCGCCACGGTTCCTCCCGACTCCGGCCGCGTAGGCGCGCCAGGGCATCCATGCGGGAGGCCGTGATAGCGCACCTACGGGGTTCTTCCCGTAGACAGTCCTGCGGGTATTTCCCGCAGGCCCACCAGGACGTTCGTGCCCGAAGGACCTGGTTCGGCGGATTTGGCCTCCTCCCAGGGTCTCTGCCCGCCGGCTCGCCCGGGATTCATCGTGTCCGCGCCTCTATCGTTGGCGATAAGTGTAGAAAGTGGACCAGAATCGCACAATCCGATGTAACCAAATAGATTCAAAACGCGGAGGCGGAGCGCCCGAAACGGTAGAGTGGACGCAGCACGCACCGGTTCGAAGGAGGGACGTATGCACGGCATGGACACCGTCGAGCGGCTGAGGACGCTCAGGCGCGACCTCCACCGCATACCCGAGATCGGTTTCGACCTGCCCGAGACGATCGCGTACGTCTCGGATGTCCTGGCGCGGCTCACAGGTCCGGTCGAGGTCTTCATGCCCTGCCCGTCGACGGTCTGCGCCTTCTTCGACCGCGGCGCCGCGCGCACCACCGCGATCCGCACGGATATGGACGCCCTGCCGGTGGTGGAGCGGACCGGTGCGCCGTACGCCTCGACGCATCCCGACCGCATGCACGCCTGCGGCCACGACGGCCACATGGCGATGGTGCTCGCGCTCGCTGAGCACCTCGATACGCACCTCGACGAGCTTTCGCGCAATGTATTGCTTATCTTCCAGCCCGCCGAGGAATCCGTCGGCGGTGCGCTCCCCCTCTGCGAGAGCGGCGTCTTCGAGCGCTGCGGCGTCGACCGCGTCTTCGGCTTCCACCTCTGGCCCGACCTGCCCGCGGGCACCGTCGCCACGCGTGAGGGGGCGCTGCTCGCGAGCACGAACGAGGTCGACGTCGTCTTCCACGGGCGGTCGTCGCACATCGCGAAGGCCGACCAGGGCAGGGACGCCGTCGAGGCCGCCTGCCGCTACCTCGCGCGCATCTACGCGTTCATGGACGGGCTCGCCGGGGACGACCCGAGCCTGCTCAAGTTCGGGCGCATCGAGGGAGGCCTGGTGCGCAACCAGATCGCCGCCGAGGCGCGGCTCCAGGGAAGCCTGCGGACCTTCTCGACCGAGATGTCCGAGCGGGCGCAGGAGGGCATCGTCTCCCTCGCCGAGCAGACTGCCGCCGAGCTGGGCTGCACCGCGCAGGTCTCCTTCGCGAACGGCTACCCGCCCGTGATCAACGACGCCGCGCTCACCAGGCTCGTGCGCGCGGCCGTCCCCGAGGTGGGCGAGCTCGACGCGCCGCAGCTCATCGGCGAGGATTTCGCCTGGTACCAGCGCTATGCGAGCGGTGTGTTCATGCTGCTCGGCACGGGGACGGGCATCCCGCTGCACGCGGACACCTTCGATTTCGACGAGGCCATCCTCGCCCGCGGGCTCGACGTCTACGAGCAGCTCGTGCGCCTTCCCTAGAGCGCCTCGTCGCTGCACCCGCCCTTGAAGATGACCGCCATCGCCCCGCTCCTCCCGCGCGTGTCCATTGGCTAGAAGATACCCACCGCGGCCGATAGGCTATACGCTGACCCGAAGCGAGCGGCACCGACCGGGAATGGTTCGGTATGCTTGAGGCGAGAGCACGATGAGAGGAGCAGCCATGCATACCGACTTCATCACCATCAACGCGCATTCGTCGATCCGCATCGATGCCGGCCCGGGTGCCGTGTGCTACGTCGATCCGTACCTGCTCGAGGACACGCCGCACGACGCGGACCTGGTCCTCGTCACGCACTCGCACCACGACCACTACTCGCCCGAGGACATCGCGCGGGTCGCCTGCGAGCGGACCCGCTTCGTCGCGCCGCGCGGCATGGAGCGCGAGCTGCCGGATGCCCTGTTCGTCTCGCCGGGCGAGACGGTCTGCCCGCTGCCGAGCCTCTCGATCGAGGCGGTGCCGGCGTACAACAAGCTCAAGCCGTTCCATCCGCGCAAGAACGGCTGGGTGGGCTACGTCATCACGACGCATGACGGCGTGGTCGTCTACGTGGCCGGCGACACCGATGACATCCTCGAGAACCGCTCGATCGCCTGCGACATCGCGCTCGTGCCGGTGGGCGGGACCTACACAATGACGGCGTCCGAGGCGGCGAAGTTCGTGAACGAGCTGCAGCCGAAGGTCGCGATTCCCGAGCATTACGGATCGGTCGTGGGGTCCGAGGACGACGGTGCGGCCTTCGCGGCGCGCGTCGACCCCTCGATCGAGGTCGTCTTCAAGCTGTAGACAACCGCAAACATCAGGTTTCGCTCCACATACCTACCTGCTTTTCCACACACCTCTTGCAAAAACAGAGGTTTGTTTTCGTTTGCCCAGCTCAGAGGCTTATCGCTATAACAGGTATGTGAAAAACAGACCCTTATGTGAATTGAGAACCGTTGTGTCGAGCAGAGAAGGCAGCAACCCGAACAAAAAGGGACGCACGGCATGGAGCCGTGCGTCCCGGACGTTCTATCGAGGCTCGAAGCTTACTTGCCGCCGAGCAGGGTGCCGGCGAGGCCGATCACGTCGTCGAGGCCGATGCCATCGGACAGGTCGACGGCAGGCTTGGCAGCCGTGGTCTTCCTGGAGTTCCTCCCGGTGGTCTTGGCAGGAGCCTGGCCGTTGGACATCAGCGTGGCAGCGAGGCCGGCGAGGTCGTCGAGTCCGACGCCGTCGGACAGGTCGACGCCGCTCCTCTTGGTCTTCTTGCCGGTGACGCCGGTGGCGTTCGCGATGGCGAGCAGCGAGCCGGCGATCATGGCGAGCTTGCCGAGGTCGAGGTTCATGCCGGCGGCCTGGACCTCCTGCGCGGGAGGCTCCTCCTCGACGACCTCGGCCTGGCTCAGCAGATTGCCGAACAGCGAGCCGGCGAGCGTGTGGACGGAGTTGTCGTTCTGGCCGAGCAGCAGCGAGGCGAGGGTGCCGAGGGAGCCGAAGTCGACGGCCTTGCCCTGGGCGAGCGACGAGACGGCGGTGACGACCTCGGCCGCCTCGTTGCGGCTGACGTCCTGGACGCCGGAGACGTTGCTCACCGTGGAGTACGGATGCTCGACGAGGCTGCCGAGGATGGAGGGGTTGTCCTGCGCAAGGCCGATAAGGCTGCCGACGATGCTCTGAATGTCCATGGGTACTCCTTCTTCGCACGAGAAAACAAAGGACATTCCTATCTTACCCGCGGATGCGGGCGCTCACACGTCCGCAGTCCTAATAGTGCCGCTGGCGGGTGAAAACGCTACTTTCGGTCAACCTTTTTGGGCGTCAGGCGGATACCGCGCGCGCCACGGCGATGCTTATGCCAGGGCATGCCGCTCCAGAAGCGGGCAAGCGCGTGCTTGATGGTGGCGATGCGCTGGTACACGTTGCGGCCGCCGCGGCTGCGCAGACCCAGCAGCGGGACCGCCGCCGCGATCGGGCCGACGTACTCGATGAAGCGCCACACCACGTACGCCGCGGTGATCGTGCTCCCGAAGATCGGCGAGAAGAGCGTCGCGAACCCGACCTCGGCGCCGCCGCTGCCGCCCGGAAGCGGAATGGCGGAGGTGAGCAGCTCGAGCATGGAGCCGGCCGCAAGGCAGGTCACGAGGTCGGCATTATGGAAGCCGAAGGCGTGCGCCACGAACCAGCCGAGCGCGTACTGGCAGGCCAGCTGCGCCAAGGAAACCATGAGCGCGAGCAGCATCATCGGGGCGTCCTTCGCGGCGCTCTTGAAGCCGTCGGAGAACTCCTGCACCTGATTGTTCACCACATCGTGCCAGCGATCGAAGTCGGCCTTGAGCGGGGTTTTCTCAAGCAGGCGGATGATAGCGTTGCCCGAGCGCTTCACGAAGCCCGGGTAGAGGCAGATCACGAGCAGGGCAAAGACCTCGATGATCTTCACGCCGAACAGCACGAGGCCGATCACCGCGAAATTGCCCACGACCTCGAAGAAGTACCGATAGCGGAAGATGAGCATGACAGCGGCGAAGATGCCCTCGGCAGCCTCGTACACGATGAAGCGCGTGTACTGCAGGGCCGATGAGGACCCCACCGAGAGGCCCGCGCGCGTGAGCCGGTAGATCTGAGCCGGGGCGGCGCCGGTTCCGCCCGGCGAGAGGAACGAGAAGAAGATGCCCGCCGCCTCGACGCTCATGAGGTCGCGGAAGCCGAGTGGCGAGTTCCTGTCGCGCGAGACCGGGACCGCGTAGCCCACGACGCCGAGCAGGTAGTAGCAGACCATGCAGAGCGCGCCGCGCGCGACCCACAGCGGGTCGACGCCGGCGAGCGACGCCGTGAACTCCTCGAACTGGCCGGACAGCACCACGTAGAGGATGTAGGCGACCATGACCGCGCCGAGGAACAGCACGCTCTTGCGCACCGAGGAGAACTCGGCGCGCTCGTGCTTCGACGTGGACTGCACCTGCGTCTTGGGAGCCTTGGGCTTCTCGGCGCGGGCCGCCTGCTGGTCTGTCTGCGAAGCTGCTATGCCTGCCTCCCCTCCGCGGTCGCCATAAGATGTTCAGCATGTTCAGAATACCGAAATGGTTTGTCTGTTGTGTGATGGTCGTGCGGCGAGCGGAGGGGAGGGGTGGGGGCGGCGGAAGGAATCAGGCGTCGCCGAGCAGGTAGTCGACGAGTTCGGCGAAGCCCGCGCGGTCGGAGGCGGACCCGCCCGCGGAGGCGAGCTCGACGATCGATGCCGGCGTGGTGGTGCCCACGTATTCGGAGCCGCGCAGGTACATGCCGAGCTCGATCACGGCCGCGGCGAAGCGCCAGTCTGCGTCCGTGCTGTCGACGTCGGCGATCTGGGCGCGCTGCTCATGGACCTGGCCGTCGTCGAAGGCGCGGTAGCGCAGCGACACCTGCGCGAGCTCGCCGGTGAAGGAGGCGTCCCCGACGGCATCGGGCGCCGAGTAGCGCAGCTCGGGCTCGGCGACCTCGAGCGCGGAGTCCGCGGGCACGATCTCGTAGCACACGGTGAACTGCGCGCCGGGTCCGACGTCGGCGGCGTCGCGCGCGTCGTTCTCGAAGTCCTCGTCGGCCATCTCGCGGTTCTCGTAGCCGATGAGGCGGTAGCCCTTCACGAGCGCGGGATTGAACTCGACCTGCACCTTCACGTCGTCGGCGAACGGCACGAGGTTGGCGCAGAGCTTCTCGTCGAAGACGCGCTCGGCCTCGTCGATGCAGTCGATGTAGTGGTAGGAGCCGTTGCCGTTGTCTGCGAGGGTCTCCATCTTGGTATCCTTGTAGTTGCCGCTGCCGAAGCCGAGGACCGACAGGTAGATGCCCGTCGCGCGCTTGGCGCTCACGTAGTCGTAGAGGTCGCTCTCGCTGGTCATGCCCACGTTGAGGTCGCCGTCGGACGCCATGATGATGCGGTTGACGCCGCCATCGATGAAGTTGCGCTAGGCCACCTCGTATGCGCGCTCGAGCCCGCGCTCGCCGTTGGTGGAGCCGCTCGCCTCAAGGCGGTCGATGGCGCGCATGATCGTGCGGGCCTCGTCGCCGCGGGCGCCCTCGAGGATGAGCTCCTCGCCGCTCGCGTAGGTCACGATGGAGATGCGATCGTCGCGGCCGAGCGAGCGCACGAGCACCGCGAAGGCGTCCTTGAGCAGGTCGAGCTTGTCGCGGGAATCCATCGAGCCGGAGACGTCGATCAGAAAAACCAGATTGCGGCCGCGGATGGTCTCGGTATTCTCGCGCGCGGTCGCGAAACCCAAGGTCAGGAGCCTGGTCTCGGGGTTCCACGGGCAGGGGCCGAGGTGCGTGGTGACCGAGAAGCGCTCGCCCGCGGCGGGCTCGGCGTAGTCGTACGTGAAGTAGTTGAGCATCTCCTCGATGCGCACGGCACCCGCGGGGATCTCGTCGACGCCGTAGCCGTCGAAGACCATGCGGCGCAGGTTGGCGTAGGACGCGGTGTCGACGTCGGCCGAGAGCGTGGAGAGCGGGTTCGCGCGCGTGGAGAGGAACCCGCCCTCGCGGATGACGCCGTACTCCTCGGTGTTCCACGCGATCGGGTCCCCGTACCAGAAGCCGCACTCGGCGGGGCCCTCCTCGTAGCTGTCGCACGCGACGAAGCCGGTATCGTACGGCACGCCGATGCTGATCTTCTCCTCCCCCGTGCCGGCGGGAGCTTGGTCTGGTGCAGAGAAGCACGCGGCCAGCGTGCCGGCGAACAGGACGGCGAACAGGCAGGCTAGCAGCTTGGTCATGCGGTTCATGGTTGCGTTCATGGGTCCTCCTCGTGTCGCGGTTCACCAAAAACACGAGCGAGGAGCGGCGATTGTCGGCAGCCACGGGGTTGCTGGCACGGAAACAGGCCGTTTCTGGCACAAATGCCACTTATTCCGAGGTTTTTGGGTATCGATTCTCCTTCGGGCGCATAGAGCCACCCCGTCTACCTGCGCAAATGCAGGACATCTATAGCTCCGATGCGAAATGAGGTCCAAAAACCTCGGAATAAGTGGCATTCGTGCTAGAAAAAGGGGTTATCCGTGCCAGTGGATGTTGGATCCTCCGCTATTTGCCGTCGGTGCGCCACAGGAGCACCGCGTCACGGCCCACCTTGGCGTTCAGCGAGTAGGGCGTGCCGGCAGGCTCCTCGAGCACCCAGCGCTCGACCACGCGGTTGTACTCATGCGGATGGTCCCAATCGAGGCGCACGCCCACCACGGGCACCGAGAGCTCGTGCATCGGCCAGGTGTCGTAGTAGGGATCCCACAGGTAGACGTAGGTGTCGTCGACGCCGGTGACGAGCACGTAATGGTCGGCGCCGAGGCAGCACTCCACCGCCGCGACGGCACCGGACCTGATGCCCTCGAGAAGCGGCGAGCCCTCGCGCAGGCTCACCTCCTCCTCGCCGAGCAGCGCCTGGCTGCGCACGGGGAAGCCCTTGTCGGACACGTAGTCGTTGCACCACGATGAGAGGAACGCGAGCGCCTTGCCCGACGTGCCCTGGTGCATGCCCGCGAGCCCGAGGTTGCGGTCGCCGGTGACCATCGTGACGTACTCGACGACCTCCTGCGGAATCTCTTCGCGCTCGAAGAGGTACATGAGCGCGTTGATGAACGTCGCCGTTCCGCAGTCATAATGCGTCACCTGGTAGCGAAGCGGTGTCTTCATGGGGTCCCCCTATGCGAGAATAACCTGTAAGCCATTATCGCACGGGAAGGGACGATCATGAGACTCGGGATGGTCGGCACGGGAATGATGGCGGGTTTCGTGCTGCCGCACATCAAGGGCTGGGGCGTCGACCTGCGCGCCATCTGCGGCTCCGGGCGCGACCCCGCGAAGACCGCCGCGCGCGCCGACGAATACGGCATCGACCTGCGTTTCGACGACTACCGCGAGCTTATCGCCTGCCCCGACATCGACACGGTCTACGTGGCCGTGCCCAACGCGCTGCACCACGAGATCGCGATGGCCGCGTTCGACGCCGGCAAGCACGTCGTGTGCGAGAAGCCCCTCGCGACCAACGCGCGCCAAGCGCAGGAGATGGCCGACCGCGCCGAGGAGCTGGGGCTGTTCTTCTGGGAGGGCATGATGGCGTTCCGCCAGCCCAACTTCCGCCACGTTCGCGACGCATGGCTCGGCCGCATCGGCGACATCAAGCTCGCGCTCGCGATGTTCAACCGTTACTCGAGCCGCTACGACCGCTTCATGGCCGGCGAGCTCATGCCCACGTTCGACCCCGCGTTCGCGGGCGGCTCGCTCATGGACATCAACGTGTACTGTGTCGCGTCGCTCGTGGGGCTGTTCGGCGAGCCGGCGTCGGTGCGCTACCGCGCCAACATGCACCGCGGCATCGACACGAGCGGCATCCTCGAGATGGACTACGGCGCCTTCCAGGCCACGGCGATCAGCGCCAAGGACTGCGCCGCGCCGAGCTTCGTGCAGATCGAGGGGACGAAGGGCTACATCCTGAGCCCGTCCGAAGCCAACTCGTGGGAGTACCCGATGACGCTGCACCTCAACAACGGCACGGAGGAGACCTTCGACGCGCATCTCGACAGCTGGTGGGAGGCAGAGTGGCGCGAGTTCCAGCGCCAGATAGACGAGGGCGACCTGGCCTCGTGCCGCGCGGAGATGGCCACGAGCCTCGCCACGGCGCGCGTGCTCACCGAGGCGCGCCGCACCGCCGGCATCGTCTTCCCCGGCGATTGATAGGGACAGGTTGTTCGTTCCCTTTTGGCACAGAGGGACGGGTTCGCGAACCCGTCCCTCTGTGCCAAAAGGGAACGAACAACCTGTCCCTATGAGCGGAAGAAGGCGAGGAGGCAGTTGTGGAGGCTGAGCGCCCACGCGTTGTAGGCGTGCTCGCCGCCGGGGAAGCACACCCACGCGTAGTTCTCGCCATCCTTGAAGCGGTCGGGCATCTCCTTGAGCGCCTGCGCCACGAACTCCTCGTGGTTCTCGAGCGCGAAGTCCTTGGTCCCGTTGGCGTTGTACCAGAACCGCACGGGATACCCCGCGAACTCGCCCTCGAGCGCGGCCTTGAACGCGTCGAAGTCGCTCCACGCACCCGAGAAGCACCCGAAATATGCGAAGAGGTCGGTGCAGTGCATCATGCCGCTCGAGATGACCGTCACCGACCCGCGCGAGAGACCCGCGAACCCGCGGTGGTCGCGGTCGGCGATCACGGGGTAGGTCCTCTCGACGAGCGGGATGATGTCGTCGCGCAGCTCGCGCCAGAAGTGCTGCGGCCACGCGTCGGCGTACGGGTCGCCGCCCGCCATCGACCCCAGGAAGGTGTTGTCGATGGCGTAGCCCCCGGGGATCGAGTAGTACGTGGGCGCCACGACGATCACGTCGCCGAAAAGCCCCTGGTCGTGCATCGCGTCGAGCAGGTTGGCGGTAAGCTCGCCGTGGTAGTCGTCCGTGCCGGTGACGGGCTCGCCCAGCCAGTAATCCTGCATGCCGCCCGTGCCGTGCAGCAGGTAGAGCACGCTGTAGCTGCGCGCGGGATCGTAGTCGCCGGGCAACCAGACGTTCGCTGCCTTGTCGACCATGACGCCGTCCACGCCGTCAGTCGCCTCGATGGCGTAGGCGTGGCACGTGTAGGAGAGCGTCTCCACGCGGCCGGGCGTCTCGGACGGCGTGGCCACGAGGGCGTCGAACGGCCCGAGCGTGGTGATGAAGTCGTACGGATAGCTGCCGCCGCGCGCGTTGCCGGCGGGCGTCGCGCCGGGCTCGGACGAACCGCCGCCCGCGCATCCTGAGAGCGCGAGCGCCGAGGCGGCGACGAACGATCTCCTGGTCATCATGGCCTCCATGGGATTCCTCTCAGCAGTTGCCGGTAAAGACGTGGGCGAGATGCGCGCGGGCGACGTCGGCGAGCTCGTAGACGAGCGTCACGGACGTGCGGCCGCGGTCGCGCATCCGGAACGCGGGGTGGAAGCGCGAGACGTGCAGCACGATCCCGGGATCGACCGAGGCGAGCCACGCCGCGAGCTCGTCCATCTCCTCGCGCGTGTCGTTGACGCCGGGCACGATCAGGGTCGTCACCTCGAGGTGGCACGTGGGCGTGGCGGCGAGCGCCTCGATCGTCGCCTGCACGGTTGCGAGGCGGCCGCCCGTGAGCGCGTACGTCTTCTGACGGAAGGTCTTGAGGTCGATGTTGGCCGCGTCGATGAGCGGGGCGACAGCCTCGATGACCTGCGGATTCACGCATCCCGCCGAGACGAGCACGTTCGAGAGCCCGCGCTCGTGGACGAGCTCGCCGCAGTCGCGCACGAACTCCCAGGCCACGAGCGGCTCGTTGTAGGTGTAGGCGACACCGGCCATGCGCTGGTCGCGTGCGTTGAGCTCGGCCGCGAGGTCGGCGACGTCTGCGGGCGCCACGGTGCGCCAGCCGACGCCGTCCTCCCCCACCTGCGAGATCTCGTGGTTCTGGCACCACGGGCAGTGCAGGTTGCAGCCGAACGAGCCGAGCGACAGCACCGTGCTGCCCGGCTTCCAGCAGGCGAGCGGCTTCTTCTCCACGGGGTCGACAGCGACCGAGGTCACGCGGCCGAAGCCGAGCGGGACGATCGCCCCATCGACGTTGCCGCGCGCCCGGCAGGCGCCCACGGCACCGGGAGCCAGCGCGCAGCCGTTGGGGCAAACCTGACAAATAACCTGTCCCTTTGACAGAATCATAGGTGGCGCACCACCTTGAAGCGGTCGAGATGGTAGCTGTCGCTGCGCTCGTCGATGCCGCCCTTCCGCGCAGCGATGGAGACCTGCTCGTCGGCGGTATCGATGCCGTCAAGATCGGGCAGCAGCACGCCACGCCGCCCGTCATCGCAGCTCACGATGACGCCGTAGACCGAGGGGTCGAGCTCGGCCTTGGACGCGATGCGCTCGGGCTCCCCCAGCACATCGACGTCGTAGACCAGCTCCCCGAGCTCCTCGACGCGCACGGGCGGGAACCGGTAATCGTGCGTACCCGCGGAGATGGCATTGGCGATGATCTCCTCGGCAAGGCAGCTCCGCGTGGGCGAAAGCGTTCCGATGCAGCCGCGCAGCTGCCCGTCGATCTTGAGCGACACGAAGCATCCCGCGCGGTCGAGGATCAGCTCGGGTGGCAGGCCGGATGCGACCTTGTCGAGCTTGAAACGCTTCCCATCGCGCACGTAGCTCTCGAGCGATGCGCGGGCGAGACGGACATACGGATCCTCCCCCGCCTTGCGAGCAGCAAGGTCGCACGCGCGCCAGCTCTCCCACAGCCCGAGCAGCGCGCGGCTCTCGTCTGCACCTTCATCCCCCGCAGGCATGAACGCAGCCACACCGTACCCCACGCCGAACGGCCCCTCGTAGGAGAGCAGCTCTGGTGTGACCGCCGTGCGATCCAAGGCGCCGGCCATCATCTGGAAGCTGCGCAGACCGCACTCGGCAGCGCGTTCGGCGAGCGACGAATCAATCTCGAGCAGGTCGAGGAAGTCGCCGCGCGCAAAATCGTCGGTCACGCGCGCGTCGAAAACGGGTCCTTCGGGCGCAAAGCCGTACGGTCCGTCGGGGGTCAGCTTGTGCGAGAGGTCGCCCGACGCGATATACACCACGCGGCGCCCCAGCGCGGCAGCAACCTGCTGCACCAGCATGCCCATGCGGTAGTGCTCACCTGCGTTGAAGCCTGAGAGCCCGATGCGCACGAGCTTGAAGTCGCGGTAGCGCTTCTGGATGAAATGGACGGGGATCATCGTGCCGTGATCGAGCGCCGAATCGCGCTCGTAGTCCGTGCCGCCCTCGACGCCCGCACGGTCGCACGCGGAGGCAAGCGCGCCCGTGAACTCCTCGTCATAGGCAACCTTGCAGGCCGCCCTGCTCGCTCCGAAGCGCGAGAAGCTGCCGCGGGCGGAGCGTCCCGGCGAGATGTGGAAGTAGTCGCGGTAGAGCGTCGCATGCGGCGAGGAAACCACAACGGTGTCGGGCGCCAGCTCGGCCACGCGGCGGCCCATCTCCTCGTAGGAATCGACGGTTGCCTGGATGCCCTTCTCGCGCCCGCATCCAACCTCGGGGATGATGAGCGGCGGATGCGGCACGGCAAATGCGGCGATGATGGCCATAGGTGCTCCTCTCCTGCAGCTACATAAATTGTACGATGCGGAGCTGCTCGGCGGCCACCCTCCGTCAACGCGTGCGCGAACGGTAGATGCGCTGGTTGGCGGCGCGCAGGCCGAGGGCGATGAGCCACACGACGGAGACCATGACCGCGAACACGATGGGCGTGCGCTCCATGCCCCAGGCGCTGAAGCCGTACCAATCGTTGCCGGGAATGCCGTTCGCCAGGATGTTCGCAAGGTAGCCTGTGCCATAGAGCGCCATCGGCACGATGGCGGCGAAAGTCCAGCGCAGCGGCATCGGACGATCGGCCTCGAAGGCGCAGAAGCTCGCGATGGCCATGAGCGGAAGCAGCAGGTGGAACCAGAGGTTGGCGCCCGCGTGCATGGATGCATAGCCGTAGAGCACGGGCGAGAGGAACGCCTCCACGGTTATGCACGTGAGCGTCACGCCCGTCGTGGCGACGAGCCGCATGCCGTGCAGCCACCTAGGCAGCGGTTTGCCGGGTTCGCGCAGGTAGAACACCACACATGCAGCGGATACGATGGCCGAGAGCAGGTTCGACTGGATGGTGAAGTACTTGAGGGTCGACAGGCCGAGACCGGACAGCGGGGCGTTCTCCCAGCCCCAGCCGAACATCATCTGGCACCACGCGAAGGCGGTGAGCACCGCGATCGCCGCGTTGCACGCGACCGCCCGTTTCGTCTCGCTCTTCTCCGGCATGGCTCCCTCCCTTCACCAGCACGATAGCAGACAAAGCCGCTTCCGCGCTGCTACTATGGAAAACGTTAGGGGTTTTACGAGATGGGGGGCTCCCATGGCAGGACCTGGCGGACACGGCGGCAACTTCGCCGCGCGCAGCTTCCTCACCGAGGAGGAGAAGGCGAACGCCCCGAAGGTGACCAAGGAGCTCCTCATCCGCATCCTCTCCTACCTCAAGCCGTACTGTGGTATTCGTCGCCATCATCGTGGCGAGCGTCGTCGGCCTGCTCCCGGCCATCATCACGGGCCGCATCGTCGACCAGGCGCTCGTCGGCAACGACATGGGCCTGCTGATCAAGCTGCTCTTCGCGGCGCTCGGCGCCATGCTCGCAAGCCAGCTCATCGGCGTGCTCGAGAACTACATCAACTCGTGGATCAGCCAGCGCATCATCTTCGACATGAAGAACCAGATGTACGACCATCTGCAGCACATGCCGCACTCGTTCTTCACGACCGAGAAGCAGGGCGACATCGTCACGCGCATGAACACCGACATCTCGGGCGTGAGCTCGGTCATCTCGGGCACGCTCACGCAGGTCGTCTCCAACGTGGCGACGGTCATCACCACGCTCATCGCGCTCTTCTCGATGAGCTGGAAGCTCGCGCTCGTGGGCCTCGCCGTGCTGCCGCTGCTCATCCTGCCCACGCGCTCGGCCGGCCGCGTGCGCCTCAAGCTCGTGCAGGAGGCGCAGGCCAAGAACGACGAGATGAACCAGGTCATCAACGAGACGCTCTCGGTCTCGGGCTCGCTGCTCATGAAGATGTTCACGCGCGAGGCGCAGGAGTACGACAACTTCGTGAAGGTCAACGAGGAGGTCACCGAGATCTCGCTCAAGGAGAACCGCTCCGGCTCGTGGTTCCGCGTGGTCATGGGCATGTTCACGCAGCTCGGGCCGCTGCTGATCTACTTCGCGGGCGGCCTGTTCATCATCGAGCACTACGACCCCACGCTCACCGTCGGCACCGTCACGGCCACGGTGTCGCTCGTGAACCGCCTGTACCGCCCGGTCGAGAGCCTCATGAACCTCTCGGTCAGCTTCACGCGCTCGCTCGCGATGTTCACGCGCATCTTCGATTACCTCGACCGCGAGGCCACGATCGTCTCGCCCGCGAACGGCGCCAAGCCGCCCATGGACATGGCCGAGATCGTGTACGACCACGTGGCGTTCGGCTACGACGATGCGGACGAGCTCATCCTCACCGACATCGACTTCACGGTGCCCGGCGGCAAGATGTACGCGATCGTGGGACCGAGCGGAAGCGGCAAATCGACCGTGGTGAACCTGATCCCGCGCCTCTACGACGTGGCCGCCGGCGCGGTGCGCGTGGCGGGCGTGGACGTGCGCAACTTCGACCTCGAGTACCTGCGCTCCAACATCGGCGTGGTCACGCAGGAGGCCTACCTCTTCAACGGCACCATCCTCGACAACCTGCGCTATGCCAACGAGAACGCGAGCATGGCCGAGATCGAGGAGGCATGCCGCATCGCCAACATCTACGACTTCATCCAGAACCAGCCCAACGGGTTCGAGGCGCAGGTGGGCAACCGCGGCCTCAAGCTCTCGGGCGGCGAGAAGCAGCGCCTCTCCATCGCGCGCGTGGTGCTGAAGAACCCAAAGGTGCTCATCCTCGATGAGGCAACGAGCGCGCTCGACTCCATCTCCGAGCAGGCCATCCAGGATGCGCTGGAGAAGCTCATGGTGGGACGCACCTCGATCGTCATCGCACACCGCCTCTCGACCATCCTGAAGGCCGACAAGATCCTGGTGGTGAAGGGCGGCGTCATCGCCGAGCAGGGCACACACGAGGAGCTGCTCGCGGCAGGCGGCGTGTACCACGAGCTCTACGAGACGCAGTTCAGACAGGCCATCGAGAGCGAGCGCGGCGCGGGGAAGCGCGCAGGGCTCGACATCCAGGCGCTCTCGACGAGTTTCGACGTGCGCGAGGTGCACGACTCCGCCGTGACCGACGTGCATCTGCTGGCACGGTCCAACCATCGCTTCTGGCGCGAGGTGGGCGAGCGGCCCACGATGGCGGCGACGACAGCCATCGTCAAGGACGTGCCCGAGGGCGCCGAGGAGAAGCACTTCCTGGGCTTCTACGACGAGAACGACGAGCTCGTTGCCGTGATGGACCTCATCGTGGGCTATCCCGACGAGCACGGTGCGCTCATCCGCTGGTTCACGGTTGTGGCGGACCGGCATCGCCAGGGCATCGGGTCGCAGCTCTTCGCCGACGTGCGTGCGGCGCTTTCTGCGCAGGGTGTCACGCACCTCACGCTGCAGGTGCCCGAGCAGGAGGGCGCGCTCGCGTTCTGGGCCGAGCAGGGATTTGCGGCCACGGGCGAGCGCTTCGAGGGTGGTCGCTTCCCCACCGTCACCCTCTCCCGCAGCATCTAGCACATGGGGACAGGTTGTTCGTCCCCTTTTCGCACGTAGGGACAGGTTCATCCGTCCCACCGCCACGCGACGTTAGGAGGCAGGTCGTGGATCTCTCCGACACCCAGGGATACGTGGACGGATTCCCCGCCCTCATGAACGTCCGCGAGCTGGGCGGCATCGTTGCCGCAGGAGGCCGCACCGTGCGTCGCGGCACGTTCTTCCGCGGAGCTGCGCTCACCGACCTCACGCCGGAGCAGCGCTCGCGCGTCGACGGCATGGGGCTCGCGCTCATCCTCGACCTGCGCGCCGGTTTCGAGGTGCGCAACGCACCCGACTACGTGCCGGAGGGCTGCTCGTATGAGCAGGTCTCGGGGATGCTTCTGGACGATGGCGGCGAGCTGGAGTTCTCCCAGACCGCTATCGCGAAGCAAGCCGTGAAGATCGGACGGGACTTCCCCGCCTTCAGGAGGAACCTCTACGTCTCGATGGTGCACGGCAGCCCCGCGATGCACGCTCTGGTCGAGCGCATCGCTGCCCGCAGGACGCCGATCTACATCCACTGCAGCGCGGGGAAGGACCGCACGGGCGTCGCCTCGGCGATCATCCTCTCCATCCTCGGAGCATCGGACGAGGCGATCCTCGACGACTTCGTGCGCACCAACGAGTATCTGGCACAGCTCATCGAGAACGTGCCCGACGAGATACCCGATGCCTTCCTACGCCTGATTCCCGAAGGCATGGACATGGACGCGGCGAAGCAGCTGATGCGCGCGATCTGGCCGCAGGCGAACGGCGTGGTGCGCGCGGATATGCAGGCGGTGCTCGCGGCGATGGACGAGGGCCATGCCTCCCGTGAGGAGTACCTCGAGGAGGAGTTCGGCCTCGACGCAGCCACGCTAGCGGAGCTGCGCGACTTCTACCTCGAGTAAGCTCTAGATGCTTCTGCCGGCCGATCGCCCGAAACTGCTACGCACTCAGAACTGGCCGTTGCCGTTGGCGGGCACCTGATCGGGATCGAGGTGCTGCACCACGTCCCAGTGCTCGGCGAGCATGCCGTTCTCCATGCGGTAGATGTCGCACACCTTGTTGACGCCCATGTCGACGGTGCACTTGAAGAAGACCATCACGAGGTCGCCCTCCTCCACCATGTGGACGATCTCCATCTTGGGGTGCACGGCGAAGAATCGCTCGCAGAAGCGCGCGAAGCCGTCGCGGCCGTCCTCGACGGTGGGGTTGTGCTGCTTGTAGGTGGGCAGCATGTACTCGTCGAGCTTGCTCGTATCCCAGGCGTTGAAGACCTCTTCATAGAACTTGGCGACGATCTGCTTGTTGGTCATGGCCGCTTCCTCCCCGCAACGTGACGTTTCCTCGTAGCACTATTGTCAACTTTTTTATGATTGGCAGGGCGTCTCAGGCGGCAGAACGTCCACGTCGGAGGGATGAAGGAACCTGTCCCTCTGTGCCAAAAGGGAACGAACAACCTGTCCCTATGAGCGAAAAGGGAACGAACAACCTGTCCCCATGTGCCGTCAGCGGGAGAAGAAGCTGGGGTCAGCGGGGCGATACGGCCGCTGGCGCGCGGGGTCATCCTTGACGTGCATCATCTCGGCAGCACGATTCCACCACACGTTGTAACCCGCGCCGTGTGAGCAGAACACCGAGTCGGGCGTGTTGGGCAGGTCCTCGAGGTAGTTGTATGCCGCTTCCTCGATGACGCGATCAGCATCGTGGCAGGGCTCGTAGCCTGAGAGCACGCACGAGATGCTCCCCTGCCCGCCGGTGTACGCGGCCACGTCGAGCGCGTAGTCGCCCAGCTCGGAGGCGGGAAGCTCGCCTTCGATCACCGCCAGCTCCCCGCGCGAATCGAGCGTGTCGAAGCGCGCATGCATGCGCGTGAGGTCGGCAAGCGCGCGGCCCACGCAGCCGCTCGGAACCTCCAGCGTGAAGCGGTACCAAGGTTCGAGCAGCACGGCGTCGCCCCGCTCCTTCGCCGTCATGAGCCCCTGGCGGATGGCGCGGTACGTAGCCTGCCTGAAGTCGCCGCCCTCGGTGTGCTTGAGGTGCGCCTTGCCCGAGACCAGCGTGATGCGCATGTCGGTGATCGGCGCGGCGATGAGCGCTCCCTTGTGCTCGCGCTCCATGGCGTGCGTGAGGATGAGGCGCTGCCAGTTGAGATCGAGGTCGTCGGTGGAGCAGACGGTTCCGTATTGCATGCCCGCTCCGCGCGGCAGCGGCTCCAGGAGCAGGTGTGTCTCGGCGTAGTGGCGCAGCGGCTCGTAGTGGCCGTAGCCCATGACGGGCGCCGCGATGGTCTCCTTGTAGAGGATCGATCCCTGTCCGAAGGCGACATCCGCACCGAGGCGCTGGTGCAGGCGCTCGCGCACGACCTCCAGCTGGATGGCACCCATGAGCATGAGGCGGATCTCGCCGAGCTGGTCGTCCCATGCCACACCGAGCATCGGATCCTCCTCCGCGAGCTCGCGCAGGACCGAGAAGACCGTGTGCTCGTCGATACTGCCCGGCTCCACGCGGTACGCGAGGACGGGCGCGAGCAGCGGGCGGGGCTGCGCGGGCTCCGCGCCGAGCACGTCTCCCGGACGAACCTGCGAGAGTCCCGTCACCGCGCACACTGTACCAGCTGAAACCTGCGGCGCAAGCTCGAACTTGGCGCCTGTGTAGATGCGGATCTGGTTGACCTTCTCGGGCGGGTCGGCACTGATGACGTCCTTGGTACGCAGCGTGCCGCCGCACACCTTGAGCCACGTCACGCGCTCGCCGCGTTCGTGGGTCACCTTGTATACGCGCGCGGCGAACTCGGCTGGCCACGTGCGCTCCTCTGGCAGCCATGCGAGCAGGTCGAGCAGTCCATCCACACCCGTATCGCGCAGGGCAGACCCAAAGAGCACAGGAAAGACCTTGCGCTCCCCCACCAGACGGCGAAGGGTCTTATCAAAAAGAACGCCCTGCTCAAGATATTCATCGAGGGCAGACTCGTCGGTTGCCGCCGCTGCCTCATGGAGCTCGGGCGCCGTGAGGTCCGAGAAATCCGTGCATCCGTCCGAGAGCCGCACGTGCAGCTGGGCAAGCAGCGCGTCTCGATCCGCCCCATCAAGGTCCATCTTGTTCACAAAGAGCACCGTTGGCACGCCGTAACGCTCAAGAAGGCGCCAGAGCGTGGCGGCATGACCGGTCACGCCGTCGTTGGCACCGATCACCAGCACGGCAACATCCAGCACCGCCAGCGTGCGCTCGGCCTCGGCGGAGAAGTCAACGTGACCGGGGGTATCCACCAGTGTAAGCGGCACACCGTTCCACGAGAGCGCCGCCTGCGCCGAGAAGATCGTGATGCCGCGCGAGCGTTCCTGCTCGTCGGTGTCGAGGTGGGTGTTGCCATGGTCCACGCGGCCGGCAGAGCGGATGATGCCGGCATGCAGAAGCATCGCCTCGGCGAGCGTGGTCTTGCCCGCGTCGACGTGCGCCAATATGCCCACAACCGCCTGTTTCACGAATCTCCTCCCATTTGGGACAAAGGGGTCAGGCACCAGTGTCCCACTCTTTTGCAGATATTGCTCTCCCGCCTTTCCCTTTAACGGGAACCCCAGTTGCCGCTCGCTCAAAAGAGCTTGACAAGGAACCCCCCCCCCTACGCTTTTCGTGGCTGAACTGTCCACAAGCTTGGAAGGATTACACCGATGGACGCATACATGGGAACCCGAGAGGCTGCGGAGCTCTGGGGCGTCAAGCAGAGCGACGTGAGCAAATGGTGCAGAGAAGGAAAACTCAAGGGCGGCATGGAGGTCTGCGAGCAGGACGCTCCAGGCAAGCCATGGCGCATCAGGCGCGACGCCGTCCCTCCAACGAATGACTAGCTAGCAGTAATCGTTCAACTGAAAGGAGCATGTCTTATGGCCATGCAAGCTCCAACCGCCTGTCCCATTTGCGGAACACAGATTTTCATGGGCTGGGGTCCAACCCAATCGTACAAGCAGCCCCTTAGCGCTGGAAAAGCGCTGGTCGGGGGCATTCTCGCTGGTCCGGTTGGTGCTATCGCAGGCGCAGCCATGGGGAAGAACTTGAGTGTTTGGACCTGCGCACGATGCGGCTATTCCAACACGTACAAAGGGTAGGCGATTGAGTTGGCAGATTCCTTCACCATCGCACAGGTTCGATTCATTACTCAGGCTGCGTTCAGCGATACCAAAGGGGTCTCCGATGCAGCTGCACAATTCGCTCCCATGGACAATTACAAGCAGTACCAGTCCATCTTCAAATCCGTGAAAAAGGGTGACGTCTTCTACCATCATTCTTTGCTTTTCCAGTCTCTGTGCGATATTGCCGACAGACTGTTGAACATGACAGAAGGCAACAACTCGAAGGATGTCAGGAATACGGGTGATCGCCGGGTGGGTAGGGCCATCAACCTTGCAAAGATGGCCTGCAGCGGACTCGCGAAGGCGGGGCAGTATGATTCATATGAAGGATTGATCGCATATGCTTCCAACCAGAGCGTAGCCATTCTCAGCAGATGGCTCAGCGTTTCCAGCGATGCTCTGATGAAATCGGTGAATAATCTCAACGATACGGTTGTAAAAGCGAATCGCCTGAACCGCGCAGGTGTCGACCCCTCGATACTGAAGGCTCAGGTCGAGAATGCGCAGAATATGATGAATTACCATCAAGCAGCACTCAATGCCGCAACATACGATCTGTACTCCTACCTGGATGGGTTGTTCCGCGCAATTGCAGATAACCTCGGCGACCCATATGCCATTGACGATGAGGTTATGGAGCAGTACTACGCTGTCGTTGACAAAGTAGCAACGCTCGACACTGGACAAACGGTGCTTCCGTCCAGAGTTAGCCTAGCAACAGTCAAAAGGACCATCGAGCTCAACCGCTACAGCTCTCCCCGATACGCGCAGCTCGTTAAAGAGTGGTGGGGCCCGCGTGCCAAGCAGAGGGAGGAGCTGGAAACCGCCCGCTCCGCCAAGAAAAACGAGCTCAAGGGTGTGCAGGATGCGATTTCATCGCTCAAGAAGCAGCATAATTCGCTGAAAACGGAATGCGATACCGAAACAGCACCCCATCATCAAGCCGCGAAAGCTATCGAAAATGACATTGCTACGGCGCAAGAAGAATTAGCTGGGCTGGGCTTTTTCAAATTCAGCCGGAAGAGCGAGCTGCGAGAGCAAATAGCTGCCTCTCAGAAAGCACTAAAAACGGAGCAGGCGGCTATTGGAGAAATCGAAGGTCGTTTCGAGGACAAAGTCAATGAAATCCAGTCTTCGATACGCGAACAGGAGCACAGCCAAGAGACCATCAAAAAAGAAATCGAAATGGTCACCGAGCGGATCGTACACCCTAAGTTCAGCAAGCAATTCCTGGACGAGCATAAGAACGATTAGCTGCGACAACCGCAGTTTAGCGCCTAGATGGGGCTACCCCCATCTAGGCTTCCACAAATCCAAGCATGTAAATGGGCAGGTAGTCAACGCGCCCCACCCTCGAGACGTTCGCATCGCAGAATTCAAGCACTTCATCAAACGTGTAGTTCTCGGTTGCAAGCAGGTTGTTGAGGGCGCTATGGCGTCGATAGTCTTTTCCCGACTTGATCTCGCAGAGTGCCACTCCCCCTCGCTTGTGCTGTAGCACGAAATCGATTTCACCGATTGATTTGGTGTTATAGTATCGCGGCTCAAAACCGTGTGCCGCGAATTCCTGCGCTGCCGCGTTCTCGAAGATCGACCCGAAGTTGATGCATGACCGCTTATTGAGAATGTCTAAACCCACATCCCCCACAAGCTGCGATGTGAGTAAGCCAACATCGTTGGAATAGAGCTTGAGCGACGAAGCATCCTCGTGGAGCCCCAAGGGAAAGAGCGGCTCCGCAACACGCTTTACCGCAAGGGCGACCCCCGCATGCGAGAGCCAATCGAATGCCGTCTCAAGATTGGCAAAGCGAAGGTTCTTGCCCAACCGCGTGTACTTGAAACGCTTATTCTGCTCGTTGAGCTGCCCAGGAATTGCATCGAAAACCATTCTGATCTGGCGGGACTCGGTCTTATCCCCTACATACTTAGCAATGTCGTATGCATAGAGATCATGCACCTGAGACTGAGCAGCACGCACATTGGGAAGGCTCTTGGTGTCCTCGAAGACCTGAACAGCATGTGGAAGACCACCCACAAGCACATACTTGTAGAACGAATCGATGAGAAGATCGTGCAGGTAGCCTGGGACTGGCTCGCGCCGCATAAAGCAATCTCGCACTTGGGCGAGGGCGCTCTTGGGAATGCCTTCGGCCCAACAGAACTCTTCGAAGTCGAGCGGATACATCGTTATGGTCTGCAAAAAGCCCACAGGCAACGACCGGGGATCGAAAGAATCAAGGCCTAGGCGGGACCCAGAGAAGACGTAATCGCAATCGGTTCTCTCCACAAGGAACTTAAGCCACGTAAGAGCATCCTCGCACTCTTGAATCTCATCAAGAAAAACTAGGGTACGACCTGGAATAATTTCGGTTTTCCCAAGCACAGATAAACGCATAAAGAGATCAGCGGAATCGCGTGCGCCAGCAACCGTCTCCACAGCACGGGGATTCTCATAGAAGTTGATCTCGACGAATGCGTCGTAGTGCTTTGAGGCCAGCTCCTCAACCAATGTGGTTTTCCCCACTTGGCGAGCTCCGGTAATCAGAAGTCCACGTGAGGCACGGTCTCGTCTCCAAGAGAGGAGTTCATTGAACGCTTTGCGCTCGAGCATCGGACCTCCCATCATCATCCCTCACCACCAAATAGTATACGCAAAAGTTGCGCTCATAATCAGCTAATACTCGCAAAAGTTGTACATTATTAGCCATATCTAAGCGCAAAAGGTGCACTCTCAGCATGGTAAGCTGTTCGCATCTAGCAGCCTCTTGATCGGAGCAGCCATGGATAACGAGTTCGACTACGAGGATATCGAGACCGTCACCCTCGATTTCGAGGATGGGAGCAGCGAGGAGTACGAGGTCATAGGGACCTTCGAGCATGAGGGCGAAACCTACATCGCGCTCACCCCTCTCGATGATGCTGAGGACGACGAGGACGAACCCCTCATCTACCTCTACGCCTGCACCGAGGAGGATGACGGCTTCCTCACCATCTCCTCGATCGAGGACGACGATCTCTACGATGCCGTTGCCAAGCGTTTCGACGAGCTGAGCGGCGGCACCCGGATGGACGGCTAGCCCTTCGCGCAAGGCAGCCGGATAGGCGACGCTATGAACATCCAGATCTTCGGCACCAAGAAGAGCAGCGACGCGCGCAAGGCGGAGCGCTGGTTCAAGGAGCGCCGCATCAGGTTCCAGTACATCGACCTCGCCGAGAAGGGCATCTCGAAGGGCGAGCTGCGCTCGGTGGCGCAGGCCGTCGGCGGCATCGCGGCGCTCATCGACGAGAAGGCCAAGGACGCCTACGCTGTGTCCCTCGTGCAGCACACGCCCGCCGCCATGCTGGAGGACGTCCTGCTCGAGAACCAGCAGGTGCTCCGCATGCCCATCGTGCGCAACGGCCGCCAGGCGACGGTCGGCTATGCGCCGGACGTCTGGAAGATGTGGGAGTAGACCATGGAACAGCTCGACCTCGACGCCCTGCTCGCCCGCTCGTACGAGATCTGCGAGGCGCTCACGAAGGCCAACGTGGGCGACGTGTGCTCCGAGGGGCGCAGCCTCAGGAACCTCCTGCGCAACGACCTCGTGACCTTCGGCGGCTACCTCGTGGAGGGCGACGGCGTGATCGCGCCCGACGAGGTGCAGTTCGTGGCCTCGACGCTCGGCCTCGCGCAGGATGCGCCGATCATCGAGCAGCTCAAGCGCCGCACCCTCGACACCTCGACCGCCAAGGAGGCACCCTTCTCGCTCAAGTACGCCGTGCTCGCCGACGCGGGCGTTCCGCGTGTTCGGCAAGTCGATCATGGCGCTGCGCAAGGCCGATATCTCGGGCAACGTGGCCAAGCGCTTCACCGCGTACATGGAGCGCATGGAGGCCATGCTCAAGGAGTACGCCGTGTGGCGGCCGCGTTCGCAGAAGGGCTACCGGGTGGTCGAGCCCGCCGTCGAGGTCGCTGCGACCGAGGATGCGCACGAGCTGGACGAGCTGCTCGCTGAACTCGGCTCCCTCGTCGGCCTCACCGGCGTGAAGCACCAAGTCAACATCATGGTCAACCTCATCCAGGTGCAGAAGATGCGCGCGAACCTGGGCATGAGGACCGCCGACATCTCCAAGCATATGGTGTTCCTCGGCAACCCCGGAACCGGAAAGACCACCATCGCACGCCTGCTCGCCAACATCTACCGCGCGCTGGGGGTGCTGCGCACCGGCCAGCTCGTGGAGGTGGACCGCTCAGGACTCGTGCGCGGCTACGTGGGACAGACCGCCACGCGCACGCAGGAGGTCGTCGACGAGGCGCTCGGCGGGGTGCTCTTCATCGACGAGGCCTACGCGCTCACCGTGGGCAAGGGCGAGAACGACTTCGGCCAGGAGGCCGTGGACACGCTGCTCAAGGCCATGGAGGACCACCGCGACGACCTCGTGGTGATCGTCGCCGGCTACACCGACCTCATGGAGCGGTTCCTCGACTCCAATCCCGGCCTGCGCTCGCGGTTCGGCACGCGCATCGTCTTCGACGACTACACGGCCGACGAACTCATCGCGATCCTGCAGCAGCAGCTCGCGCGGCAGGACTACGCGCTCTCCCCCGCCGCGCTCGAGAAGGCCCGCGCGCTCATCGAGCAGCGCGTCGCCGACAAGCCCGACAACTTCGCCAACGCGCGCGACATCCGCAACTTCCAGGAGCGCGCCATCGCCAACCATGCCGTGCGCGTGGCCGGCCTCGCAGGCGCCGAGGACAGCAAGGAGCTGCTCTCGACCATCGAGCCCGAGGACCTCGAGGACTGGAGCTGACCTTAATATGGGGGATACTCCCCTTTTGAAGAATAGCGGATTCTAGAAGCCGAGCACGTCGTTCACGAGGATCACGTGGATGCGACCCGCGTGGCGCGAGAAGCGCGTGATGAGGAACTGGCAGCAGATGGTGTCGGGCGACTTGCAGTTGGCGCACGCACCGGTCTTGCAGCACGGCGTCGAGAGCCCGAAGCGCTGCGCGTTGATCGGCGCGGCGACGTTGCGGGCGCGCTTCATCGCGCCGTCGATGTCGCCGCAGACCTTGTTCATGCCCGCGATCAGGACGAGCTTCTTGGGTCCCTGCGCGATGGCGGACACGCGGTTGGAGTTGCCGTCGATGAAGACGAGCTCGCCGTCGTCGGTCATGGCGTTGGGGCTGGCGAGGAACACGTCGGCGTCGTAGGCGGCGAGCATGGCGGCACGCTTGTCCTCGTACGCATCGCGGTCGATGAAGTTGTAGTCGCCGGCCTTGAGGGCATCGACCAGGCCGATCTCATGGGCGCTCATGCAGCCGCCCATCGTGACCGCGGATCCCTCGGGGATGAGCGACAGCGCGATCGCGCGCGCCTCGTCGGCGTCGGCGGCATAGTAGCCGGTCATGTTGCGCGAGGCAAGCCCCTTGATGACCTTCTGTGCGAGCAGCTCGTTGCGCTTGGTGATGTTGGCGTCCATCCCGATCCCCCTTCGTCTGTCGATGCAGTGTCAACGCTATTTTAGTCCCTTCTCGGAGACCCCGCTGTGTTTCAACTTGTGCGTTATTCGCGCGGGCGCGGGGCGTGAGCATCCGCTTCCCGACGGCGCATGGTACAGTAGGTATCGTACTCACGCTGTGACTGACGGAGATACGCGGGCAACCGCGGTGGAGCAGCGCGACACATACCGCCGACCGTCTGGGCAAGCCATATCTGCAGGTAGGTTGGCTTGCCTTTTTCGTAACGGCAGGCCGCCAAGAGAGGAGCACCTATGAAGAAGCTCACCGAACTGCTCGAGAGCAACCCCTACCCCGGCCGCGGCATCGTGGTGGGCAAGGACTGCGTGTACTACTGGATCATGGGCCGCAGCACCAACAGCCGCAACCGCATCTTCTCGCTCACCGAGGACGGCATCCAGACCGAGGCCTTCAAGCCCGAGCTCGTGGAGGACCCGTCGCTCATCATCTACCACCCCGTGCGCACCATGGGCGACGCCCTCGTGGTGACCAACGGCGACCAGACCGACACCATCGTCGAGAAGAACTGCTTCATCGACGGCTGCATGGCCCGCGAGTACGAGCCCGACGCGCCCAACTTCACGCCGCGCATCTCCGCCATCGTGAGGGCCGACGGCTCCTTCGGCATCTCCATCCTCAAGCGCCAGGACGAGAGCGGACGCTGCCAGCGCGAGTTCTTCTTCTACGAGGGCGCCGAGGAGGGCGTGGGCTACTTCATCTCCACCTACGTGGGCGACGGCAACCCGCTGCCGAGCTTCGCCGGCGAGCCTGTCCAGGTCGAGCTGGCCGGGCCCGACGAGGTCTGGGCCGCTCTGAACGCCGATAACAAGGTGTCGATGTACAGCAACGTGGGCGGCGAGGTCCGCCTCTTCAACAAGCACCTGGGTGACTAGATGTATTCCCGCAAGATCTCTCGGAGGATTCGGAGCCGCCTGCGCGAGCAGACCGAGTCACCCGTCAAGCGCCTGCGGAACCAGCAACCGGCATCGAATCCTCCGACCGGAGAAATGGAGAATCCCGTGAACGAACTCGAGCTCAAGTACGGTATGAACCCCAACCAGAAGCCTGCCCGCATCTTCATGAAGGACGGAAGCGACCTGCCCGTCACCGTGATCCAGGGCCGTCCCGGCTTTATCAACTTCCTCGACGCCTTGAACTCCTGGCAGCTCGTCCGCGAGCTCAAGGAGGCAACCGGCATGCCCGCAGCCGCCAGCTTCAAGCACGTTTCGCCCGCCGGCGCCGCCGTGGGCAAGCCGCTCTCGGCCATCGACCGCCAGATCTACTTCGTGCCCGACGACATGCCCGAGCCGTCGCCCATCGCCTGCGCCTACATCCGCGCACGCGGCGCCGACCGCATGAGCTCCTACGGCGACTTCGCGGCCCTCTCCGATATCTGCGACGCCGACGTGGCGCGCTACATCAAGCCCGAGGTCTCCGACGGCATCATCGCCCCCGGCTACACCGAGGAGGCCCTTGCGATTCTCGCCGAGAAGCGCGGCGGAAACTACAACGTCATCCAGATCGACCCCGACTACGTCTGCGCGCCCACCGAGACCAAGGACGTCTTCGGCATCACCTTCGAGCAGGGGCACAACTTCTTCAAGATCGACCGCGAGCTGCTCTCCGACGTCGTGACCGCCAACAAGGACATCCCCGAGGAGGCCATCATCGACATGATGATCAGCCTCATCACCCTCAAGTACACGCAGTCCAACAGCGTGGCCTACGTCAAGGACGGCCAGGCCATCGGCATCGGCGCCGGCCAGCAGAGCCGCGTGCACTGCACCCGCCTCGCCGGCAGCAAGGCCGACACCTGGTACCTGCGCCAGCACCCGAAGGTGCTCGGCCTCAAGTTCGCCGAGGGCATCAAGCGCGCCAACCGCGACAACGCCATCGACGTCTACATCGGGCCCGAGCACGACGACGTGCTGCGCGAGGGCGAGTGGCAGAAGTGGTTCGCCGAGAAGCCCGAGGTCCTCACCGATGAGGAGAAGGCCGCCTGGATCGCCACGCAGACCGGCGTCGCCGTGGGCTCCGACGCGTTCTTCCCCTTCGGCGACAACGTCGAGCGCGCCCGCAAGTCCGGCGTGTGCTACATCGCCGAGCCTGGCGGATCGATCCGCGACGACAACGTCATCGAGACGGCCGACAAGTACGACATCGCCATGTGCTTCACGCACATGCGCCTCTTCCACCACTGATTCTGTCAAAGGGACAGGTTATTTGACAGGTTTTCTGTCAAAGGGACAAGTAATTTGACAGGTTTTCGGGCGCCTCCGGCAACGGGGGCGCCCGTTTTCCGTATCGCCACCCCGCTCGGCGCCATCCTCCAACCGATTGGGCGTTTGCATCATTTCCGCACATTTGCCTTCAACACATCGCCGTATGCTTTCCCCGTCAGGCTATAGAGGGAGGACCCCATGCTCAAAGACTTCGTCAAGGCAACGCAACCTGAGAAAGACCAGCTCAAAAGCGAACTCGCCATCGAGCGCGAACGTCTCGCCGGCTGGCAGATGATGATCAAGGAGGCGAAGCTCCCCGTTATGGTCGTGTTCGAGGGCTGGGGCTCATCGGGCAAGGGCACCCTCATCGGCCGCATCATCAAGAACATCGACCCGCGTTTCTTCTACGTGAGGACCATGAAGGCGCCCACTTCCGAAGAGAAGCGCTTCCCCTTCCTCTACCGCTACATGAAGGAGATCCCCGAGTCCGGGCAGTTCGCGTTCTTCGACACGTTCTGGATGGAGGAGATCACCGACCGCCTGGTCGCCGGCAGGCTCGACGACGAAGAGTACCGCCATTGCATGCGCAGCATCACCACCACCGAGCGCTCACTCACCGACAACGGCTACCTTGTGGTGAAGTTCTTCTGCCACATCGACAAGAAGACCCAGAGCAAGCGCTTGAAGGCGCTGCTCGCCGACAAGAACACCCGCTGGCGCGTGAACGATGACGACCTCTACGAGAACGAGCACTACGGCAAGTTCCTCGATGCCTACGACCGCTATCTCGAGGACACGAGCAACCCCTCCGCTCCGTGGTACATCATCGACACGGAGGATCAGAAATGGGCCGAGCTGCAGGTGCTGCAGTTCCTCAACCAGGCCATCGACACGGCGCTCAAGAACAGCGCCCTCGCACGGCCCATCCTGCAGAACGTCTTCCCGCTCAAGCCCACCCCCAAGCTTGCGGATATCTCGCTCGAAGACAAGGTCATGGCAAGCGACGAGGCCTACAAGAGCGAGCTCGACCGTCTCCAGGCGGAGCTCCGCGATCTCCACTACGAGATCTACCGCCGCAAGATCCCCGTGGTCATCGCCTACGAGGGCTGGGATGCCGCGGGCAAGGGCGGCAACATCAAGCGCATCACGGGCGCGCTGGACCCGCGCGGCTACCAGGTGCATCCCATCGCGAGCCCCGAGCCCCACGAGAAGGCCCGGCACTTCCTGTGGCGCTTCTGGACGCGCCTGCCCAAGGACGGCCACATCGCCATCTTCGACCGCACGTGGTACGGCCGCGTGATGGTGGAGCGCCTCGAGGGGTTCTGCTCGGAGAACGACTGGCAGCGCGCCTTCAACGAAATCAACGAGTTCGAGAAGGAGCTCGTCGACTGGGGCGCCGTCGTCATCAAGTTCTGGGTGCAGATCGACAACCAGACGCAGCTCGAGCGCTTCACCGACCGCCAGAACACCCCCGAGAAGCAGTGGAAGATCACCGACGAGGATTGGCGCAACCGCGAGAAGTGGGACCAGTACGAGGCTGCGATCGACGAGATGATCCAGAAGACCAGCACCGTGTTCGCTCCGTGGTACGTCCTCGAGTCCAACGACAAGCGCTACGCGCGCATCAAGGCGCTGCGCATCGTGGTGGACGAGCTCAGGGCCGCCTGCAAGCGCAAGCGCGGTTAAGAGCGCATGACCGATAAGCCCGAACGCCCCGGGTCCGCTCAGGGCGTTCGCTATACTGAAACCCGATAGCCAACCCCATGATAACCGGGAGGTTCCCATGTTCTGTTCCCAGTGCGGCACCCAGATTCCCGACGGCTCCGCGTTCTGCCCCGCCTGCGGCGCGCGCCTCGCCACGCAGGCTCCCGAGCCCATCCAGGCTCCCCAGGAGGCGCCCGCCCAGCCCGAGATCCCCCAGCCCGCAACCTACCAGCAGGTTCCCGCGCAGCCGGACTACCAGCCGCAGGCCTTCCAGCCGCAAACGTACGATCCGTCCGCATACCAGCAGGCGTACCAGCAGCAGGCGTCCGCGTACCAGCAGCAGCCCGCAGCCCAGCAGCCCCCGTTCCAGGCGGCTCCCGCAGCCATGAAGGGCCTTACCTTCACGATGCCCGCCTCGATCGGCGAGCTCTTCTGCAGCTACAACAAGGCGGGCGCGCAGTATGCCGAGTCGACCGGCCTGAAGATGAAGTGGTACAAAGCGCTCACCGTGGCGCTCCTCTACCTCGGCGCGGTGGGGAACCTCTTCGTGGCATTCCAGAACATCTTCGGCATGTCCTACGGCGATTCGTCCAGCTACATCTACAGCGTGTATCCCGGGATGCGCGTGCTCGACATCGTCTACGGCATCGTCCTCCTCGGCATCGCCTTCGTTGCCCTCTACGTCAGGATGCACCTCGCGCAGTTCAAGAACGACGGTCCGCAGCTCTACCTGATGATGATCCTGCTCAACGTGTGCGCCTCCGCCGTTTACTCGCTGCTCACGATGGTGATCACGCGCGGCTACGATCTCGGCACCGTTGGCGGCATGCTCGTCGGCGGCGTCGTCATGTACGTCCTCAACAGGACCTACTTCGGCAAGCGCCAGCACCTCTTCACCATGTAGAACGCCGTCCCGGTAGCGCACATGGAGGAGCTCATCGACATCTACACCCGCGACCGCGAGCTCACGGGCAAAACCATCCCGCGCGAGGGCGCGTTCCTCGGCGAGGGCGAGTACATGCTCTACGTGCTCTACCTCATCGAGGCGCCCGACGGCCGCCTCCTCATCACGCAGCGCTCCGCCGAGAAGCACTGGGCTGCGGGCTGGTGGGAGATCGGCGGCGGAGGGGTGCGCGCGGGCGAGACGTCCGAGCAGGCGCTCGTGCGCGAGGTCGCCGAGGAGGTCGGCCTCAACGCTGCCGGGCACGTGCCGACACCCGCCTTCTGCTACGAGAACGTCGACCTCGCACGCGGCGACAACTACCTCGTCGACATCTACCACCTGCACCTGGACTTCTCGCTCGACGATGTGCGCCTGCTCGACGGCGAGGCCGTCGATGCGCGCCTCGCCACGTGGGACGAGATCTGCGAGCTCCGCGACCAGGGCATCTTCCTGCACTTCAAGCGCCTGGAGCAGACCCTCCGCGCCGAGCACCTCCTGTAACGGCACATAACTGCACAGCACATGGGGACAGGTTGTTCGTTCCCTTTTCGCTCATAGGGACAGGTTCATCCGTTCCGTCCCGGTATGCATCTTCGGACACGAAACCGCCTTTCCGTGTCTCACGATGCATACCGGGATGAACCGGAGCGTTGCCGCAGCGCGCTCGTTCCCGCGAGCGGCGCAAGCCCCTATACTGTGAGCAGGGATGGAGCGTAAGGAGGACGAGATGAACGACGTCACGCTCGGCTCGACGGGCATCACCGTAGCGCAGAACGCATTCGGGGCGCTGCCGCTCCAGCGCATCGGCCACGACGCCGCCGTCGCGATCCTGCGCCGCGCCTACGAGGGCGGCATGCGCTACTTCGACACCGCCCGTGTCTACACCGACAGCGAGGAGAAGGTCGGCGCCGCCTTCGACGGCATACGCGACAAGATCTTCCTCGCCACCAAGACGCGCGCCCAGACGCCCGAGCAGTTCGACGCGGACCTCGCGACGTCGCTCGAGCTGCTGCGCACCGACTGGATCGACGTCTACCAGTTCCACCAGGCCGACCAGGTGTGGCGCCCCGGTGACGGAACCGGCATGTACGAGCGCATGCTCGCGGCCAAGGAAGCCGGCAAGATCCGCCACATCGGCATCACGGCGCACAAGATCCGCGTGGCCTTCGAGGCCGTGGAATCCGGCCTCTACGAGACCCTGCAGTTCCCGTTCTCGTACCTCTCGGGCGAGCAGGAGCTGCAGCTCATCGAGGCGTGCCGCACCCATAATGTGGGCTTCGTCTGCATGAAGGGCCTCGCCGGCGGCCTCATCACCAACTCCGCGGCCGCGATGGCATGGATGGGTCGCTTCGACAACGCGCTCCCCATCTGGGGCATCCAGCGCGAGTCCGAGCTCGACGAGTGGCTCTCCTACATGGACGAGACACCCGCGTGGACGCCCGAGATGGCGGCGTTCGTGGAGCGCGAGCGCGCCGAGCTGGCGGGCAGCTTCTGCCGCGGCTGCGGCTACTGCATGCCCTGTCCCATGGGCATCCAGATCAACAACTGCGCGCGCATGGCGCTCATGCTGAGGCGGGCGCCGACGACGAACTGGCTCTCCGAGCAGTGGCAGGCCGAGATGGCCAAGATCGAGGACTGCATCCACTGCAACCAGTGCGCGGCCCAGTGCCCCTACGAGCTGGACACGCCCGCGCTGCTCGAGCGCAACCTCGAGGACTACCGCCGCGTGCTCGCGGGCGAGGTCGCGGTCTAGCCATGGCGCCGAAGCATCCGATACGGCTCGCGCTCATCGTCGCTTTCGCGCTCGTGCTGATCCAGTCCGCCCTCGGCGGCTGCGCAGCGCAGGAGCAGGACGCCCCGACCGCAGAGGTGTTCGAACCCGGCTCCATCGTCGTCGACGTGCGCACGCCCGAGGAGTACGCGGAGGGGCATATCCCCGGCGCCATCAACATCCCGCTCGACACGCTCGGAGACGGGCAGCCCGCCGAGCTCCCCGACCTCGACCAGCGCATCTACGTGTACTGCCGCAGCGGACGGCGCAGCGCCACGGCGAGATCGACCCTCACCGGGATCGGCTATACGGATGTGGTCGATTTCGGCGGCATCCTCGATTGGGACGGCGAGATCGAATACTGATGCCCTAGGGCACGATGATGTCGTAGCGCACGACCTTGCCCGACAGGCTCGACGAGGGCTTGGCGCCCGCGAGCGCCGGCCCCTTGAGCGGCCGCTTCACGACCACCTTGCGCGGATGGGCGGACAGCGCCGCCGAGAGCAGCGCCTCCTCGTCGTCGCAGGGCTTCTCGAGCAGCTGGAAGATCTGCAGCTTCTTGTTGGTGGCCGCATCCTTGCGCTTCGTGGGAAACATCGGGTCGAGGAAGACCACGTCGGGCGTGAAGCCCAGCTGGGGCAGCACGTCCACGGCGTCGCCGACGACGAGCCGCATGCGGTCTGCTACCTGCGCGAGCCTCGAATCATCGCCCGCTCGCTCGATCGCGTCGGCCAGCAGCGCCGCAATGGCCGGGTCGCGCTCGATGAGCGTGACCGAGAAGCCCGCGGCCGCGAGGAGCAGCGCGTCCTCCCCCAGGCCGGCCGTGCAGTCCACCGCCGTCGGAGCCTCGGCACCGCGCACCCGCGCCGCCCGCACGAGCAGCTCATGGGCGAGGCGGTCGGCACGCAGGCGCGGCAGCATGCGCGCGAAGTCGCCGCGCAGCACCATGCCCCCATACGCCAGCGCGAGACCCTGCTCGTCCCGGACGAACGCCATGCCCTCGGGCAACGCGATGTCGTTCAGGGGATCCATCGGCATCAATACGCGTCGAGCACGCCCTGGAGCTGCGCGCGGCTCTCGATGCCGGTCGACGCCCCGTCGTGCTGGATGCAGATCGAGGCCGCCGCGTTGGCGTAACGGCAGCACTCCCGGTGGTCGCGCCCCTCGAGCAGGCCGCAGATGAAGCCGGCGCAGAAGTTGTCGCCCGCTCCCGTGGTGTCGACGGGCTCCACCAGATGCGGCGCCACCGTGAAGCACTCGTCGGCGCTCTTGAACAGGCAACCGCGCCGACCGATCTTGATAACCACGTGGCGCATGCCGGTGGCGAGCAGGGCGTCGGCCATGGCCTCGGGATCTGTCTCGCCCGTCAAAAGCCCCGCCTCGTAATCGTTGGGGAAGAAGTAGTCGACGTAGGGCCAGACCTCAGCGAAGTCGTCGAGCGTGCCCTTGGCCTTGTCGTAGGTCACGTCGGCAATCACGATCGAGCCCTGCTCGTGGGCGGCGCGGGCGATGGCGAGCGCGCGCGAAGGCTCCGTGTAGGGCTGCGAGTAAAGCGACGCGAGCGTCACCACGCGGGCGCCGGCGATCTTGGCGGGATCGGGCGCGAAGTCGTTCGCGAAGTTGATCTTCTCGGCGGAGATGAACACGCGCTCGGCGTTGGCGAGCACGACGGGCACGCAGATGAAGGTGGTCGTGCCGGGGCGAATCTCGCAGAGGCTGCGGTCCACGCCCGCGTCGTCGAGGAGCATCGCGAGCGCCTTGGCGCCGTTGTCGTCGGAGAGCGAGGCGTAGAGCTTGGTGCGGACGCCCAGCTTGGTGAGCACCACGGCCTCGTTCACGGCGTCGCCTCCGAGGTTCATGCCCACGCGCTTGACGCGGCTGTGCTCGTGGGCGGGATCGATGCCCTCGAGCCCGCGCACCGGGATGTCGAGCACGCTCATGCCCGTGCAGATGACCAGGTCGTCCATGCAGCTCCCACCTTTCCCGAAAACCTGTCAAATAACCTGTCCCTTTGACAGAAACCTGTCAAATAACCTGTCCCTTTGACAGAATCGTGTTCCTTACAGGGCGAGCTCCGACTCGAGGCCCGTCTCCGCTGTCGCGCGGATGACGCAGGCTCCGGGCTGCTCCACGCGCACGACCGCGAGCGCGCGACCATGGCGCGTGGGGTAGATGCCGCGCATATACGAGAGCGCGCTCTTCTGCGCCGCGCTGCCGAAGGCCAGCAGCTCGCCGCCCTCGACCTCCACCATGACCGGGCGGTCGGCGTTGCCCTCGGGCACGCCGCCGCGGCCGAGCACCGCGTCGACGAAGACGATGTCGCCCGGATGCAGCTCACCCGAGCCCTCTCGCGCAAGGAAGAGCCCCAGCTGCCCCTCGGCCGTTTCGAGCTCGGCGCGGGACAGCTCGCGGCCGTCGCTCGTGCAGGCGAGCGCGCGCAGCGTGCCGGGACGGTACGTCACCGTGAAGTCGGCGTGGTTGTCATGCGTGCGCTTGGTCCAGATATGACGCCCGTCCTGGTAGAGCTTGACGATGGGCGCCTTGGTGTAGACCTCGACGGTCGTCTTGACGCCCTCGCAGCCGAGCCACGTCCAGCTGGGCGCAGAGTTGGTGCCGCGCCAGGGAGCCTTCACGAGATTCGGCAGGTTGCAGGGGCGCACGTAGATGAGCGGGCCGCCCGACGCCGCGGGCGCATCCCAGGTCACGGCGGCCATCGCGGCCTCGCCGTTGGGGTTGCCGATCAGGTCGAGCGCACCGCTGTCGGCGCAGATCCACGGAAACGGCTTGATCATGGGCTCGGGGTCCTCCGACCAACCGGCGAGGCTCACCTCGCCCAGATAGTCGAGGGCGGTCCACATGAAGTCGCCCAGCAGGCGCGGGTGCTTCTCCACCATGCGCCAGTTCTTGGCGATGTCGTAGCACATGGTCTCCGAGCCCACGAACAGGCGATCGGGATGCTTGCGCAGGTCATGGGCGTAACGGATGGTCGCGTAGTTGTATCCGCAGATATCGAGCTTCTGGAAGAACGGCTCGTTGGCCAGGCCCACCATGGGAAGGCGCGAGATGAGGTTCATGATCGAACCGAGCTTTGCCACGTAGAAGTTGTAGAGGGCGCTGCCCGTGGGCTGGTTCTCCTCCTTCTCGCCGTCGGCGTTGAACGAGTCCATACCGAGCGTGGTGGAGAACAGGATCGTGAGGTTGACGCCGGCCGTCACGGGGCGCGTGGAGTCGAGCGCGCGCACGATGTTCGCGAGCTTCTCCGCGGTCTCGACGCCGCGCTCGGTGCCGGGCTCGGAGTTCTCGTTGCCGATGGAGTACATGATGACGGACGGGCGGTTGATGTCCTTGGCCACCATGGCGGCGAGGTCCGCCTCATGGCAGGCCTCGAAATCGAGCGCGTAGTCATAGGGGTTCTTGTGGGTGAACCACATGTCGGCGAACTCGTCCATCACGTACATGCCCAGCTCGTCGCAGGCGTCGAGCATGCTCTCGGAGATGGGGTTGTGCGACGAGCGGATCGCGTTGAAGCCCCAGCGCTTGAGCAGGGCGACCTTGCGGTAGCTCGCCTCGCGCAGATCGACCGCGCCGAGGATGCCGTTGTCGTGGTGGACGCAGCCGCCGCGCAGCTTGACGCTCTCGCCGTTGACGAACAGGCCGTCGGCGCCCCAGGAAAGCGTGCGGATGCCGAAGCGCACGGTCCGCTCGTCGAGCACGGTGCCGTCTTCGCCAAGCAGTGCGACGTGCGCCTCGTAGAGGTTGGGCTCATCGGCCGACCAGAGCGCGGCGTCGGGAATCTCGAGCGTGCAGGAGACGCCCTCGCCACACGCGACCACGGCACCCGCGCGGACGACCTCGACCTTGACCGCCCCCTCGTCCGCGACGGTCTCCACCAGCACGCATGCGGGATCTGCGGAGAGCGTGGTCACGCGCACGCCGTCGAGCGCGATGCGGCGCGGCGGCAGCACGTTGAGCCAGACGGGCCGGTAGATGCCCGAGCCGGAGTACCAGCGCGAGTTGGGCTGGGCGGAGTTGTCGGCGATCACGGCGAGGGTGTGGACGTCGCCCGCCTGCGCGCATGCGCAGACCTCGACGGTGAAGCCCGTGTAGCCGTACGCGTGGAACGCGCGCTCCTCGCCGTCGACGAGCACCGTCGCGTTGCGGTAGACGCCCTCGAACCCGAGGATGAGCGTGCAGCCCTCCCATGCGGGTGGGACCTCGATCGTGCGCTCGTAGCGGTAGATACCCCCGGGGAAGTACGAGCCAGCGCTGCCGGTGGGCGCATCGGGAGTGCGCGGCTCGGAGAGCATCGCATCGTGCGGCACGCGCACGAGCTGCGCCTCGCCGCTACCATCGGGATTCCTCCAGAAGCTCCAGCCCTCGGACAGTTCGATCTTTTCCATAGCCGCCCCTTTCCACCCCTTGATTATGGCACGCGCAAAAGCCGATTTGACGATCCAGCCCATCGCCGGGGTCTCTCCGCTGCGCAAAAACCTGCTGGCGTATCACGATTCCGGCAACAGGTGCTTCGTCAAGCCGGTATATGCATGGAAATGGCTATTCGACCACAAAAATGCAACTTTTATGCACGTGGCCATGCGCAGGGCGCAGTTTTTGATACGTCAGCAGGTTTTCCGCGCACGAACAGCCGGAAAACGCGCCTACGCGAGCTCGAAGTACGTGATGCCCTCGTACTCCTTCATGTTCCGCAGGAACGTCTTCTTCTCGTTGTAGCTGTGGAGCTCCACGCTCAACGTGGAGACGACGCCCTCGCCCGAGATGGGGTTCTCCTGGGTGACCAGCTCGCTGTACTTGATTCCCCGCACATTCAGCTCGTGGAGGAAATCGTGGACGGCTTCGATATCGACGAATTCGATGTAGAGGTCGAAGACGCGCGACTGCTTGCGGAGCCTGACGTCGAGCGCGGTGAGGTTGTGCAGGATGAGATAGGCGGCGAGCATGGCCACGAGGGTGCCCTCGATGAAGCCGGCGCCGGCGGCGAGGCCGATGCAGGCGCAGGTCCAGAGGCCAGCGGCCGTGGTGAGGCCGTGGATCCTGTTGCGGTCGCCCACGATGATGGTGCCGGCGCCGAGGAAGCCGATGCCGCTCACAACAGAGGCGCCCAGGCGGAACACATCGCCCTGCATCTCGGGGAAGCGCACACTGATGTACTGGCTGATGATCATCGTCATCGCGGCGCCCATGCACACCATGGCATGGGTGCGCACGCCCGCGCCCTTGTTCTTGTCGCGGCGGTCGGCGCCGATCAGCACGCCCACGGCAACCGCGAGGACCATCCTCAGGAGGATCGAGCCCAGCGAGAGGTCCGAAACCCAGAGCGTGAACCGTTCCCACATCTCCCATATCGTCATGGATGCCTCTTCCACGAAAACCCCGTCGTCGCAGGTAATTGTACGACGGCGGCAGATGGGCGTCGACGGCGGTCGGCAGCCGTACCGATTACGACGCACCAGCGTCCTGTCGTGATATACGACGCCCATGAGTAAGTCGGTTTCGCGTACTATTAGGTTGCCGTTTTCTCGCCAAAAGGAGAAATCCGCCATGACACAGGTACAGATCCTCACCGCCATCCTCGGCCTTCTCGCCGGCATCGGTATCTTCCTCGTCGCATGCTCCATGCTGAGCCGCAACCTTGAGACCGCCGGCTCGAGCAAACTCCGCCAGCTGTTCGCCGGCGCCTCCAAGAGCAAGCTGCTCGGCGTGGGGATCGGCACCCTCACCGCCGCGGCCATCCAGAGCTCGGGCGCCACGACGGTCATCGTCATCGGCTTCTTGAACGCCGGCATCATGTCGCTCGTGCAGGCGGCTACGGTCATCTTCGGCGCCAACATCGGTACCACGGTCACCGGCCAGATCGTCGCCTGGGGCATGTCGGGCGGCGGCGGGCTCTCCACCACCGCCATCTTCTCGGGCCTGGCCGGCATCGGCGCCTTCACCACCACCTTCGGCAAATCCGACCGCGCCAAGACCGTCGGCGGCATCCTGACCGGCTTCGGTATGCTCTTCGTCGGCCTCGAGCTCATGGGCGGCTCCATGGAGAGCTTCGCCGACTACGAGCCCGTCCACGCGTTCCTCGCCAGCATCAAGAACCCCTTCCTGCTCGTGGCCATCGGCGCCATCCTCACGGCCATCATCGAGAGCTCCTCGGTCATGACCTCGGTCGCCATCACGATGATCGTCGCGGGCCTCATCACGTTCTCCCAGGGCGTCTACATCACCATGGGTTCCAACATCGGCGCCTGCATCGTCTCGCTGCTCGCGAGCATGGCGGGCACCACCAACGCACGGCGCGCCCCGGTCATCAACCTCACGTTCAACATCGGCGGCGCCATCGTCTTCCTGCTGCTCGACGTCGCCCTCAGCATGGTCTCGGGCGGCAACCTCGGCATCGGCACGCCGTTCGAGGCCATGTTCCCCGGCGCGCCGCAGATCCAGCTCGCCATGTTCCACACCGCCTACAACATCGGCAAGGTCATCATCGCCCTGCCGCTGACCGAGGCGATCGTCAAGCTCGCGATGAAGGTCGTCCCCGATGCTCCCGAGATCGCGTCCGAAGACCAGGCGCCCCAGCTGCACCCCTACTTCATCAGCGAGGCGCTGCTCGCCACCCCGCCCATCGCCGTGCAGCAGACGCGCAACGAGATCGTCAACATGGCCGAGATCGCCATCAGCAACGCGCGCATCGCCCTCGAGTGCGCACGCACGCTGGACTTCTCACGGAAGGAGGAGTTCGACCGCAACGAGGCCGAGCTCGACTACCTCAACCAGGAGCTGTCGCGCTATATGGCCAGGCTCTTCGGCGAGCAGCTCTCCGAGCACGACCGAGACTACCTCTCCCACGCCCTCCACTCCATCTCCGACCTCGAGCGCGTGGGCGACTACGCCACCAACATCGTCGAGTATGCCCAGAAGCTCGCCGAGGAGGAGAACACCTTCTCGCCCGAGGCGCAGAGCGAGATCGCGATGCTCGAGGACTTCATCGACAAGCTCTACACGCACGTCATCCACGCCTACATCATGAAGGACCAGGAGTCCTACGACAGCGCCAAGGCGGCCGAGGCGGCCATCGACCTCATCACCGACCAGATGGCGCAGAACCACGTGGGACGCGTCGCCAACGGCATCTGCACGCCCGAGGTGGGCGCGCACTACATCGGCCTCATCTCCGATGCCGAGCGTATCGGCGACCACTTCTACAACCTCACCAAGGCGCGCCGCGGCTTCCAGCCCTAAGCCCGCGCGGCAAGGTATCGCATCACGACGGCGACCCGCATCTGCGGGGCGCTTCGCATTCCCAATGTCAACGGTAAAAAGGGACGGGTACAATTTGCCATCTTCTGCAAGATGGCAAATTGTACCCGTCCCTTTTTACCTTTTTACCGTTCCGCAAACCCGCTACGAGGTCGAACCGCGGCCCAGCACGTCGTAGCGGTCGACGCGCATGAGGATCTGCTCGAGGTCGAGGATGCCCCAGAGCATGCCCACGGAACGCCCGTCGACGTAGACCCTGAGGTTGCGGTACCCGGTGCCCGAGCGCGGCCCGAACCACTCCATGCGCTCGATATCGCGGTAGACCACGTGGATGTTGCCGCCGACGAACGGCGTGATGTCCATGTACTCCTCATAGGTGGCCACGCGGTAGCGGCGCATGCAGATCCACATCGCAAACATGACCACGAGGAAGGCGACGAAGAACGTGATGACCACGAGCGGGCTCGCGATGAAGACGCCCATCGTGCAGAGCCACGACAGGACGATGCCCACGATGCCCATGAAGAACATCGCGATGACGAGGGCGCGCGAGAAGGACGTCTCGACGACGTAGGTGTCGTGATGGCTGTGATGGCGCTCGGCGATGCCCACGCCGCCCATGGTCTCGATCAGTGCCGCGAGGACGGGGATCACGATGGCGACGACCATGAGCGCGTAATGGTTCACGAGCACCATCCCCCTCCCCGAAGCAGCGGCACGCTAAAAAAACGAAACAATCACCTAGTGAAAACCCTACCTTTCAACCAATGGTCAAAACTTGACATGATGGCGGAAGGCGCCTCTGCAGGCGCCAGCGGCAGGGGCAATCCACGAGCGTTCTATTTGGGGTTGTGAGCGGTATGACCTGCTAGTTCTTGCGCGCGGCGAACTTCGCGACGAGATGCTCGAGCATGTCGACCGTGATCTCGAGGCTGGGCACCGGGATGAACTCGCGGATGGAATGCAGGTTGTAGGCGCCCGTCGCGAGGTTGGGACAGGGCAGCCCGCGGAACGTAAGCTGCGCGCCGTCGGTGCCGCCGCGGATGGGCTCGATGAACGGATGGATGCCCACTTCCCTGTTCGCGTCGCACGCGTAGTCGATCATGAACTCGAGGCCCTCGAAATGCTCGGCCATGTTGCGGTACTGCTCGCGGATGGCCACCGTGACGGTGCCCGCGCCGTACTTCTCGTTCATGGAGGCGGCGATGTCGCGCAGCTTCTGCTCGCGCTGCACCAGCACGTCGGAGTCGAAGTCGCGCAGGATGAGCGAGAAGACGGTCTTGAAACCGGCGCCCTTGATCTCCATGGGATGGTAGAAGCCCTCGCGGCCCTCGGTGTTCTCGGGGCGCTCGTCGGCGGGGATCTGGGAGAGGAACTCGCCCGCAAGCGTGACGGCGTTGATCATGATGCCCTTGGCGGAGCCGGGGTGCACCATGATGCCCTCGATCGTGACGGTCGCCATGCTCGCGGAGAAGCACTCGAAGTTGATGCCGCCGAGCGTGTGGCCGTCGACGGTGTAGCCGTACGTGGCCCCGAGCTTCTCCAGGTCGAGAAGCGCAGCACCGTGGCCGATCTCCTCATCGGGCACGAAGGCCACCTTGATGGTGGGGTGCGGCAGCGCGGGGTTGTCCTTGAGGCGCTTGAGCAGCGCACAGATCTCGGCGATGCCGGCCTTGTCGTCGGCGGACAGCAGGGTGGTGCCGTCGGTCACCACGATGTCCTGGCCGACGAACATCACGAGGTCGGGAACGGTTTCGGGCGTGGAGACGATGCGGTCGCCGTCGGTGTAGTAGCCCGAGAAGAGCTCGCCGCCCTCGTAGTGGACGATGTGGGGCTTGATACCCGATGCGGGCGCGTCGGAAGCGGAGTCCATGTGCGCGCAGAGCATGAGCGCGGGCGCATCCTCCGCGCCGGCGGACGCGGCGAAGGTCGCCGTGACGTAGGCGTGCTCGTCGACGACGACGTCCGTGCAGCCGAGCTCGACGAGCTCCTCACCCAGCATCCGCGCCATCTCGTGCTCGCAGGGACTCGAGGGCACCTGCTCCTCGTTGGCGGGGTTGGACTGGGAATCGACCTGCACGTAGCGCAGGAATCGCTCGAGGACATCGGACATGTGACTTACTCCTTCTTACGGACACGACGGCATAGGCCATTCTAGCCCATTCGATCTTTTTTGGAAGAACCTTCTACAGGCTCTCGAGAATCTCCCTCAACGTCTTCTGGACCGCGTGCTCGGCGTTCGTCCCGATGACATGCTGGGTGATCTGCTTCACGGCGTAGCTGCCGTTGCCCATGACATAGGGATGGCCCACGAAGCGCAGGATATCGTAGTCGTTCATCGAGTCGCCGAAGTGCGCTGCATCCTCGGGCTTGATGCCGCGGTAGCGCAGCACCTGCTTGATGCCCGACGCCTTCGACACGCCGTGCGGCGCCACGTCGATCCAGTGGGAGTCGGACGGCATGAACGAGAGGCGCTCGCCCAGCTCGCGCGTGAGCACGATCGTCATGTCGAGGGTGTAGTCGGCGGTGTCGCAGTACACGTTGCCGCGGATGATGTTGATGCTGGGATCGGGCGGATCGTAGAGGCGCACCTGCTCGGGGAACATGGTCCTGAAGTGGCGCGGGAACACCTTCATGTCATCGAAGACGAAGGTGCGCGTGCGATCGTAGAGCGTGAGGTGCAGGCAGCTGAACGTCTCGCACATCTCGAAGAGGCGCTGCACCGAGTGGGTGGAGAAGACCTCGCGGTCGAGCATGCGGCCGTCGGCGTAGACCTGCGTGCCGTTGCAGGCGACGAAGTCCATCTCGTCCTTCACAGGCTGGAACATGGCGCAGAGCTCGTCGTAGCGGCGTCCCGAGCTGGCGCAGAAGTGGATGCCCTTCTCGGTGAGGGCGTGGATGAGCTCGAACGTCTCCTCGGGCACCTGGGAGTTCTCGTCGAGCAGGGTTCCGTCCATATCGGTTGCGATGAGCTTGATCATTCCCGTTCCTCTCATTCCCTGAAAATCGTTTTACCTCACGCCGGCGCGTTCCTTGGCCTCCTCGATCTTGGCGATCTGGTCGGCCGTGAGGTGGATCGGACCGTACTCGCCCGTCGAGATGGGCCTGCCGGACTTGCCCGGGTCCTCCACGTCGATGAGCTTGAACTCGCCATGGCCCTCGCGCCAGTTCTCGCGCGCCACGCTGATCATCAGCTTGATGCGGTTGAGCTGGTTGACCTCGGAGGCGCCAGGATCGTAGTCGACGGCCACGATGTTGCTTTCAGGATGCATCTGGCGCAGGCGCTTGATGACCGACTTTCCCACGACGTGGTTGGGCAGGCACGCGAACGGCGATGCGCACACGATGTTAGGCGTGCCGGTCTCGATGAGCTCGACCATCTCGGCCGTGAGCAGCCAGCCCTCGCCCATGGTGTTGCAGAGCGAGAAGACCTCCTCGGCCTTGGCGCCGAGCTTGTAGATGTCGGGATAGGGCTCGAAGCGCGTCGAGGCCGCGAGCATCTTGTTGATGGGCTTGCGGAACTGCTCGATGAGCGCGATGCCGGCGCGGTGCGTGAGGCGGCTCGTGGCCTTAGTGCCGAGCTCGTCCTTCATGTTGATCGCGTTGGTCATGCCGAACAGGAAGAAGTCCACGAGGCCGGGCACATTGGCCTCGCAGCCCTCGCCCTCGATGACCCTGACGACCTCGTTGTTGGCCGTGGGGTGGAACTTCACGAGGATCTCGCCCACGACGCCCACGCGCGGCTTGGAGCGGTCGTTCTCGAGCGGCAGCGCCTCGTAGGCGTCGACCGTGCGCTGGCAGAGGCGGTAGAAGGCCTTGTTGGAGACCTTGCCGCGCATGAGCTCGCGGCCCTCGGCCATGAGCTCCTCGTAGAGCGCGTCGGCGGTGCCGGGCACGGTCTCATAGGGACGCGTGCGGTAGAGCAGCTGCATGATGAGGTCGCCGTAGAGCAGCGCCTGGATCACCTTGATGAGCAGCGATCCCCTCATGAGCGTGAAGCCCGGGTTATCTTCGTCGAGGCCGCTCGCCACGGAGACCGAGATGACGGGGATCTCGGGATGGCCGGCGTCCTTGAGCGCCTTGCGGATGAGCGCGATGTAGTTGGTGGCGCGGCAGCCGCCGCCCGTCTGGGAGATGAGGCAGGCCGTGCGTGAGAGATCGTACTTGCCGCTCTCGATGGCCTCCATGATCTGGCCCGTGACGAGGATCGACGGGTAGCAGATGTCGTTGTTGACGTACTTGAGGCCCGCCTCGACAGCGCCCTGGTCGACGGAGGGCAGCAGCACCACGTTGTAGCCCTCGCTCTGGAGGATCTCCTTCACGAGGTCGAAGTGGATGGGTGCCATCTGCGGCGCGAGGATCGTGTAGCCCGCGTCGTTCATCTCCTTGGTGTAGCGCACCTTCTCGAAGGCCGCGCTCGCCGCCTTGCGGTAGATGGGCACGCGCGTGCCGAGGTCGGTGTCGCGCTGCTCCTCGGGCGTGCCGTCGGCCGTGAGGATGCCCTGCGGCGCGACCTCGCCGATCTCGCCGGCGGCGGTGGCGCGCTCGAGCTCCTCGCGCTGCTCCTTGAGGGCGGCCATGAGCGAGCGGATGCGGATGCGCGCGGCGCCGAGATTGGAGACCTGGTCGATCTTGAGCACGGTGTAGATCTTGCCGGACTTCTCGAGGATCTCCTGCACCTCGTCGGTGGTGAGGGCGTCGAGGCCGCAGCCGAACGAGAAGAGCTGGATGAGGTCGAGGTCGTGGCGCTGCGCGACGAAGCGGGCCGCACGGTAGAGGCGCGAGTGGAACATCCACTGGTCGACGACGCGGATCGGGCGCTCGGGCGTCATCTTGTGGGCCACGGAGTCCTCGGTGAGCACCGCGAAGCCGAAGGAGTTCACAAGCTCGGGGATGGCGTGGTTGATCTCGGGATCGTTGTGATACGGACGGCCGGCGAGCACGATGCCGTGCGCATCATGCTCCTCGATCCAGGCGAGCGCCTCGTCGCCGGCGCGGTGCATGTCGCCCTTGAACTTGAGGTCTGCCTCCCACGCGTAGTTGACGGCCTCGTCGATCTCGGCGCGCGTGATGTGGGCGCCCTTGAAGCGGCCGCGGCCCTCCGCGGCGTCCTTCTCGCGCTGGACCGAGACGAGCTCGTAGAGCCTGCGCTTCAGCTCGTTCTTCTTGTCGTACGGGATGAAGGGATCCATGAACTGGATCTTCTTGTTGGCCAGCTCGTCGACGTTCAGGCCGAGCGCCTGCGGGTAGCTCATGACGATCGGGCAGTTGTAGTGGTTGGTGGCGCCGCCGTCCTCCTGGCGCTCCCAGCGGATGCAGGGCATCCAGATGAAGTCGGGGTCCTTGGCCAGCAGGTTCATGATGTGGCCGTGGGAGAGCTTGGCCGGGTAGCACACGCTCTCGGAGGGCATGGACTCGATGCCGGCGTCGTAGGTCTTGCCGCTCGTCTGGTCGCTCACGACGACCGAGAAGCCCAGCTTGGTGAAGAACGCATGCCAGAACGGGTAGTTCTCGTACATGTTGAGCGCGCGCGGGATGCCCACGGTGCCGCGCGGGGCCTCGTCGGCGGGCAGGACCTCGCGGTTGAAGATGAGGTCGTTCTTGTACTTGAAGAGGTTCGGCGCCTTGAGCGCGTTCTTGTCGCGCGTGCGGCCCGCGCCCTTCTCGCAGCGGTTGCCGGTGATGAAGCGGCGCCCCTCGCCGAAGTCGTTGATCGTGAGCAGGCAGTTGTTCTCGCAGCGCCCGCAGTGGACGTTGGTGAGCTTGACGGTGAGGGCGTTGAGCGCCTCGGCCGAGAGCACGCCGGAGACGCCGTCGGCGCCGGCGCGGTCGCGGGCGAGCAGGGCCGCACCGTAGGCGCCCATGGTGCCCGCGATGTCGGGACGGATGACGTCCTTGCCCGTGAGCAGCTCGAAGGCGCGCAGCGTGGCGTCGCTCATGAAGGTGCCGCCCTGCACCACGCACCACTGGCCGATCTCGTCGAAGTCGCGCAGCTTGATGACCTTGAACAGGGCGTTCTTGATGACCGAATAGGACAGGCCCGCGGCGACGTCGCCGATCGTGGCGCCTTCCTTCTGGGCCTGCTTGACGCGCGAGTTCATGAAGACCGTGCAGCGGCTGCCGAGGTCGACGGGCTGCTCGGCGGTGAGGGCCACCTTCGCGAACTCCTGGACCGTCATGTTCATGGAGTCGGCGAAGCTCGCGATGAAGGAGCCGCAGCCCGAGGAGCAGGCCTCGTTGAGCATGATGTGCTCGATGACGCCGTCCTTCACCTGGAGGCACTTCATGTCCTGGCCGCCGATGTCGAGGATGAAGTTGACGTCGGGCACGAACGCCTTGGCGCCGCGCAGGTGCGCGACGGTCTCGATCTCGCCGGAGTCGGCGCGCAGCGCCTGGATGAGCAGGGCCTCGCCGTAGCCGGTGGTGGTGACGTGGCCGATGGTGCAGCCCTCGGGCAGCTTCGCGTAGATGTCGTTCATGATGGTCTTCGCGGTACCGAGCACGTCGCCGTTGTTGTTGTCGTACCAGGTGTAGAGGAGCTCGCCGTCCTCGCCCACGACGGCGGCCTTCATCGTGGTGGAGCCGGCGTCGATGCCGATGAACACGCGGCCGGAGTAGGTCGCGATGTCGCCCTTGGGCACGACCTGCTGCGCATGGCGCGTGCGGAACTCCTCGAGCGCGGCCTCGTCGGCGAAGAGCGGCGCCAGGCGCGGGACCTCGGAGCCCTGGACGTCGGCGAGGTTCTCGAGCAGCCCGATGGCCTCGGCGAACGTGATGTGCTTGTCGGACTCGCCGGCGAGCGCGGCGCCCGTCGCCACGAACAGGTGGGCGTTCTCGGGCACGATGCGGTGCTCCTCGTCGAGGCCGAGCGTGATGTAGAAGCGCTTGCGCAGCTCGGAGAGGTACTGGAGCGGACCGCCGAGGAAGGCCACGTAGCCGCGGATGGGATGTCCGCAGGCGAGGCCGGAGACGGTCTGGTTGGCGACGGCCTGGAAGATCGAGGCGGCGATGTCCTCGGGGCGGGCGCCCTCGTTGAGGAGCGGCTGCACGTCGGACTTCGCGAAGACGCCGCAGCGGCTCGCGATCGGGTGGATGCGCTCCATGCCCTTGGCGAGCTCGTTGAGGCCGGGCGCGTCGGTCTTAAGCAGCGACGCCATCTGGTCGATGAAGGCGCCCGTGCCGCCGGCGCAGGTGCCGTTCATGCGCTGCTCGATGCCGTTGTCGAAGTAGATGATCTTGGCATCCTCGCCGCCCAGCTCGATGGCGACGTCGGTCTGCGGGATGAGCGTCTCGACCGCGCGCTTGGAGGCGATGACCTCCTGCACGAACTCGAGGTCGAGCCACTTGGCGAGCAGCATGCCGCCCGAGCCGGTGATCGAGACGCGCATCGGGGTGTCGCCGATGGCCTTCTCCGCGCGGGCGAAGAGCTCCTTGGCGGTGGCGCGGACGTCGGTGTGGTGGCGCTCGTAGTTGGCGTAGACGAGGTTGTTGCCCTCGTCGATGACGGCGAGCTTGACCGTGGTGGAGCCCACGTCGATGCCGAGGCGCAGATGGCGGCCGGAGACGTCGGCCTTCTTTGCGGGCATGAGCTCTGCTCCGTCCTGGATGAGTTCGATGGCAGCGGTTTCAGTCATGGTCTTCTCCTTATGAATGCAGCATCGAGAGCGCGAAGCGCGTGATGTCGAGGTCGATGGGGGTGCCGTAGAGGTCGCCGGGGCGTACGAACATGAGCGCGGTCATGAGGCGCGCCATGGTGCCGATGCTCTCGTGCATGCCGCCGGTGAGCCAGCGCACGAGGACGCCCGCCTCTGCGGAGATGGCGAACGAGAGGTAGTAGTCGAGGAAGGGGATGGCGCGCGCGTCCATGCCGTGCATGGCGCGCGAGGTGATGGTCTCGCGCGCCATGGCGTTGATGCGCCGCACGAAGCCGGGGTCGCCGCCCTCCCCCATGAGCGGAGCGAGATAGCTGCCGCGTTCCTTGAAGAAAGCGAGCAGCTCGGCGGAGCCGGGGCACGGCTCGGCCGCGTCGATGGCGGCCTTGAGCGCGGGAAGGTTGACGGATGCGAGCCGCTCAATCACGGGTTCGAGCTCGGCGATCGTCTCGGACTCGATGGCGTCCACGAGGTCGGGGATGTCGCGGAAGTGCGAGTAGAACGTGCGGCGCGTCACATCGGCGCGCTCGGTGACGGCGGTCACCGTGACGCGCGTGAGGTCGCCCGTCGCCTCGATCTCGGCGGCAAGGGCGTCGCGCAGGGCCGCGCGCGTGCGGACCGCACGGCGGTCGGTGCTCGCGGCGCACGTAGGTGCTTCCGATGCATAGGCAGTCTTCATGGGATCCTTCCCACGTTTTTGCACAACATGGGAATTATTGCACAATGTGGGAAGAAACTGAAGCGAGAGCGCCCGTTCCACCATGCTCACACAGGAATTCTCGTTTTGGGCTTTTCGGGGATGCCCCCTATGTGGTGCTTCGGGAGAAAGCGCAGCTAACCGACGAGCCTCGTGCGCACGGCGTCGATCGTCTCATCCGAGATGCCGCACCAGGCGAGGTACGCGCGCACGTCCCCGCCGAACTCCGCGTCCAGCCGCATCAGCCAATGCCCGAGCGTCTCGGGACGGGAGTCGTAGTGCTCGCGTTCGCTGTCGGAGCAGATCTTGTCCCAGTAGGGGCGGAAGAACGGCAGGCGCATGATGTTCACGCGCGAGGGCACGTAGCTCGCGAGTGCGTCCCAGCGGTCGCAGCCGGCGAGCATGAGGAGCAGCGCCGAGAGGATGCCCGTGCGGTCCTTGCCCACGGAGCAGTGCATGAGCACGCAACCCTCGGGTGCCCCTGCGATGAACTCGAAGACCCGCTTCCAGGCGTCGCGGTTCTCGAACATCGTGTCGTAGACCCATGCGGCCGACTTGGTTGCCTGCATGTCGGTGCTCGCCATGTTCACCGCGAAGGGCGAGATGTTGGCGCAGACCACGTCGTCGCCGAGCGAGACGTCGGGACGTTCGTGGGCCTCCTTCGGGCCGCGCAGGTCGAGCACCGCGCGCACGCCGTAGCTGTGCAGGAACTCGACGTCGGCGGGCGTGGCGTCAACGAGCGCATCGGAGCGGATGAAGCGGCGCCAGAGGGTCTGCCCACCGTCCGCGGTGGGGAATCCGCCCAGCTCGCGGGCATTGGCCATGCCCTCGAGCGGCAGACGCTGCCAGGTGAGCTCCCAGGGTTGCGCCATCTCCGCTCCCCTATGCGATATCCGTTGCGAGCCAGCGCTCCGCGTTGTGCCAGCACATCTTCTCGTACGCCGTCTCGGAGAAGCCGAGCGAGCGGAAGAACGCATACTCCGAGGCGGGGTTCCACATGGGGAAGTCGGAGCCGAACATCATGCGGTCCTCGCCGTAGATCTCGCAGAGCTCGCGCGTGCGGCGCAGGCCGAGGTACTTCATCGAGCTCGACATGTCGAGGAAGCAGCCCTCCTCCTCGAGGTACTCGAGCGCCAGATCCTGGACCGACCAGCCGCCGAAATGCGCGGCGCACACCCTGAGCTGCGGGAACTCGTGCAGGATCCGCTTCATGCGGCTGGGATGCGAATAGTCGTAGCGGTAATCGCCGCAGTGGATGAGGACCGCCAACCCGAGTCGCTCGCAGATCTCGTAGACGCGCATGAAGCGGTCGTCGTCCATGTCGACCTTCTGCGTGTCGGGATGCAGCTTCATGCCGAGCAGGCCCATGCCGGCGGCGCGCTCGAGCTCGGCCTCGGGGTCCTCGAAGTCCTGGTGCATCGCCGCGAGGCCGAGCAGGCTCGCATCCTCCGCGCACGAGCGGGCGATGAAGTCGTTGATCGACGTCACGGTGGCGGGCTTCACGGCGACCGAGCAGACCACGTTGTGGTGCCCAGCTCCGCCTCCATGGGGATGTCGTAGAACACGCCGACGCTCTCGGTCGCCTTCTGGGCGATCTTGTCGGGGTAGATATGCGTGTGAACGTCGACGACAGCCATGGGGGATCCTTCCGGAAACGCGTTTTCGGGAGAAGAGCATAGCAGACGTTCGTTTCCCCGCGGTTTCGGTTTGGCATCGTTCATAACGGCGGCCGGGGCGCGGATGCCCTCGTGCCCCGTTTCGTCTACACTGGAAGGTACAGCGGCCGCTCGCGAACCCGGAGGCAAGCCATGGTACAGCTCCTCGGACAGTTCGTCCTCGCGCTCTCCCCCATCATCTGGCTGGTCATCGGCCTGTGCGGGCTCAAGCTCCAAGCGTATCAGGCAAGCCTCGGCGCGCTCGCCATCGCCGCCGTGGTGGCGCTCGCGGCATGGCACATGCCCGCCGTCAACATGGCGACCGCGGCGCTCGAGGGCTTCGCCATGGCCCTCTGGCCCATCGTCATCGTCATCATCGCCGCGGTGTTCACCTACAACCTCACCGTGCACACCGGCGCCATGGAGACGATCAAGCGCATGCTGTGCTCGGTGTCTGCCGACCGCCGCATCCTGGTGCTGCTCATCGCCTGGTGCTTCGGCAACTTCCTCGAGGGCATGGCAGGCTTCGGAACCGCCGTGGCCATCCCCGCGAGCATGCTCGTGGCGCTCGGCCTCGACCCGGTGACGTCGATCCTCTCGTGCCTCATCGCCAACGGCTTCCCCACGATGTTCGGCTCGATCGGCATCCCCACCGCCACGCTCGCCAGCATCACCAGCCTCGACGCCATCGCACTCGCATTCACGCAGGCGCTCATGGCGTTCCCCTTCCTGATCGTGTGCCCGATCCTCATCGTGATGCTCGTGGGCGGCGGGACGAAGGCGCTGCGCGGGGTCCTTCCGATCACCCTGGTGGCTGCCGCCTCGTTCGCCATCCCCGAGGCGCTCGCCGCGCGCTTCATCGGGCCCGACCTCCCCGACGTGGTCGGCGCGGTCTGCTCGCTCGCGGCGACGTTCGGCTTCGCGCTCTCCCTCAAGGGGCGCGAGGTTCCCGAGGAGCACCGCATGGAGGTCGCCGGGGCGGACGAGCCCATCGGCGCCTCGGAGGCGCTGCGCGCCTGGTCGCCCTTCATCCTGATCTTCGCGGTGCTCGTGCTCACGAGCAAGATCGTGCCCTTCATCAACGGCCCGCTCTCGACCTTCAAGTCGACCGTCAACATCTACGCGGGCGACCCCGAGGCCACGCTCACGTTCTCCTGGGTCAACACCCCGGGCGTGCTCATCCTGCTCTGCGGCATCGTGGGCGGCATCATCCAGTCATGCCCGCCCGCCGAGATGCTCGCGGTGCTCGGGCAGACCTGCAAGCAGATGAGCAAGACCGTCGTGACGATGCTCGGCGTGCTGGGCTGCGCGAAGATCATGGGCTACGCGGGCATGATCTCGACCATCGCCTCGTTCTTCGTGGGAACGCTCGGCAGCTTCTATCCGCTGGTGGCGCCCCTGCTCGGCGCGCTCGGAACCTTCGTGACCGGCTCGGGGACCTCGAGCGGCGTCCTGTTCGGCAACGTCCAGGTGCAGGCAGCGCAATCCATCGGCGTCGATGCGACCTGGCTCGCGGCGGCCAACTCGCTCGGCACCAGCGCGGGCAAGATGCTCTCGCCCCAGAGCATCGCCATCGGCTGCGCCTCGTGCAACCTCACGGGCAAGGACGGCGAGATCCTGGGCAGGATCGCCCCGTACGCCTTCGCGTTCGCGCTCTGCATGTCCGTCATGGTGTTCGCGCTGGCCTGATGGATTGCGCTATGATACCTGCGTGAACACACGCATGACCCACGACTTGGAGGAGCCATGTTCCAGCCCGTGACCATCTTCGGCTTCACCCTGCCGCTCATCAGCGTCATCCTGTTCGGCTTCGCGATCGTCTTCCTCGTCGCGGTGCAGCTCGCCCGCACCGTCGTGTCGAACAAGCTGACGAGCCTCTTCGAGAGCAAGCTCTACGACGAGTTCCTCGAGACGGTCGACGAGCCCCTCTCAAAGTTCTTCGTCCCCGCGTACAACCGCGAGTACCTGCGCCTCAACGCCCATATGGCCAAGGGCGACGCCGAGGCGGCGAAGCGCTCCTTCGACCAGCTCCTCACCATGCGCTCGTCGCGCACGCAGCGCGACGACCTGCTCTTCAAGGCCTTCCAGTTCTACATGCAGCAGGAGCAGTGGGACGACGCCAAGGACGTGCTCGACGAGATGAAGTCCTACAACCGCCACACCGACCGCACGGCCGAGTGCGAGAAGACCTGGGAGATCTTCGGCAACGGCTCGTACGCCTACATCGACGAGATGGAGGCCGCGATCGACGATGCGCCGTACGCGCTCAAGGTGAGCTACGCCCTGATGCTCGCCACGCAGTACGCCAGCAAGGGCGACGAGAAGGCCGCCGAGCAGTGGCAGGACAAGGCCCGCAAGATGCTCGAGCAGGGCAAGAAGAAGTAGCCGCGCCCGCTTTCACAACAGAGGGGGTACCCCCCGAAGTGAAGTGGGAAACTAGAACCCCAGCATCCTGACCTCGGGCTCGAGGCGCACGCCGAATTGGCGCTCCACCTCGTCCTGCACATGGGCGATAAGCGCGCAGACATCGGCTGCCGTGGCGCCGCCCATGTTGACGACGAAACCCGCATGCTTGGATGAGACCGCCGCGCCGCCCAGCTGGAAGCCCTTGAGCCCTGCGTCGGAGATGAGCTTGCCCGCGAAATAGCCCTCGGGACGCTTGAAGGTCGAGCCCGCGCTCGGCAGCTCGAGCGGCTGCTTGGACGTGCGCTGCTCGGTGAGGTCGTCCATCGTGGCGCGGATCTGGGAGGGGTCGCCGGGGGTCAGTGCGAACGTGGCGGAGACGACGACCATGTCGTCGTCGGCAATGCGGCTGTGGCGGTACCCGAGGTCGAGCTCGCCGACGGGCAGCGTCTCGAAGCTGCCACCGTTGAGGACCGTGACCTCCTTGAGCACGTCGGCGATGCACCCGCCGTACGCGCCCGCGTTCATGAAGCAGGCGCCGCCCACGGTGCCGGGGATACCGCACGCGAACTCGAGGCCGGAGAGGCCGTTCGTACAGGCCGCCTCGCTCGCATCTTTGAGCAGCGCGCCAGCCTGGCAGGTCAGCTCGCAGCCATCGACCGAGATACCGTCCATGCCCGAAAGGGCGATGATCACGCCCTTGAAGCCGTCGTCGGAGACGAGCAGGTTGGAGCCGGCGCCGAGCACGAAGAACGGTTCTTCCACCTCGCGGCACAGCGCGATGCAGTCGCGCATCTCCTGCGCATCACCGGGTGTGACGAAGAGCGCAGCGGGACCGCCGATCTCGAAGGTCGTATGCGCGGAGAGGGGCTCGGCCGTACGGACATTCCCGTCTCCTGTGATTCGGCAGAGCCGCTGGGCGAGAAGATCGAGGTTCGTGCTGTTCTCAGACATGGGTACTCCTTGTTCTAGCTGGCGCCACCAGTATACCAGTGACATGCTGTGGGCTGGCCGTCTCTCCCCATGCACACCTTCCTGGCAACCGGCAGCACAGATAGCGATGTAAATCCGTTCTTTTCCTATGATTCATGAGGTTGGCCGTGCCAAGCTGTTGTGATATGTCATCATAGAACAGTAGTTGACCGCCACCTTTGGAGCAATGCGATGAGCAACCAGCCCGACCTTCTCTATGCCCAGATAGAGCATGAAATCCGACAGAGAATCATCTCGGGAGAACTCTCGGTTGGAGAAAAGATCCCCACAGAGCTCGAGCTCTGCGAGAAGCATTCTGTGAGCCGTATCACTGTGAGAAGGGCGATTCAGAACCTCGTCGATGAGGGCATCCTGTACCGTCTTCGCGGGCGAGGCACATTCGTGTCGGCTCCAAAGCGCGAGATCCGCAAGGGAACGAAAAGCCATTTCGGCTACCACGCATTCTCCGAGAACGGTCCGACGCCATGCCGCATCATCGAGAAGTGCCTGATCGAGGCCGACGAGAAGCTCGCGCGAAAGCTCTGCATCGACGTTAGGGAAGAGGTGCAGCTCGTCAAAAGGCTCATGTTCGAGGACAACCTTCCCATCGGCATCGACGAGGTCTACGTCCCCGTTTCGGTCATCCCCGACTTTCTCGACACCGTGCACGAGGACGTACACCTCTACGAGCTACTCGAGAACCACTACGCCATCCAGGTGGGCGTGGAGGAGCTCAAGATCGATGTGGCCATTGCACGCGAGGACGAGGCAAAGCTGCTCTCGTGCATAAACGGGGCGCCGCTCTTCCTGCTCAACAAGACCATGCGCTCCAAAGACGGCACCCTCGTGCACTACTCGCGTTCGCTCCTCCGCGGCGACCGTGCGAGCTTTGTCTTCTCCATCCAGGACGGCCGCATCCTCGAGGGCTGATTCCGCAAACAACGGCAATGCAGAGGCGGGGACGGTGAAGAGGGGCCGTCCCCGCCTGATATTCCCCCATAGGGAGGTTATGGGGCTTATCCGAGCGCAGACATTCCCAGCGCGTTCGCTGCGCGCATGAGGCCGACCACACCGGCGACATCATGGATGTCCGCAGGGCTTGCCGACCATGATTCCGCTGCCAGAGCCGCCTCGGCAATCTTCTCGAGATCCTCCTGCGAGGGATCGAGACCGAGCGCCTCAAAGGTGATGGGGAGCCCGCAGGCAACGCACAGATCGAGCACGCGGCCGATCTCATCATCTGGATAGTCTTCGGCGATGAGCAGGCACAGCGTGCCAAACGCAACGCGCTCTCCGTGCATCGCGCGCTCTCCCTCGGGGATGGCGGTGATCGCGTTGCCGATAGCATGAGCTATGGAGCACCCCGCGTTCTCGAAACCAATGCCGGAGAGCAGGACATTGGCCTCGACCACGTTCTCGAAAGCGGGAGTCGGCGCCTTGACGTCGCAGGCGATGAGCGCTGCGGGACCATCGCGGAAGAGCGTATCGGCACAGGCACGTGCAATCGCGCGACCGGCAAGGGTCGCCCTTCCCTGCTCGGTGTCGCACCACACGTAGTTGGCGTGGCCCATGCGCTCGTTCGAGAGACCCTCGTAGTAGGTGGAGAGCGCGTCCCCGATTCCCGCAACGAGGAATCTGCGCGGGGCGGCTGAGATGACCTTCGTATCCACGAGCACGAGATCGGGATTGGCCCGATGGATGACGATCTCGTTCATCTCCCCCTCGTCGGAATAGAGGATCGACATGGCGCTCGTGGGTGCATCGGTGGATGCGATGGTGGGGCACACGACCAGCGCGATGCGCCTCTCCGAGGCGATCATCTTGGCAACGTCGATGACCTTCCCACCGCCCACGGCGATGATGGCATCAGCAGAGCCGATGCGCGCGGAAACCTCCTCGATGGACCGGTGGCTGATCTCCCCCTCGAAGAGCACGGTCTGGTAGGCGCCATCCTCGTATCCCGCGTAGAGAACGGGCGCGAGCAGGCCCTGCACGAACGAATCGACGAGGAACAGATGGTTTGATCCAAACCTATCGGCATAGCGGCGCACGTCCGCGAGCACCCCAGGCCCTTGGATGTAATGGCCCACCGAGCCCCAGCTACGCATTGCGAACACCTCTTTCCTGACACGCCATGGACTTGAGCATGGCGAGATCGACGGTCACATTCTGGGCACCTGCCATGAGCGCGCGCTCCACATCGCCCGGGGTCTTGAGCGATGCCGCGCACACCATGCAATCGATGCCTTGCTTGTCGAACGCCTGCCTGATGGCACGCACGACGCCGATGCCGTCGCCGCCGCGCTTATCGAGGCGGCTCACATACACGGCGACGCAGACCGCCCCGGCTGCGGCGGCGAGAAGCGCCTGGTTCACATCGAACACCGCCGTGCACGATGCCCTGATGCCGAGATTCTTGAGGTCCGGGATGGCCTTGTACCCCTCGGGGCAGGCGGGGATCTTCACGAGCGTGTTGCCGGGAATCTCGCGAACGATGCGCAGCGCATCCTCCACCATCTCCCCGCTGGTATCTCCCAGCACCTCGAGGTAGAACGGCACCTCGTCACCGATGGCGGCGCGTATCTCACGCGAACGCGAGAGAAAGGTCGCACGGCCACCCGCAAGATCCTTCGCGGCGACCGAGGGATTGTCTGCATAGCAGTTAACGGGGAAGAGCGCCGAGGCCTCTCGAATCTCATCGATGTCGAACGTTACCAGGCAGAATTCGAGCATGGAGGTTCCTCCTTCAAAGGTTGGCCCCGTCCCCAGGGGGGTGCGGACGGGGCCTTACTGGAGGGGATGTGCGGTTCTTAGGAAACCATGTTGGCGATGCGGACGCCGACGCCGAACAGGCCTTCCCAGTCGGATTTGAACGTCTCGAGCGTTGCCGCCGTCATGGGATGCACGGCCATCTGCTCGAGAAGATCGAGGTTGAGGGCGATGTTGTCGGCACCAGCCTCGATGGCGCGCTCCACTTCGCCCGCGCTCTTGATGGAGGCAGCGCTCACGATGCAGTCGATGCCGTGATCGAGGAACGCCTGCTTGATGCGGCGGACGGTCTCGATGCCGTTGCCGCCGTTGCGGTCGAGCCTGCTCACGTACACTGCCACGTACTCTGCGCCTGCAAGGGCAGCGAGCATGGCCTGGTTGAACGTGTAGACCGCCGTGCACGAGGTGCGGATTCCCTCGGCCTTGAGCGCGGCGATGGCCTTGTAGCCCTCGGGACAGGCGGGAATCTTCACGAGCGTGTTGCCGGTAACGGCTGCGACCATGGCGCGGGCATCCTCCACGAGCTCTTCGGCCGTATCGCCCATGGCCTCGAGGAAGAAGGGCAGCTCGTCGCCGATGACTTCGCGGATGTCGCGGGCGTTCTGGATGAACGACTTTCCCGTGCCCTTGAGGCAATTGACCGCGATGGTCGGGTTCATGCTGTAGCAACCCAGAGGGTAAACCTTGCTGGCGGCCTTCACCATCTCGAGGTCGCCGGTGTCGAGGCAGAATTCAAGCATGCTCCACCCCTAACCGAAGATCCCGAGCAGGCCGGCGACGACGCCGATGACCATGATGCCGATGATCTGCGTGAGCACGGGCACGCCCTTCTTGTTGAGCGCGTAGAGCGCACCGAGAGCGCACACGGGAAGCAGACGCGGGAAGATGGAGTCGAAGGTCTCCTGGAGGGAGAACATCGTGCCGTTGATATCGAACGCGATGGGCGTGGTGAGGCTCACGTTGGTCGCCACCATGGCGCCGATCACCATGAGTCCCACGATGGAGAGCGCGGTGGTGAGCTTGTGCATAACGTCGGCGTCGGAGATCTTCCCGATGATGTTGGCGCCGAGGCTGTAGCCGTACTTCACGCCGAGCCAGCGGAGGGCGATGGTGGGAATGTTGTAGATGAGCAGGAAGAGCAGGGGGCCTGCGAGCGAACCGCTCATGCAGAGGCCCGCGGCGATGCCGGTGGCGATGATGCGCAGCGTACCCCCGATGAGGGAGTCGCCGATGCCTGCAAGCGGTCCCATGAGCGCGACCTTCATGGAGGAGATGGACGAGGTGTCGAATTCCTCGTTGTTTGCGTTCTCCTCCTCCATGGCGGCGGAGATGCCGGCGATGAGGGGCTGCATGGTGGTCTGGCAGTTGTAGAACTCGAGATGGCGCTTGTATGCGGCGATACGGTCCTCGCGGTTGTCGTAAAGCTTCTTGATGGTGGGGATCATCGCGAATGCGAAAGCCATGTGCTGCTGACGCTCGAAGTGCCAGGCGTGGCTCGTGGTGAAGGTGCGCCAGAAGATGCTGTTGAGCTCTTTCTGGGTAAGCTTCTTCTCATTAGAACTCGTTGTCATCGTCAACCTCCGCAGCTACGATCTGGGAATCCTTGGGAATGAAGATGTGGGCCATGTACAGCACGCCGACGATCACGAGGGCGAAGCAGACGATACCCAGGGTGGGGACGCCGAGGTAGGCAGCCAGCAGGAAGCCCAGCAGCAGGAAGACTGCGGTCTCCTTGGATGCGATCATGGTGATGAGCTGCGCAAAACCGACGGCGGGAAGGATGCCGGTGGCGATGGCGATGCCGGTGGTGAGCCAGGCGGGAATGGCTGCCACGAAGGCCGAGACCGCGTCGCCGCCGAACATGAATGCCACGAAGGCGATCACGGCGAAGGTGACATCGAAGATGAAGCCGTTGGCAAGGAAGATCATGGTGATGCCGCGGTCGTTGTCGTCCTCCGCAAAACGGTCCGCGGAACGGGCCATGATGGGCGTGATAACGCCGTAGAACAGGTTCACGATGAACGCCGAGAGCACGGCGGCGGGCATGGCGATGGTGACGGCGGTATCGATGCCGTTGCCCGTGGTGATGGCGAATGCGGTGCCGAGCACCGAGCCCACGATCATATCGGGCGGAATGGAGGCGCCGATGGCCTGCATGCCCATGAACACGAGCTCGAGTGAGAAACCGATGATGGTGCCGGTTGCGGCGTCGCCGAGTGCGAGGCCGACCAGAGCCCCGAGGACGATCGGGCGACCGAGCATGGCGGTGCCGACGAAGTAGTCGGCCTTGCCGATGAACACGATGAGCCCTATGAGAAACGCTTGGAATGCCATTGCTTTTCCCTTTCTTGTTGAGCTGATTCCTACAGGTCGGATTCGGAGATGACGAGTTTCTTGTCCTTTGCGACTTGTCTGACTTCCACCTCGATCCCGTCGCGAATGAGCCCGCGCACGAGCTCGCGCTCGTCGTCGTTCAGATGGACGGCGATTCCGAGCGACTTGGTGGTGTCCTCCTTCTTCTCGGTCCCGCCGAGGTTCAGCGAGCCGATGCCGCACGCACGCGCGATGCGCTCAGCATCTGCAACGCATCCCGCGACGATGAGAAGGTCGTACTTGTCGGTAACGCCGCTCGTGATGGCGGCAATCGAATCATCGACGCTCTTGATGACGAGCTTCACGCCTGAAGGCTTCGCGAGGCGCATGGTCTTCATCCGGATCTCGTCCTTCGCAACGGAATCCGAGACGACAAGGATGGCGTTGGCACCGAGCGTATGGCACCACGAGAACGCCACCTGGCCATGCAGCAGTCGATGGTCCACTCTCAGCAGCTTGATCATCGTTCCTCCCTCTAACGTGCGCTTTCAGCGCGGGTTATTTCACCGAGGCACTTCTCGAACAGCACCTTGGTCTCTTCCATGTAGATTGCGGGATCGCGGAAGCTCATGGGATGGACGTATTCCATCGAGAAACCCCCCGCATAGTCATTTGCTGCGAAGACCGCAAGGTCGGCGGCCATGTCACGCGCTCCATGGCCCCAGGGCATATGGCCGGTGGGGGTTCCGTCGATGAAGTGGCAGTGCACAAGATCCCGACCGAACGCATCGAACCACCGGCCGATGGTCTCCCCCGCATTCCCCATTGCGCCGAAGTCCAGCGTGAGCTTGAGGTTCTCTCGATTCACGCGGTCCTTGAGGGCTGCGATATCCGCGATGGTGGGGGCGACCTGAGAGGAGACGGTCCAGATGCTCTCGAGGGCCAACGTGATGCCGCGGGGGGCGGCGTAGTCGGCAAGATGGGCGAGCATGGACGCGCTGCGGGTGCGGGCGTCTTCGACGGGCTCGTCGTAGTAGTTCCATCCCGGAGTCACCAGCACGAGGGGCGAACCGACGAGCGCTGCAAGATCGATGACCCGCTCGAAATAGGCGCGGGTGTTGGCGATGAGGAGCTCTCCCCGTGCGGCGATGTTATTCGGCTTGGGGTTGTTCTGCTCCCCGCAGATGCAGGCGAGCTTCACGCCGTACTCCCCCATGAGCGCCTGCAGTCGGGCGGGATCCTCGCTGTACTGCGCATTGATGAGGAAGTGCTGCGGGCAGAGCCAGAGCTCTGCGGATGAGAAGCCGTGCTCGGCGCAGGCTGCGAAGAACGCCTCGAGCTCGTAATAGCGCCAGTTGATGTTCATGGGATAGAGGCTGGCGGCGTCCATCTTAGAAATCCTCTGCTTCCTCGGCGGATGCGGCAAAATCGTTGCAGAGGAGGATGGCCTCGCAGCACTCCCCTATCGCCTCCTCGATATCCTGTGCAGCCAGCTCATCAGACGAGAGCAGCTGGATGAGCAGGGGCATGTTCATGCCGCATACGAGGAAGAACTCGTGGTCGGCGAGCGCTGCCATGAACTCGTTGTTCACCGAGCCGCCGAAGATGTCCGTCACCACGACGACCGTCTCACCAGGAGCAAACGTGGCAAGAAGGTCCTCAACCTGATCGTGAGCCGAGACGTCGGGATCGATGTAGGCGCAAAGGGTTTCGACATTGTCGAGCTGTCCGAGGATGATCTGGAGGGTGTCCTTCATCCCTTCGGCGAGATGGCCATGTGACGCAAGAACGAAACGGGGCACTTGAACTCCTTTGTTATACGTTGTCCTATAACAATATCTGAGATGATATTACAACGCATAACAAAGTCAAGAAGTATTTTGTCTTATTTGTTATATATCTTTGCTTATCGCCCGTGAGAGGTGAGGTGCCAGCCGCCGCAGAACTCGCACTTGTAGCAGGTGAGGCCGCGCACGCCCCGGTCGGCGGACCGCGCGATGGCATCCTGCGCGTCGAGCTTCGTGTCGTAGCGGTTCTTGCGGTCGCAGCTCTTCTTCCGATACGCCCCCTCTCGCGTGGCCTCGAGCTCCTCCTGAGCGCGCTCCGCCCGCTCGAACAGGCCGTCCAAGCTGCCGAAACCCGCTTCGAACTCCTCGCGCTGGCGTTTCGCCGCAGAGCGTTTCCTGCTGGTCATTTCCTCCCCCGTCACTTCGAGACGAAGTGTGATCCATCACGTGACAGTGTAGAATAGAAGTGTTGCATGCATCCCGCGAGAAAGGCGAAACCCCATGGTCTCACGCGTCTACGTCGAGAAGAAGCCCGGATTCGACCTCGAGGCCAAGGCGCTCGAGCGCGAGCTCCGCGACCTGCTGGGCATCGCCGGCATCACCGGCCTGCGCCTCATCAACCGCTACGACGTCGAGGGCATCGACGACGAGCTGTTCGCGCTCTGCGTGCCCACGGTCTTCTCGGAGCCGCAGTCCGACATCGCCACGGCCGACATGCCCGAGACGGGCGACGCCCGCGTCTTCGCGGTGGAGTTCCTGCCCGGCCAGTTCGACCAGCGCGCCGACAGCGCGAGCGAGTGCGTCCAGCTCATCTCCCAGGGCGAGCGTCCGCTCGTGCGCTCCGCCAAGGTGTACGTGCTCGAGGGCGAGCTCACCGACGGGGACGTCGAGGCCGTCAAGCACTACGTCATCAACCCCGTGGAGGCGCGCGAGGCATCGCTCGAGCTGCCCGCCACGCTCAAGCAGAACTACCCCGAGCCGCCCATGGTGGAGACGCTCGACGGCTTCCTCGACCTCGACCAGGACGGACTCGCCGCCTTCATCGAGGAGCGAGGCCTGGCCATGGACCTCGCCGACATCACCTTCTGCCAGCAGTACTTCTCCAAGGAGGGGCACTGCCCCACCATCACCGAGATCAAGATGATCGACACGTACTGGTCCGACCACTGCCGCCACACCACCTTCGGCACCGTGCTCGAGAACGTGCGGATCGACGACGAGGTCGTGCAGGCGGCGTTCGACCGCTACCTCGCCATCCGCGAGGAGCTCGGCCGCAGCGAGCGCCCCATCACCCTCATGGACATGGGCACCATCGGCGCTAAGTACCTCAAGGCCAAGGGCATCCTCACCGGCCTCGACGAATCCGAGGAGATCAACGCCTGCACCGTCAAGGTGACGGTCGACGTCGACGGCGAGGACCAGGACTGGCTCTTCCTCTTCAAGAACGAGACCCACAACCACCCCACTGAGATCGAGCCGTTCGGCGGCGCAGCCACCTGCATCGGCGGCGCCATCCGCGACCCGCTCTCCGGCCGCAGCTACGTCTACCAGGCCATGCGCGTGACCGGCGCGTCCGACCCGCTCGTGCCCGTCTCGGAGACCATCCCCGGCAAGCTCCCGCAGCGCAAGCTCGTGACCACGGCGGCAGCCGGCTACTCCAGCTACGGCAACCAGATCGGCCTCGCCACCGGAGAGGTCCACGAGCTCTACCACCCCGGATACATGGCCAAGCGCATGGAAATCGGCGCCGTCGTGGGCGCCACCCCCGCGAGCCACGTGCGCCGCGAGACGCCCGCTCCCGGCGACAAGATCGTCCTTCTGGGCGGACGCACCGGCCGCGACGGCATCGGCGGCGCCACCGGCAGCTCCAAGGCACACAAGCTCGAGAGCCTCGAGACCTGCGGCGCCGAGGTGCAGAAGGGCAACGCGCCCGTCGAGCGCAAGCTCCAGCGCCTCTTCCGCCGCGAGGACGCCTGCCGCCTCATCAAACGCTGCAACGACTTCGGCGCCGGCGGCGTCTCCGTCGCGATCGGCGAGCTGGCCGACGGCCTCGCCGTGAACCTCGACCTCGTGCCCAAGAAGTACGAGGGCCTCGACGGCACCGAGCTCGCCATCTCCGAAAGCCAGGAGCGCATGGCCGTGGCGCTCGCGCCCGAGGACGTCGAGGAGTTCTGCTCCTACGCCCGCGAGGAGAACCTCGAGGCCACCGTCGTGGCAGAGGTCACCGAGGAGCCGCGCCTCACCATGACCTGGCGCGGCGAGACGATCGTCGATGTGAGCCGCGCGTTCCTCTCCTCCAACGGCGCGCCGAAAGCTCAGGACGTGCACGTGCTCGAGGGCGCGGAGTACGACCGCGACTGGCCCGGCGACACCATGCACGACCGGATGCTCGCGCTCGTGACCGACATCAACGTCGCCTGCAACAAGGGCCTCTCCGAGCGCTTCGACTCCACGATCGGCGCTGCCACCGTGCTCATGCCGTTCGGCGGCGTCACGCAGCTCACGCCCGCGACCGCGATGGTCGCGAAGCTGCCGGTCGACGGCGAGACCACCACGTGCTCCGGCATGGCCTGGGGCTTCAACCCGTTCCTCATGGAGGCCGATCAGTTCCTCGGCGCGTACCTCTCCGTGGTCGAGTCCGTCTCCAAGCTGCTGGCCGCCGGCTTCGACCGCCACAAGGTCTACCTCACCTTCCAGGAGTACTTCGAGCGCCTGCGCGACGTGCCCGAGCGCTGGGGCAAGCCCATGGCGGCGCTCCTCGGCGCCCTCATGGCGCAGCTCGACCTCGGCATCGGCTCCATCGGCGGCAAGGACTCCATGAGCGGCAGCTTCGAGGATCTCGACGTGCCGCCCACGCTCGTCTCGTTCGCAACTGCCGTGGGCAAGGTCGACCGCGTGCTGTCGCCCGAGTTCAAGCACGGCGGCAGCCGCCTCATCGTAGTCGTGCCCGAGTACGGCGACGACGGCATCGTCCCCGAGCCGGAGTCGCTGCTCAAGGTCTTCGATTACGTGAGCACGCTCGCCGACCTGGGCCGCGGCCGCATCCGCTCGATCTCCACGCCGGGCTACGGCGGCCTCGCCGAGACCCTCTTCAAGGACTGCGTGGGAAACCGCCTCGGCGTGAACGTGCGCGAGGAGTTCTCGTCCGACGCGCTCTTCTGCCCCGCCTACGGCAGCTTCGTCGCCGAGGTCTCCGCATACATCGAGCTGCCCGAACCGCCCGAGGGCATCACCGTCGCCGACCTCGGCATGGTCACCGACGGCCGCGTCTTCGCCGCCTGCGGCGAGCGGGTCTCGATGGAGGTGCTCACCGAGGCATGGCAGGCCAAGATGGAGCCGGTCTTCCCGTTCCGCGGCAAGGGCCGCGAGTTCCACGTTGACTGCTTCGATCTCGATCAGTTCAAGGACGAGATCAGAGACGAGCTGGGCATCGAGCGCCACGTCTACGTGGGACCCAAGATCGCGCGCCCGCGCGTCATCATCCCCGTCTTCCCCGGAACCAACTGCGAGTACGACACCGCCCGCGCCTTCGAGCGCGCCGGCGCCGTCGCCGAGACGCTCGTCATCAACAACCTCACGCCGCAGGCCGTCGCCGAGAGCGCCGCTGCCCTCGTCAAGGCCATCGACAACAGCCAGATCATCATGCTGCCCGGCGGCTTCTCCGGCGGCGACGAGCCCGACGGATCGGCCAAGTTCATCACCGCGTTCTTCCGCGCACCCGAGGTCACCGAGGCGGTGCGCCGCCTGCTCAACGAGCGCGACGGCCTCATGCTCGGCATCTGCAACGGCTTCCAGGCGCTCGTGAAGCTCGGCCTCGTGCCGTTCGGCGACATCCGCGACATGGACGAGAACTGCCCCACCCTCACGTTCAACACCATCGGACGCCACCAGAGCAGGCTCGCCCGCACCGCCATCAGCTCGAACCTCTCGCCGTGGCTCTCGAAGTGCCCGATGAACGAGATCTACAACGTGGCCATCAGCCACGGCGAGGGCCGCTTCGTGTGCTCCGACGAGATGCTCAAGGAGCTGCGCCAACACGGCCAGGTCGCCACGCAGTACGTTGCGCCCAGCGGCCGCGCGCTCGAGCACCTCACCACCAACCCCAACGGATCGGTCTTCAACATCGAGGGCATCACGAGTCCCGACGGCCGCATCCTGGGCAAGATGGGCCACAGCGAACGCAGCGGCGAGGGCCTCTACAAGAACGTGCCCGGTACCTCCTACCAGCCCATCTTCGAGAGCGGTGTGGCGTACTTCGCCGAGTAGCCCCGACCCCTATCGCACCGAACACGGCCCCGCATCCGCGGGGCCGTTTGCTGTCGGGAACGTTTTGGCATGAGAAGAGGCCTTTTCTATCCAAAATGCCGATTATTCCGAGGTATTTGGGTGCCGAATCGTCATCGAAGCTATAGCTGGGCTCAATCGCAGGCCTTTGACCTGCGGCTTTGCAAATGGGGTCTCAGCCCGATGTGGAATCGAGACCGAAAAACCTCGGAATAATCGGCAATTTGGACAGTTCCGGGGCTTCTAGCTGCCAGAACCTACGGCAGGCACACGAACAGGTAGTTCTCGTCGTCGGAGAAGTCCGCGTCGGTGCACTCGACCATCTTCGCGCTGGAGAAATGCCGCTCGAGCAGCTCGCCCGTCTCGGCGAGCTGGCGGTAGTCGAGCGGGGAGCTCACGGCGTTCACCACGTAGATGCCACCCTCGGCGAGATGCCCCTTCACCAGCTCCAGACCCTCGTCGGAGAGGAGCGCCGCATCCATCTCGAAGCCCGCGAACAGGTCGTTCACGATGACGTCGTAGCGTGCGGTGCAGGCTTCGAGGAAGCCGTGCGCATCAACCGTATGGATGGCGAGCCGCTCCCCCACCCGTTGCTCGAGCTCATCGAGGAAGAACCAGCGCCGCGCGATGTCGACGATGGCGGGATCGATCTCGACTACGTCCATGCGCATGTCCTCATGCGCGGTGAGCGCGAACCGCGGATACGCGAAGGCGCCGCCGCCCAGCATGAGCACCTCGCACGCATCGTCCTTCGCCATCACGGCGCGCTCGATGGCGCGGTAGTACTCGAAGGGAAGCGCGAAGCGGTGCTCCCCCAGGTAGGCGCCTGACTGCACGGAACGGTCGACGGCCAGCATACGCACCGCCCTGCCCGCGGAATCCTCCACGTTGAAGACGCACGCGTGGCCGAACATCGTGTTGAAGCGGAAATGCGGCTGCACGCGGGAGAGCACGCGCACGATCGCGAGCGCCGCGGTCCCCACGAGCGCAGCCGTCGCGGCCGCAGCCCCTGCCAGCAGCTTCCCATTGTCCCGCCCGTTCGTCTCCATGGAGCCTCCCTTCCCCCCCTACTATACCCATACGACGGGAGGGACCGCCGCACAGAGCCGAGACGCCAATAATGACAAAAACACGGCGGAAGATTTCGACAGTCTGCACGTTATCAAGATGCGGACGGCTGCCGTACAATAGCTGTGGTCGTTCCAAAACAATTGAAAGGAAGTCACCATGGATCTGCATCTCCAGGACAAGGTCGCAATCGTCACCGGCGGCACCGGCGGCATCGGCACCGCCATCGTCAAGGCCTTCCTGCGCGAGGGCGCCAAGGTTGCGTTCTCCTCCACCAGCCAGGCCAAGATCGACGCCCTCATCCCCACCCTCGACGCAGCCGAGGGCCGGGTCAAGGGCTATGTCGCCGACATGACCAAGGAAGAGGACATCAAGAACCTCGTCGAGGCCGTCAAGGCGGACTTCGGCTCCTTCGACATCGTCGTCCCCAACGCCGGCTATGAGGGCAAGGCCCATCCGGTCCAGGACATGACGCTCGACCTCTTCGAGAAGGTCTACATGCTCAACACCTTCGCCGTGATGCTCACCATGAAGTACACCGCCCCCACGCTCATCGAGAAGCAGTCCGGCGCCATCGTGGTCATCGCCTCCGGCGCAGCCTACGAGCCCACCGCGGGCAACAGCGCCTACGTCTCCTCCAAGTACGCCGTCGCCGGCCTCACCAAGTGCGTCGCCATGGAGCTCGGCCCCGTGGGCGTGCACGTCAACTACATCTGCCCGGGCCCCGTGGACACGCCCATGATGCTCCGCATCGAGAAGGACTTCTTCCCCGACCTGTCGCATGAGGAGGCCATGGCCGTCCTGGCCGGCGCCTACGCCATGGACAAGCGCTACGCCAAGCCCGAGGAGGTCGCCGACGCCGTGGTCTACCTGGCCTCCGACGTCTCCGCCCACACCGCGGGCATGGGCATGCACATCGACTCCAAGGTCGCCGCTGCCAACTAAGCCTCGCGCTTCCGCACGCTCACGGTCCCTTCCCTCGGGAAGGGACCGTTTTTTATATCTGGATTAATAACACGCATCTCGCAGCACCCCACCCGACCCCGGTTGGGCTATCCTCGAACTGATCGACCCCGTACCGACTAAGGAGCACGCACCGTGTGCGAGATCTTCGCGCTCTCCGCGAAACGCCCCATAGAACCCGATGCCTACTTGGAGGAGTTCTTCGCCGACAGCGCGTGGAACCCGCATGGCTGGGGCCTCGTCTGGTACGGCGATCAGGGGCGCGAGCTCTTCAAGGAGCCGGTGCAGGCCGTCGAGTCGGGCCTCCTCAAATACGTTCTGAGCTGGGACCTCTGCTCCAAGCTCCTCATCGCGCACATCCGCAACGCCACGCGCGGCACCCTCGCCTACGCCAACTGCCACCCCTTCGAGTTCGCCGATTCGTGCGGCCGCCTGTGGAGCATCTGCCACAACGGCACCATCATCGACGAGACGCTCACGAGCCGCTTCGGCGCGGTCCAGGAGGGCTGCACCGACACCGAGCGCGTGTCGCTGCTCCTCCACGAGCGGCTCGACGCGGCGATCGCCGAGAAGGGCTCGCAGCTCTCCTTCGAGGAGCGCTTCGCGGTGCTCGGGCAGCTGGTCGCGGACCTCTCGCCGTCGAACAAGCTGAACCTCGCCATCGAGGACGGCGAGTACCTCTACATCCATACCAACACCTTCCAGCCCACCCTCTACGAGAACGCGCTGGACGACGGCGTCGTGTTCTGCTCGCGTCCCATCGGCACCGAGGACCTGTGGAGCCCCGTGCCGTCGTGCAAGCTGCTCGCATTCCGGTACGGCAAGATGGTCGAAGCCGCACCCGATCATGGGCACGGCTTCGACAACGACCGCTATCTGAAGCTTATCGCCGAGGGGAAGATCTAGGCTTTGGCAGCCCCCTTGCGGGCGAGGATGATCGACGCGACGAGGAAGATCGCCTGGCCGCACACGTTCACGCCCTCGGCGATCCAGTTCATCGCGGGATTCGCGAAGTCCTTGCTCGAGAGAAAGCCCATCCCCGGCGCGAAGACGAACGACACGATGAAGAGCGTCGCCGCCAGCGCCGCACCGCGCCTGCGGGCGATCTTCGCGAGCGAGAAGTCCATCAGGGCGACGCCGGCGACCATGGCGGCCACGAACACGAACGTGCCCTTGAAGGCCGCGGGGGCTGCGGCACCCGCGAGGGCACCCCGGCTGCCATCCGCCTGCTGTCTGAAGAACGCCAGCGCGACGCAGCCCAGGCCCGCCAGCAGAAAGCCCGTCGACTGCATGGGGAAGAAGCTCTGGTTGAGCGCCTGGAAATCGCAGGTGCCCGCAGCGAAGAACAGCTTCCACGTGGCCTTGAAGAAGCCCGCCACGAACACCATGATGGTGCCCGCTGCGAAGAGGGCGAACGCGCCCTTGCTCATCTCGGCGTACAGCGTGCTCTGCAGCACGATCGCGGCGATGAGGAAGCAGCAGACGGAGATGTAGTCGACCAGCGCCATCGGAACGGTCATGGCGTGCCCCCTAGTCCTTGTACGCGCCGATGTGGCTCACGGGGATGAACGGGATGATGAGCGGCGTGTGGTCGGCGTACGCGCGGTACTCCTCCTTGTGGCCGTTGGCCTTCTCCTGACGGCGGTCGAGGCGCTGGGCGCCGTTGATCATGATGTAGAAGATCGCCACGTAGCCGATGATGCCGAAGAGCCACTGGCCGAGGCCGCGGTAGGTGGTGAAGCCGCTCACGAACACGCCGGTCCAGAAAGTGATCTCTCCGAAGTAGTTGGGGCAGCGGACCATCTTGAACAGGCCCTCGGTGGCGACCATGTCGGGACGCTTGGCCTTCTGCTCGCTCTTCTGCTTGTCGGCGGTAGCCTCGATGACGATCCCGATCGCGCTGATGATGACGCCGACGAGCGGGAACAGGACCTCGCCGCCGTCGCCGTTCATGATGCGGAAGAACACCGGCGAGGTCTGCACCACGTAGAGCGCCGCAGCGAAGAGCCAGATGGCGACCTTCACGAAGATGGGCATGGGCTTATCGCCCGCGGTGTCCTTGGACGCCTGATCGAGCACCTTCTTGTAGCTGGCGTTCTTGAGCTCGCGGAAGAGCAGGAAGCCGCCGAGGCGGATGCCGTAGATGATGAAGAGGAAGCACTGCGCGAAGGTGAAGGAGCCCACCGTGACGGCCTGGTTGACGCCGAAGAAGAGGAAGGCGAGGCCGAGCAGCGCCACGGAGATGCCGTAGCCGATCGAGAGGAACCACACGAAGTTCTTGAAGCCGCAGCAACAGCCGACGGCCGAGATCAAAAACAGGATGCCGAGGAAACCCCAGTACATGGTCTTAAGCCTCCTTCTTGAAGCTCTGGTAGATGTAGTCGCGGAACGAATGCTCGCCCACGTGGGTGTCGCCCACCATCTCCTCGGTGAGGGTCCACTTGGAGAAGCGGATGATGGCGCTCTTGCCGTTCTTCTTGTTCTTGGGCAGCCAGGCCATCACGTCGAAGAGGAAGGCAGGGGCGTACTTGATGACCGGCTCCTTGCCCGCGGCGTCGAAGCACATGCGGGCGATCTCCTCGTAGGACCAGGTCTCCTTGCCGCCCACGCTGTAGGTCACGTTCTCGTCGCCGATGTGGTCGACGATGAACTCCGCGAACTCGGGGCAGTCCACCACGTTGGCGTGCACGGGCTCCTTGCCGAGCAGCGACACCGAGCCGCTCTCGACCATGGGTTTGAAGACCTTGACGATGTCGTAGAAGTAGCCGGTCGGGCGATGGATCACGTACGGGATGCCGCTCGCCTTGAGGTCGGCCTCCATGAGGGCCTTTGCGTGGACCATAGGCACGGTATCGGGGGCCTTGTCGGCCTTGATGACCGAGATGTACACGAACTTGCCGACGCCGGCGCGCTTGGCCTCGTTCAGGAGGTTGAGGTTGCCGTGGTAGTCGATGTCGTAGGCGGTCACCTTGGCGCTCGCGGTGGTGAGGCCGATGGTGGTGATGACGGCATCGGCGCCGTCGCAGATGCCCGCGAGGGTGGCGGGATCGGTGGCGTCGATCTTCCTGAACGTGTAGGAGCCCTTCTCGAGGCCCTCGATCTCGTGCTCGGCGATATCCGCCGCGACAACCTCGTGCTCGCGGTCGACGAGCACCTTCAGGATGTCGGAGCCCAGCTTTCCGAACGCTCCTGCCAGAACGACCTTCATCTTGCTTCCTTTCTCTTTCCCGGATTTCGGGACGGTTCCTTTTTCGCGGTTTTCCGCGCTTTCGGGATCCGCGCTTTCGGGACGGTTCCTTTTTCGCGGAAAACCGCGAAAAAGGAACCGTCCCCAATTGCAGGTTATTTGCCCTTCTCCTTCAAGCGCTTGTCGTTGATGATCTTCATGTGCTCGGCGGTGACCTCGGTCACGCCGTTCTCCTCGGCCCACGCCACGCAGCCCTTGAGCACGGTGGGCAGGAACACGCGCGGCACGTTGACGATGGTCTGGAGCGCCTCGTCGGTGAAGTGCACCTCGGGGTCCACGCGGTCGGCGGCGTAGCGCACCGAGTCGAGCGTGGTGGCGCGCACCTGCAGCAGCTCGGGGATGGGAGTCCACGGGCACGCGCGGGAAGTCGCCGGCCTTCACGCCGTTGATGATGGCGTTGTAGTAGCGCTCCTTCATGAGGATCTTGTCGACCTTCAGGATGAACGTGGCGCCGAACTCGGAGGTGATGCCGTTGAAGTCGTGGTAGGGCGGCTGGTAGCCGTGGAGCTCGCCGGGCTTGCACTCGAAGCCGTTGTCGAGGTCGCTCGCCCACGTGCACTCGATCACCTGGAAGGCGTCGGTGAGGACCTTCGGGCGCGGCGCGCTCGGATCGGCGGCGGCCATGAGGCCCTCCTCGAGGCGGAACTTGCACTTGGGCATCTTCTCCTCGGTGGTGTCGCCCGGCCAGGAGAGCTTGACGGCCTCCTTGAAGTACTTGCGGTCATCGGGGATGAAGTTGATGGTGCACTTGCCCGTGCGCAGGATGTTCTGCGCGGTATTGGACGAGTTGCGCGCGTTCAGCAGCATCGCGTAGTAGTCGCGGCCGGCGACGTAGTAGGGCTGCACCAGGCTGTAGGGTCCGAGGTTGGTCTCCCCGCTCTCGGAGATCGTGCTGATGATCACCGTGGGCATGGGGAAGAACAGCGAGGTCTGGTAGAAGTTGTCGACGATCCTCAGGTCCTTGAAGCTGCTCATGGATCCTCCTTCGTACTATGAGATCAGCTTTTCCAACACGCTCATGAGCTCGTCTTCCGGCCAGTCGTGCGTGACCGAGGCGAGCAGGGACTCCGCCATGACCGCTTCGGCGATGGCGGAGGGGGCGAGTCCGAACCGGGATGCGAGCCCGTCGATAAGCTCGGCGATCTGGTCGCAGAGCATCGTGTTGCGCTCGGCATACGTGGGGCCGGCGAGCGTATAGTCGCTGGCGGCGAAGGTCGCCCGGTAGCGTCCCACGAAATCAACGAGGCACCTATGGATGGCTGCGAGACCGGAGGGGACGTCCTCGCAGCTTCCGATGGCGGAGCAGGCGCGGTCGACGTGCTCGAGCCAGTCGACGAGGATCGCGTTGGCGATGAGCACCTCCTTGGACGGGAAGTAGTTGTAGACGGTTCCCGTCGCCGCCCCGCAAGCTTGGGCGATGCCGCGGATGTTGACCGCGGACGGGCCCTCTTCGAGCAGCGTGCGGCGCGTCTCGGCGAGCAGCCGCTCGCGCAGGTTCTCGATAAGCTTGGGCATGGGCGCCTCCCCTCCATCGATATGAACAGGTTCATTTCGATTGTACGCACGACGAACGCGCATTTCAACGGGAATGCCGAGCGGCTCCCCCTATCGGCGGGGCGAGGACATAAAGGTATAATGGCTTCATCACTTTAGGAAAGGAGCTGCCCTGGCATTCATCGAGGTCGACCCCAAGGACTTCGACCAGAGCATCTTCGACCTGCTCGACCGCGACTGGGGGCTCGCGATGGCCGGAACCTCCCCCGAGCGCTGCAACGCCATGACCATCGGCTGGGGCCAGATCGGCCAGTTCTGGGGCAAGCCCGCATCGACCATCTTCGTGCGCGCCTCGCGCTTCACGAAGGAGTACCTCGACACGTGCGACACCTTCTCGGTGGCGTTCCTGCCGCCCGAGCTGCACCACGCCCACAAGGTCTTCGGCACCATGAGCGGCCGCGATGTGAACAAGACCGAGCTCACGGGCCTCACGCCCATCATGGTCGACGGCACCCCGCTCTACGAGGAGTCCGCGCTCATGTTCCTGTGCCGCAAGGCCTACGTCGACGTGCTCGAGCACGCCAACTTCGTGGACGAGACCGTCTACAGCCGCTACTACGACCGCGGCGCCGACCATGACGACTGGCACACCATGTACATCGCCTACGTGGAGAAGATTCTGCAGAGGGCGTGACGTCCGAGGTCGCTGGTATACTTTTTGATAATAACGGCCCACTCCGAAAGGAATCCCATGTCGCTTGAGAAGACCCCTTCCGAGACCTGCGTGCTCGTGACCGGCGGCGCCGGCTTCATCGGCAGCCACACCGTCGTCGAGCTGCTCGAGGGCGGCTACCAGGTCGTCATCGTCGACGACCTCTCCAACGCCAGCGAGAAGGTCCTCGACCGAATCGCGCAGATCGTGGGCGACGAGGCGGCCGAGCGCATGAGCTTCATCCGCGCCGACGTGGCCGACCGCGACGCCCTCGAGGCCGTTTTCGAGTCCTTCCCCATCGACCGCGTGATCCACTTCGCCGGCTTCAAGGCCGTCGGCGAGAGCGTCGCGAAGCCCATCGAGTACTACGGCAACAACATCGGCAACACGATCGCCCTCATCGACACGATGCGCGCCTACGGCTGCAAGGACATCATCTTCTCGAGCTCCGCCACCGTCTACGGCGACCCGGATGCCCTGCCCCTCACCGAGCAGAGCCCCAAGAAGTTCTGCACCAACCCCTACGGCTGGACCAAATGGATGATCGAGCAGATCCTCATGGACACCGCGACGGCCGACCCCGAATGGAACGTCGTGCTGCTGCGCTACTTCAACCCCATCGGCGCCCACGAGAGCGGCCTGATCGGCGAGGATCCCAAGGGCATCCCCAACAACCTGCTTCCCTACGTGGCGCAGGTAGCCGTGGGCAAGCGCGACTGCGTCCACGTCTTCGGCAACGACTACGACACTCCCGACGGCACGGGCGTGCGCGACTATATCCACGTGGTCGACCTCGCCGCGGGCCACGTCTCCGCGCTCGCGTGGATGAACGGCAGGACCGGCTGCGAGATCTTCAACCTCGGCACCGGCACCGGCACAAGCGTGCTCGAGATCATCAAGGCGTTCTCCGAGGCCTGCGGCCGCGAGCTGCCCTACGTCATCGAGGCGCGCCGCCCCGGCGATGTGACCGCCAACTGGGCCGATTGCACCAAGGCGCGCGAGCTCATGGGCTGGGAGGCCACGCGCGGCATCGCCGAGATGTGCCGCGACTCCTGGAACTGGCAGTCGCACAACCCCGACGGATACGGCGAGTAGCCCCATGGCGCAGGCCAACGCATTCATCGGCTATCTGGCCGAGGTGAAGCCGCTCATCGAGGAGCGGCTGATCCCCGACCGCGTCAGGCTCGGCGTGCCGTCCATCGAGCGCGACCTGGACGCGTACCTCTACCGCCCCTACGACCGCTTCGTCTCGTCGGGCGGCAAGCGCACGCGTCCCGCCCTCTGCCTGCTAGGCTGCGAGGCCGTCGGCGGCGCGCGCGAGACGGCGCTGCCCCTGGCCGCGGCGATCGAGCACTTCCAGGCGGCAGCCCTCATCCACGACGACATCGCCGACGAGGGCACAACGCGCCGCGGCAATCCGTGCATGTACCTCACGGAGGGCGTCGGGCTCGCCGTCAACGCGGGCGATCTGGGGCTGGTGAGCGTCATCGACGCGGTCATGCGCGACATGAACCTGGCGCCCATGGTGCGCCTCGGCCTCATCGAGGACCTCGTAGCCATGGAGGAGTACACCCTCCAGGGACAGGCGCTCGACCTGGGCTGGGTCCGCGACGGGCGCTGGGACATCTCGGAGGAGGACTACCTCCACATGGCGCAGTGCAAGACCGCCTACTACACGGCGGCGATCCCGCTCTCGTGCGGCGCCGACATCGGAGGCGGCACCTCGGAGCAGTCGCAGGCGCTGTTCGGATTCGGACTCGACGCGGGACTCGCATTCCAGCTGCAGGACGACCTCATGAACCTCGTGGGCGACGAGGCAGCGCAGGGCAAGGACTTCAGGAGCGATATCACCGAGGGCAAGCGCACGCTCGTCGCGGTGAAGGCGCTCGCATCGCTCGACCCCACCGCGCGCGTGGAGCTCCTGGGCATCCTCTCGGCGCACGAGACCGACCCGGATGCGCTCGGACGCGCGGTCGAGCTCTTCCGCATGAGCGGCGCGCTCGATTATGTGAGAGAATACGCCCTGATGCTGGTCGAGCGCGCCAAGGGGCGCCTCGAAGGCGCCGACCTCGACCCGCATGCGGTCGGGATCCTCTGTTCCATGGCGGATTTCTTCGTCGACCGAAGCAGCTAGGACGAACACGGGAGGGAAGCATGGACCCTATCCATGAGGGAGCGACCGGCGTAGCGGTCGAGGACATCCAGGAGCGGCTGGGCTCGCTCGGCTACACCATCGACGAGGCCGAACGCGCCGAGAGCCTGTTCGGTCAGTCCACCGCGAACAGCGTCGCGCGCTTCCGCCTCGACCACGACCTCCCACTGGGCACCGCAGTCGACGCGGCGACCTGGTCCGCCCTCGTCGACGAGGGCTACAACCTGGGCGACCGCACCCTCTACCTGCGCCTTCCCAACTTCCATGGCCGCGATGTGCGCCAGCTGCAGGAGCGCCTGAACATCCTGGGCTTCTCGTGCGGCGAGAGCGACGGGTTCTACGGCGTCCACACCGAGGCGGCCGTCCGCCTCTTCCAGGAGAGCGTCGGCCTGCTCGGCGACGGCATGGCCTTCCAGGAGACCTACGACGCCATCGAGCGCCTGCGCCACGTCTGGGCAGGCAAGCCCGCGAACGGCCCGCACCCGATGGGCGGCATGGGCTTCGCGCGCGCGGCCAACGTGCTCGAATCAAACCGCATCTCGATCACCGGCAACGACCCCATCGCCCGCAACGTCGCGGCGCGCGCCTGGAACCTCGCCGGCGCCACTACCGAGAGAAGCGGCCTCGACCTGATCGATTCCGCCGATGTGGCCCCCAAGGGCACGAAGGCGGTCCTGGTGCTCACCTCCGACCGCCCCGCCAAGCGCAACCGCACCTCGACAGTGCTGATGGACGACCTCGAGACCCTCCCCCGCCGCCTCCGCGCGGCCATCGAGAGCTCGCGGCTCGACCCGCCCGTCGTCCGCCTGTCGCTTCCCGCGACCGGAAGCGCCGGCTTCACCGTGAGCGACGCGCAGACGCTGGCCGTCCTACTCCTCGACGCCATCTGCTCCGCCTTCGCGGGATGACGCGGCAGCGCGGGCGCGGCAGGCTCGTCGCGCTCATCCTCTGGATAGCCTTCATCTGGGCGAACTCCCTCATGCCCGGCGATGCTTCATCGGCCGAGAGCGGCTTTCTCCTGCAGCTGCTCCGCCCGCTCATCGAGGTGCTCGGCATCGACGACCTCGAGCTCGCCCACACCGTGCTGCGCAAGATCGGCCACTTCACGGAATACGCCGTGCTCGGCGTGCTCGCCTGGCGGGCCTTCGGGCGCGAGGCGCTCGTGCGCGCGATCGCCATCGGCGTCGCCGTGCCCTGCATCGACGAGACGATCCAGCGCTTCGTCCCCGGCCGCGTGGGAGCGGTCGGCGACGTCCTCATCGACATGGCGGGATGCGCGACCGCCCTCGCGATCTGCCTGCTGATTTCCGCGCGAAAGAAAACGGGCCGCAGCTAGGCGGCCCGGAGCGTGCGTGGCTGGGGTAGAAGGATTCGAACCCTCATACTCGGCACCAAAAACCGATGTCCTAACCATTGGACGATACCCCAGTGCAGAGACGATTGTAGCAGACGCGCGACCAGCGCACCGCCGCGACGGGACTATGGCAAATTGAAGCCGCGTCGCTTTGTCGGCCGCCCGCCGCGACCGATAAGGTATCATCAAAAGTGGCCGCCGCACCGTACTCCAATCGTCCGAGGGCGGGAGGTTCCGTCCACGTACGTCCGGGAGGCGCGCACATGCCCATCAATGCGATCATCCTCGCTGCCGGCGAGGGTACCCGCATGAAATCGGCCCATCCCAAGGTAACCCATAAGCTGCTCGAGAAGCCCCTCATCTGGTGGCCCGTCCACGCCGCCCGCGAGGCTGGCTGCGAGCGCATCATCGTGGTCATCGGCCACGGCGCGCAGGAGGTCCGCGATGCCCTCGCCGACGAGCAGGGCATCGAGTTCGTCGAGCAGGCAGAGCGCCTGGGCACCGGCCACGCGGTCCGCTGCGTGCGCGACGCGATCGGCGCCTTCGAGGGGCCGACGGTCGTCCTCTACGGCGACACGCCGCTCGTGCGCGCCGAGACCATCGCCGCGCTCATCGACGAGACGCGCACCAACCGCAACGCCTGCACGGTCCTCACCTTCGAGCCCGACGACGCAACCGGCTACGGCCGCGTACTGCGCGGTGACGACGGCGGCATCGAGGCCATCATCGAGCACAAGGACTGCACGCCCGAGCAGCGCGACGAGCTCCTCGAGTGCAACTCCGGCATCTACTGCTTCTGCGGCAGCCGCCTCACGGCCAACATCGACCGCATCGGCAACGACAACGTGCAGGGCGAGTACTACCTCACTGACATGGTGGGCATCTACAAGGAGCTCGGCGAGCCCGTCGCCGCGCTGCTCGCCGAGGACCCCGACGAGCTTCTCGGCGTGAACTCGCGCATCCAGCTCGCGCAGGCCACCTACGTCATGCAGGATCGCATCAACGCGCGCCTCATGGACGAGGGCGTCACCATGCTCGATCCCGCGCTCGTGTGGGTCGGCCCCGAGGCCTCCGTCGGCCGCGACACGGTGCTGATGCCCATGACCATGCTCTGGGGCGCCACGAGCATCGGCGAGGGCTGCACCGTCGGCCCCAACACCCGCCTCACCGACGTCACCGTGGCCGACGGCTGCTCCATCGAGGAGACCGTGGGCTACTCCACCGTCATCGACGAGGGCGTCACCGTGGGCCCGCGTGCCTACCTGCGCCCCGGCACCCACCTCTGCGCCCGCGCGCACGTGGGCACCCACGTGGAGATCAAGAACTCCACCATCGGAGAGGGCTCCAAGGTGCCGCACCTCTCCTATATCGGCGACACCACCATGGGCTCGGGCGTCAACATCGGCGCCGGCTCCATCACCTGCAACTACGACGGCGTGTTCAAGCACAAGACCGTCATCGGCAACGACGTCTTCATCGGCTCCGACACCATGATGGTCGCCCCCGTCAAGATCGGCGACGGCGCGCTCGTGGGCGCCGCCAGCTGCATCACCCAGGATGTCCCCGCAGGCGCGCTCGCGCTCGAGCGCTCCGAGCAGCAGATGATCGAAGGGTATGCGACGCAGCGCATGCAGCAGCTCAAGAAGCAGAAGGAACGTTTGAATAAGAAGGAGAACAGGTAATGTACGAAGACCTCAAGGGGGAGCTCCCCATCACCACCGAATTCAAACTCTACTCGGGTTCCGGCAACCCCCAGCTCGCACAGGAGATCGCCGACATCCTCGGCGTCGAGCTCAGCGGCCTCAAGCTCGAGAAGTTCGCCAACGGCGAGCTCTACGCGCGCTTCGAGGAGTCCGTGCGCGGCGATGATGTCTTCGTCATCCAGTCCATGGCAGGCCAGAACGTGAACGACCTGCTCATGGAGCTGCTCATCATCATCGATGCCGCCAAGCGCGCGAGCGCCCGCTCGGTCACCGCGGTCATCCCCCACTACGCCTATGCGCGCCAGGACCGCAAGGCCGCGCCGCGCGAGCCCATCACCGCCCGCCTCGTCGCCAACCTGCTCGAGGCCGCAGGCGTCGACCACGTGATCACGCTCGACCTGCACCAGAACCAGATCCAGGGCTTCTTCGACATCGCCGTGACGCACCTCACCGCGCTCTACCTTTTCGGCGAGTACTTCAAGAAGAAGGACTTCGACTGGAACAACACCGTCGTCGTCTCCCCCGACGTGGGCCGCGCCAAGGCCGCCAAGCGCCTCTCCGACTACCTGGGCTGCTCGCTCGCCATCGCGCACAAGGGCCGTCCCAAGCACAACATGGCCGAGGTCATGGCCGTCATCGGCGACATCGAGGGCAAGACCTGCATCATCAACGACGACATGATCGATACCGGCGGCACCCTCATCGGCTCGATCAACGAGCTCAAGAAGATGGGTGCGGGCGACATCTACGTGTGCGCCACCCACGGCATCTTCTCGCGCAACGCGGTCCAGCGCCTCGAGGAGGCCCCGATCGCCGAGTGCGTCGTCACCAACGCCATCGCCGAGCCCGACGCCAACAAGCCCGGCGGCAAGGTCAAGACGATCTCAATCGCCAACGAGTTCGCCGAGTGCATCTACAACGTCTTCATGAGCCGCCCGGTCTCCGGCATCTTCGGCGGCAACTCCACCATCTAGCAGTGGCTTCGCTTATCGAGCGTGGTACGGACCGGCCCCGATGATTCGGGGCCGGTTGCAATCAGACGAGAGGTTCGAACCATGGCAGCACCCGCACCCAAGGACATCCGCATCGTCGTGGGCCTCGGCAACCCCGGGGCCGAGTACGAGCGCACGCGCCATAACGCCGGCTTCGCCACGGTCGATGCGCTGGCCGAGCGCCATGGGGCGCGCTACTGGAAGAGCGAGTGCGGCTGCCTGGTGGCGAGCGTGAAGATCGGCGGACGCGAGGTGATCCTCGTCAAGCCGCAGGACTACATGAACACGAGCGGCGGGCCGGTGTCGAAGCTGCTTCGCAAAGAGCGCGTCTCCCCCGCCGAGCTGCTCGTCATCCACGACGAGGTCGACCTCGCCGAGGGCGAGGTGCGCGCGAAGTTCGGCGGCGGCCTCAACGCGCACAACGGCCTCCGCTCCCTCAAGGACAAGCTCGGCACGGCGGACTTCTCGCGCATCCGCTTCGGCGTGGGCCGTCCGCAGGGCAAGATGGACGTGGCCACCTACGTGCTGCGCGAGCTCAAGGGCGCGAATCTCGAGAGCTTCGAGGTCACGGCCCAGGTTGCCGCCGACCTCGTGGAGCGCTGCATCGAGCAGGGCGTCGCCAGCCAACTGTAGCCTCCCGATCCGACTCATCCCCCGCGATGGAAGGGGTACCCTGCCATGTCGCTTGACGAGATCACCAGCGCATCATTGAGCCCGCGCTGCCTGAGCTGCATCCTGGACAAGTTCATCGACGCGAGCCCTGACGATGCCCCTTGGCGGACGAAGGCCGACTACATGCGGAGCGTCCTCAGGACCGTCGCAGACAACTCCGAGACGATGACCGCTCCGGAGATAGGCCGCGAGCTGGAGACCCTCTTGGAGCGCACCTACGGCATCAAGCGCGGCTTGGGCACCGAGAAACGCCACTTCAACGAGCTGGTGCTCGGAATGGAGGAGCACCTTCGCCAACGCATCCGCCAAAGCGACGACCCCCTGGGGTTCGCGATCCGCCTCTCCATGGCGGGCAACTTCATCGACTTCGGCCAGACGGGTGCGGTCGATGACGGGAAGCTGATCGAGCTCGTCGGGAACGCCGAGAACATGGAGCTCGACACCGATGTCCTCGCCGAGCTCGAGCTGCGCATGCGGGAAGCCCGCACGATCGCCTATCTCACCGACAACTGCGGTGAGATCGTGCTCGACAAGCTGGTCATCTCCGAGATCCTGAACATCAACCCCGACGCGCGGATCACGACCATCGTGCGCGGAAAGCCCGCCTCCAACGACGCCACCATGGAGGATGCGGTGCAGGTGGGGCTCGATACCGTCTGCACCGTCATCGACAACGGCGACGATGTCGCCGACACCGTGCCCTCCCGCGTGAACGACGAGACGCGCGCCGCCATCCGCGACTCCGACCTCGTCATCTCCAAAGGGCTCGCCAACTACGAGACGCTTTCGGGGCGCGGCCTCAACCGCTACTTCCTCTTCCTCTGCAAATGCGCGCTCTACAGCGATATCTTCGGCGTCCCCCTCCACACGGGGCTGATCGTGCGCGGAGTCGCGTAGCACGCAAGCAGCTCATTTCTCCAAAAAAGGGGTCTGTCCCCTTTGCGCAAAAAAGGGGGTACTCCCCCACGTGATGTGATGTGCGCAACGCAATAAAGGGGTACTCCCCCACGTGATGAAAAGGCCCCGCCGGATACCCGACGGGGCCTGTTTGCGATCCGTGTTGGCCGTCCTTACAGGATATGCGCCTTGCGCTCGACGGCCGGGAAGCTCCGCATGGCGCCGGTGGGGCACGCCTCGACGCACTTCAGGCAGCTCGCGCAGAAGGTGCGCGCCTCGTCGGGCACCATCGGGTTCACCACCGTGGAGAAGCCGCGGTTGTAGAGGCCGAGGAAGGTCTTGCCCACCACCTGGTCGCATGTGCGATAGCAGAGGCCGCAGAGCACGCACTTGTCGGGATCGTGGACGATGACCTCGGAAACCACGGGAACATCCTCGCGGTCGCGCGGCGTCTCGGCAGCGAACTTCTCGGGATGCACGTCGAACCAGTTGGCGTAGCGGATGAGGCGGCACTCGTAGTAGTCGTGGCAGCCGCACTCGAGGCAGCGCGATGCCTCGCGACGCGCCTGCTCCTCGGTGAAGCCGAAGTAGATGGGATCGAAGTTGTCGCGGCGCTCCTCAGGAGAAAGGCCGGGCATCTTCTCGCGGTTCTGCTTGGGCTCGTCCTCGAAGTCCTCGGGCGTCTTCTCCTGCGTGACGAAGTACGGCACCTTGGCACGCACCTCGTCGCCCTCGAGGAAGTTGTTGATGCACAGCGCCGCCTTCTGCGCCTCGGCGATTGCCTGGATGGCGATACCGGCGCCCTTGTTGGTGACGTCGCCAGCTGCGAAGACGTTGTCGAACGCGGTGCGGAAGGTCATCTCGTCGCAGGCGATGGTTCCACGCTGGGTGAGCAGCTCATCCGCAACGGCGCCCGCGCAGTCGGCGCCCTGGCCGATGGCCATGAGCACGTCATCGACGGCGATATCCTCGGTGACGCCCTCCACGGGCACGGGGCGGCGGCGTCCGGAGGCATCGGGCTCGCCGAGCTCCATGACCTGCAGTTTCATGCCGGTGACATGGCCGTTCTCGCCATAGAACTCGATCGGGTTGGTGAGGAACTTGAAGGTGACGCCCTCCTCCTCGGCCTCCTCGATCTCGATGTCGGCGGCGGGCATCTCGGCGCGCGTGCGGCGATAGACGACGTAGACCTCCTCTGCGCCGAGGCGCACGGCGGTGCGGCAGCAGTCCATGGCGGTGTTGCCGCCGCCGCAGACGGCGACGCGCTTGCCGATGGCCGGACGCTCGCCCAGGCCCAGGCGCTCGAGGAAATCGATGCCGCCGTGGACGCCCGCGAGGTCCTCGCCGGGGACGCGCATGGGCATGGACTTCCAGGCGCCGAGCGCGAGAAGCACGGCGTCGTACTCGGCGCGCAGCGCATCGAACTGGATGTCGCGGCCGAGCTTCACGTTGTTGACCATCTCGACGCCCGCGTCGGCGATGATCTCGATCTCGCGGTCGAGCACGGCCTTGGGCAGGCGGTACTCGGGGATGCCGTAGCGCAGCATGCCGCCCATCTTGGGCTGCTGGTCGAAGATGGTGACCGCGTGGCCGTAGCGGCGCAGGAAGTATGCCGCGGTGAGGCCGGCGGGGCCGCCGCCCACGATGGCGACGCGCTTGCCCGTATCGGGCTCGCACTGGATGACGTACGGATCGCCGTCGGCCTCGATCCTATCGGCGGCGAACGCCTTGAGGAAGGCGATGGAGATGGGCTCCTCCACCATCTGGCGGCGGCACGCGTCCTCGCAGGGATGCGGGCACACGCGGCCGATGGAGGCGGGCAGCGGGAAGGCCTCGTAGATCGTGGAGACCGCGTCCTTATAGCGGCCCTCGCGGATCTCGCCGACGTACTCCTGGCAGTCGGTCATGGCCGGGCAGTTGAGCTTGCAGGGCCCGCGGCAGTCACCCGTGTGGTCGGAGAGCAGCAGCTCCAGCGCCGTGAGGCGGGCGCGGTTCACGCGCTCGGTGTCGGTGCGGACGACATAGCCCTCCTGCGGGCGGGCGGAGCAGGCGCGCAGCAGCTTGGGCACGCCCTCGACCTCGACGAGGCAGATGCCGCACGCACCGTAGATGGCCGTGCGCTTGTCGAAGCAGAGCGTGGGGATCTCGATGCCCGCGCGAGCGGCGGACGAGAGGATGGTATCGGAAGGCTCGGCGATAACCTCCACACCGTCGAGCGTGTACGTGATGGACATGGTTCGTCTCCCCCTTCCCTACCTGACCTGGACCGCGCCGAAGCGGCAGGCCGTCCTGCAGTTACCGCATTTGATGCAGAGCGCCGGGTCGATCTCGTGCGGACTCTTGCGCTCGCCCGAGATGGCGCCGGCCGGGCACTGGCGCGCGCAGGCGGTGCAGCCCACGCACACGTCCTTGTCGATCGAGTAGGAGATGAGCGCACGGCACTCGCCCGCCGGGCAGCGCTTGTCGCGGATATGGGCCTCGAACTCGTCGCGGAAGTAGCGGATGGTGGTGAGCACCGGGTTGGGCGAGGTCTGGCCGAGGCCGCAGAGCGAGCCGTCCTTGATGGCGTAGCAGAGCTCCTCGAGCTTCTCGATGTCGCCCTCCTCGCCCCTGCCGTCCACGATGCGGTCGAGGATCTCGAGCAGGCGCTTGTTGCCGATACGGCAGGGAACGCACTTGCCGCAGCTCTCCTTGGCCGTGAAGTCGAGGAAGAAGCGGGCCATGCCCACCATGCAGGTGCTCTCGTCCATGACGACCATGCCGCCGGAACCCATGATGGCGCCCGTGGCGGCGAGCTCGCCGTAGTCGATGACGGTGTCGAGCTTGGCTGCAGGCACGCAACCGCCGGAGGGGCCGCCGAGTTGGACGGCCTTGAACTCCTTGCCGCCGCGGATGCCTCCGCCGATGCCGAAGATGACCTCGCGCAGGGTGGTGCCCATGGGAATCTCCACCAGTCCGCCGCGGGCGATCTTGCCCGAGAGCGCGAACACCTTGGTGCCCTTGGAGTTCTCGGTTCCCATGGCGGCGAACGCTGCACCGCCGTTGTAGATGATCCACGGCACGTTGGCGTAGGTCTCCACGTTGTTGATGTTGGATGGCTTCATCCAAAAGCCCGCCTGCGCCGGGAAGGGCGGCTTCAGGCGCGGCATGCCACGCTTGCCCTCGAGCGACTCGATGAGGGCGGTCTCCTCGCCGCAGACGAACGCGCCTGCGCCGGCCTTGATGCGGATGGTGCAGGAGAAATCGCTGCCGAGGATGTTCTCGCCC
>CADBJR010000015.1 GCA_902795065.1 uncultured Coriobacteriaceae bacterium
TGCTCGGTAGCTGTGTCCGGTCGGGATAACCGCTGAAAGCATCTAAGCGGGAAGCCCATCCCAAGATGAGTTTTCCTTTCGGTAAGACCCCTTGTAGACTACGAGGTTGATAGGCTGCAGATGTAAGCGCTGTGAGGCGTTGAGTCGAGCAGTACTAATCGGTCGAGCTCTTCTTTTCACTACATACTTCGAACCTTGCGATCGTAGAAGAAAATCGAACGTCACGCTGTGCGGCCTTCAGGGTACATTGTCGGTACCCGTTGATAACCGAATGCCCCTTGTTGGTCAGCCACTATGGCAGGGGAGGTACACCTGGTCCCATTCCGAACCCAGAAGTTAAGCCCCCGAGCGCCGATGGTACTGCGGAGTAAGTCCGTGGGAGAGCAGGACGTGGCTGACCAACAAGGGGCATTTGCTATTTCGAGCATTCGGGCCGTCCCGGATTCGGGGCGGCCCGTTTTCTGTATGCATCGGCTTTCCTGCACGTCCGTTCGCCGGGTTCAGATCAACGGCGAATGCGTTGTAGCCACTCATTCGTTCAGCCTATTACGTAAAATTCTTGATAGTCGAATACGGCATACTACGACATGAAGCGCCATCATGGCTGGCGCGTAAGAACATTTATGCAATCCTTTCCGCTGTCTTTCGGAAAACTTGCCGATAGTATGCAGGGCGGGTAGCCGAATCATCAATATTTATTCGCTTCTCCCAATCCTCCCATGCTAGGGTTTTGACCACATTCCACCAATCCCGCGGCGAGGATCACCTGCTGTCTGGGACTCGTGTATGGAGGCGGATATGGACGACGGGAGGTTGAGGACGCGGCGGAGCCGAGGTGCCCTGGCGCTTCCGCGGGGGACGCGGTGCCGCGGGGTCGAACGTGCATTCATCGAGGGAGCGCTTGCAGGATATGCTGCCGAGGATGAGATCATCGCCCTCTGCGCCGATCCGGGCATGGGCAAGACGCAGCTTGCAGCGGCGATCGCCTGGCGCATCAAACCATACGAGACGGCATGGGTCGAACTCGGCGGCATGGATGCGGAGGCTGCCGCCGCGCGCCTTACCCGCGAGGCAAGGCGGCTTGGAACGCACCTGCGCTCGGGAGCGCGGCTCTGCGCGATCATCGACGATGCTCCGCCGGCGGACGAGTACGAGGTCGACCGTATGGTCCGGTCCATCTCTCGCCTGCGCATGCAGGGCGCACGGATCATCATCACGCTGCGTCCGGAGGCGGAGCAGCTCCTCGATGCGCTCGATGCGTGCATGCGCGCCGGGAAGGCCGATCTCATGGTTCGTCCGGGAGAGGTCGCTCCCTCCGGGCATACCGCCGAGATCATGGATGCGAGCGGCGGGATTCCCGAGCTCGTGGGGGTTCTCCAAGACCACGCCTCCGACGAGGGCGTCCCCATGGAGCTGCATCCGGCATATGGCGAGACGCTGTGCAGGATCGCGCGACGCAGCCTGCGCGATACGCTGTTCGAGCAGGACCGCATCATACGGTTCTGCGCGCTGCTGCTCGGCTCGGGCACGTGGGACGAGCTGGGGCGGGCTGCCGGAGGCTGCGGGCCGGAGGCGGTCGAGGCTGCGCTCTGCGATTGCGCGCTTGCGACGACCGGCCCGGGCGATCGCATCTTCTCCTGCGTCGGCGTCGATCGGGTCGGGGGTCTGCTGTACTGCTCCGACGCCCTCTCCGCGGCTGCGGGCATCTGGCCCGCCCAAGCGGATGCCGTCGCCGACAGGCTCGTGGAGCGGGGAGAGATCGAGCGCGCGGCGCGCATCATGGGGTTGCTCGGATCGGATCGGCGTGCTACGGCCGCGCTTAAGCACGGTATCGTCCTGATCGATGCGGGGGAGACCGGGCTCGTACGCGAGGCGCTCGCGACGGAGGCCTTCTCCGAGGAGGTATCCCCGTACGCACGGGGCCTGCTCTCACAGGCATACGATGCGCTCTGGGCGACGCCCTTCATCGAGTGCGACTCCGCCTATCCCCGCGAGGGCTTCGCATCCGAGCAGGACGAACGTTGCGCCGAGCGCGTGCGCCTGCTCGGGCTGTCCCGCAGGATGCTCGGAGACATCTCCTGCTGTCCCACGCCCGTCCGGCATCAGCGTTCGGATCGCATGGCCGCGGGGCTCGCACTGCATATCGAGGCGCTGCGCCTGCTCGGGCAGGGGCGACCCGCCGACTGCTACGGGTTGCTCATGTCGCATCCGCGCAGCGACGGACCCTGCATGCTCGCCGAGGCGTTCCTCGCCATCGACCGCGCCGTCGCAGGCCTGCTCATGTGCGAGGCGCCTTCGGGAGACGAGCCGTGGGTCGGCAGGTCGGAGGCCTTCTTCGAGCGCATGGGCGCGACGGGCGCCGCATGCTGGGGATCCATCGTGGGTTCGGTCGCGGCGGTTCTCGCCGGCAGGGAACCCGAGGTCCCGCTCGGCGAGGAGGAGTCGGCGGCAGAGCGCTGCGGGAACAGGTTGGCGGCTTCCGCGCTCGGCTGCGCCGCAGCGCTCGAGGACCTCCTGCACCACGCTCCGGTCGGTGCCCATGTGCGCGCCCAACGTGCGGAGCGGTTTGCCCTCGAGGCGGGGTGCACCGCGGTCGCAGACGTGGCCGTGCTGCTCCAGGCGGTGTCGTCCGCCCAGCTCAAAGACCCCGACGCGCATCGCCCCCTCGTCCGGAGGAGCTGGTCGTGCAGGGATTTCGAGGACATCGGGAGGGCTGTGTGCGCGGCGCTCTCCGACGAGTACGCGATGCGCGAGGGGACGCCCCTGCCCGAGGAGCATCTCTGGCTCGTCCGCGCGCTCGCGAACCTTCCGGAGGCGTTCTCCCGCCCTTTCAGGGCCGCCCTGCCCCCGTCATGGAAGATGCGCCTTGCTGAGCTCGACGACGCTCCAGAGCGGCCTGCAGAGCTTCGTGAGATGCATCCCGAGCCAGCTCCCGAGCCAGTCCGAGCGGATGACGGGGCCGGCGAGGAGCCTGTCATCCTCAACGTCCTCGGAGGCTTCTCCCTGAGCGTCAACGGGTGCCCGGTGTCCGATGCCAGGCTCAGCGGGAGGAGCGCGCGGACCGTCCTCGCATTCCTTGCCGCCGTCCCGCAGCACACGGTTCCCCGCATCAAGCTCATCGAGGCGATCTGGCCCGATGACGACCTCGTGGGCGGTCAGGACCGCATCTACCAATCCTCCACCCGTATCAGGAGCATCGTCCGCGAGTTCGACAAGTCGCTCAATCCCATCGTGCTCGTACGCAACGGCGGGACGATCGGCCTCAACACCGAGGAGGTGCGCTGCGACGTCGACATCCTGGTCGAGCTCGCCCACAGGGTCCTCGGCAGAGAAGGGTCGGACGAGGAGGTCGTCGAGGCCGCGCGGAGAATCGACGAGGTCTACCGCGGCGACCTCTTCATCCCCATACAGGATGTGAGCGGCATCATGCGCTCGCGTGCCCGCGAGCTGCGCAAGCTCTACGCCGACACGATGGTGCTGGGCTCGGAGGCGGCGCTGCGCCTCAGAAAACGCCTGCTCGCCACGCATTTCGCGGAGTCCGCGCACGTCTGCGATGCAGGCAGGGAGGATGCGGTCCGCGCCCTCATCCGCGCGCTTAGGGCATCGGGCCGCAACGACGAGGCGCTGGCATGCTACCGGGCCTTCGCAAAGCGCCTCATGCGCGCAACGCGGCGCAGGCCGTCGCCAGAGCTGCGCGCCGCCATAGGCGACCTGCTCGCCGTGCGCCCGTCTCCCTCGGATGCCGAGGAGGCGATCGGCGCCTAGGATGGGTGCGCTTTTGATGTGAGATGGCCGATGCGTCTTCCACCATGCCGTGTGTTGGGTAAAGTTGAAGATTGGGTGGATAGGTTTCGCCGCTCGAGAGAGGGTTGTCCATGGCAGGGTTCCTTTCCAGGCTGCTGTCCTTCGGGGCAGACAAGGAGATCAAGGAGTACGAGCGCATCGCGGCGCGCGTGAATGAGCTCGAGCCGAGGTTCGAGAGGCTCGACGTCGCCGAGCTCGCGCATCAGACGGTGCTCTTCCGCGAGCGCTACGCCAACGGCGAGTCGCTCGACTCCATGCTCCCCGAGGCGTTCGCCGTCGTGCGCGAAGCATCCAAGCGCACGCTGGGCATGCGCCACTTCGACGTGCAGCTCATCGGCGGCATCGCGCTCCATCGCGGCACCATCGCCGAGATGAAGACGGGCGAGGGCAAGACGCTCGTCTCCACGCTCGCGGGCTACCTCAACGCCATCCCCGGCAACGGCGTCCACATCGTCACGGTCAACGACTACCTGGCGAAGCGCGACAGCGAGTGGATGGGCACCATCTACCGCCTGCTCGGCATGGAGGTCGGCCTGCTCCAGAACGGCATGAAGCCCGTTCTCAAGAAGCCCGCCTACCTCGCCGATGTGACGTATGGCACCAACTCCGAGTTCGGCTTCGACTATCTGCGCGACAACATGGTCACGCGTCCCAACCTGCGCGTTCAGCGCGGCCACAACTACGCCATCGTCGACGAGGTCGACTCGATCCTCATCGACGAGGCGCGCACGCCGCTCATCATCTCAGGCGCCGGCACCAAGTCCGCGAGCACCTACAAGGACTTCGCGCGCGCCGTCCGCGGCCTTATCCGCGATGTCGACTATGAGATGGACGAGGCCAAGCGCACGATCACCGCGACCGACGTCGGCCTCGCCAAGATCGAGAAGGCCGTCAAGATCGACGACCTCTACGCCGACCCCTCCGGCCAGCTCGTCAACCACCTCCAGCAGGCGCTCAAGGCCGAGTACCTCTTCCACCGCGACCAGCAGTACGTCGTGATGGACCGCGAGGTCAAGATCGTCGACGAGTTCACGGGCCGCATCATGGAGGGCAGGCGCTACTCCGAGGGCCTCCACCAGGCGATCGAGGCTAAAGAGGGCGTGAACGTCCGCGAGGAGAACCAGACGCTCGCCACGATCACCCTCCAGAACTACTTCCGCCTCTACGACAAGCTCGCGGGCATGACGGGCACGGCAATGACCGAGGACGCCGAGTTCCGCGAGATCTACAACCTCCCCGTCGAGGTCATCCCGCCCAACAAGCCCAACGCGCGTGTGGACCACGACGACCTGGTCTACCGCACGATCAACTACAAGTTCGCCGCCGTCGCCGACGACGTGGCGCGCCGCCACGCCAAGGGCCAGCCGTGCCTCGTGGGCACCGTCTCGATTGAGAACTCCGAGCGCCTCTCCCGCATCCTCTCCAAGCGCGGCATCAAGCACGAGGTCCTCAACGCCAAGTACCATGCGCGCGAGGCGCAGATCGTGGCCCAGGCGGGCCGCTTCGGCGCCGTCACCATCGCCACCAACATGGCCGGCCGAGGCACCGACATCCTGCTGGGCGGCAGCCCCAACCACCTCGCCCTCGACCTGCTGCGCGAGCGCGGTGTGAACGTGGAGGGCATCACCGCCGAGCAGATCGGCAGCGTCGCCGCCGCCGCGAAGCTCGACCTTGCGGAGTACACCGAGGACGCCCTCGACGACCTCACCAAGAAGTTCGAGCTCGGGGGCGAGAAGGTCGACGCCACGCACGGCGTCCCCGAGCCCTTCACCTTGGACGACAAGCAGAAGCTGCGCTTCCTGCTCGACGACCGCGACCTCGAGGTGGAGCGGGATGCGCAGGGCATCCTCGCGCATATCCCCAACGCGAGCCAGATCAACGCCTCCGCGCTTATCGGGATGATCGAGGCGCAGGGCGTCTCGATGAATGACATCGTGCGTCAGAACATCGAGGAGGCGTTCAAGGAGTTCAACGCGGAGCGCGCGGAACTGCCGAAGCAGGCTGCCGTGGCGCTCGAGCAGGCGCGCCGCATCTGCGCCCTCGAGCATGACAAGGTCATCGCCGCCGGAGGCCTGTGCGTCATCGGCACCGAGCGCCATGAGAGCCGCCGTATCGACAACCAGCTCCGCGGCCGCGCCGGCCGTCAGGGCGACCCGGGCGAGACCCAGTTCTACCTCTCGCTCGAGGACGACCTCATGCGCCTGTTCGCCGGCGACCGCATGGGCAGGATCGCCGAGATGATGGAGCGCTGGGAGATGCCGCCCGACGAGCCCATCCAGGCCAAGATGGTCACCAAGTCGGTCGAGAGCGCGCAGCGCAGGGTCGAGGAGGTCAACTTCGCGATGCGCAAGAACGTTCTCGACTACGACGACGTCATGAACAAGCAGCGTGAGGTCATCTACGACGAGCGCAACAAGATCCTCGACGGCAAGGACCTCGTCGAGCGCGTCTCCGAGGTCGCCTACGACACCGTCCAGCGCAAGGTCTTCGACCACTGTCCCGAGAACGTCTCTGCAGACGAGTGGGACGAGCACGGCCTGCGCGTGTGGCTCACCGGCCTCACGGGGCGCACCGACGCCCCGAGGATCGAGGAGGGCGAGACCACCGGCGAGCTGGTCGACAAGTACGTCGCCTACGTCATGGACTGCTACCACGAGAAGGCCGACCGCCTGGGCGATGCCATCATGCACGAACTCTCGTCGCGCGTGATGCTGCGCGTCATCGACACGCGCTGGATGTCCTATCTCGAGGAGATGGACTACCTCAAGACCGGCATCGGCCTGCGCGGCTTCGGCCAGCGCGACCCGCTCGTCGAGTACAAGTCCGAGGCCTATGCCGCGTTCTCCGAGCTCGTGAGCACGATGTACGAGGATTACCTGCGCACGATCCTGCGCATCGAGGTCGTCCTCAACCCCGTCGAGGAGGACTCCTCCGCGCTGCGCGGCGCCAGCTACTCCGGGCCCGCCGAGGTCGATGGCGACCAGGGCAGGCGCTCCGCCCCCACCGCCACCGTGAAGGGCGGCGTCGGCAGCGTCGGCCCCAAGACGGCCAAGGCCGCCCCCGACAAGCCGCGCACCTACCGCAAGGACCTCAACGACCCCTACGCGAACGTGGGCCGCAACGATCCCTGCCCGTGCAACAGCGGCAAGAAGTTCAAGAACTGCCACGGTAGGAACCGCTAGATGGCCGAGATCGACAGGACCGCAATCGCAGCGCTCGCAGCGCGCCTCGCCGAGGTGGAGGGGTACTTCCATCTGGACGAGCTGCGCGCGAGGATCGCCGAGCTCGAGAAGGCCGGCGCAGCCCCCGATTTCTGGAACGACGCCGAGGCGGCCCGCTCCCAGATGGCCGCGCTCGCCGAGGCGCGCGACGATGTCGCGGCGCTCGAGCGCGCCCGCACCAACCTCGAGGATGCCGAGACCGCGTTCGAGCTCGGCACCGAGATGGACGACGAGGCGCTGCTCGAAGAGGCCGCCCAGCTCGCGCAGGCCCTCGAGCGCGACCTCTCCGACCTCGAGCTCTCGAGCTGGTTCACCGACGAGCTCGACCACGGCGACGCCATCGTCACCGTGACCCCCGGCCAGGGCGGCCTCGAGGCGCAGGACTGGTGCGCCATGCTCTTCCGCATGTACCAGGCCTACTGCGCGCGCCGCGGCTGGAAGGTCACCGTCAACGACGCGCCCGCCGGCGAGGCGATCGGCCTCGACCGCGCCACCTTCACCGTGGCGGGCCACAACGCCTACGGCATGCTGCGCGCCGAGCAGGGCGTGCACCGCCTCGTGCGCATCTCGCCCACCGACGCCAAGAAGCGCCGCCAGACCACCTTCGCGGGCGTCGAGGTGCTGCCCGTGCTGCCCGACGACGTGCAGGTCGACATCAATCCCGACGACCTGCGCATCGACGTGTTCCACAGCCATGGCCATGGCGGCCAGGGCGTCAACACCACCGACTCCGCGGTCCGCATCACCCATCTGCCCACGGGCATCGTCACAACCTGCCAGAACGAGCGCAGCCAGCTCCAGAACAAGGCGTTCGCCATGAACATGCTGCGCTCGAAGCTCTACGAGCTGGAGCTCGAGCGGCGCGCGAGCGAGCTGGACGAGCTGCGCGGACCCAAGCACGACATCGCGTGGGGCAACCAGATCCGCAGCTACGTGCTCTATCCGTACCAGATGGTCAAAGATCTCCGCACGGGCGTCGAGACGGGCAACACCGACGCCGTGCTCACCGGCGGCGACCTCGACCCGTTCATCGTGGGCTACCACCGTTGGGTCGTCGGCGGGGGCGAACAGCGTGGGTAGCGGCTCCACGTGGCGCGGTTCTGTCGTCGACTTCACCTACATCATCATCGGCTGCATCCTGTTCGCCGTGGGGGTCGACGTCTTCCTCGTGCCCAACGGCCTCGCCGCGGGCGGCATCTCCGGCCTCGCGACCATGACGAGCCATCTCGCGGGCCTGCACGGCATCAAGCTTCCCGTCGGCATCCAGACCGTATGCGTCAACATCGCGCTCATGTTCCTCATCGCGCGCTCGGGCGACAGGCGCTACCTGCTCCGCGTCATCGCGGGCTTCCTCTGCTCGGGCATCATGATCGACCTGATCGAGCCCCTCGTCCCCGAGATGACCAGCGACCTGCTCCTGGCCTCGATCTGGGGCGGCGCCGTCTGCGGCGCGGGCATCGGCCTCGTCATGCGCGGCGGCGGCAACACCGGCGGCACCGACATCATCGCCCAGCACCTCCAGCGCCATGCGGGCGTTCCGGTGGGGACCACCTTCATCGTCTCCGACTTCATCGTCATCAGCCTCTCGGCGCTGGTCTTCTCGCCGCGCAACGCCCTCTACGCCCTCGTCGCGATCTTCATCGCGGGCCGCGTGTGCGACTACGTGGTGGACGGCCCGCGCACCATGCGCGCCGCCTACATCATCTCCAACGAGCATGCTGCCATCGCGGAGCGCATCATGTACGACCTCAACCGCGGGTGCACCGAGCTCCAGGCGCGCGGCGTCTGGAGCGGCAACGACCGTCCCGTGCTCATGTGCGTGCTCGACCGCAGGGAGACCGCGCGCCTCAAGGAGGTCGTGGCGCAGTGCGACCCCGATGCCATCGTCTTCATCTCCGAGATGTACGAAGCCTTCGGAGAGGGATTCAAGCAGATGGGAAGCTAGCGTGCCCGCACGGTAGAATGGTGGGGCGCATCCAACGATCAGAAGGGAAAGACCATGAAGTTCTTCATCGACACCGCCGATCTCGACGACATCCGCGAGGCCGCGAGCTGGGGCTGCCTTTCCGGCGTCACCACCAACCCGAGCCTCTACGCCAAGACGGGCGGCAAGCTCGCCGACTTCGAGGCCCACATGGTCAAGATCTGCGAGATCGTCGGTCCCGACGTGCCCGTGTCCGCCGAGTCCACGGCCGGGACCACAGAGGGCATGATCGAGGAGGGCCGCCACCTCGCGTCGCTTGCCCCCAACATCTGCGTCAAGCTGCCGATCTGCGCCGAGAGCCTCGCCGCCACCCGCGTGCTGGCCTCCGAGGGCATCCGCGTCAACATGACGCTCATCTTCTCCGTGCCGCAGGCGTTGCTGGCCGCCCGTGCCGGCGCTCGCTACGTCTCGCCGTTCGTCGGCCGCTTCGACGACATCTCCGAGAGCGGTCTCGACTTCCTCTCCGAGATCGTCGAGGCCATCAACAACTACGACTTCGGCTGGTGGGCCGACGAGGGCGGCGTCGAGATCATCTCCGCCTCCATCCGCAGCCCCTTCCAGGTCACCCAGGCCGCCCTCATGGGTGCCGACATCGCCACCGTCCCCATGGCGGCCCTCAAGAAATGCCTCGAGCATCCGCTCACCAAGCGCGGCCTCGAGCTGTTCGCGGCCGACTGGGCGAAGGTCACCGCGGGCGAGTAGGGCGCATTCCGATCGGATGGACGCACCCCCTTCCATGGGGGTGCGTTTCTTGTATCCCGACCACCTTTTTCTGCAGCCCTCCGAAGCCCCTCGGAACCTGCGCCGGAGCGCTGTTATCTGCAAATTCCATGAAGGGGATACGCCCGGCTGGGTGGTATATATTGACAGATTTCTGACTTCGGCATAACATTCTCATGCTTCAAGAGGTTCGCCCCTTGGAGATGCTTGAAAGCGGTATATGGGGATGTGGCACAGCGGCAACTGCGGCGGACTGTAAATCCGCTCTCTCTGAGTTCCCTGGTTCGAGTCCAGGCATCCCCACCACCTGCCCGTGTAGCTCAGTCGGTAGAGCGTCGCCTTGGTAAGGCGGAGGCCACCAGTTCAAGTCTGGTCGCGGGCTCCATTTCAAGCAGGCACCCATGTGCCGGTGTAGCTCAGTTGGTCAGAGCGCACGGTTCATACCCGTGTTGTCACTGGTTCGAATCCAGTCACCGGTACCAGAGCTTGCACAGCCCGAGGGCTCGACCTGAGGGCTGTTCAACATAAATAAGGCATTAGTTGGCAACGCCCACAAGGGGAGTTCCAAGAAGGAGGAAGTAATGGCAAAGGAAAAGTTCGATCGTTCCAAGCCGCACGTAAACATCGGTACCATCGGCCACGTTGACCACGGCAAGACCACCCTTACCGCTGCCATCACCAAGGTCCTCTCCGAGGAGCCCGGCTGCAACGCCAACTTCGCAGCATTCGACACCATCGACAAGGCTCCCGAGGAGCGTCAGCGCGGCATCACCATCAACGTCGCCCACATCGAGTACGAGACCTGGGAGCGCCACTACGCTCACGTCGACTGCCCGGGCCACGCCGACTACATCAAGAACATGATCTCCGGTGCTGCCCAGATGGACGGCGCTATCCTCGTCATCGCCGCCACCGACGGCCCGATGGCCCAGACCCGCGAGCACATCCTGCTCGCCCGTCAGGTCGGCGTTCCCTACATCATCGTCTTCCTGAACAAGTGCGACATGGTTGACGACGAGGAGCTCATCGACCTCGTCGAGATGGAGACCCGCGAGCTCCTCACCGAGTACGACTTCCCCGGCGACGACCTGCCGATCGTCCGCGGCTCCGCCCTCAAGGCCCTCGAGGGCGACCAGGGCCAGTGGCGCGACGCCATCGTCGAGCTCATGCACACCGTCGACAGCTACTTCCCGACTCCCGCCCGCGAGGCTGACAAGCCGTTCCTGATGGCCGTCGAGGACACCATGACCATCTCCGGCCGCGGCACCGTCGCCACCGGCCGTGTCGAGCGCGGCACCCTCAAGCTCAACGAGCCCGTCGAGATCGTCGGCATCCGCGAGACCCAGAAGTCCGTCGCCACTGGCATCGAGATGTTCCGCAAGACCATGGATTACTGCGAGGCCGGCGACAACGTGGGCATCCTTCTCCGCGGCATCAAGCGCGAGCAGATCGAGCGCGGCCAGGTCATCTGCAAGCCCGGCTCCGTCACCCCGCACTGCAAGTTCACCGGTGAGATCTACGTCCTCACCAAGGAGGAGGGTGGCCGCCACACCCCGTTCTTCAGCGGCTATCGTCCCCAGTTCTACTTCCGCACCACCGACGTGACCGGCGACATCCGCGAGCTCCGCGACCAGAACGGCAACGCGGTTGAGATGGCTATGCCCGGCGACCACATCACCGTCGTCTGCGAGCTCATCCACCCGATCGCCATGGAGCAGGGCCTGAAGTTCGCTATCCGCGAGGGTGGCCACACCGTCGGCGACGGCCGCGTCTCCACCATCGAGGACTAGTACCGCACGTTTCGCACCTCCGACCCGGCGTCCCTCGACGCCGGGTCTTTTGTTCTTGTTCGGTTGAGTTTCTATGTGGGAGTGCGCTCTGGCGAAATCCCCAGTTGACAGAGCAGGGCAGTTGAGGGTACCATCTTCACTTGCGCCATATTGACAACAATGTGGCTCGGTCTAGGAGGATTTTCATGCGCACTTTGGTTACTCTTGCATGTACGGAATGCAAGCGTCGTAACTACACGACGGACAAGAACAAGCAGCACCATCCCGATCGTATGGAGCTCAAGAAGTACTGCCCGTGGTGCAAGAAGCACACGGTCCACAGGGAGACCCGTTAATCGCAAGAGGGTCTTCGCTCACACGCCGGTAGTTCAATTGGTAGAGCGGCGGTCTCCAAAACCGTTGGTTGAGGGTTCAAGTCCTTCCCGGCGTGCCAGTCAAAACCACCGGCCTTCTCGTCAGCGAGCGGGCCGGTGTTACACATAAGAGAGAGTTCGAAGGAATAGGCATGGCCAACAAGGAGCGCAACAAGAGAAGTGCACGCAAGGCCCGCGCCGAGGAGCGTGTCCAGAAGGCAGAGGCGCAGGTCGCCGCCGGCGCTGCTTCCGATGTGGAGTCGGCGCTCGCCAAGGCCGAGTCGGCCAAGGCTTCCGCCAAACCTGCCGCACCCAAGAAGGTCGGCTTCTTCGGACGCATCAAGAACTACCTGGTGGATGTCCGCACCGAGCTCAAGCGCGTGACCTGGCCCAGCAGCGAGGAGCGCAACAGCTACACGGTCGCCGTCCTCATCATGCTCGTCATCTTCGGCGTGGCCATCTGGGCCGTCGATACCGGCATCGTCGCGATCCTCGTCGGCTTCACGGGACTGAGGGGCTAGCATGGCGAAGCGTTGGTACGTTATCCATACCTACTCGGGCTACGAGAACAAGGTCAAGGCCGATCTCGAGCACCGCATCGAGGCGTACGGCCTCGAGAACGCCGTGGTCGACATCCAGATTCCGACCGAGGAGGTCACGGAGGTCAAGGACGGCGGCGAGCGCAAGACCAAGGAGGCCAAGATCTTCCCGGGTTACGTGCTCGTGCGCATGGAGATGGACGACAACATCTGGGCCGTCGTCCGCAACACCCCCGGTGTCACCGGCTTCGCCGGCATCGAGGGCAAGCCCACGCCGCTGCGCCGCGAGGAGTACGAGAAGATCATGCGCCGCAGCTCCAAGGCGGGACAGCTCCCCAAGCGCACCGCCACCAACATCGAGGTCGGCCAGTCGGTCCACGTCATCTCGGGCCCGCTGCAGGACTTCGACGGCACCGTCTCGGAGGTCAACCCCGAGTCGGGCAAGGTCAAGGTCATGCTCACGATCTTCGGCCGCGAGACGCCCGTCGAGCTCACGCTCGACCAGATCTCGCTCATCGTCTAGCAAGCACGTGCCGGCCCGTAATCGGTGAGGATTGCTTCTCGGGCCCGGTCTTAGATAGAAGGTTCCGTCCCATTCAGGAGGATCGACATGGCAAAGAAGAAAGTCACGCGTGTCATCAAGCTTCAGATCCCCGCCGGTGCTGCCAACCCCGCGCCTCCCGTCGGCCCCGCCCTCGGTGCTGCGCAGGTCAACATCATGCAGTTCTGCCAGGCGTTCAACGCTGCGACGTCCGACAGGACCGGCTACATCATCCCCGTCGAGATCTCGGTCTACGAGGACCGCTCGTTCGACTTCGTCTGCAAGACCCCGCCTGCGGCCCAGCTCATCAAGAAGGAGCTCGGCATCGAGCACGGCTCCAAGGTCCCGCAGCGCGATAAGGTCGGCAAGCTCACCCAGGAGCAGCTCACCAAGATTGCCGAGATCAAGATGCCCGACCTCAACGCCAACGACATCGAGGCCGCCAAGGCCATCGTCGCCGGCACCGCCCGCTCCATGGGCGTCACCGTCGAGGACTAGCTTTTGCAATCCGCCCCACGGCAGGGGCACAAGGAAGCGTGGGAGGGCCCAGCGCCCGCAAACCACATAGACCACAAGGAGGTCAGCAATGCCGAAGCACGGAAAGAAGTACCAGGAGCTCGCCAAGAAGGTCGACAGCACCAAGCTGTACAGCCCCAAGGCTGCCATGACCCTCGCCAAGGAGCTCGCCACCGCCAATTTCGATGAGACCGTCGAGGTTTCCGTCCGCCTGGGCGTCGACACCCGCAAGGCCGACCAGAACGTCCGCGGCTCCATCTCCCTGCCCCACGGCACCGGCAAGACCGTCCGCGTCGCCGTCTTCGCCGAGGGCGAGAAGGCCCGCGAGGCCGAGGCTGCCGGCGCCGACGTCATCGGCTCCGACGACCTGATCGCCGAGATCCAGAAGGGCAACATCAACTTCGACGCCGCCGTCGCCACGCCCAACATGATGGGCAAGGTCGGCAAGATCGGCCGTATCCTCGGCCCGCGCGGCCTCATGCCCAACCCCAAGCTCGGCACCGTCACCATGGACGTCACCAAGATGGTCAACGAGCTCAAGGCCGGCCGCGTCGAGTACCGCGCAGACCGCTACGGCATCTGCCACGTGCCCGTGGGCAAGGCGTCCTTCCCCGTCGAGAAGCTCGTCGAGAACTACGGCGCGCTGCTCACCGAGCTCATCCGCGTGAAGCCCTCGACCGCCAAGGGCCGCTACGTCAAGACCGTCGCCGTCGCCACCACCATGGGCCCCGGCATCAAGGTCGACCCCCTGCGCACCCGCGCGTTCATGGAGGACTAAGCACGGCGTATCTGCGGCGCTGCGCTTGACGTCCGTCCTGCGCAGTGCCACAATACTATTTCGGTTTCACCAGCACGACCGCTGCCAAAGACAGCCGGTGCCCTCAGGGGCTTAATGGGAATCTCCCGCCTGCCGAGGTGGCCTTGAAGATCGATCGCATCCTCGAGGACCCCGCTTTGGCAACGCCACAAGCGGGGCCTTTTCATGTGTTGCGAAGGCCCGCCCGCGTCGGCGGCACGTGCCCGAGCAATGCATGAAGGAGGTGTACATATGCCAGCACAGTCCAAGTACGAGATGCTCGAGAAGGTCAACAAGTCGCTCGACGCTTCCCAGGGCCTGTTCGTCGTCGACTACCGCGGTCTCACCGTCAAGGAGACCCAGGAGTTCCGCCGCAGCCTCCGCGAGGTCGGCGCCAACATGAAGGTCTACAAGAACAACATCGTCAAGATCGCGCTCAAGGAGAAGAACCTCCCCGCCATCGACGAGATCCTGGAAGGCACCTGCGCCTATATCTTCTTCGAGAACGACTCCGTCGATGCCGCCAAGGTCATCAAGGAGGCTGCCCAGAAGCTCAAGAAGATCGAGGTCCTGGGCGGAATCGCCGACGGCAAGGCGCTCAACGCGGAGGAGGCCAAGGCTTACGCCGACCTGCCGAACCGCAGCCAGCTCCTGGCCATGATCGCCGGCGCCATCAGCGGCGTCGCGCGCGGCCTCGCCGTCAGCATCAACGAGATCCCCTCGGGTCTCGCCCGCTCTATCAGCGCCATCCACGAGCAGCAGAACGCTGCGTAATGGACCATGCGGCCCCGTGCCGCGCACCCTGGGGCGCACCCGCGTCCCGAAGACGTACACGCATCCATGCACGAACCGCATGGGAACGAAAGGAACAGAACAATGGCTAAGCTTACCGCTGCTGAGATTGTCGACGCCCTCAAGGAGATGACCCTTCTCGAGGCTTCTGAGCTCGTCCACGCTATCGAGGAGACCTTCGGCGTCTCCGCCGCCGCCCCCGTGGCCGTCGCTGCCGGCCCCGCCGCCCCCGTCGAGGAGGTCGAGGAGAAGACCAACTTCGACGTCGTGCTCGATGGCTTCGGCGACAACAAGATCGCCGTCATCAAGGTCGTCCGCGCCCTCACCTCCCTCGGCCTCAAGGAGGCCAAGGACCTCGTCGAGTCCGCTCCCAAGGCCGTCCTCGAGGGCGCCAAGAAGGAGGACGCCGAGGCTGCCAAGGCCAAGCTCGAGGAGGCCGGCGCCGCTGTCTCCCTCAAGTAGTCTCTGCTGCTTGACTGAAACGCCTGAAGGGGCCGGGACGCGTTCCCGGCCCCTTTCCCTTCGAGCGGGACGAGCGTTCGGACGTGCGCTTCAGCGCCGAAAACGACGCCTCCGCGAGGCCATCACAATTCCTCCACAATTGTTGAAAATGGGATTATCGCGCTATCCTGCGCAAATTCGATAATTTACTGGATTTCACAAAGCAAGTCAATACCGTTCTTGATGAGCGGTTGAACGACGTATAAACTTATACTTTGCGATAATTCCGCCATTTTGCCTGTTTAAGGAGGAAAAGTCAGGTGGCAACTGCAAATACTTCCACTACTAAACAGCAAGTTCCCCGTGAGCGCAAGAGTTTCGGGAAGATCCTCCCTACGATGGAGCTTCCCAACCTCATCGAGGTCCAGAAGGAGTCCTTCGAGCGTTTCCAGACCGAGGGCCTCGCTGAGACCTTCGCCGAGTTCTCGCCCATCGAGAACTCGGCGGGCACCATGGAGGTCACCTTCGGTGAGCACCAGTTCGGCGAGCCTGCGCACACGATCGCCGAGTGCCGTGCCAAGGACATCTCCTACCAGGTGCCCCTGTTCGTCGAGGTTCGCTTCGTCAACAAGGACACCGGCGAGATCAAGGAGCAGCTCGTCTTCATGGGCGATTTCCCGCTTATGACCGAGCGCGGCACCTTCGTCATCAACGGCACCGAGCGCGTCGTCGTCTCCCAGCTCGTCCGTTCGCCCGGCGTGTACTTCTCCACCGAGATGGACAACGGCGTCAAGACCTACCACGTCCAGTTCATCCCCGCCCGCGGCGCCTGGCTCGAGTTCGAGATCGACAAGCGCGGCCACCTCGTGGTCTCCATCGACCGCAAGCGCCGCCAGTCCGCCACCCTGCTGCTCCGCGCCCTCGGCATCGCCGAGAAGGACGACGACATCGTCGCGCTGCTCGGCTCGTCCGACGTGGTCCGCAACACCCTCGAGCGCGACGTTGCCACCACGCGCGAGGATGCCCTCATCGAGATCTACCGTCGCCAGCGCCCCGGCGAGCCCCCCACCGTGGACTCCGCCCGCTCGCTGCTCGACGGCCTGTTCTTCAACGAGCAGCGCTACGATCTCGCCCGCGTCGGCCGCTACAAGATCAACAAGAAGCTCGGCATCTCGGTCGACCCCGCCTGCAAGGTGCTCTGCGAGCAGGACATCATCGAGGCGCTGCGCTACCTCATCGCGCTTGCCGCCGGCGATGAGACCAAGCGCACCGACGACATCGACCACTTCGGCAACCGCCGCGTCCGCACCGTGGGCGAGCTGGTCCAGAACCAGTTCCGCATCGGCATGAGCCGCATGGAGCGCGTCGTGCGCGAGCGCATGGCGTCCCAGGACGTGGACGACATCACGCCGCAGTCGCTCATCAACATCCGCCCGATCGTGGCGGCCATCAAGGAGTTCTTCGGCTCCTCGCAGCTCTCCCAGTTCATGGACCAGTCCAACCCGCTTGCCGGCCTCACCCACAAGCGCCGCCTCTCGGCCCTCGGCCCCGGCGGCCTCGCGGGCCACAAGTCGGGCTCCAGCCGCCGCACCAACGTGCCGACGGCCGTCCGCGACGTCCACAACTCGCACTACTCCCGCATGTGCCCGATCGAGACCCCCGAAGGCCCCAACATCGGCCTGATCGGCTCGCTCGCCCTCTTCGCCCACGTCAACGAGTACGGCTTCATCGAGGCCCCGTACCGCCGCGTGGTCGACGGCAAGGTCACCGACGTGATCGACTGGATGACCGCCGACGAGGAGGAGGACCACAACATCGCGCCCGCGAACACGCCCTTCGACCCCAAGACCGGCGATTTCGTGCGCGTCAACTCCAAGGGCATGATCGTCAAGGCCGACCGCGTCATCGCGCGTACCCGCGACTTCGACGGCTCCTTCGGCGCGCCCGCGCAGGTCGCCGTTGCCGACGTCGACTACATGGACGTCTCGCCGCGCCAGCTGCTCTCCGTGGCCGCCAACCTCATCCCGTTCCTCGAGCACGACGACGCCAAGCGCACCCTCATGGGCGCCAACATGCAGCGCCAGGCCGTGCCCCTGATCCGCAGCACCGCGCCGTACGTGGGCACGGGCATGGAGGCGCGCGCCGCGCTCGACTCCGGCGAGCTCATCGTCGCCGAGCATGACGGCACCGTCATCGACGTCGACGCCGCCCACGTGACCGTGGAGCTCGCCGACGGCACCGAGGAGCGCTACGACCTTCCCAAGTACCAGCGCTCCAACCAGTCCACCTGCATCAACCACCGTCCCATCGTGACCGAGGGCCAGCCCGTCGTCGCCGGCCAGCCGCTCGCCGACGGCCCCTCGATCGACCACTCCGAGCTCGCGCTCGGCGCCAACCTCACCGTGGCGTACATGCCGTGGGAGGGCTACAACTACGAGGACGGCATCATCGTCTCCGAGCGCGTGGTGCAGGAGGACCTGCTTACGTCCATCAACATCTCCCGCCACGAGATCGACGCGCGCGACACCAAGCTCGGTCCCGAGGAGATCACCCGCGAGATCCCCAACCAGAGCGAGGATATGCTCGCCGACCTCGATGCCGACGGCATCATCCGCATCGGTGCGGAGGTCGGCCCCGGCGACATCCTCGTCGGCAAGGTCACGCCCAAGGGCGAGAGCGCGCTCACCGCTGAGGAGCGCCTGCTCCGTGCCATCTTCGGCGCCAAGGCACACGATGTGCGCGACACCTCCCTCAAGATGCCGCACGGCGCCTACGGCCGCGTCGTCGACGTGGTCCGCTTCAGCCGCGAGGCCGGCGACGACCTGCCGCCCGGCGTGAACGAGCTCGTCCGCGTCTTCGTGGCCCAGCGCCGCAAGATCCAGCAGGGCGACAAGATCTCCGGCCGCCACGGCAACAAGGGCGTCGTCTGCAACGTCCTGCCCGTCGAGGACATGCCCTACATGGCCGACGGCACCCCCATCGACGTCCTGCTCGACCCGCTGGGCGTCCCCTCCCGTATGAACGTCGGCCAGCTCCTCGAGTGCCACCTCGGCTGGGGCGCGTCCCACGGCTGGGATGAGCAGAGCGCCGACTCCAAGGATTACATCGAGGGCCCGTTCTTCGTCTCGACGCCCGTCTTCGACGGCGCCAGCGACGAGGACGTCGCCGAGATCATCCGCCGCTCCAACATCAACCTCATGAACAAGGCGCTGCGCGACTACGGCACCCACATGCGCTCCGAGTTCGTCCCGCAGCTCAATGAGATGGGCAAGGCCACCCTCTACGACGGCCGCACCGGCGAGGCGTTCAAGAGCCCGATCACCGTGGGCACGAGCTACATCCTGAAGCTCGGCCACATGGTCGACGACAAGATCCACGCCCGTTCGACCGGCCCGTACTCGCTCGTCACGCAGCAGCCCCTGGGCGGCAAGGCCCAGTTCGGCGGCCAGCGCTTCGGCGAGATGGAGGTGTGGGCCCTCTACGCGTACGGCGCAGCCAACGTGCTGCAGGAGATCCTCACGGTCAAGTCCGACGACACCAACGGCCGCGTCAAGACCTACGAGGCCATCGTCAAGGGCGAGAACGTCCCCGTGGCGGGCATTCCCGAGTCGTTCAAGGTCCTCGTCAAGGAGATCCGCTCCCTCGCGCTTGACATCGAGCCCATCAGCTACCGCAAGAAGGCCGACCCCGCGTCCGACGCGGACGACCGCAAGAGGGACGAGGCCACCAAGGCCTTCTCCGGTATCGAGAACATCGAGCAGCTCGCCGCCGAGGCCAACGCTGAGCTCGACAACGCAGCCGAGGCCCTGATCGGCGCCATTTCGGCAGATAAGGAGTAGCGACGTGGCAGATTTCGATAACACCGAGTTCGATGCGATCAAAATCTCGCTCGCAAGCGCTAACGAGATTCGCAAGTGGTCGAACGGCGAGGTCAAGAAGCCCGAGACCATCAACTACCGCACGCTGAAGCCCGAGAAGGACGGCCTCTTCTGCGAGAAGATCTTCGGACCCGTCAAGGACTTCGAGTGCTCCTGCGGCAAGTACAAGGGCGTGCGCTTCCACGGCATCGTGTGCGAGCGCTGCGGCGTCGAGGTCACCACGGCCAAGGTCCGCCGCGAGCGCATGGGCCACATCGAGCTCGCCGCTCCCGTGAGCCACATCTGGTACTTCAAGAGCCCCACGAGCTTCCCGCTGGCCCGCCTGCTCGACATCAAGAGCAAGGACCTCGAGAAGGTGCTCTACTTCGCCAGCTACATCATCACCTCCATCGACACCGAGGCCCGTTCGGCCGACGAGGACGACCTGCGCGAGGAGCTGCAGGCCGACCTCGAGGAGCTGGACGCCGAGCGCGACGACCAGATCGAGCGCATGAAGGCCCAGGGCGAGGGCGGCGAGGACGAGTTCGGCGAGCTCGAGCCGCTCTCCGAGGACGAGATCCGCGCCGGCATCGCCGACCTCGAGGAGGAGTACGAGGAGGAGAAGCAGCTGCGCCGCGAGGCCTTCAACAAGTTCATGCAGCTCGAGGAGCGCGAGCTCATCTCCGACGAGGGGCTCTTCTCCGAGCTCAAGCGCTACTACTCCATGTACTTCAAGGGCGGCATGGGCGCCGAGGCCATCCGCGACCTGCTCAAGGCCGTCGACCTCGAGAAGGAGGCCAAGGAGCTCCGCGCCATCATCGCCGACGAGGAGGCCCAGAAGCAGAAGCGCGAGAAGGCCATCAAGCGCCTCGAGATCGTCGACGCCTTCCTCAAGGGCGACAACGACCCCGCCAACATGATCCTCGAGGTCGTCCCCGTGATCCCGCCCGACCTGCGCCCGATGGTGCAGCTCGACGGCGGCCGTTTCGCGGCTTCCGACCTCAACGACCTGTACCGCCGCGTCATCAACCGCAACAACCGCCTGAAGCGCCTGCTCGACCTCGACGCCCCGGCGATTATCGTCAACAACGAGAAGCGCATGCTCCAGGAGTCCGTGGACGCCCTGTTCGACAACGGCCGTCGCGGCCGTCCCGTCACGGGCCGTGGCGGACGTCCCCTGAAGTCGCTGGCCGAGGCCCTCAAGGGCAAGCAGGGCCGCTTCCGCCAGAACCTGCTCGGCAAGCGCGTCGACTACTCCGGCCGCTCGGTCATCGTCGTCGACCCCAAGCTCAAGCTCCATCAGTGCGGCCTTCCGTCCGCCATGGCGCTCGAGCTCTTCAAGCCCTTCGTGATGCGCCGCATCGTCGAGCTCCATAAGGGCGGCATCGACAACATCAAGGGCGCCAAGCGCGCCATCGACCGCGGCGCACCCGTGGTGTGGGACGTCCTCGAGGAGGTCATCAAGGACCGCCTCGTGCTGCTCAACCGCGCACCGACCCTGCACCGCCTGTCGATCCAGGCCTTCGAGCCGGTGCTTGTCGAGGGCAAGGCCGTCCACCTGCACCCGCTCGTGTGCGCGCCGTTCAACGCCGACTTCGACGGCGACCAGATGTCCGTGCACGTGCCGCTGTCCACGCAGGCCCAGACCGAGGCCCGCGTCCTCATGCTCTCGTCCAACAACCTGCGCAAGCCCGCGTCCGGCGAGGTCGTCACCGTCCCGTCGCAGGACATGGTCTTCGGCGTGTACTTCCTGACCACCGAGAAGGACGGCGCCGCAGGCGAGGGCAGCTTCTTCGGCAGCCTCGAGGATGCCCAGCTCTCCGTCGACACCCGCACCGATCTCGACCTCCAGGCCAAGGTCATCGTGCGCGTCACGGCCGACGAGGCCAACTTCGAGCAGGACGGTCGCAAGATCTTCCGCACCATGGTCAACCGTTCCACGTACCAGGACTACGACGTGACCGACGGCCCCGTGCGCGTCGAGACCACGGTCGGCCGCATCATCTTCAACAGCCAGTGCCTGCCCGCCGACTATCCGTTCGTCAACTACAAGATGGTCAAGGGCGACATCACGCGCCTCGTCAACGACTGCTGCGACCGTTACTCGATGGCCGCCGTCGAGCCGATCCTCGACGCCATCAAGTACGTGGGCTTCCACTACGCCACCGTCGCCGGCCTGACGGTCTCCGTCTGGGACGCCGTCATCCCCGCCGACAAGAAGGACCTGCTCGAGGAGACCCAGGAGAAGGTCGACCGCATCAACGAGAACTACCAGGAGGGCTTCCTCGAGGAGCGCGAGCGTCACCGCGAGGTCGTCGAGGCCTGGACCGAGTGCACCGAGACCCTCGGCCGCGAGATGCTCGAGGGCTTCTCCGAGGACAACCCCATCTTCATGATGGCCGACTCCGGCGCCCGAGGCTCCAAGACCCAGCTCCGCCAGCTCGCCGGCATGCGCGGCCTCATGGCCGATATGTCGGGCGACACGATCGACCTCCCGATCAAGGCCAACTTCCGCGAGGGCCTCGAGCCGCTCGAGTACTTCATCTCCACGTACGGCGCCCGCAAGGGCCTCGTCGACACGGCCTCCCACACGTCCGACTCCGGCTACCTCACCCGCCGTCTCGTCGACGTGGCGCAGGACGTCATCGTCCGCGAGGTCGACTGCGGCACCGACGAGGCCGTGACCTATCCGCTGGTCAAGCCCGGCGAGCACGACGTCGACACCGACCTCATCGGCCGCTGCACCCTGCACGACATCGTCGATGCCGAGGGCAACGTCCTCATCCCCGCGGGCGGCTACATCGAGAGCAAGGACGACCTGGTCCGCCTGGTCGACGCCGGCCTCAAGAAGGTCGAGCTGCGCGCCCTGCTCACCTGCAAGTCCCGCTACGGCGTGTGCCAGAAGTGCTACGGCTGGGACCTCTCCACGAGGCGTCCCGTCAACATCGGCACCTCGGTCGGCATCATCGCCGCCCAGTCCATCGGCGAGCCCGGCACCCAGCTCACGATGCGCACCATTCACTCCGGCGGCGTCGCAGGCGCCGACGACATCACGCAGGGCCTGCCCACCGTCGCGCGTATGTTCGACGTCGTCGGCAACGTCAACGAGAAGATCCTCGGCCGTGAGGCCGACCTCGCGCCCGTCTCCGGCACGCTGCGCATCACGCCCGAGCAGACCGAGTACGTCCTGCGCATCCTCGACACCGAGGATCCCAGCATCATCCGCGAGGAGTGGCGCGTGCCCGCATCCGCGAGCTTCATGCCTGGCATCGTGGACGGCATCGAGGTCCGTGCGGGCGACCAGCTCACCGGCGGCTTCGTGAACTTCCGCAAGCTGCGCCGCCTCACCGACATCGAGTCGACGATGCACACCTTCGTGAAGTCCGTCAAGGACGTCTACACGAGCCAGGGCGTCGAGCTCAACGACAAGCACATCGAGGTCATCGCCCGCCAGATGCTGCGTCGCGTCCAGGTCACCAACCCCGGCGACTCGCAGTACCTGCTCGGCCAGTACGTCGACCGCTACGTCTTCGCCGAGACCGTGCGCAACGTCACCCTCGCCGGCGGCGTGCCGCCCGAGGCGGAGCCGGTCATCCTCGGCACCCTCAAGGTCGCCAGCTCCATCGATTCCTGGCTGTCCAGCGCGTCGTTCATCCGCACCGCGGGCGTCCTCACCGAGGCTGCCATCGAGGGCAACGTCGACCACCTGCTCGACCTCAAGTCCAACGTCATCGTGGGCAAGCAGATCCCCGCGGGCACGGGCCTCTCGGTCTACAGCGACGTCGCGCTCACCTATCACGGCGCCAAGATCGACGGTCCCACGAGCGCCCTCGCCAAGAGCCTGCCCGAGTGGGCTCCCGACGAGCTCAAGGGCATCGAGGAGCAGCTTCCCAAGCAGCTCGACTGGGTCGGCGACGACTACGGCTACGGCGCGTACTCCAAGAACGGCCGCACCCTCTCCGGAGAGGATGCCAAGCTCTACCTCTTCGACGACCTCGGCGTGTCGCAGCGCTGGACCAACAAGTTCAGTGAGGTCGGCATCGAGACCGTGGGCGACCTCATCGGCAAGACCGAGGACGACCTGCTGCGCATCGACGGCATCGGTGCTAAGGCCATCGAGGAGCTCCACGACGGCCTCGAGAAGCACGGCCTGCTCTACATCCTCGAGCCGGATGACGACGAGGCCGATTCCGAGGATCTGTCGCAGCTGCTCAACATGGTCTTCTCGCCCGACGCCGACGCCGACATCATGCTCGGCACCGCGTCCGCTCCGCGCCACAACTTCGACGAGGAGCTGATCGGCGGGGGAGAGAGCACTGCCGACGGCGATGTCATCAACGAGGACCTGAGCTCGCTCGACGACCTGCTCGCGTCCGTCGTGAGCCAGGAGTCTGCGGACGACGAGGAAGAGGATTACTAAGCCTCGAGCCGCACCATACGCTCTTCGCAAGCCCTGGATCTTCGGATCCGGGGCTTTTTTCTGCGCATGCGAGGCGCTCCGATCGTCGAGTTGACACATTTGGGATAGTTTCTTGCGCACAAAGTGTCCCAAACGTGTCAATTGGATGAGCTGGGTCGAAAAAATGGTTGAACTCATCGGAACACAGACGTATAGTTACTGTGAACACATGAACAGTTGCTCATAAGTTGATGGGAGCAGACATGGGCGATACCTCTGCACTCTTCGAGAACGACGACGTCGTCTACGCGGCGACGCAGATCTTCGATGCGCTGTCGGATTTCACGCGCTTCCAGATTCTCGGCGCCCTGTCGCAGGGGGAGAAGGGCGTCTCCGAGCTGCAGGAGGTCACGAACGTCTCGCAGTCGGCGATCTCGCATCAGCTGCGCCTGCTGCGCGACCGCGGCCTGGTCTCGGCACGCCGCGACGGCCAGCGCGTGATCTACTCGCTCGCCGATGAGCACGTCACGACCCTGTTGAACGTCGGCCTCGAGCATGCCGCCGAGGACGCGCACGTGGAGATTGCATAGCCATGGAAGAGCACGAGCACGAGCACGGCGAGCACTGCCGCTGCGAATTCGACCACGAACACGACCACGAACACGACCACGATTGCGGTTGCGAGGATGAGGACGGGTGCTGCTGCGAGCATGAGCACCATCATCACCACGAGTATCACCCTCACCACCATCATCACGACCACGAGCACGGCGAGTGCGGCTGCGGATGCTGCTGCGACGATGACGATGACGACGAGATCGAGGTCCATCAGCTCGCCGTCGAGCCGACCTTCTCGTACCACGTTCTCGGCATCGATTGCCCGCACTGCGCGCTGACCTGCCAGAACGCGATTCGCATGCTTGGTACCGTCGATGACGCGCAGCTCATCTACGCCACATCGACGCTGAACATCGTCAAGAAGCGCGGCGTCGCGGACGACGACTGCCTGCGCGACGTGCTCGCGACCGTGCGCTCCTGCGGCCAGGACCTCGACCTCACCCCGGAGGAGACCGAGCGCCTCTCCGCCGAGCGCAGCTGGTTCGCGGTGCACCGCGAGCAGATCCTCATGGGCATCTCGGGCGTCGCGCTCGCCATCGGCCTCATCATCGACCATGCGCTCGGCAACGAGGCATCCGCGATCCCCGCCTATGTGGTCGCCGCAGTCGCGGGCCTCGTCTTCGTCGCGCCGATGGCCATCGCCGCGCTCAAGCGCAGGACCGCCGACATGAACGTCCTCATGGGCATCGCCGTGCTCGGCGCCCTCATCATGGGCTTCGCCGGTGACACCTCGGTCTTCGGCGATGCGGCCATCGTCATCTTCCTCGATCAGATCGGCGAGTGGCTCGAGGGTTGGTCCATGCGCCGGACCTCGAGCTCCATCCAGGGTCTCGCCAAACTCGCGCCCGATACCGCGCACCTCCTGAACGGCGACCGCACGGACGACGTGTCGGTCTCCACCGTGCAGGAGGGCCAGCACATCCGCATCCTACCCGGCGAGCGCGTCCCGCTCGACGGCGTCATCCTCAGCGGCGCGACCTCGCTCAACGAGGCGCCCGTCACGGGCGAGTCGGTGCCGCAGGACAAGAGCGCGGGCGACGAGGTCTTCGCCGGCACGCTCAACACCACGGGCGTCATCGATATCGAGGTCACGGCCGACGAGGACTGCACCACGCTCGCGCGCATCATCACGATGGTGCAGGGTGCGCAGGCCGAGAAGGCGCCGTATGAGAGCTTCGTCGACCGCTTCGCCGCGGTCTACACGCCCATCGTCGTGGGCTGCGCCCTCGTTATCGGCATCGGCGTCCCGCTGGTCGTGAGTCTCGTCGCGGGATTCTCCGGAGGCGTCTGGCACGACTGGATCTACCGCGCGCTGTCACTGCTCGTCGTGGCGTGCCCCTGCGCGCTCGTCATCTCCACGCCGGTCTCGTTCGTCTCGGCCATCACGCGCGCTGCGCGGATGGGCGTGCTCGTGAAGGGCGGCGCGTTCTTCGACATCGCGAGCAAGGTCACCGCGGTGGCGTTCGACAAGACCGGCACGCTCACCACCGGCCAACCGCAGGTCGTCGAGGTGGTCGGGTACGACGGCGCCACCGAGTCCGATGTCCTCGCCGTCGCCCATGCGCTCGAGGAGGACTCCACCCACCCGCTTGCCCGCGCCATCGTGGCGTGCGCGCATGAGCGCGGGGTCGTCGAGGTTGCCATGGATGGTATCCGCGAGGTCGCAGCCAACGGCATGTGCGGTATCGATGCCGCGGGGCGCGTCTGCGCCATCGGCAAGCCCGCCTTCGTCAAGGGGTTAGGCATCGGGCTCTCCGATGAGGCGCTCGCCGACATCGAGCGCATGAACGCATCCGGTGCCACCGCGCTTGTCGTGACCTGCGGCGATATGGTCATGGGGACGGTCGCGGTGGCGGACACCCTGCGCCCGAGCGCCTCCGAGACCATGCGCGGGCTCAGGGATGCGGCGTCCGTGCGCAGGCTCGAGATGCTCACCGGCGACAACGCTCGTGCGGCCGCGGCTGTGGCCGCCGAGATCGGCGGCATCGGCTATGCGGCGGAGCTCCTACCCGACGACAAGCTCAACCGCATCCACGAGCTCCAGCAGGCGGGGGAGAAGGTCGCGATGGTGGGCGACGGCATCAACGATGCGCCGGCCCTCGCAGCCGCCAACCTCGGCATCACGATGGGCGCGGCCGCATCCGACACCGCCCTCGCCGTGTCAGATGTGGCGCTGCTCTCCGATGAGATCGGACGCCTTCCGGCGTTCTTCCGCCTGTCCGAGCGCACGATGCACGTCGTCCAGGAGAACATCATCTTCGCGATCCTCGTCAAGGCGCTCGTGTTCGTGCTCGTCATCGCCGGCATCGCCGGCATGGGCGCGGCCGTCTTCGCCGACACGGGCGTGGCGCTCATCGTCATCCTGAACGGCATGCGCCTCATGACCGGTTGGGACACGCGCTGGTAGGTTCCTTCCGACATTCCTGCGGTTTCGCTCGTATACTCTGTGGCAATGGATGGAACGAACCCGTGGAGGGCATCATGAAGGCAGCGAAGCAACTGACGGCGATCATCGGCGCGCTCGCGGTGTGCGGCGCGCTCAGCGCATGCGGAGGGGCGGCAACCATGGCACAGCAGGAGCATGTCATCACGGTCAATGCGTCGGCCCAGGTCAAGGTCGCGCCCGATAAGGCGAGCTTCTCGGTCGAGATCCTCACGCAGGGCACGACGCCCGAGGAGGCGAGCGCCGCGAACGCAGCTCCGGTGAACGCCGTGATCGATGCGCTCGAGCTGGCAGGCGTCGCCGAGGAGGATATCCAGACCACCTACACCGACCTCTCGCCGGTCTACGGCATGGCGGAGGAGCCGGTGTCCGATGGCATGGCAGCCACGGTCGTCTACACGGGCGGCAACGAGATCGCAGGCTACCAGATGCGCACGAGCATCGAGGTCTCGGGCGTCGAGATCGATGCGGTGTCCACGCTCATGGATACCTGCATCACCGCGGGCGCGACGGGCGTGGACGGCCCCCGCTACTACGTGAGCTCCTACGACGAGGCCTACAACGAGGCGCTCACCCAGGCGATCGCCGCCTCGCGCGAGAAGGCGCAGGTCATGGCCGCAGCCGCAGGCGTCACGCTCGGTTCGGTGGTCAACATCACCGAGGGCTACCAGTACACGGGCTACCGCTACGCCAGCAACGAGGCTGCCGTCGAGGCCGACGAGGCGGGCGGCATGGCGAGCATGAAGATCGCGCCCGGGCAGGTCGATATCGAGGCCCAGGTCACGGTCTCCTACGCTATCTAGGTTGTCCGGCTATTCGCCTTCGGGCACCACGATCGAGTCGAGCTCCATCTCGTTGCCCTGCAGGAGCACCGTGTCGGGGCTCTCGCAGAACGGGCAGATCTTGCCGTGCTCGATGGTGGGGTAGGTGCGCCCGCAATGGTTGCACACGGTGACGGCGGGGATCGTCTCTACTTCGAGCTCGCAGCCATGGAGCAGCTCGCTCTTGTCGGCGGCCCAGCGCCAGCAATCCTGAAGGTACTCGGGGATGACGCCCGACACCTCGCCCAGGCGCAGGTTGACCGCGGTGACGGAGCTGAGGCGGTTCTCCCGCCCCAGCTCCTCGACCATCTCGACGATATGGAAGACGATTCCCAGCTCGTGCATGCTACTTCTTGACCCTGCCCGTGATCTTGTTGCCGATGATCTTGACGCCGCGCTTGGCAGCGTAGGGCAGGATCGCCTTGACCTTGTCCTCGGCGCGGTACATGGTGCTCGCCGCGGGGACGTCGCGGTGCAGGTGGATGGCGTCGAACTCGCAGCGCGTGGTGCACAGGCCGCAGCCGATGCACTTGTTGGCGTCGACGACCGACTTGCCGCACTTGAGGCAGCGCGCGCACTCGACCTTGAGCTGCTCCTCCGTGAAGGTCTCGCGCGGGTCGGTCCAGCTGTGGACGATGTTGGCGACCTTGGAGCACGCGGGCACCTGGCGGCTGGAGTGGTCGTAGCCGTTGTTCGTGAGGTCGATGTCGCTCTTGTCGAGCTCGACGTAGTAGCGCTGGTTGCGCGACAGCGTGAGCGAGGAGCCCTTCTGCACGTAGCGGTGCAGCGAGATGGCCGCCTCGTGGCCTGCCGCGATCGCGTCGATGACGAACTTGGGGCCGGTGTAGACGTCGCCGCCGATGAAGATGTCGGGCTGCATGGTCTGGTAGGTCCTGGGATCCGCTGCGACGCGACCGCCGCGGCCGATCTCGATGGCGTCCTCGTTGACGAGCAGCTCGCCCCAGTCGATGGACTGGCCGATGGAGAGGACCACGTTCTCGCAGGCGATGGTCATGGTCTCGGCCTCGTCGTACTCGGGCGCGAAGCGGCCCTCGTGGTCGTAGACGCGCGCGCACTTCTTGAAGGTGATGCCGCAGACCTTGCCGTCCTCGTCGACCTCGACCTTGGCGGGACCCCAGCCGTTGACGACCTCGACGCCGTCCTCCTCGGCCTCGACGATCTCGCCGGGCAGCGCGGGCATCTCGTCGCGCTGCTCGAGGCAGACCATCGTGACCTTGTCGGAGCCGCAGCGCACGGAGACGCGCGAGGAGTCGATGGCCACGTTGCCGCCGCCCACCACGACGGTGGCGCCGGAGACCTCGTGGTCGGGGTCGTCGAGCGCGGTGCGCAGGAACTCGACGGCGGTCGAGACGCCCTCGGCATCCTCGCCCTCGACGCCGGCCTTGCGGCCGCCCTGGCAGCCGATGGCCAGGTAGAAGGCCTGGTAACCCTCGTCGCGGAGCTGGTCGATGGTGACGTCCTTGCCCACGGTGACGCCGCAGCGGAACTCGACGCCCATCTCGCGCAGGATGTCGATCTCGGCCGCGACGACGTCCTTCTCGAGCTTGTAGCTCGGGATGCCGTAGACCATCATGCCGCCGGGCTTCTCGTTCTTCTCGAAGACGGTGGGGTTGTAGCCCATGTTGGCGAGGTAGAACGCCGCGGACAGGCCGGCCGGGCCGCCGCCGATGATGGCGATCTTCTCGAGCAGGCGCCCGCGGGTGGACGGGATGACGGGCTCGGGCACGTAGCGGGTTTCGGCGTCGAGGTCCTTCTGCGCGATGAAGTTCTTCACGTCGTCGATGGCCACGGCCTCGTCGACGGTGCCGCGCGTGCAGGCCTCCTCGCAGCGCTTGTTGCAGACGCGTCCGCACACGGCGGGGAAGGGGTTCTCCTTCTTGATGAGCGCCAGCGCGTCGCGGTAGCGGCCCTCGGCGGCCATCTGCAGGTAGCCCTGGATCGAGATGTGCGCGGGGCACGCCGTCTTGCAGGGCGCGGTGCCGGAGTCGTGCGTCTCGATGCGATTGTTGTCCTTGTAGTTCCAGTCCCAATCGGCCTCGCTCCAGCCGAGCACATCGGGCAGGGGCTGCTTGGGATACTCGACGCAGCTGCCGTCCTTGCGCGGGAGCTTCTGGCCCAGCTGCACGGCGCCGGCGGGGCAGACCTCGACGCAGCCGCCGCAGGCGACGCACTTGTCGTCCTCGATGTGGGCGCGGTAGGCACTCGCGCTCATGTTGGGCGTGTTGAACAGCTGGCTGGTGCGCAGCGCGTAGCACACGCTCACGTCGCAGTTGCAGATGGCGAAGATCTTGTTCTCGCCGTCGATGTTGGTGATCTGGTGCACGTAGCCGTTCTTCTCGGCCTCGAGCAGGATGTCGATGAACTCGTCGTAGGTGACGTAGTGGCCCTTGCCGGTCTCGACGCAGTAGTCGGCCATGTCGCCCACGCCCAGGCACCAGTTCTGCGGGTCGCGGCCGCCGTTGTCGCCGCGGGCGCGCTCGGACAGCGCGCAGCTGCAGGCGCCGGCGGAGAAGCGGTCGTACTTCTTGAGCCAGTGAGAGATGTGCTCGACGTCGGCCGTGACATTCTCCTGCCTGATGGCGTGCTCGACGGGGATGACGTGCATGCCGATGCCTGCGCCTCCGGGCGGCACCATCTTGGTGGCCACGGTGAGCGGCAGGTAGGTCATGCGGTTGAAGAACGTGCCGATCTCGGGATGCTCCTCGAGCTGCTTCTGGTTCATGACCGTGAACTCGGCGGAGCCGGGCACGAACATCGGGAGCACGTAGCGCTTCCTGTGCTCGGGGTTCTTGCCGTCCTCGTTCTCCCAGTTGTACTCGATGATGCCCTTGATGGACATGGCGTCGAGCAGCTCCTGCACGCGCTCGGGCTTCATGCCGGAGCCTGCCACGACCTGCTCGAAGGTCTCGGGCACGCGCACCTTCATGTGCTTGGTGAGCTCGGCCTCCTCCTCGGTCATGACGGACGCGAGGCCCCAGTAGTCGGGCTCGTTGACGGTCATCTTCTCGATGCCCAGCTTGATGGGGATGCGGTCGGTGATCTTCTTGCCCTCGCGGAGGATGCCAGGCTTGACGGGTGCGAACGCGGCGGGACCGGGATCCTCGCCATGCGCGGGCTTGAAGTGGGCGAACGTGTCGTTCTCGGAGTAGTACTCCTCGGCGATGACGCGGTGCGGGTCGCCGTTGGGCGCCGTCTCGGGGATGACGTTGCGCGCAGCGATCTCCTCGTCGGTCATGTCGCCGCGCATCGCGGCCGCGCGCTCCTCGACGGTTGCGCCGCCGTACGGCTCCTTGGGTCGGGGGGTCTTCCTGCCGGGTACTTCAGCCATGTCCTCTCCTTTTGGCCGGATGCCTGTATGCCTGCCCGCTGGCGGGCGCTGTTGCTATGCCTTGTACGATGCGACCTTCTCGCGCAGCCACTGGTACCACTCGTCCATGCCCTCGCCCGTCTTGGCGCAGATGGGGATCACGCGCGCCTTGGGGTTGCGCATGTGCACGTTCTCGACGCACTTCGCGAGGTCGAAGTCGAAGTAGGGGAGCACGTCGACCTTGTTGACGAGCACCACGTCGCAGACCTGGTACATGAGCGGGTACTTGAGGGGCTTGTCGTCACCCTCGGGGACCGAGAGGATCGTCACGTTGACGGCCGCGCCGGTATCGAACTCCGCCGGGCACACGAGGTTTCCGACGTTCTCGAGCACGATGAGGTCGGCCTCGTCGGCACCGAGTCCCTCGAGGCCCTGGCGGCACATGCTTGCGTCGAGGTGGCACATGCCGCCCGTGTGCAGCTGGATGACCTTCGCCCCGGTGGTCGAGATGGTGGCGGCGTCGACGTCGGAGTCGATGTCGGCCTCCATGACGGCGATCTTCATCTCGGGGGAGAGCGCCTCGATGGTGCGGGTGAGCATGGTGGTCTTGCCCGAGCCGGGGGAGCTCATGAGGTTCACGAGGAACTGTTGTTCGCGCGCACGGCTTCCTTGACCTCGATGACGCGGTACCTGTCCATGGGCGGCTCCTCGGTATTCAAAAATGAGACCATTCCATCCAAGTATAGGGGTTTCGCAGGTGCGGTTCCCGTTCAATCGGGGGTCGGGTGCACCGAAAACCTGCTGGCGTATCAGGAAAGACCCACCGCTTCGTGCGGAGTGCGCGAGCCATGCATCGAACCGCATACCGACGCTTCAATATGCAAATAGGTTACCAAGGGATGCGCTTGCCGCGCGTACCCGATACGTCAGCGGATTTTCGGTGCAATGGACCCCGGTGAGACTACTCGATGACCTCGTCCTTGGGACGGAAGACGATCGAGATGAGCGCGGCGTCCTCGCCGTCGATGGCGATCATGCCGTACTCGCGCCCCGAGTCGAAGTAGAGGGTGTCGCCGGCGGAGACCTCCTCGATGTGGTTCTCGAAGGCATAGCGCAGGCGGCCCTTGAGCACGTAGTCGAACTCCTGGCCCTTGTGGTGCGAGAGCGCGATGGGCTGGTCCTCGAGCTCCTCGTTGTACGCGACCTCGATATAGAAGGGCTCGCCGATCCGGTTCTTGAAGAACGGCGCCTTGTGCAGGTACTTCTTGCCGTCGGGGCTGTCCACGGGCAGGCCGTCGCCGGCGCGCACGATCGAGTAGTGCTTGAGGCGCGGGCTCTCGCTGGTGAGCAGGTCCACCACGTCGACGCCCAGCTTGGCGGCGCACTTGTAGATGAAGGTGAAGGTGAGGTCGTGCTCCCCGCTCTCGAGCGACGCGTACACCTCGGGCGTGCGGCTCAGGGCGTGCGCCATCTCCTCGATGGAGATGCCGTTGTCCTCGCGCAGCGACTTGATGCGGTTGGCGATTTCCTGCGTATGCTCGCTCATATGTGCTCCTCAGGGCGGCGGACGGTCTCAATCAATGATACGCCAGGGCGATGAAATGCAGCGTATCTGCTTTGTTACGTTATCGGCGGCAGGTCGAATGCGTTATGTGCGCGTATGATATAAATGTTCGCACCGTAAGCGGGATGGTCCCGCGTCTGGCAGCAGGGAAGGAGGGCCGCACAATGACATATCCCGTCGCACGCGATGCCCTCCTCGTCTCCGTCGTCGGTGTAGCCGGCGTCCTCGTAGGGTAAGGCGCAGCCTGCCGCAACCGGCTGTGCCGAGAACCCGCACCTGCCGTACGTTGCCGCGAACCCCCGCATTCAGGAGAACCGAGAGATGCTCAACATACACAGACGCTACTGCACCGAGACCTTCGATACCGCTGGCAATCTCGCCAGCTTCCGCATCCACGTCCCCGCCGACTTCAACTTCGCCTACGACATCATCGACCAGATCGGCGCCGCGGAGCCCGAGCGCCTCGCCATGCTCTGGAGCAATCCCGAGGGCGAGGAGCACGACCTCACCTTCGCCGATTTCACGCGCCTCTCCAACAAGGCGGCCAACTACTTCCTGTCGCAGGGCATCGGCAAGGGCGACAAGGTCCTGGTCATCCTGCGCCGCCACTACTCGTTCTGGGTGAGCGCGCTCGCGCTCCACAAGATCGGCGCGGTGGTCATCCCCGCCACGTTCATGCTCAAGGAGCACGACGTGGTCTACCGCATCAAGTCCGCAGGCGTGAAGGCCGTCCTCACCACCACCGTGGGCACCATCACCGGCATCGTCGACGCAGCGGTGGCGCAGCTCGACCCCGCGGAGCGCCCGATGCTCTTCCTCATGAACGGCGCCCAGTACGATATTCCCAGCTCGGAGGGCACGTCGTACGACACCGCGCTCACGGGTCCCGCGCTCTCCGGCGAGCAGGGCCTCTTCGCCGCCACCTGCACGCGCCCCGGCTGGATCGACTACAACGCCGGCGTCCGTGCGGCGAGCGATACGCTCGAGCGCATCCCGACGCACGTGGACGACCCCATGCTCATCTACTTCACGAGCGGGACCTCGGGCGAGCCCAAGATGGCGCTTCACGGCCACGACTACGCCGCCGCCCATCTCACCACCGCCAAGTGGTGGCACGGCGTCACGCCCGACAGCATCCACATGACCGTCGCAGACACGGGCTGGGCCAAGTGCACCTGGGGCAAGTTCTACGGCCAGTGGTTCATGGAGGGCTGCCAGGTCGTCTACGACTTCGACCGCTTCCACGGCGGCGAGATCCTCTCGCTCATCCAGAAGTACCGCATCACGACGTTCTGCTGCCCGCCCACCATGTGGCGCATCCTCAGCCACGAGGACGTCGACGCCTACGACTACTCGTCCATCAAGCGCTTCACCACTGCGGGCGAGGCCCTTCCCCCCGACCAGTTCGACTTCTGGCTCGAGCATACGGGACACCCCATCTACGAGGGCTTCGGCCAGTCCGAGGGCCCGGTCATCGTGGCCAACATGATCGGCTGCGAACCGCGCCCGGGCTCGATGGGCAAGCCCATGCCGTTCGGCAACATCAAGCTCCTGCGCGAGGACCTCACCGTGTGCGATCCCGGCGAGGAGGGCGAGATCTGCATCAAGTGCGATCCCAAGCCCGCCGGCATCATCCACGAGTACTACCGCGAGCCCGAGAAGACCGCCGAGGTGTTCCGCGGCGGCTGGTACCACACCGGTGACGTCGCCTACGCCGACGAGAGCGGCTACTACTATTACTGCGGACGCAACGACGACCTCATCAAGTCGAGCGGCTACCGCATCTCCCCGTTCGAGGTGGAGAGCGCGCTCAACTGCCATGCCGCCGTCCGCGAGTGCGCCGTCACCGGCGTGCCCGACCCGCTGCGCGGCTTCGCCGTCAAGGCCACCGTGGTGCTCGAGCCGGGCTACGAGGGCACGCCCGAGCTCACCAAGGAGCTCCAGACCTGGGCCAAGCAGCAGACCGCTCCGTACAAGTTCCCGCGCGTGATCGAGTACGTGGACGCGCTGCCCAAGACCTTCTCGGGCAAGATCCGCCGCGCACGCATCCGCCACGACGACGCCGCCAGGCAGTAGCGTTAAAAAGAGAGCGTTAAAAAGGGACGGGTACAATTTAACGTTTTCAGGTTAATGCCCGGCAAGAAGCGGCGAGTTCGCGGAAAACGTTAAATTGTACCCGTCCCTTTTTAACGCTCATCGCAGGATTGTGGAGATGGATACGCCCGGAACCGTGGCGTGTTGACAACAGCTTGTATCAGACCTAAAGTTAATCTCTGCGCGAATTCAGGGCAAGCGGTGCTGCGCTTCCCTTCACATTTGCAAACGAGCACGTCAACATACGCAAGTCAGTATTTCGAGAAGGAGTGAACGTTGCCTACTATCAACCAGCTCGTCCGCCAGGGCCGCAAGAGCGTTGCCGCCAAGTCCAAGAACGCAGCTCTGCAGCACAACCCCCAGAAGCGCGGCGTCTGCACCCGCGTCTTCACCACCACCCCCAAGAAGCCTAACTCCGCCCTCCGCAAGGTCGCCCGTGTGCGCCTCGTGAACGGCATCGAGGTCACCGCCTACGCCGCGTCCGCGACCTCCCCGGTGTCCGCTACAAGATCATCCGCGGCACGCTCGACTGCGCAGCCGTCCAGAACCGCAAGCGCGCCCGCTCCCGCTACGGCGCCAAGCGTCCCAAGACGAAGTAAAGCGCTTACGTCAGACCAGCCATTCGATTCTTTGAGGAGATATAACTATGCCGCGTCGTTCAACCGCAGTCCATCGCCGCGAGGTCATGCCTGACGCCAAGTACAACAACCGTCTTGTGACCCAGCTCATCAACAAGGTTCTTCTCGACGGCAAGAAGTCCGTCGCCGAGCGCATCGTCTACGGTGCCTTCGACATCGTCGCCGCCAAGACCGGCGATGATGCCCTCACCATGTTCAAGAAGGCCATGGACAACGTCCGTCCCACCGTCGAGCTCAAGCCCCGCCGTGTCGGCGGCGCCACCTACCAGGTGCCGATGGAGGTCAACTCCCGCCGTTCCACCACGCTCGCCATCCGCTGGATGGTCAACTACAGCCGTGCCCGCAAGGAGAAGACCATGGCCGAGCGCCTCGCCAACGAGATCATCGACGCCTCCAACGGTGTCGGCGCCTCCGTCAAGCGTCGCGAGGACATGTTCAAGATGGCCGAGGCCAACCGTGCGTTCGCGCACTACCGCTACTAAGGCGTGAGGCACCAAGACCATGGCAACCAGTAAGTACAAGCTCGAAAACCTTCGCAACATCGGCATCATGGCGCACATCGATGCCGGTAAGACGACGACTACCGAGCGCATCCTCTACTACACCGGCAAGACCCACAAGATCGGCGAGGTCCACGACGGTGCAGCGACCATGGACTGGATGGTCCAGGAGCAGGAGCGCGGCGTGACCATCACGTCGGCCGCCACCACCTGCTTCTGGGGCGATCACGTCATCCAGATCATCGACACCCCGGGCCACGTGGACTTCACGGCCGAGGTCGAGCGCTGCCTGCGCGTCCTCGACGGCGCCGTCGCCGTCTTCGATGCCGTCGCCGGCGTCCAGCCGCAGTCCGAGACCGTGTGGCGCCAGGCCACCAAGTACAACGTGCCCCGCATCGCGTTCATCAACAAGTACGACCGCATCGGCGCCGACTTCTTCCACGCCATCGAGACCATGAAGGAGCGCCTCGGCTCCAACGCCGTCGCCGCCCAGGTCCCGATGGGCTCCGAGGCCTACTTCTGGGGTCTCATCGACCTCGTCACCATGGAGGCGTGGGACTTCAAGGAAGACGCCAAGGGCATGATCTACCCCGAGAAGCTCGACAGCATCCCCGAGGAGTACGCCGACATCGCCGCCGAGAAGCGCGAGGAGCTCATCGACGCAGCCTCCAACTTCTCCGACGAGATCATGGAGCTCGCCCTGATGGAGGAGGAGATCCCCGTCGACCTGCTCAAGGCCGCCATCCGCAAGGGCGTCATCTTGGGCGAGATCAACCCCGTCTTCGTGGGCTCCGCCTACAAGAACAAGGGCATCCAGGAGCTGCTCGACGCCGTCGTCGACTACCTGCCCAGCCCGCTCGACATCGCCGAGATCGACGGCGAGAACCTGCGCGGCGACGCCGAGGTGCGCCACGCCGACACCAAGGAGCCCTTCTCGGCGCTCGCCTTCAAGATCATGACCGACCCGTATGTGGGCAAGCTCACCTACATCCGCGTCTACTCCGGCCATGCCGATGCCGGCAGCTACGTCTACAACTCCGTCAAGGACAACCGCGAGCGCCTCGGCCGCATCCTCGAGATGAACGCCAACGACCGCGTCGACCGCGACGGCTGCTACGCCGGCGACATCGTCGCGTGCGTCGGCCTCAAGAACACCACCACGGGCGACACCCTCTGCGATGAGAAGCACCCGATCATCCTCGAGTCCATCAACTTCGCCGACCCGGTCATCGACGTCGCCGTCGAGCCCAAGACCAAGGCCGAGCAGGAGAAGATGAGCGTCGGCCTCGCCAAGCTTGCCGAGGAGGACCCCACGTTCCAGGTCCGCACCGACCACGAGACCGGCCAGACCATCATCGCCGGCATGGGCGAGCTGCACCTCGAGATCATCGTCGACCGCCTGCGCCGCGAGTTCAAGGTCGAGTGCAACGTGGGCAAGCCCCAGGTCGCCTACCGCGAGACCGCCGGCAAGGCCGTCAAGCACGTCGAGGGCAAGTTCGTCCGCCAGTCCGGTGGCCGCGGCCAGTACGGCCATGCCGTCATCGACGTCGAGCCCAACGAGCAGGGCAAGGGATACGAGTTCGAGAACGCCATCATCGGCGGCGTCATCCCCAAGGAGTACATCCCTGCCATCGACAAGGGCATCCAGGAGGCCCTGGAGAGCGGCGTCATCGCCGGCTACCCCGTGGTCGACATCAAGGTCAAGCTCATCGACGGCTCCTACCATGAGGTCGACTCCTCGGAGGCCGCCTTCAAGATCGCCGGCTCCATGGCCATCAAGGAGGCCCTGCGCAAGTCCGATCCCATCCTGCTCGAGCCGATGGAGGCCGTCGAGGTCGAGACGCCCGAGCAGTACATGGGCGACGTGATGGGCAACCTCTCCAGCCGTCGAGGCAAGATCGAGGGCATGGAGGATCGCCGCGACACCAAGGTCATCAAGGCCAAGGTTCCCCTGGGCGAGATGTTCGGCTATGCGACCGACCTTCGCTCCCAGACCCAGGGCCGCGCCAGCTATACCATGCAGTTCGACTGCTACGAGGCAGTCCCCAAGGCAGTCCGTGACGAGATCGTCGCCAAGCACGGCGGACTCGCGTAAGTTTGTAGCCCAATGCGTGGAGACACGCACGTACATGGAGGTTATGAAAGTGTCTAACCAGAAGATCAGGATCCGTCTCAAGGGCTACGACCACGAGGTCGTCGACCAGTCCTCGAAGCTCATCGTCGACACCGCCCTCAAGACCGGCGCCCGTGTTTCCGGCCCCATCCCCCTGCCCACCGAGCGCAACCTCTACACGGTCATCCGCTCGCCGCACAAGTACAAGGATTCCCGCGAGGAGTTCGAGATGCGCACCCACAAGCGCCTCATCGACATCCTCGATCCCTCCAGCAGCACCGTCGACTCGCTCATGCGCCTCGACCTCCCCGCTGGCGTCGACATCGAGATCAAGCTCTAAGCGAACCTTGCCAACAGGTTGAAGCACGCCCCTGGCCCCACGGGCCGGGGGCGTTTTTGCGTTTGCGGGGACGCCCTACCAGCTCACGAGCTCCCAGAGGGAGAACAGGTAGCCCTCATCGAGGGTGATGCCCCCCTCGCGGACGGACGGCTCGACCACGAGGATCTCGAGCGCCTCGCCCTCGGTCACCTGGGCCACCGAGACGTAGTACATGTTGGGCCTGTCGTACTCGTCGTTGAAGCGGTACCAACCCCACAGGATCTCGTGCCCGCCGATCTCGGCTCGCTGGATGTCGCTCGCCTCGACCTGCGTGTAGCGGCTGCCGAAGAGGTGGTTGCCCACGATGTAGTCGGGGTCGAGCTGGTATTCCATGTACTTCACGGCATCGTCCGACGTGTAGGCGATGTCGATGCTGCCGCGCGCCCACAGGCCGCCGATGCGCTCCAGGGCGAGGCTGCCGTCGTCGGGGTCCGGCTCGTACTTCACGGTCTCGAGCCAGTCGGGGAGGCCCACCGTCACCTGCGGTGCCGCCTCGTCCTTCCATGGGATGACGGTGACCGAGTCCTGCGTCGCCAGGTCCACCGTGACCGCGTTGGGCGACATGCCGTCGCCGAAGCATCCCGAGAGGACGAGCGCGAGCAGCGCGGCGAATACGGACGTGAGGTGCTTGCGCATGGCGGCTCCTTGGCGTGGCGGGCGAACACCTGCTAGTGTACGCCAAACGGATGCGCCGCGACGCTCTCGGGCACCGCGTCCGCACCCCGCGAAACCCCACCAAAAACGCAAAAAAACACGAGGATACGCGCGGTCACGTGTGTTAAAGTAGTAAAGCTGCTCGCTTTATGCGGGTCGTCCAGCTATGCCGCAGGCAAGCAGCACTTCTGACGGATGTGGTCCGCTGGGGGCGCGCGATAAGGGATCGCACGTAAAGGCCCATGACCACCAAGGGAAAGGACCAGAAATGGTCAACACTATTCTCGGCCGCAAGCTGGGGATGACGCAGGTCTGGGACGAGGACGACAACGTCGTGCCCGTCACCGTCATCCAGGCTGGCCCCTGCACGATCTCGCAGGTGAAGACCAAGGCGACCGACGGCTACGAGGCCGTCCAGATCGGTTTTGGTGAGATCAAGCCCAAGCGTGTCAACAAGCCTCTTGCGGGCCACTTCAAGGCCCAGGGCGTCGAGCCTATGCGCTATCTGCGCGAGGTCCGCGTCGAGGACGCCAGCGAGTACAAGACGGGCGACCAGGTCACCGTCGAGATCTTCGCCGACTCCAAGGCCGTCGACGTCACCGGCACCTCCAAGGGCAAGGGCTTCCAGGGCACCATCAAGCGCTGGAACTTCCACCGCGGCCCCATGACGCACGGTTCCCGCAACCAGCGTCGCCCGGGTTCCATCGGCCAGTGCGCCTATCCCGCCCGCGTCCGCAAGGGCCTCCACATGGCCGGACACATGGGCAACGAGCGCGTGACCGTCAAGAACCTCAAGCTCGTGCGCGTCGACGCCGAGCAGAACCTCCTGCTCGTCAAGGGCGCCGTCCCCGGCGGCAAGAACGCCCTCGTCCAGGTCCGTATGGCTTAAGGAGGGCACAGAAATGGCACAGTACGAGATCAAGAAGACCGACGGCACCGCAGCCGGCACCGCCGAGCTCGCCGACGCCGTCTACGGCATCGAGCCGAACATCCCCGTCATCCACCAGGTCATCGTCTGCCAGGACGCTTGCCTGCGTCAGGGCACCCATGCAACCAAGAACCGCCACGACGTCTCCGGCGGCGGCAAGAAGCCCTATCGCCAGAAGGGCACCGGCCGTGCCCGCCAGGGCTCCACGCGTGCCGGCCAGTGGAAGGGCGGCGGCGTCATCTTCGGGCCCATGCCCCACAGCCACGCCAAGCGCATCAACAACAAGATGGTGAAGCTCGCCATGCGCTCCGTGCTTTCCGGCAAGGTCGCCGACGAGGAGCTCTACCTCCTCGATACCCTCGAGTTCGACGAGCCGTCCACCAAGGCGGCCAAGGCCGTCCTCGATGCCCTCGGCATCAACGGCAAGCGCGTCACCCTCGTGGTTCCGGATGACGACATCGTCACCTACCTGTCGTTCCGCAACCTCCCGAAGGTTTCCATCTTCGGCGTCTCCGAGGTCAACGCCCGCTTCCTCATCGACAACGGCGCGCTCCTCATGACCGCCGACGTCGCCAAGCAGCTCGAGGAGGTGCTCGCATAATGAACTCCGCCTACAACGTCATCATCCGCCCGATCGTCTCCGAGCGTTCCTATGACCTCATGGAGCAGGGCAAGTACACGTTCGAGGTCGCCAAGACCGCCGGCAAGGAGGAGATCGCCGAGGCCGTCGAGAAGCTCTTCGGCGTCCACGTCGTCAAGGTCAACACCATGCAGGTCAAGGGCAAGCACAAGCGCGTCCGCTACCAGACCATGGGCATGACCCGCTCCTGGAAGAAGGCCATCGTCACCCTCAAGGCTGGCGAGACCATCGAGATCTTCGGCAACCAGCAGGTGGCCGCAGAGTAAGGCAATCCGCCCGCGCCTCAGAAACGGGGCCGGGCTTCCATGCCGCGCAGTATGGATACGCGCGGTACCGTGGTAGGTCCGGTGTCGTCTCGCCACACCTTCGAGCGGGACGGCCAACGGAAAACAGAAGGGATTTGAGTTATGGCAGTTAAGCACCTCAAGCCAACGAGCCCCGGCCGTCGTTGGCAGACGGTCTCCGACTTCGCGGAGATCACCACGGACAAGCCCGAGAAGTCGCTTCTCGAGCCCCTGCCCAAGAAGGCTGGCCGCAACAACAACGGTCGCATCACCACCCGTCACCAGGGCGGCGGCCACAAGCGTCAGTACCGCAAGATCGACTTCAAGCGCACCCATGACGACGTTCCGGCCAAGGTCGCGACCATCGAGTACGACCCCAACCGCAGCGCCCGCATCGCGCTCCTCACCTATGCCGACGGCTTCAAGGCCTACATCCTCGCTCCCGAGGGCCTGAAGGTCGGCAACACCGTCGTGTCCGGCACCAAGGGCATCGACATCAAGCCCGGCAACGCCATGCCGCTCTCCGAGATCCCCGTCGGCACGCTCGTGCATGCCGTCGAGTTCCAGCCTGGCAAGGGCGCCGCTCTCGCCCGCTCCGCCGGCACCTCCGTGCAGCTCATGGGCAAGGACAACGGCTACGCCGTCCTGCGCCTCCCGAGCTCCGAGCTCCGTCGTGTCCTGCTCACCTGCCGCGCCACGATCGGCGAGGTCGGCAATGCCGATCACTCCAACATCGTCATCGGCAAGGCCGGCCGCAGCCGCTGGGCCGGCGTCCGTCCCACCGTCCGCGGTACGGTCATGAACCCGGTCGACCACCCGCATGGTGGTGGCGAGGGCAAGAACCACACCTCCGGCCGTCCTTCCGTCACCCCGTGGGGCATCCCGACCAAGGGCAAGAAGACCCGCGATCCCAAGAAGGCGTCCAACCGTCTCATCATCCGTCGTCGTAAGACCAAGACGTCCAAGTAGTCGACACGAGTAGGAGATAAAGAATGAGCAGAAGTCTCAAGAAGGGCCCGTTTGTGGAGACTCGCCTCCTCGCGCGTGTCACCGCTCAGAACGAGGCAGGCACCAAGGAGGTCATCAAGACCTGGTCGCGCTCCTCGACCATCTATCCCGAGATGGTCGGCCACACCATCGCCGTCCACGACGGCCGCAAGCATGTCCCCGTTTACGTCACCGAGTCCATGGTCGGTCACAAGCTGGGCGAGTTCTCGCCCACCCGTACCTTCCGCGGCCACAAGGCAAAGTAGGGAGGTAGAACCGCATGGCAAACACCGAGGTCAAGGCCACTGCCAAGTACGTGCGCGTCGCTCCGCGCAAGGCCCGCATGGTCGTTGACATGATCCGCAACAAGTCGGTTGCCCAGGCTCTCGAGATCCTGCAGTTCAGCAACCGCGCCGTCGCCGTCGACGTGGCGAAGGTCGTCCGCTCCGCCGCCGCCAACGCCGAGAACAACAACGGCCTCCGCGGCGAGAATCTCGTCATCAAGGCTTGCTTCGTCGACGAGGGTCCCACGCTGAAGCGCATCCGTCCGCGCGCCAAGGGCTCTGCCAGCCGCATCAACAAGCGCATGAGCCACATCACCGTCGTCGTCGCACCGAAGGAGGCGTAAAGAGTCATGGGCCAGAAGGTTCATCCTACCGGTTTCCGTCTCGGCACCACCGAGAATTGGCGTTCCCGCTGGTACGCCGACAAGAAGAAGTATGCTCAGGCCGTCGGCTCCGACCTTGCCATCCGCAAGTTCCTCGAGAAGCGCCTCAGCAACGCCGCTCTCTCCCGCGTGGAGATCGAGCGTGCCGGTGACAAGGTCACCGTCACCATCTACACCGCTCGTCCCGGCGTCGTGATCGGCAAGAAGGGCGCCGAGATCGACACCCTCCGCTCCGACCTCGAGAAGGTCGCCGGTGCCGAGAAGGGCATGGTCGCCGTGGACGTCATCGAGGTCAAGCGCCCCGAGCTCGACGCCACGCTCGTCGCCCAGTCCATCGCCGACCAGCTCGAGGGCCGCATCGCTTTCCGTCGCGCGATGCGCAAGGCTGTCCAGACCGCTCGCAAGTCCGGTGCCAAGGGCATCCGTATCCAGTGCTCCGGCCGCCTGAACGGCGCCGAGATGGGTCGTCGCGAGTGGTACCGCGAGGGTCGCGTGCCCCTGCACACCCTCCGCGCTGTCATCGATTACGGCGAGGCCGTCGCCTCCACCACCATGGGCGCCTGCGGCGTCAAGGTGTGGATCTACCACGGCGAAAAGCTCCCCGGCCAGGCTGCTCCCAAGCCCGCGCTCGAGGGCTCCGCTCGTCCCCGCCGTCCGCGTAACGAGAGGAGGGGCCGCTAATGCTCGCACCTAAGCGCGTTCTTCACCGTAAGGTCCAGCGCGGTTCCATGAAGGGCCAGGCCAAGGGCAACACCGAGCTGCATCGCGGCAGCTACGGCATCCAGGCTCTCGAGGCCCATTGGATCACCAACCGCCAGATCGAGGCCTGCCGTGTCGCCATGACCCGTTACATGAAGCGTGGCGGCAAGGTCTGGATCACCATCTTCCCGGACAAGCCCATCACCAAGAAGCCGGCTGAGACCCGCATGGGCTCCGGCAAGGGCAACCCCGAGGAGTGGGTGGCCGTCGTCAAGCCCGGCCGCATCATGTTCGAGATCGATGGCGTGTCCGATGAGGTTGCCCGCGAGGCTCTCCGCCTTGCCCAGCACAAGCTTCCCATCAGGACCAAGATCGTCTCCCGCGCCGATCAGGACGGGGAGGAGTAAACCATGAAGTATGCCGAAATCGCCAAGCTCACCGATGCTGAGCTTGCCAAGAAGCTGGAGGAGGGCCGTGCTGAGCTCTTCAACCTCCGCTTCCAGATGGCCACGAGCCAGCTCGACAACACTGCCCGCGTGAAGATCGTCAAGCGCGACATCGCACGCGTCCAGACCGAGATGCGTACCCGTCAGATCGCAGCGGACAACGCCGCTGCCAATGAGTAGAGCCAGGAGTGTAAGACATGGCTGATACCGAGACCAGGAACGCTCGCAAGGTCCGCACCGGCGTCGTCGCGTCCCTCTCCGGCGACAAGACGATCACGGTCAAGATCACCTATCGCAAGCGTCATCCCAAGTACAGCAAGATGATGACCATCCACAAGAAGCTCCATGTCCACGACGAGAAGAACGAGGCCGGCCTCGGCGACACCGTCAAGGTTATGGAGACCCGTCCGCTTTCGAAGACCAAGCGTTGGCGCCTGGTCGAGATCATCGAGCGCGCTAAGTAAAGGAGGGTTGTCCCATGATTCAGATGGAGACCATGCTCAATGTGGCCGACAACAGCGGCGCAAAGCGCGTGAAGTGCATCAAGGTCATCGGCGGCTCCAAGCGCCGTTACGCAGGCCTCGGCGACGTGATCATCTGCGCCGTCCAGGAGGCAACGCCCAATTCCGCCGTCAAGAAGGGCGACATCGTGCGCTGCGTCATCGTCCGCACCGCCAAGGAGACCCGCCGCAAGGACGGCAGCTACATCAAGTTCGACCAGAACGCCGCCGTTCTGGTGAACAAGGATGGCGAGCCCCGCGGCACCCGTATCTTCGGGCCCGTCGCTCGCGAGCTGCGCGACCGCAGGTACATGAAGATCGTCTCGCTTGCGCCCGAGACGCTGTAGGAGGAGACGATACTATGCCTAAGATGAACGTCAAGAAGGGCGATACCGTCGAGGTTATCTCCGGCAAGGACAAGGGCAAGCAGGGCCTCGTGCTCCGCACCTATCCCGAGGAGGGCAAGGTTCTCGTCGAGGGCGTTGCCATCGTCAAGAAGGCCACGCGTCCGAACCAGATGAACCAGCAGGGCGGCATCGTCGACAAGCCCGCCAAGATCGACGTCTCGAACGTCATGCTCGTGTGCCCCACGTGCGGCAAGGCCACCCGCGTCGGCCACAGCGGCACCGGCGTCGACAAGAAGCGCGTCTGCAAGAAGTGCGGCGCCGAGTTCTGATCCGGCCCCACAAGATGCATGCTGAACCGGCCCCGCCCAGCGCGGGGCCGGTTGTTTGTATTCCAGCGGCATAGGATTACAAACAACTGGCGGAAACAGGTGCATGCGGGCTTGATGCGCCAGTTGTTTGTACTTTTCCCCGCGATGGTGCCTTAAAAAGTACAAACAACTGGAAATCGCGCGATTCCAGCCTTTGGAAGGCGATGGGTGGCGGATTGCCTAGAATGATGCTGTCGGAAACCATCTGGGAACGGCCGAGGAGGACCCGTGGACATCGAGGAGCTGCTCGAGAAGCCCTATTGGGTGATCGATCTCCTTCCCAAGCAGGTGCCGGCGGATAGCCCGGGCCGCTTCTTCGCCGTGGAGCAGCACATCCTCGCGAGCCCGTGGAACGAGGTGCTGGCGGAGCGCAAGCTGTCGCTGCTGCTCAAGCTGTACTGCTACCACGACCTGCGGATCTCGTCCGATTACGGCGAGACGTGGGTAGACGACCCCGACCCCGGGGAGCTGTCCAGCGCATTGGATTCCGAGCTGTACCTGCTGCTGCCCGATGAGGACGCCCTGATCACCGCCGATCCGGGCGACATCTACATGACGCTCTACAACGCATCCGACGACCTGCTCGCCCTCGTGCGCCAGCTCGCGGCATCCGAGGGCCTGTTCGTATGGCAGCCTCCGCAGGGATAGGGGAGGACATGGAGATTCCGAAACGCATCCAGGTACTCGACGGAACGGCCCTCAAGCTGATCGCCATGGCCTCCATGGTGCTCGACCATGTGGGCGACAACTTCTTCCCCGGCCAGGTGTGGATGCGCGTGCTCGGCAGGAGCGCGATGCCCATCTTCGCGTTCTGCATCTCGGAGGGCTTCGCCCACACGCACGACAAGACGCGCTATCTCATGCGCATGGGCATCTTCGCGTTGGTCAGCGAGGTGCCGTTCGACCTCGTGACCGCGGGAGTCCCGCTCGAGTTCTCGCACCAGAACATCATGGCCACGTTCTTCTGGGCGATTCTCGGGCTCATGCTCTTCGAGAGGATCGCGGGGGAGGGGGCTCCGAAGAGCCGCCGGGCCGCGGGCTACATCATGCTCGCCGTCTTCGCCATGGTCTCGGTGCTGCTCGGCCTCGACTACAACATGCTCGGCTGCGGCCTCATCTTCGTGTTCTACCTGCTGCGCGGGAAGGGCCTCGCGATCGAGGTCGCTGCCGGCGCAGCCTACCATGCGCTCCTGCGCAACGTGGGCATCTACTGGTTCGGCCTGCTCGGGTTCCTGCCGATCCTCTCGTACAACGGGCAGCGCGGCCGCGGCCTCAAATGGCTCTTCTACCTCTTCTATCCCGGCCACCTGCTGCTGATCTGGCTGGTCAGGACGATGCTGGGCTGAACGAACGCGCAGAGCCAGGCGATTGCGCACTGAAGCACCACGATGCCGGTCGCCCATTTGGCGCCGAGCTCGCGCTTGATTGCCGCGACGGCGGCGACGCACGGTGTGTAGAGCAGGCAGAACACCAGGAAGCCCAGCGCTGCGGCGGGGGAGAGCGCCGCCGTGAGCGCGGCGGTGTCCGCGAACACCAGCGTGAGCGTCGAGACGACGGTCTCCTTCGCCATGAAGCCCACGATCAGCGCGATGACGAAGCGCCAGTCGCCGAAACCGAGCGGAGCGAAGATGGGCGATGCCCATCCGGCGAGCAGGGCGAGGATGCTCTGCTCGGGGTCCTCGGTGAAGGCGAGGTGGGGGGTGAACGACTGCAGGAACCACACGACGAGCGTCGCCACGAAGATGACGGTGAACGCGCGCGTGATGAAGTCCTTGGTCTTATCCCAGACCAGCTGGGCGACGCTCCTGGGAGACGGCATGCGGTAGTTGGGAAGCTCCATGACGAACGGCACGGCCTCGCCCTTGAAGAAGATGGAGTGCGAGACGATTCCCGTCAGGATGGCCATCACGATGCCCAGCACATAGAGGCCGATGATGACGAACCCGGCGTTGCGGGGGAAGAACACGCCCGCGATGAAGCCGTAGATGGTGAGCTTGGTGGAGCAGCTCATGAACGGGGTGAGCAGGACCGTGAGCTTGCGGTCGCGTGCCGAGGGGAGCGTGCGCGTCGCCATGACGGCGGGCACGGTGCAGCCGAAGCCCATGATCATCGGGACGATCGAGCGGCCCGACAGGCCGATCTTGCGCAGCGCGCGGTCCATGAAGAACGCGACGCGCGCCATGTAGCCCGTGTCCTGCAGCAGCGATAGGAAGAAGAACATCGTGACGATGATGGGGAAGAACAACAGCACCGTCCCGATGCCGTTCACCACGCCGTTGAGGAGGAAGGACGTGAATATGGGGTTCACGCCCCATGCCTCGAACGCCGCGTTGGCGGATGCGACGAACGTGTCGAGTCCTGCCTGGATGAGATCCTGGAAGAACGGTCCGATCACGTTGAACGTGAGGAGGAAGATCGCTCCCATGATGAAGATGAAGACGGGGATGGCGGTCCACTGGCCCGTGAGCAGGCGGTCGATGGCGGCGCTGCGGGTCCGCTCCTTGCTCTCGCGCGGCTTCACCACGGTGGCGTCGACGACCTTCTTGATGAACGAGAAGCGCATGTCGGCGATGGCGGCGGAGCGGTCGAGTCCGCGCTCCTCCTCCATCTGGGCGACGATGTGCTCGATCATCCCGCGCTCGTTCTCGGTGAGGTTGAGCGCATGGGCGACCGACCCGTCCCCCTCGGCGAGCTTCGTCGCGGCGAAGCGCACGGGGATGCCGGCGCGTTCGGCGTGGTCCTGGATGAGGTGCATGATGCCGTGGAGGCAGCGGTGCACGGCGCCTCCGTTCTCGTCCGCGGCGCAGAAGTCCTGCCGGCCGGGGCGCTCCTGGTAGTGCGCCACGTGGATGGCGTGGCTCACGAGCTCGTCCACGCCCTCGTTGTGCGCGGCGGAGATGGGGACGACCGGGATGCCGAGCATGCTCTCCATGTGGTTGATGCGCACCGACCCGCCGTTGCCCTGCATCTCGTCCATCATGTTGAGGGCGAGGACCATCGGCACGTCGAGCTCCATGAGCTGCATCGTGAGGTAGAGGTTGCGCTCGATGTTCGTGGCGTCGACGATGTTGATGATGCCCGTGGGCTTCTCGTCCAGGATGAACTGGCGCGAGACGATCTCCTCGGGGCTGTAGGGGCTCATGGAGTAGATGCCGGGCAGGTCGACGACGTTGGTGTTGTCGTGGCCCCTGATGGGACCCTCCTTGCGGTCGACCGTGACGCCGGGGAAGTTGCCCACACGCTGGTTGGATCCCGTGAGCTGGTTGAACAGGGTGGTCTTGCCGCAGTTCTGGTTGCCCGCGAGCGCGAAGGTGAGCACGGCATCGTCGGGCAGGGGGTTCTCGTCCGCCTTGGAGTGGTAGCGGCCGCCCTCGCCGAGGCCCGGATGCTCGGCATGCGTGCGGCGTATCACAGGCTCGCCCTGCGTGTCCACGACCACGCCGACCTGGTCGACCGCGATCTGCGCGGCATCGTCCTTGCGCAGCGTGAGCTCGTAGCCGTGGATACGGTACTCGAGCGGGTCGCCCATCGGCGCGGGCTTCACGAAGGTGATGGCCGCGCCTGGGATGACGCCCATGTCGAGGAAGTGCTGGCGCAGCGCGCCCTCACCGCCCACGGTTCGGATGACGGCTGATTCTCCCTGCGAGAGAGACGAGAGCGGCGCGAGTGCCGCAACTGGATTGTCTGCCATGAAGTCCCCTTTCTTGGCAGATTCCAGTATGGCACGACGCGCCGCGATTGTCGAAGACGGCTAACTTATCCCGAAGAACGCCTGCGGTCGTGAACAGTACCTCCGTCCCTCTGTTCACGCGTCCTATTTCCGGGCGGGCAGCCAGCGGTTGTGGATGATCTGCTCCTCCGCGATGCGCTTGGGCATCCTGGGGTCGTCGCCCTCCGGCATGAGGGGCACGTCCAGCGTGCAGAGCAGCGGCTGGTTGTCCATGCAGATCTGGGCGAGCGGCTGGTAGCGCTCGATCTCGGCTACATCATCGAACCTCACGTTGAGCTGCCGTACTAGGATCGACACGTCGGGGCTGCCGACCGGATAGCAGATCATCGTGCCGACGTTGCCGAGTACGGCTTCGAGCAGCCTGCTGCTCTCGTTGCCCGTCTTGACGTCGAGCGCGCGCATCTGCGCGAGGTTCTGGAACGCCAGCACGAATCCCACGCGGTATTTGCGCGCCTCCGCGAGCAGCGCTGCGAAGTCCGGCGTGGCGTGCTCGGCGAACTCGTCGATATAGACGAAGAAGGGCGCGAGGTCGGGTTTCACGGGGTTTCCGCCGCAGATGCCCCAGTAGCCGCCCCCGTCGGTCTCGCCGCGCGCGAGGATCGCGTCCTTGAGCTCGTGGATGAGCCACGTGCGCAGCAGCGTCGCGGCTTCGACGCCGATGCGCGCCACGGGGAGGTAGGCGACGAGAATCTTGCCCTCGTCGACGATGCGCTTGATGTCGATCGTCCGCTTGCCGGGTCCGAAGATGCTCCTGAGCACGCGGTCGCTCCCGAAGGGCGCGACCTTGGCGAGGAACCAGGCCACGCGGTCATCCGCTTCGGACGATCTCCGCGAGGCCGCCTCGAGCCTCCATTGCTGGACGAGGCGCTCGTCCTTGAGGTTGCTGCGGACGCCGGACGTGTAATCGGCGTCGGTGAAGAGCCGCTCGAGCAGCCCGAGGTGGGGTTCGTCGGGGAAGCCCGGGTCGAGCATGGTCTCGAGCCCCAGGCGCGCCATCGCATCGAAGCGCGGACCCGCCCAATCGTGCTGGCACTGGCTCTTGAGCAGCTCGGTGCAGTCGCTCACGGCCTTGGAGACGGCCGCCCTGTCGTTCGTGTCGACGTCGAGCGGGTTCAGGCAGGGCAGCAGGCGGGTGTTGGTGGGGTCGATGATGACCACGTCGTCGATGCGGTCCTCGGGGACGCACATGAGCGGATAGAGGGCGTCCTCCTCGTGCGCGGCGATGATGGCCACGCCCGCACCGTTTCTGATATCCTCGCGCTCCATCTGGAGCAGCTGGTTGGATTTGCCGCTTCCCGTCCGGCCGATGATGGCCGTGTGGCGGAAGCGGTCCTCGTTGAGCTGGAACACGCTGCGCCCCTCGCACTCGCCGAGCGTGATGCCGAACGAGATACGCTCGTAGCGGCCGAGGCGGTCGTCCTCGTCCTCGAACCGGTACATCGTCAGAGCCTCGAGCCCCTGCTTCCCGGTTTCACGCGTTCCAGCCGATCGGTTCTTTGCCATCGTTCGAGCTCCCTTCGGTTGCTGTTGGATGGATGCTGTCGCCACGCCATGCGCGGCGCCCTTCGCGTATGAGCTCGCGAGGTTGGCTGCTGGGGGACTCTGCGCGGCCCCAGCCCCGCGTTCGCTGCCTTCGTCGGTGTATGCGGTTCTCAAGGTGCGTGGCGAATCGGCGCATGCGTCATGGGCGCACGTCGTTTTCGCCAAGTCCTTCGGTTCGGTATGGGGTTGTTCCGGTAGATGATCGGTCCTGTCCGCGTCCATATATACCCGCGTGCGCGATGTCTATGCACGGAATCGCCCGAAGACCCCCTGATAAGCAGCTGTATTTTTCGCGACTGAGAAAATCTTATGTGTAGAGACTTAGATTATGTATACATCAAACCCTAATAGGGGATATTCTGTACTGGTAAAAGAAATCCGTGCGCCTCGTGCGCAGAAAGAAGGGATTCAAAATGGCAAAGATTCTGGGTATCGACCTGGGCACCACCAATTCGGCGATGGCCGTTCTCGAGGGCGGCGAGCCCACCATCATCGTCAACGCCGAGGGCGACCGCACCACCCCGTCCGTCGTGGGCTTCCGCTCCGACGGCGACCGCATCGTCGGCAAGTCGGCGAAGAACCAGGCGGTCATCTACCCCACCAGCACCGTGTTCTCCATCAAGCGCTTCATGGGCCGTCGCTACGACGAGGTCACCTCCGAGCTCAAGACGATCCCGTACCGCGTCAAGCCGGGCGTGGGCAACCGCGCCGTCGTCGAGATCGACGGCGAGGACTTCACCCCCGAGCAGATCAGCGCCATGGTCCTCTCCAAGATGAAGGCCGACGCCGAGAAGTTCCTGGGCGAGCCCGTCACCGAGGCCGTCATCACCGTCCCGGCCTACTTCAACGACGCCCAGCGCCAGGCCACCAAGGACGCCGGCAAGATCGCCGGCCTCAACGTCCAGCGCATCGTCAACGAGCCCACCGCCGCAGCCCTGGCCTACGGCCTCGACAAGCGCGGCCGCGACCAGAAGGTCCTCGTCTTCGACCTCGGCGGCGGCACCTTCGACGTCTCCCTGCTCGATCTCTCCGACGGCGTCGTCGAGGTTCTCGCCACCAACGGCGACAACCACCTCGGCGGCGACGACTGGGACCAGCGCGTCATCGACTGGGCAGCCGAGAAGTTCCAGAGCGAGCACGGCATCGACCTGCGCAAGGACCCCATGACCCTGCAGCGCCTGAAGGAGGCCGCGGAGAACGCGAAGAAGGAGCTCTCCGCCGCCCAGCAGACCAGCATCAACCTGCCCTTCGTGGCCCAGGGCCCCGACGGCATGCCGCTCACCCTCATGTACACCCTCTCCCGCGCCGAGTTCGAGCGCATCACGCGCGACCTGCTCGACCGCTGCAAGGCTCCTGTCACCAAGGCGCTGCGCGACGCAAACCTGCAGATCAGCCAGGTCGATGAGGTCATCCTCGTCGGCGGCTCCACCCGTATGCCCGCCGTCCAGGACCTCGTGCGCACGATGACCGGCAAGCAGCCCAACATGTCCGTCAACCCGGACGAGGTCGTCGCCGACGGCGCTGCCGTCCAGGGCGGCGTGCTCACGGGCGATGTCTCCGGCATCCTGCTGCTCGACGTCACGCCGCTGTCGCTCGGCGTCGAGACCCTCGGCGGCGTCATGACCCGCATGATCGACCGCAACACCACGATCCCCACGTCCAAGACCGAGATCTACTCCACCGCGTCCGACAACCAGACGAGCGTCGAGATCAACGTCCTGCAGGGCGAGCGCGAGATGGCGGCCGACAACAAGAGCCTCGGCAAGTTCAACCTCACCGGCATCCCGGCGGCCCGCCGCGGCATCCCGCAGATCGAGGTCACGTTCGACATCGACGCCAACGGCATCGTCAAGGTCACGGCCAAGGACAAGGCCACCGGCAAGAGCCAGCAGATCACCATCTCCGGCTCCACCGCGCTGTCCGACGACGAGGTCGACCGCATGGTCAAGGACGCTGCGGCCCACGCAGCCGAGGACAAGGCCAAGAAGGACGAGATCGAGGTCCGCAACCAGACCGACAGCCTCGCCTACTCCACCGAGCAGACCCTGAACGAGCTGGGCGACAAGGTTCCCGCCGACACCAAGGCCGACGTCGAGGCTGCCATCGCCGAGGCCAAGAGCGCCCTTGCCGGCACCGATATCGAGGCCATCAAGGCCGCGGGCGAGAAGCTCCAGCAGGCCGGCTACAAGCTCGCCGAGATCGTCTACTCCGACCAGCAGGCCCAGACGGCCCCCGGTTCGGGCAACGGCGACGATGTGGTCGACGCCGAGTACGAGGTCGTCGACGACAACTAAGGTGAAGGCGGGCCGAAGCCATGGCAGATGAGAACAAGGTCAAGGTCGAGGTCGAGGACGGAGCCGCCGAGGCTCCGTCCGAGCCTGCCGAGACGCATGAGATGACCGAGGAGGAGATGGTCGAGGCCGCCAAGCGCGCAGGCGCGGAGGCGGCGGAGGCCGAGATCGCCGCGGAGAAGCAGCAGGACCTCATCGACCTCGAGGCGCGTGCCGTCGAGGCGGAGACCCGGCTCGAGGAGGCTGAGAGCGCCGCTCAGGAGGCGAACGACAAGCTCCTGCGCCTCCAGGCCGACTGGGAGAACTACCGCAGACGCACGGCTGCCGAGCGCCTTGCGGAGCGCGAGCGCGCCACCGAGGGCCTCGTCGAGAAGCTGCTCCCCGTGATCGACGACCTGGAGCGCGCCGTGAGCCACGCGAGCGCCTCCGAGAACAGCGAGGTCGTGCAGTTCGCCGAGGGCGTCTCCGCCGTCCACGCCAAGATCGTCACGGTGCTCGAGAAGGAGGGCGTCGAGACCATCGACCCCGCCGGGCAGCCGTTCAACCCGCTCGACCATCAGGCCGTGGGCCGCGTCGAGGACGCGGAGGCCTACGACGAGACGGTCGCGCAGGTGTTCCTCAAGGGCTACCGCATGGGCGGCAAGGTCATCCGTCCCGCGATGGTCTCCGTCACCACCGGCGGACCCAAGCGCCCCGCAGAGGAGCCCGCCGAGGGCACGGAGGGCGAGTAGCCGCCGGGGGAGCATCCCCGGCAGCGCATAGGAAAGGAAGGAGGCGGGCATCATGGCCGGAAACGCGACATACTATGACATCCTGGGCGTGAAGCGCACGGCCTCCCAGGACGAGATCAAGGCCGCATTCCACAAGCTCGCGGCCAAGCACCACCCCGACCGTGGAGGCGACGAGTCCAAGTTCAAGGAGATCTCCGAGGCCTACAACACGCTCTCCGACGAGAAGAAGCGCAAGGAGTACGACCAGCTGCTCATGTTCGGCGGCGGCATCCCCGGCACAGGCGGCCCGCGCGGCTACAACGTCAACGTGGGCAACGTGGACTGGCAGCAGATGTTCACCAACATGCGCGCCGGCGACGGAGCCTTCGGGCCGTTCGACTTCTCGACGTTCTTCGGCGGCGGGATGCCCGGCAACGCGCGTCCGCAGCGCGCCGGCGACCTCAAGATGACGATCGACGTGACGGCCGAGGAGGCCTTCACGGGCGCGACGCGCAAGGTGAGCTATCGCATCCCCTCCACCAAGGAGGAGCAGACCATCACGGTCAAGATCCCTGCGGGCGCCGTGGATGGCGGTAAGCTCCGCTACAAGGGCCGCGGCGAGTACAACCCCGCGAACGGCTCGCGCAGCGACCTCGTGATCACCACGCACGTGCTCGAGGACCCGATCTTCAAGCGCGATGGCGCCGACGTGCGCATGGAGGTCCCGATCAGCATGTACGAGGCTGCCCTCGGCGCGCAGATCGACGTCCCCACGCCGGAGCATAAGACGGTGCTCCTCAAGGTGCCCGCCGGCACGCAGGACGGCAAGACCTTCCGATTCAAGGACCTCGGCGCGCCCAACGTCAAACGTGCGGGCTCGCGCGGTGCGCTCTACGTGACGGTGCGGGTGAAGGTGCCCACGCGCCTCACGTCCAAGGAGCGCGACGCGCTGCAGGCCCTCTCCGATGCAGATAAGCGCAGCTACAGGGAGAAAGTGGACCGCAATGGCGCGTGAGCATGATGGCGATAAGGACAAGCCGCTCTACATGATCAGCGTGGCAGCCGAGCTCACGGGCATGCATCCGCAGACCCTGCGCGTCTATGAGCAGAAGGGCCTCGTGACGCCCGGCCGCAGCCGCGGCAACACGCGCCTCTACAGCCAGGCAGACATCGAGCGCCTGAACCTCATCAACAAGCTCACCGACGAGGGCATCAACCTCGCGGGCGTCATCCGCATCCTCGACATGCGCGAGCGCCAGCTCGAGCGCGACGACAAGATCGAGCGCCTCCAGCGCCGCGTCCGCGAGCTCGAGGACGAGGTGCATGAGTTCAAGATGCAGCAGCGCATCGTCGCGCTCGCCCGCTACGAGGGCCAAGGCTCCGAGCAGGTCATGCGCGGCCTGCTCGAAAGCCGCAGCTCCTGAGCATGCAGCAGCCGAGATTCACACTCAACTCCCTCGTGATCGTCGTGTCCATCTTCACGGCGATCACGTTTTTCATCACGCTCACAGTCGTGAACCTGGCGGACTGGTCCGCGGTCAACGACTACTTCCCGATCGAGGGGACCGACCTGGGCATCCTCTATTCCGACGAGAAGCCCTCGGGCATCTACCGCGGGTATGCCAACTCCGGCGACCTGATGCTCGAAGGCGAGTTCAGCCACGACTGGGGCATCGTCAGGCACGATGACCGGCTCTTCCTCAACGAGTACCGTGCGACCGACCTGGGGTTCATGACGAGCCGTCTCGTCCGCGTCGACCTGGACACGTTCGAGGAGGAGGTCATGATCGAGGATGCGACCCTCAGGGGCGCGTGCCGGTCGGGCGAGCTGGTCTGCATCCGCACTGCGATGCCGCCCTCGAACTTCCCGGGCACCAACGCGTTCTGCCAGCTCTACGGCATGACGTCGGGAATGCTTCCGATCGAGGAGGCGACCTCCGTCATCTTCGTCGATCCCGAGAGCGGTGAGGTCGTCCTCACCCTGGCCGGCGACGATGCCGAAGCGGGCGATTTCGAGGCACGCTATCTGGACCGCACGCTGGAGGAGATGCTATGACGGCGATCCGTTTCGGCGCTCCCGAGCGCAAGACGCTGACCGGTGCGGAGCTCGCCATCAGGGCGTTCCAGGTCTTCTCCCTGCTTCCGATCCCGTACGTTCTCGCCATCGTCGGCTATCCTGCGATCATCACGACGGACAACATCCTCTCCTTCCTCTTCGGCGTCGGGCTCGCGTCGCTTCCCCGTGCCGAGGTGCTGCTGCTCTCCGCATGCTATCGGGCATCGCTGAGCGAGGTTGCGGTCGTCGCCATCCTGCTTGCCTCCGCCCTTGTCTGCGGCATCGTCATCCGACGCCTCCTCGCGCGCGACGACGGCTCGACCGTCCCGCTCCGCCGGGCGTATGCCGCACTGATCGCGCTCGACCTCGTCCTGCGGCTGGTTCCGATGCCGTTCAACCTGGCGTTCGGCATCGTCGCCCAGCTCACCGGGTTCTGCCTGCGCCTCGCCTGCCTGGTGCTGGTCGTGCTGGACCTCCGCGAGATCGGGAAGCAGCCCCGCCCGTAGCCGGAAACGGTTCTCCAGCCGGCTATCGTGCGGGTACGATGAAAATCTCACACAAACGCACTTAGATTTGTTTAGCGTCCCTGTAGAGTGGGCATAACCTCCTTGATGAACGACGAGGCCCGTCCGGGCATTAGGGAGTGATCATATGAGAATCGATAAATGGGCGGTCACCGCACAGGAGGCGCTGCAGGCGTCGATGGGCATCGCCGCCGACGCGCAAGCCGGCTCGATCGAGCCGATACATCTGCTCAAGGCCCTGCTCTCGGGCGGGGAACGCAACATCAGCGCCATCATCGAGCGCGTGGGGGCCGACCCCAAGCTGCTCGAGACGCAGGTCGACGCCGTCATCTCGGGCAAGCCCAAGGTGAGCGGCTCGATGGGCATGGTCGCGCCCGGCAGCGATTTCGTGCGCGTTGCCGAGGCGGCCGAGAAGCTCGCCTCCAAGCTGGGCGACTCCTACGTCACCTCCGAGCACCTGCTCTGCGCGCTCGCGGACGACAAGGGAGATGCGGGCAACGTGCTCCGCTCGCTCGGCGTCACGGGCAAGCGTATCGAGGAGGCGTACTCCACCCTGCGCGGCGACGACCGCGTGACCAGCCAGGACGTCAAGCCGCAGTTCGAGGCGCTCGAGCAGTACGGCCGCAACGTCACCGACCTCGCCCGCCAGGGCAAGCTCGACCCGGTCGTGGGCCGCGTGGAGGAGATTCGCCGCACGATCCAGGTCCTCTCGCGCCGCACCAAGAACAACCCCGTGCTCATCGGCGAGCCGGGCGTCGGCAAGACCGCCATCGTGGAGGGCCTCGCCCAGCGCATCGTCTCGGGCGACGTGCCGTCCACCATCCGCGACAAGGACATCGTCGAGCTCGACATGAGCGCGCTCGTCGCCGGCGCCAAGTACCGCGGCGAGTTCGAGGACCGCCTGAAGTCGGTGCTCAAGGAGGTCCAGAAGTCCGACGGCCAGATCATCCTATTCATCGACGAGCTGCACCTCATCGTGGGCGCCGGCGCCGCCGAGGGCACCATGGACGCGGGCAACATCCTGAAGCCCGCCCTCGCCCGCGGCGAGCTCCACGCCATCGGTGCGACCACGCTCGACGAGTACCGCAAGTACGTTGAGAAGGACGCCGCGCTGGCCCGCCGCTTCCAGACCGTCATGGTCTCCGAGCCCTCCGTCGAGGAGACGGTCTCGATCCTCCGCGGCCTCAAGGAGCGCTACGAGCAGCATCATCGCGTGCGCATCACCGACGCTGCGCTCGTCTCGGCGGCAGACCTCTCGAACCGTTACATCTCCGAGCGCTTCCTGCCCGACAAGGCCATCGACCTCGTGGACGAGGCGGCGAGCCGCCTGCGCATGGAGCTCGATTCCATGCCCGCCGAGATCGACGCGGTCGAGCGCCAGCTCACGCAGATGCAGATCGAGGAGCAGGCCCTCATGAAGGAGGAAGACGACGCCTCCAAGGACCGCCTCGACACCCTGCGCGGCGAGATCGCGGCAACGCGCGAGAAGCTCGACGGCATGAAGGCGGATTGGGAGAACGAGAAGGGCGCGATCGACCGCGTCCAGGACCTCAAGGCCAAGATCGAGGATGCGAAGGGCGAGTTCGAGCGCGCATCGCGCGACGGCAACCTCGCCCGCGCCTCCGAGCTGCGCTACGCCGTCATTCCGAACCTCGAGAAGGACTTCGCCGCAGCTGAGGAAGCGCTCGCGGCGAAGCAGGAGGCGGGCGGCGTCCTCAAGGAGGAGGTCACCACCGAGGAGATCGCCGAGGTCGTCTCCAGCTGGACGGGCGTGCCCGTCGCGAAGATGATGCAGGGCGAGATCGAGAAGCTCAAGCATCTCGAGGACGAGCTGCACAAGCGCGTCGTAGGCCAGGATGAGGCGGTGTCCGCCGTGGCGGCCGCCGTGCGTCGCAGCCGTGCCGGCCTCTCCGACCCCAACCGCCCGCTCGGAAGCTTCTTCTTCCTCGGCCCCACCGGCGTGGGCAAGACCGAGCTCGCGAAGGCGCTCGCTGAGTGCCTCTTCGACGACGAGAAGGCCCTCGTGCGCATCGACATGAGCGAGTACATGGAGAAGTTCTCCGTGCAGCGCCTCATCGGCGCGCCCCCGGGATACGTGGGCTACGACGAGGGCGGCCAGCTCACCGAGGCCGTGCGCAGGCATCCGTACAGCGTCATCCTGCTCGACGAGATGGAGAAGGCGCACCCCGACGTGTTCAACGTGCTGCTTCAGGTGCTCGACGACGGCCGCCTCACCGACGGCCAGGGCCGCGTGGTCAGCTTCAAGAACACGATCATCATCATGACGAGCAACATCGGCAGCCAGTTCATCGCGGCGGCCAATGCCGCAACGACGCCCGAGGAGACCCAGCGCCAGGTCATGGATGCGCTCCGCCAGGCGTTCAGGCCCGAGTTCCTCAACCGCATCGACGATGTGGTGATGTTCCACGCGCTCGGCCTCGGCGATATCGAGGGCATCGTGGACATCCAGCTCAAGGACGTGCGCGCACGTCTCGCCAGAGAGCGCATCACGCTCGAGCTCACGCCCGCGGCCGTCCAGTCGCTCGCGTTCGACGGCCTCGACCCGGTGTACGGCGCCCGTCCGCTCAAGCGCCTCATCCAGCGCCATGTGGTCGACAACGTCGCCAACCTCATCATCGCGGGCGAGGTCCGCGAGGGCGACACCGTGCGCATCGACGTGGGTGCGGACGACCGCCTCGCCGCCACGCGCGTCGCGAAGGGGGAGTAGCCATGGCCGATCCGTCGAGCAAACGCCCCGAAGACGAGAAGCCCCGCGCGGTGCAGCCCGAGTTCGAGCGGGCCGAGAACGAGGACGACGACGGCTACGACCCGTGGTCCGACCGACGGCCCGTATCGGAGCCGCTCTTCGAGCGCGACCCTTGGGCATAGATGACCGAAACGCCCCGGCTGCTGCAGCCGGGGCGTCGTCGTTTCAAAGGCGGTTTCGCCGTTCTATCAGCCGAACTGGCTCTTGAGGTACATCACGCAGAGATAGGCTGCTCCTGCGACGGCGGCGAGCACGAAGAGCACGGCCACGAGCGCGCCGAAGTTGTGCCAGCGCTCCTTGCGGCGGAAGATGTCGCGGCGGCCCTTGGGGATCTCGAGGTACTGGCCGTAATGCAGGTCGCGGCGCAGCTGGTTCATGCCCGAGCGCGAGCGGCGGTAGCTGCTGTCCGACAGGCCCTTGCCCGAGTAGTCCGAATCGCTCACATAGACGGCGTCAATCGAACCGGTCTCGGTCATCTCGTTGATGGGCTCTGCGGTCTTGCGGGGACGGGCGGGGCGCTCGAAGATGGGGGTCTCCGCGGGTGCGGAAGCTTCGCTCGAGATGCCCTCAGGCTCGTCCAGTTCGAAGTCGTCCAGATAATCTGCGTTGTTCTCGTTTGCCACGTGAGCCTCCAAGCGCGTGCGCGCAAGCTGGCGAATATGCTCACACCATGATACAGCAGATGGGCGCTCCGTGCTGTCGCCCATCGCATCCACACGAGAGCATATGGAAATCTGATATGTGAAGACTTAGATATTGTTAGTTTCTGTGTATAAAGCCTTTGCGATGGGGAATCAGAAGGTTGTACAGCAAAGGGCGTCCTACCAGCGCCCGCACGCACGAGAAGGAGTGATCATCATGGCAATGACCCGTTACAACAACTACGACCGTTCGTTCATCCGTCCGTTCGAGATGCTCGACGAGATCTTCTCCGCCCTGCCCATCGACACCCTTGCCAACGTCTCGGTCAACGCCGGTGCGTTCAAGATGAACGTCGAGGATGCCGGCAACGGCTACACCGTCACCGCCGAGCTCCCCGGCGTCACCCGCGAGCAGATCGACGTCGAGCTCAACGAGGGCAACCTCACCATCACCATCGACAAGAAGGAGAGCGAGGAGGAGCAGGGCAAGAACTACCTCCTCAAGGAGACCTCTTCCTGGACGGCAACCCGCAGCGTCTACCTCAAGGACGCCTCCATCGCCGGCCTCTCGGCCAAGCTGGAGAACGGCATCCTCACCATCAACGTGCCCAAGGTCGAGGAGAAGGCCAACGTCACCAAGATCGCTATCGACTAACGCAGTGGCTTCATACCGGCGCCTTCGAGCCGCAGGTCCTCGGACCTGCGGTTTTCTCTTGCGACGGAATCGTGCTGTGAACAGTGCTGTGAACAGAGGGACGGAGGTTCTGTTCACATCGCCGTGAACACATCCTCCGTCCCTCTGTTCACACGGAGGTTCTGTTCACATCGCCGTGAACACATCCTGTCCCTCTGTTCACACGGAGGTTCTGTTCACATCGCCGTGAACACATCCTCCGTCCCTCTGCTCACAGCACGGATTTCGGTGCATCTTGCGCGGCGATGACCACCTTTGCACGGCCGTCGAGCGCCGCCTCGAGGGTCCTACGCGCGATGCTCGGCATGTTGTTCTTCTCGGAGAGGTGCATGGCGACCACGGTCTCGGTGCCGTCGCAGATGAGGGAGGGGAGCGCCTCGGCTGCCTGGTCGTTGGAGAGGTGCCCGCCCTTCCCGAGGATGCGGGCCTGCAGGAACGGCGGGTACGGGCCGGTCTTGAGCATATTCACGTCGTGGTTGGATTCGAGCGCGAGGATGCGGCAGCTGCGGAGCGCCTCGCGCGCCTCGGCCGTGAGCACGCCCGTATCGGTGCAATAGCCCAGCTTATCGCCACCGCATTCGAAGCAGAAGCCCACGGGATCGGCAACGTCGTGGCTGGTGTGGAATGTCCGCACGCGCATGCCCGCAACCTCGAGCTCGTCTCCCGGCGCGAAGGTCGTGAACCGCAGTCCCTTGAGATAGCTGCGCCCTGCGACCGTGCCGGCCGTGGCGTACAGCCCGCCGTCGAAGCGGTTGGCGAACACCGTGACGCCCGATACGTGGTCGGAATGCTCGTGCGTGAGCAGCAGCGCCTGCACGCGGCCCATGTCGATGCCCAGCTCGGCGGCACGCGCGAACAGCGCGCGGCGCGAGAGCCCGCAGTCGATGAGCACCGATCCGCGCGGCCCCTCGACCACGCACGCGTTGCCCTTCGAGCCGCTCGCCAGTATGTGCAGGTGGATGTTCGCGTCCATGTTAAAGAGCATAGCACCGCGGGTGGACGCCGATGCGAGTGTGCGACAATAGGTAATCGCCATTGGGGGATGCTCCCCCGGTGGTTGTCTTCTTCATTCGGGGAGTATCCCCTGATGAAGAAAACTGGGATCCAAGGAGCGAGGATGCCGAGCGTCAGCCGAAGATATCCCACGGGCAGGAGCCCCTACGCATGGCCGAGCGGCGCCGTCGACGACGAGCTGCGCGCACCCGTGGTGCTCATGGTCTCGGGCGGTGCCGATTCGACGGCTCTGCTCGTGATGGCGGCAACGTCCGCGCTCGACATCGACGATGGACGCGGCACGGCGCGTATCGCACGCGAGCGCCTGCACGTCCTCCACATCAACCATGGGTTGCGCGGCCTCGATGCCGACGAGGACGAGGAGTTCGTGCGCGGGCTCGCCGCGGAATACGGCATCCCCTGCACGGTCGAGCGACTCGATGTGGCCGCCCTCGCCGCGAAGACCTCCGACAACGTGGAGAACGCCGGCCGCGAGGCCCGCTACGCCGCTGCAGCCAGGCTCGCCAACGAGCTCTCCGAGCAGTTCGGCACCCCGCGCGCAGCCGCGCGCATCTGCACGGCCCATACGGCCGACGACCGCGCCGAGACGTTCTTCATGAACGCCATCCGCGGCAGCGGAGCGCCGGGCCTCTCGTCGATCCCGCGCCGCCGCAACCGCATCGTCCGGCCGCTGCTCGACAAGACCCACGACGAGCTCTGCGAGTACCTGCGCATGCGCGGCATCGTGTGGCGCGAGGACGACACCAACCGCGACACACGCTACCTGCGTGCCTACGTGCGCCATGAGCTCATGCCCGTGGTCGAGCGGCGCAACCCGCGCGTGGTCGCGAGCATCGCATCGACCTGCGACATCCTCTCGGATGAGGACGCCTACCTCGGCGCTCTCGCCTCGCGCCTGCTGCACGACCTGATCCGCAGGCAGGACGGCGGGATGATCGCGCTCGACGCTTCCCGCCTCGCGGCGAGCGAGGTGGCGCTGGCGCGGCGCGCCGTCCGCAGCGCCCTGCTCATGGTCGAGGCGGATGCCCGCCTCGAGGCACGCCACATCAACCGCGTGCTCGGGCTCGTCTCCGCGGGCGCGGGCTCCGCGACCCTGCCCATAGGCGTCGACGTGCGCGTGGAGCACGGCCTGCTCTTCCTGCGCGCCCGCTCCGCCGACCGCAGCCGCGTGGCAGCCTGGCTCGAGGTGCCCGGGACGCTCGAGCTCGGGGAGGGCGGGACGCTCTCGGCACGGCTCATCGAGGTCGCCCACGGTGCGGACGCGTCCCTCATCGCCAAGGACCGCGCGCTCGAATGGGGGCAGCACTCCGTGCTGCTCGACGCCGAGGCCTGCGGCGTCGACCCGACGACGGGCGGCCGCCTCTGGGTGGACACGCCGCACCCCGGCGACATCGTCTGCCCGCTCGGCATGCACGGCCAATCCAAGAAGCTCGCCGACCTGCTGAACGAGGCCCAGCTGCCCGCTGCCGAGCGCAGCCGCATCCCGATCGTGCGCGCCGATGTGCGCGGGCCCGTCGTGTGGGTCGCCGGAATCCGCGTCGACGAGCGCGCCAAGTGCACGCCCCATACCAAGTACCTGCTAGAATTGACCCTGTCAGCTTCCGAATAGGCGACGAGAACCGAGGAGCGCATATGTCCGAACTGCATCCCGATATCGAGAAGGTCCTGCTCACCGAACAGGACATCAAAGACATCACCCAGCGCCTCGGCGCGGAGATCACCGCAGACTATGCCGACAAGAACCCGCTGCTCGTCGCCGTGCTGCGCGGAGCGGTGGTCTTCATGGCCGACCTCATGCGCAGCGTGACCTGCCCCATCGCCATCGACTTCATGGCCACCTCGTCCTACGGCAGCGGCGTCACCTCCTCGGGCACCGTCCGCATCCTCAAGGACCTCGAGACCAACATCCGCGACCGCCACGTGATCATCGCCGAGGACATCCTCGACTCGGGCCTCACCCTCTCGAACCTCATCGGCATGCTCAACGCGCGCGGTCCCGCATCCATCGAGATCTGCGCCTTCGCCGTCAAGGACATCGACGGCTATACCCCGCCCGTCACGCCCAAGTACGTGGGCTGCCACGTGCCCAACGAGTTCATCGTGGGCTACGGCCTCGACTATGCCGAGCGCTACCGCAACCTGCCGTACGTGGGCGTCCTCAAGTCCGAGGTCTATTCGTAGGCGCGCATCCGCGCGATTAAGGAGTGCCTGTGGCAGACAAGTTCGACAACCGCGGGTCCGGTGACGCCCCGCGCCGTCCGGGCGGGCCGTACCTGCCCGATCCGCGCGCGCAGCTGCTGCCGATCTTCATCGGCGCGCTCATCATGTTCTACCTGTTCTTCAACCAGGGCGACGGCGGCTTCTTCGGCGGTCGGGGCAAGGCCGACACGCTGGCCACCAACGAGTTCGTGGTCGCGATGGAGGAGGACCGCGTCAACGAGGTCACCTACCGCACCGCGGACGGCGGCATCAGCGGTACCTACTGGCCGTCCGACGTGAAGAAGGACGCGCGCACCAAGGAAACGCTCAAGCGCTTCGAGAGCGTCTATGTGGGCAACGACAGCCTGCAGGAGCTCATGCAGGCGCACCCCAAGGTCACCTTCAAGGTCGACACCACCTCGACGAGCTTCCTCGAGACGGTGCTCGTCTCGGTGGTCCCCACGTTGCTGCTGGTGGGCGTGTTCATCTACTTCATGCGCAGGATCAGCGAGCAGAACAACAAGCAGATGTCCTTCTCGAAGACCAACGCGCGCACGACGGAGCAGACCAGGCCGACGACCAAATTCTCCGACGTCGCGGGCATCGACGAGGCCGTCGAGGAGCTCCAGGAGATCAAGGACTTCCTCTCCGAGCCCGAGCGCTACCGCAAGATGGGCGCCAAGATCCCGCGCGGCGTGCTGCTGGTCGGCCCTCCGGGAACGGGCAAGACGCTGCTCGCAAAGGCCGTCGCCGGCGAGGCGGGCGTGCCGTTCTTCTCGATCTCGGGCTCCGACTTCGTGGAGATGTTCGTGGGCGTCGGCGCGAGCCGCGTGCGCGACCTGTTCCGCGATGCGAAGGAGGCCTCGCCCTCGATCGTCTTCATCGACGAGATCGACGCCGTCGGCCGCCAGCGCGGCGCCGGCGTGGGCGGCGGCCATGACGAGCGCGAGCAGACCCTGAACCAGCTGCTCGTCGAGATGGACGGCTTCGAGGACAACAGCGCCACCATCCTCATCGCCGCCACCAACCGCCCCGACATCCTCGACCCTGCGCTCCTGCGCCCCGGCCGCTTCGACCGCCAGGTCACGGTGGACCGCCCCGACGTGGCGGGCCGCGAGAAGATCCTCGCCGTGCATGCGAAGGGCAAGCCCCTCTCAGCCGATGTCGACCTTGCGCGCATCGCCAAGCTCACGCCCGGGTTCACGGGCGCCGACCTCGCGAACCTCATGAACGAGGCGGCGCTTCTCGCCGCGCGCAGGCGCAAGAGCCAGATCGGCAAGGACGAGGTCGAGGAGGCTATGGAGCGCGTCCTCGCAGGTCCCGAGCGCAAGAGCCGTGTCATCACCGAGAAGGAGCGCCGCACCATCGCGTTCCACGAGAGCGGACACGCGCTCGTGGGGCACGTGCTCGACAACTCCGATCCCGTGCACAAGATCTCGCTCGTCTCGCGCGGCCGCGCCCTCGGCTACACCATGCAGCTGCCCGAGGAGGACCGCTTCCTCAAGACGCGCGAGGAGATGTTCGATGAGATCGCCGTGCTCCTGGGCGGGCGCACCGCCGAGGAGCTCTTCTGCGACGACATCACGACCGGCGCGAGCAACGACCTCGAGCGCGCGACCAAGATGGCGCGCGAGATGGTCACCCGCTACGGCATGACCGAGGCCCTCGGCGCCCAGATCTTCGGCGAGGCGCAGCATGAGGTCTTCCTCGGCCGCGACTACGCCAACCGCCAGGACTACTCCGCCGAGACCGCCAAGCGCATCGACGACGAGGTCGAGCGCATCATGCGCGAGGCGCACGAGCGCGCCCGCAGCATCCTCGAGGCGCGTCGCGAGCAGATGGCGACCATGGCGGAGGTCCTGCTCGAGCGCGAGACCGTCGAGGGCGAGCTCGCGCAGGCACTGCTCGACGACCGTTGGGCGGAGTACCTCGCGGAGCATCCCGAGGCGGCGGGTCAGACCGCTGAGGCCCCTCAGCCCGCAGCGCCCGCCGAGCCCGAGGTTCCGAGCGAGGAGGAGCTGCTCGCTGAGGCACGCGCAGCCGCCGAGGCGCGGATGGCCGCGGAATAGGTTCGGCAGGTAATTTGAACACGTCGATGCGGGCTTTCGGGCCCGCATCGTTCCGTTTATGGCAGAAATGACCGTTATACAGCGGTATTTGAACCCTTCTCAAGAGGGGGCTGCCATCTGAACCGTACAATCAAGAATTGTAGTGTCATGTCTCGACCCCATTGTGGAGGGCCGCTCCGTGGACGTGCGGGAGATCGACGACCGCTATCCCGAATATGCGAGGCCGTATGAGCCCACGGGGCAGGGGAGGCCCCATGGCGCCCTGCCGTGGGGCCTTGCCGCGGGCTTCGTGCTTATCCTCCTGTCGGCGCTCCTGAGCTTCACCCCTGCACCGCCGCCCGCTCCCGCGCCCGAACCGCCCGTCGTCGTCCCGGTTCCCGAACCCACGCCCACACCTCCGGAGCCGCCCATCATCATCCCGGATATCCCCGACGAGCCTCCCGAGCCTCCGTTCATTCCCGACGATCCTCCCGAGGAGCCGCCCACCCCGCCGCCCACCCCGCCCGAAACCGTGCGCTACACGGTGACCTTCGTGAACTGGGACGGGTCGGTGCTCTCGCGCAGGGAGTACGACGAGGGCACGGCCGCATCGGCTGTCGTCCGGCCTGCAACGCCCACGCGCCCGTCCGACGGCTCGTTCACCTATACCTTCTCAGGTTGGTCGCCCGATATCCGCGCGGTCACGGGCAACATCACCTATACCGCGCTGTATTCCTCCACACCGGTGGCTCCCCGCTACACGGTGACCTTCGTGAACTGGGATGGTGCGCAGATCTCGAGCAGGCAGTACGACGAGGGGACCGCGGTCTCCGGCATTGTCGTGCCCGCCAATCCGACGCGCCCGTCCGACGGATCGTTCAGGTACATCTTCTACGGATGGGCCCCCGACCTCGCTCCCGTGACGGCCGATGCGACCTATACGGCGGTGTACCTTACGGAGGAGCTTCCGAGCTACAATGTCACGTTCGTCGATTGGGATGGTTCGGTCCTTTTGGCTGCCACGCCCTATACGGAGGGCACGCCCGTATCCGACATCACCGTGCCCGCCGACCCGACGCGCGCTGATACCGCCGAGTACACCTATACCTTCGCGGGCTGGTCGCCGGATCTTTCCGAGGTGACGGCAGATGCAACCTATACCGCGACGTACACCGCAACGCCCAGGACCTACACCGCCCCGTCGATCGACCTCGAGCACGTGCTCGACTACTTCGAGGAGTCCGACGAGTACTTCGTCGGCTTCACGACCACGGTCACGTTGAACGACGTCGCAGGCAGCACCGGCCAGCTGAAGGTCATGCACTACAACTTCGATACGGGTGCGTGGGATTCCGAGGAGCTCGGCGATGGCGAGATGACGTACGGAGACGCCGTCGTGAAGCTGTACACCGTGAAGGACGGCGCGCGCACCGAGCTCACGCCGAGCGACCTGAATGCATCCTACGATATCCCCGAAGATGCCGAGAGCCTTGAAGCCGAGATCGTCTGGCATATCCCGTGGTACTACGATTCCCCCCAGGGCTTCTGCTTCAGGGTGCGCGAGATCATGAACGTCGCATTCGACTACGAGCTGCCCAACGGCGAGACGGACACCGTGGAGCTAGCCGATGACTTCTACGTGTACCGCGACTGGTTCTTCGGCATCATGCCCGAGCCGGAGCTCGATACGGCTGCGAAGACGATCACGCTCTACTACCCCTATCAGGTCGACCACGGCGGCCCGCTGAACTACGACAACATCTACTGGCACCCCCATCTGTCCTGGCAGGAGGAGTCCTCCTACAACTGGGATCACAACGGTACCGAGCTCGACATCACGCCCGAGATCACCCATATCGAGAAGGACGGACAGACCGTGGCCAAGATCGTCTACACGCTCGACGAGCTCGTCGAGGGGCGCGTGTACGACTTCGAAGCCCAGGTCATCTACAGCGATTACGGCGTCGACGACGCGGATCACTGGGACAACTGGGTGTGCTCGGTCGACGAGTACAGGATGAAATTCGAGATCCCGGACTATGTGGCGCCGGAGATCGGCGACATCACGGGCGTGACGTATACCTACGGCAGCGCCGGCAACAGGACGGATTTCCAGCCGGTGGTGACGCTGAACGACGTGGCGGGCAGCACGGGCAGGCTGAAGCTCCTGGTCGAGGATCCGGACAATCCCGGCACGTGGAACGAGGAGACGCTCGGTGACAGCGAGGTGGCGAACGCCGCCGACTTCGAATACTTCGACGGCAGCGATTGGGTCGCGCTTGCAGCTCCGAGCGACCTCAATGCCGAATACGACATCCCCACCGGTGCCGAGAGCCTGCGCGCGGATATGATCCGGAACCTCGTGCCTCCCGGCGGATACGGGGCCATGCGCGTGAAGGCGAAGGTGGCGTTCGACTACACGCTCCCGGATGGCGAGACGGGCACGGTCGAGAGCAACGAGTTCTTCCTCTACAGGGGCAGCTTCGCCGAGAGGAACGGCAGCCCCGCGCCCGTGCTCGACCGCGATGCCCGGACCATCACGATGGACTTCAACTACCACCTCGTCGAGGTTGGCGAGATCGATCCGGCGAAGGTCACGTGGACGGAGCACCACCTGTACGGGAAGGACAAGGGAGACACCGGCGAAGGGTACGGCACCGAGATCACGGGCCTCACGCCCGAGGTGACCGAATACGATGAGGGCGGCGTCCACCATGTGGTCGTGAAGTACACGCTGGACAGCATCAACGACGACTGGGCCTACTCCTACGTGGGAACGGTGTACGACGACGAATGGGGCGACTCCTCGCACTGGAACAACTGGGAGGTCGACGCCTACCAGATCGGCATGGAGTTCGAGAGCCCGTCGCATATCGCACCGACGATCGGCATCTACTCGAGCGCCGAGTACGGCGGCGACAGCGGGGACTGGCACTTCGGCATCGGCATCGTCGGCAGCCAGGACATCCCGGAGGACCTCAGGGACGGCAAGGCGCGCCTCAAGTTCGAGCGCTACGACGAGGATGCGGGCGCGTGGGTCGACATCGAGTTCATCTCTGCTGCGGATTGGGAGGCGAACGAGGCGAAGCCGTGGGACGATCCGACCAAGGAGGAGATCGGCGACAGGCAGATGTTCGGCAGCGATACCGTGTACACCTACAAGGAGGGCGACGATTCGAGCGTCGCGGTCAGCACCTTGGCCGACCCCACCGCGATGATCGAGCTGAACGGCAGCGATACGATCTACGCCTCCATGATGTACCACCTGCCCCTGAACCATACCTGGGAGCCCGCGAGCACGCTGATCAGGCCCGTCCTGGACTACGAGTATCCGGATGGGACGATGGGAACCGTCGAGGGCAATCCGATCCGCGTGTTCAGCGGAAGCTTCGTCGATGAGAACGGAGCGGTCACCGACGCCGACGCCAAGACCATCACCTTGGACTTCATCTACGACGGCGGCCCGTATGCCATCGATCCGGACAACGCGAACTGGGGCCACAGCCTGCATTGGCAGGACGTGAGCGACGGCAGCTACAGCTCCGAGCGTTACAAGGACGATCTCGATGACACGCACGGCTGGGTGGCGGCAGAACCCACGATGGAGACGTACGCTGGGACGGACGGCAAGACCCACGTGCGCATCACCTACACGCTCGACGAGATCAGCACGGATTACGCATACGACTACCTGGGCACGGTCTATTACTTCCCGGAGCTCGAAGGCGAAAGTGGTATGTGGGAGGCCTTCCCCACGCAGAACTACATCCGGTTCAATTAGCGTCGGACAGGCGATTTAAGGCAAGGAGCGAACCATGAAGCAAGCCAAGAACATCATCGGAATCATCGTCTCGGTGATCCTGATCGTGCTGCTGCTCAACCCGCAGTGGCTGCCCGTCTCGGCGCAGACGGCCGAGACCATGGGAGAGCTCAAGCTCGAGCACTTCCTCATCCAACGCAGCGGCGCCATCACCACGGCGCACCTGCTCACGCTCCTGCTCGCAGTCGCCGTGGTGTGGCTCGTCTACACCATCATCAGGCTGATCCTCGCCGCCGTGGGGCGCAGGAGCGACCATGCCGCGACGGTCACCACGCTCGTCGCAGGCTCGCTCAAGTACCTTGCGGTCATCGTGGCGTCCGTGTGGGGCCTCTCGATCCTGGGCGTCAACACCACGGCGGTCCTCGCGGGCATCGGCATCATCGGCCTCATCCTCGGCTTCGGCGCGCAGAGCCTCATCGAGGACATCATCACGGGCCTCTTCGTCATCTTCGAGCGCCAGTACGAGATCGGCGACATCATCATCCTCGACGACTTCCGCGGCACCGTGCGCTCGATCGGCGTGCGCACCACCACCATCGAGGATCCGGGCGGGAACCTCAAGATCGTCAACAACTCCGAGATCCGCAAGCTCCAGAACCGCTCGCGCGCCAACTCCATCGCCGCCTGCGAGGTTTCCGTGGCCTACGACACCGACATCCCGCGCATGGAGGCCATCCTCGCCGAGGCATTCCCCAAGATGTACGCCGACCATCGCGACATCTACCTCGCTCCTCCGCGCTATCTCGGCGTCGACGAGCTCGGCGACAGCGGCATCAAGCTGAAGATCATCGTCGATTGCGCCGAGCCCAAGGTCTTCGCGGCAAAGCGCCAGCTGAACCGCGACGTCCGCATCCTGTTCTCCGAGACGGGCATCGAGATCCCATTCCCGCAGGTGGTCGTGCACAAGGGATAGCCCCGGCAGAGCGCAATCCTCACAGCTGCGTTACGAAACGTGCCCGCCTGCGCGGGCACGTTTACAATGGCAGCATCCGGACAGTGAGGAGCGCATGATGAACCAGAAGAGCTATGCCTACGGGGCCACGAAGTCTTCGATCCGCGAGCTCGCGGCCTATGCCGCCGGCCGCAAGGCCGCGATCGGAGCCGAGAACGTCTTCGACTTCTCGCTGGGCAACCCCTCCATCCCCGCACCCGACGAGGTGCGCGTCGCCATCGAGCGCGCGCTCACGCTCCCGTCCACGCAGCTCCATGGCTACACGCCCGCAGCAGGCCTGCCCGACGTGCGTGCCACCATCGCCGCCTCGCTCTGCAGGCGCTTCGGCGACGGTGCTGCCGCAGCCGATGGACTCTACCTCACCTGCGGCGCTGCCGCGTGCCTCTCCATCTGCCTGAACGCCCTGCTGAACCCCTGCGACGAGGTCATCGTCATCGCACCGTACTTCCCCGAGTACCGCGTCTGGATCGAGACCGCCGGCGGCGTCTGCGTGGAGGTTCCCGCCGACGAGGCGACCTTTGAGCCCGACGTCGACGCCATCGAGGCCGCCATCACCGACCGCACGCGCGCCATCATCGTCAACAGCCCGAACAACCCCACCGGCGCGGTCTACAGCGCCGAGGTGCTCGAGCGCCTTGCGGCCGTGCTCGACGCCCACGACGTCGTCCTCATCGCCGACGAGCCCTACCGCGAGCTCGTCTACGGCGCCGAGGTTCCCTGGATCCCCGCGATCTACGCGCGCACGCTCGTGTGCTACTCCTACTCCAAGTCACTCTCGCTGCCGGGCGAGCGCATCGGCTGGGTGCTCGTGCCGCCCGCGTTCCCCGACTTCGCGCGCATGGTGCCCGCAGTCGCGGGCGCGGGTCGCAAGCTCGGCTTCGTCTGCGCGCCGGCGCTCTTCCAGCGCGTCATCGCCGAGTGCGTCGACGTTCCCGCCAACGTTGACGCCTATGCCGAGAACAACGCGGCGCTTACCGCCATCCTCGATGCCTGCGGCTACGAGTACGTCGTGCCCCGCGGCGCCTTCTACCTGTGGATCCGCGCCCTCGAGCCCGACGCACAGGCCTTCTCGGAGCGCGCGAAGGACCTCGAGCTCATGCTCGTGGCCTCCGACAGCTTCGGCGTGCCCGGCTGGGTGCGCGCGGGCACCTGCGTCTCCCGCGACACCATCGACCGCTCAGCTCCCGCGTGGGCGGCGCTCGCAGCGAGCTACCGGTAAGGGGCGAACGTCACCGTGCACCTGCTTTGCGATCCGCATACCCATACGCTCTTCTCGCGCCACGCCTACTCCACGCTCGAGGAGAACGTGCGCGCGGCTGCAGCCCGCGGCCTCGAGCTGCTCGGTACCACCGAGCACTACAGCAAGATGCTCTGGCCCGAGGGCGATCCGCGCAACTTCCAGTACTACATGAACTTCGGCGTGTGGCCGCGCGAGGTCGATGGCGTCTATCTCGCCCACGGCGCCGAGGCGGACATCGTCGATCTCGAAGGGCACCTCTTCGGGCACGACATCCTGGTCGACCATCACTTCAGCGGTCGCGCCTTCGAGAAACCGCGCACGCTGAAGGACATCGTGTTCAAGGATTGCGACTACGTTATTGCGAGCGTTCACGACAAGACCTTCACCAAAGGCTCCACACAGGCGCAGATGACGCAGGCCTATCTCGGCGCGCTCGACGATCCTAAGGTGTTCATCCTGGGGCATATCGGGCGCACGGGCCTCGACATCGATGTCGAAGAGATTCTGCTCCGCGCCCGTGAGCTGGGCAAATGCATCGAGATCAACGAGCACAGCCTGATGGGCGACTACGGGAAGAGCCCGACGCGCTGCCGCGCCATCGCGGAGAAGTGCGCCGAGCTGGGCGTGCAGATCGTCACGTCCTCCGACGCCCATATCTCCTATGACGTGGGCAGGTTCGACACCGTCGCGGGCCTGCTTGAGGAGGTCCATTTCCCCGAGGAGCTTATCGTCACGCGCAGCCGCGAGGCGTTCCTCGGTGTGCTCTCCCATATGGGGGATACTCCCCGAAGTTGAGTTGGGGGGTACCCCCCCAAATGATGTGGGAAATCGCGGCTAGAGCTCGATGGACAGCCCCACCGGGCAGTGATCCGACCCGAAGACCTCGTCGTAGATGCTCGCCGCCGTCACGCGGTCGGCGATCGAGTCGCTCACCAGGAAGTAGTCGATGCGCCAGCCCGCATTGTTGGCGCGCGCGTTGAAACGGTAGCTCCACCAGCTGTAGGCGCCGGCGAGATCGGGATGGCGTGACCGGAAGGTATCGGTGAAGCCCGCTTCGAGCAGCTTGGTGAAGCTCTCGCGCTCCTCATCGGAGAAGCCCGCGTTGCCGCGGTTGGGACCGGGGTTCTTGAGGTCGATCTCCTCGTGCGCCACATTGAAGTCGCCGCAGGTCACGACCGGCTTCTCGAGTGCGAGGCCGGAGAGGAAGCCGCGATAGGCGTCGTCCCACTCGAGCCGCGTGGCGATGCGCTTGAGGCCGTCCTGCGCGTTGGGGGTGTAGACGTCGACGAACCAGAACTTCTCGAACTCGAGCGCGCATACGCGGCCCTCGTCGTCCGCGACACCGCAGCCGATCTGCCGGATGACCCGCAGGGGCTCCTCCTTCGAGAAGACCGCCGTGCCCGAGTAGCCCTTCTTCTCGGCGTAGCTCCAGGTCTGATGGTAGCCGGGAAGGTCGAGCGCGACCTGGCCCTCCGAGAGCTTGGTCTCCTGCAGGGCGAACACGTCGGCGTCGAACATGCGGAAGATGGCCTCGAAGCTCGGGTCCTTCTTCATGACGGCGCGCAGGCCGTTGACGTTCCAGGATACGAGGCGCAGTTCAGCCATGGCGGGCCTTTCCGGGAGGTTTTCGCTGGCTCCCATTGTGTCATAACCGGTGCCGCGGCGCCTATCCGAACAGGTACTCCTCCACGCGGGGCCAGTCGCGTAGGGCCTGCTCGTAGCCCAGGTCGTAGGAGCGCAGCAGCTCGGGCGTCTTGATGGTGGTGCTCTTGACCGGCACGATGTCCGGCCTGATCACCAGCGCACGCCCCTTCCGCTCCAGCTCCTCGACGTGCTCCATCTCGGCGTTGTAGCGCTCGTTGCGCGTCGCCATCGCCTGGAAGAGGGGCTCCATCCCATGGGAGAGCGCCTTGAAGACGGCGCGCTCGGCACGCGACGGGGCATTCTTGCGATATCCCTCCGGGCGCGTCGCCACGAAGAGCATCCGCTCGAATCCCGCGTCCTCGGCGAGCCTGACCGGGATGCCGGCGCCGCGTCCCAGGCCGCCATCGTACATGGTGAGCCCGTCGATCGCGATGGGATGCATGAAGCCGGGGAGCGTGGAGCTCGCGCGAACGCGGTCCATCATCGCGCGGAGGTCGGGCATGTCGGCCTTCTCCCACACCACGGTCTCGCCCGTCTCGGCGGCGAACGATTGGATGCGCAGGTCCGCGGGGTCTGCGCGGAAGGCTTCCCAGTCGAAGGGCATGTAGCCGTCCTCGATGCAGCCCCAGTAGTCGTAATCGGCGTTGAAGTAGCCGTGGCCCGCGATGAGGCTCCGGAGCCCGCCCGCTTCGGGCATCTTGTCGGGCAGCATGGTGAACGCGGCCTTCACGCGCCACCTGTCGCGGCTGATGAAGTCGACGGTGTGGCTCGCGCCGGCGCTGATGCCGCACACGAGCGGGAAATGAACGCCCTTCTCGAGCAGCAGGTTCGCCATGCCCGCCGTGTAGCTGGTGCGGTATCCGCCGCCCTCGAACACGAGGGCGATGTCGTTCACGTTGCAGGTTGGCTCGGGCACCGTCGCTCCAGCCTTTCACGTCCGTCGGGGGTGGTAGAGTAGCCTCAACAATGATAGCGGGAAGGGGTTGCCATGGGACGTACGATCACGGATCCTGCAGAGGCGTCGAGGGAGCTCGCGGCCATCGTGGGGGAGGCGGGCAAGGTCTGCTTCTTCGGAGGCGCCGGCGTCTCGACGGCGAGCGGCATCCCCGATTTCCGCTCGCCCACCGGCCTCTACCACCAGAAGTTCAAGTACTCGCCCGAGACGATGCTCGGCCATGACTTCTTCTACTCCCATACCGAGGAGTTCTACGATTTCTACCGCACGCGCATGATCGCGCTCGACGCCAAACCCAACCAGGCGCACCTCAAGCTCGCCGAGCTCGAGGCCGAGGGCAAGCTCACGGGCGTCGTCACCCAGAACATCGACGGCCTGCACCAGATGGCGGGCTCGCGCAAGGTCTTCGAGCTGCACGGCTCGGTCCACCGCAACATCTGCACCAGGTGCGGGAGGACGTACTCTGCCGAGTGGATCCTCGGCACCGAGGGAATCCCCCGCTGCGAGGACTGCGGCGGCCTCATCAAGCCCGACGTCGTGCTCTACGGCGAGTCGCTCGACGAGGCCTGCATCCTCGGCTCCATCAAGGCGATCGCGGAGGCGGACGTGCTCATCGTGGGCGGGACCTCGCTCGTCGTGTACCCAGCGGCGGGACTCGTGCGCTACTTCCAGGGGAGCAAGCTCGTCATCGTGAACCTCGAGCCGACGCCGCAGGATGCCTATGCGGATCTCGTCTGCGCCTGCGACATCGCCGCGGCTTTCGATTTCTAGAGGAGACGCCCAGCACACGCTACAATAGGGTTAGGCAAACGCAGCTGAAACCGTCCGGCGCTCGCGCCCCGAGAAAGGCCTGAACCATGCTGAAAGAGGGATACGCTGTCTGGCAGTGCGGCGACCATGAGCTCTCGCTCACGCGTCCGCGCATCATGGGCATCCTCAACGTGACGCCCGATTCCTTCTCCGATGGGGGAGAGAACCTCGACGTCGATGCGGCGGTCGCCCGCGCGCTCCAGATGCTCGACGAGGGCGCCGATATCATCGACGTGGGCGGCGAGTCCACGCGCCCGGGCTTCACGCCCGTCACCGCAAACGACGAGGGCGCGCGCGTGGTGCCCGTCATCCGAAGGATCCTCGCCGAGGTGCCCGACGCCATCATCTCGATCGACACGCGCCATCCCGACGTCGCCAAGATGTGCGTGCGGCTCGGCGCGTCGATCATCAACGACGTCACGGGCTTCACCAATCCCGCGATGGTCGAGGTCGCCGCGGCCAGCACCTGCGGCTGCATCATCACCCACTGGGACCGCACCCTCGAGGAGAGGCCCCTGCGCAAGCAGGTCGTCCTCGACGAGACCAGGCCCTCGCGCGCCGTGCCCTCGAGCCAGCGCTTCACGCTGCCTGAAGAGGCGCCCATCATGCGCAAGGTCATGGGATTCCTCGGCGATTCTGCGCGCACGCTCCTGCGTGCGGGCATCGCCAAGGAGCGCATCTGCGTCGATCCCGGCGCGGGCTTCGACAAGGACGCGAACCAGGACGTGGTCATCCAGCGCGCGACCCGCTCGATGGTGTCGATGGGCTATCCGCTCATGTGCGCCGTCTCCCGCAAGCGCTTCACCGGCGCGCTCTCCGGCGTCGTCGACGCCGCCGACCGCGATGCGGCGAGCGTGGGCATCGCGCTCTCGGCGGTTGCATCCGGCGCCCACATCGTGCGCGTCCACAACGTCGCCGCCACCGCGCAGGCGCTCAACGCCTACTGGGCCGTCAACCGCAAGGATCCGCGCCAGGGCTTCATCTCCATCGGATCCAACATGGGCGACCGTCTGGACAACCTCGCCCGCGCCGTCGCGCTGATCGACCACATCCCGCTGACCTGCGTTGTGCAGGTGAGCCATGCCTACGATACCGCGCCCGCCTACGGCATCTCCTCCTCGGTCGCCAACGCCGTGGTCGAGGTACGCACCGAGCTGCACCCGCTCGTCCTGCTCGACGAGCTGCTCAAGGTCGAGAAGACGCTCGGCCGCGTACGTCCCGAGGGCCAGGACGGCTTCGGCGACCGCACCATCGACTGCGACCTCGAGTGGATCGAGGGCGAGCGCCACGCCGGCAAGAAGCTCACGCTGCCGCATGCGCGCATGGGCGAGCGCGACTACGTGATCCTCCCCATGGAGGACCTCATGCACGATCCGGCGCGCTTCTTCGCATACGCCAACGCTCCCGTGAAGGTCATGCCGCGCGAGCAGCGCGTGGGCATGGTCATGACCGATCTCGGCGAGCTCACGTGGGAATAGCCGTGGCGGAACGGGACACCATCGAGATAGAGCTGCGCCTCCGCGTGCCGATGCCCTATGTGCAGGCGCTCGGGGGCCTCGCTGCGCTGGCAGCATGCGAGGCGATGGGGGAGGACGCGCAGATCCTCTGGCCCGCGTCGGTCATCGTCGATGGGGCGGTGGCGGCGCGCGCACGCCTGCGCGCGGGATACGACGGAGGCGTGGTCGCCCAGCTCACCGTCTCTTTCGCGGAGCAGCGCGCCGATGCCGATGCGATCGAATCCGCCATCCGCGCACGTGCCGAAGCCTGGGAGCAGGCGATCGGTGCGGGCAGGTCATCCGCAGGTCCCTTCGCGCAGTTCGCAGGGGATTACTTCGACCGCATGGCGGGCATGGGCGAGCAGGTCGAGCTGCTCTTCCCCAACGGGAACGTCTACTGCACGGCCACGCTCGAAGGCATCGATGTATGGGGCCGCATCTGCGTGGAGACGGCTGACGGCAGGGATACCGAATACGCGCCGGAGCAGGTCGCGCTGCGGCTGCTGTGAGAATCGAGGGGATTGCCATGGAAACCGAGGATACCAGCCTGGCGCCGATCGACGGCACGATCGTCGAGAAGCTCGACGACGCGGCGCCCGAGCTGCCAGTCGTCTGCACCGAGCACACGTCGTCGAACCTGCATGGCTATCTCTTCCTGCTGGTCTTCGGTCTCATCATGACCGTGAGCTGCATCTTCAACCTGGTCTCCTCCGAGCCGGGACCCAACCGCATGATGGCAGGCCTGCTCATGCTCGGCGGCATCGTCATGGCAGCGCTCGCCGGCTTCATGCTTCTCGTGTGGAAGAACCGCCAGGTCGAGGTGGACGAGCAGGGCATCGTCCTCACCGACTTCACGGGCAAGAGCGCATCGTACGCGTGGGAAGACGTGCGCATCACCGACGGTCGCACCACCTCCGCAGGCGACATCGTCCTCAGGACGCGCGACAAGCGCGAGGAGCCGTTCTCACCCACCTGCGGCGGGTTCCGCGTGATGTGCGAGGCGCTCATCGCCATGGGAAAGCTCCGCCGCACATGGCCGGCCGCAAGCGCGAGAAGCCCGACGAGAGCCTCTACCTCCCGGACGACACGGAGTAGCGTTAAAAAGGGACGGGTGCAATTTGACGTTTTCGCGAAAACGTCAAATTGCACCCGTCCCTTTTTAACGCTTTTGCGGGAGCCTAGGCCTAGGCTTCTGCACGCAGGGCCATCTCGAAGATACCGCGCAGCGTGAGGTCCGGATCGATGAAATCGAACAGGTCAGTCGCGCCGCTCACGGTGCGCGCGAGGCCTCCCGTGCCGATGACCGGCGCATCCTCGATGCCGAGCTCCGACTTGATGCGCGCGACGAGGCCCTCCGCCTGCACGGCAGCACCGATGACGAGGCCGGACTGCACGGCCGTCTCGGTGTCGTAGCCCAACGCGGCGGGCGGCACCTCGATGGGCACGCTCGAGAGCTTGGCCGCGCGCGAGAAGAGCGCATCCGCGGAGAGCATGAGGCCCGGCGCGATGGTTCCGCCGCGATAGGCGCCTCGCGCGTCGACCACGTCGATGTTGGTGGCGGTGCCGAAATCGACCACGATGACCGGAGATCCGTAGCTCGTGCGCGCCGCGATGGCGTTGGCGATGCGGTCGGCGCCCACCTGGCGCGGGTTGGGCATGTCGATCTCGAGGCCGTAGTCGGCAAGCGGGCTCACCATGTGCGGCTCTCTGCACATGATCGACGCGAGGCACTTGCGCCATGCGCGCGAGAGCACGGGCACCACGCAGGCGACGCCCGCCTCGTCGATTGCGGCGATCTCGAAGCCGTCCTTGCCGAAGTAGCCCCACAGGCGCGAATGCAGCATATCGGAGGTGTCGGTGGCGTCCGTCGCCATGCGCCAGCCGTGCACGAGCGCTCCGGCATCGTCGAGCAGACCGAGGGTCGTCTGGGTGTTGCCCACATCCACGGCAAGAAACATCGCATCCTCCAAGGTTGGGATATTGCCTTCGCTTCGAATACATGGTACACTTCCAAAGCTTGACTGTCTTGGTCGGAAACCAAGACGAACACCCCTGCCCTGGTCGGAAACCAGGGCGCAGAAAAGGAGTCCTGCTATGAAAAAAGGTATCCACCCCCAGTACATGGCGTGCACCGTCCGCTGCAGCTGCGGTAACACGTGGGTGACGCGCGCCACCAAGCCCGAGATGCGCCTCGACCTGTGCGACAAGTGCCACCCGTTCTACACCGGCACCCAGAAGCTCGTCGACACCGGCGGCCGCGTCCAGCGCTTCGCCGACAAGTTCGGTTCCGCCGCCCAGGCACGTCTCGACGCCGCCGCCAAGGCCAAGGCCGCCAAGGCCGAGAAGGCCGCTGCCGCCGAGGCCGCCCGCAAGGCTGCCGCCGAGGCCAAGGCTGCCGAGAAGGCCCGCCGCGCCGCCGAGTTCGAGAAGAAGCTCATCGAGGCACCCGTCGTCGAGGAGAACGCCGAGTAGGCTTTTCGCTCCATCAGCACGACCGCATGAGCGCCCGTCCTCCCGGACGGGCGCTTTGCCGTATGATAGGGGCATGGACGTCGAGAACGACAAGGACCTCGCAGAGCTTGCCGCCGAGTTCTCGGAGGAGGCCAAGGAGCTGGGAAAGACCGCCGGCAAGGTGGCCCTCTCGGCTGCGCTCGCCACGACCCTCTCCGCAGCGCTCGCCGAGCCGCCCAACACCGACCTCATGAGCCTGCCCGAGGCGACCCCCATCGTCCTCGTCCTCGAGGAGGAGGCGGAGCCCGAACCGCCCCATGAGGAGGCCGAGGCCGACGAGGACGACCTGCGCCGCCAGCGCTTCCGCAAGATGCTCAAATACCTGATCATCGGCCTGTTTCTGCTGGCCGCGCTGCTCTTCGGCGCGCTCAAGGGCTGCTCGGCATGCACCGCCACGGCGCTTCTGCCGCATGACGATCCCGAGCAGGAGCAGCAGGCCGAGGAGCAGCAGGACGACGCCGGCACCGCATCGGCGGCAGCCCCGTTCATCCGCATCTCCGTCTTCAGCTAGGCTTCCACACGCGCCACGAGCACGTTGTTCGC
>CADBJR010000016.1 GCA_902795065.1 uncultured Coriobacteriaceae bacterium
GGGCATCCGCTACTACTCCCGTTGGTTCGACCCCGACGGCACGCGCGAGGACGAGTGGTTCGCCAAGCTCGCCTACATCGACACGGTCTCCTTCGCGCACCTCGTGCGCTGCCCGATCCTCTTCGGAACCGGTCTCGACGACACGGTCTGCCCGGTTCCCACGCAGGATGCGGTCTACAACCACCTCTCCTGCGAGAAGGAACGCCATTTCTTCGAAGGCAAGGGGCATGTGGAGATCCAGGCGTTCGACGATATGATCCCCGCCTACCTCGAGCAGCTCGATGCCCGCTGGGAGGAGATCTCCATCCCGGCAGCCGACGGCACGATGCTCTCCGCGCGCTACGTCACCCCGGCGGGGGAGGGCGACCATCCGCTCGTGCTCATGTTCCACGACCACGGCATCGAGCCGAGGGGCTGGCACCATATCACGCGCTTCCCCGCAATCGGCTATGCGGTCCTCGAGCTCGAGAACCGCTCGGCCGACGTGGATTATGCGCAGGGTATCGCTGATGCCCGAGCAGCGTACGAGAAGGCCCGCGAGCTTGCGGCAGGCGCCCCGATCATCTGCTTCGGCGACGGGTTCGGCGGTTCGCTCGCCCTCGGCGTCGCGGCTTCCGGCGGCGTCGCGAAGGCTGCCGCCTGCAACCCGCTCCCATATCCCGAGCTCATAGAGGCCTCCGCCTCCATCGCGTGCCCGGTCCTCATCGGCACGAGCAGGATGGATGCGGTCGCATCGCCCGCCGGTCAGGATGAGCTGGCGGCGCGCATCGCCTCCTGCAGGCATATCGATTATCCGAAATACGTCCACGAGCGCATCAACGCGTTCGAGAACGAGCTACTGTCGTTCATGCACCTTTAGGAAAAGGAGAGAACCATGAGTGCAGACAAGAGATTCCGGGGCGTCATCCCGCCCGTCGTCACGCCCGACACGCCCGACCACGAGCTCGACGTCCCCTCGTTCGAGCGGCTCATCAACTACATGATCGGCGGCGGCGTCGACGGCCTGTTCTTCCTCGGCTCCTCGGGCGAGGTCGTCTTCTCCACCGATGAGCGCCGCGACCAGATCGTCCGCGAGGCCGTCCGCATCGTCGCGGGCCGCGTGCCCGTGCTCGTGGGCATCATCGACACCGAGACCGAGCGCGTGATCGAGCAGGGCAAGCGCGCCATCGCGCTGGGTGCCGACGCCCTCGTCGCCACCGCGCCGTTCTATGCGCTCGGCGGTCCCGTCGAGGCGGAGGAGCACTTCCGCTGCCTGCACGAGGCGTTCGGCGATGTGCCCCTGTTCGCCTACGACATCCCCGTGTGCGTCCACACCAAGCTCGGCTGGAAGATGCTCGCCAAGCTCGGCGCCGAGGGTGTGCTCGCCGGTGTCAAGGACTCCTCGGGCGATGACGTCTCCTTCCGCTACCTCTGCCAGGAGAACGAGAAGCTCGGCCATCCGCTGTCCGTTCTCACCGGACACGAGATCGTGGTCGACGGCGCCTACCTCTCCGGTGCAGACGGCTCCGTCCCCGGTCTCGCCAACGTCGAGCCGAAGGGCTACGTGCGCATGTGGAAGGCAGCCCAGGAGGGCGACTGGACGACGGTCAAGGCCGAGCAGGACCGCCTCAACGAGATCAGCCACATCTTCGACGTCACGAAGGGCCTCGTGGGCTACGCCGGCGGCGTCGGCGCGTTCAAGACCGCCCTCTGGCTCATGGGCATCTTCGACTCCAACACCATGCCTCGTCCCGTGAAGGCCATGGAGGGCGAGAACGTGGAGGCCATCAAGAAGGTCCTCGAGGACAACGGCCTGCTGTAGGACCTCGAGCGTGATAGGAGCGCCATGAAGGTCATCGCAATCGATATCGGAGGTACCAAGATCGCGTCCGCCCTCGTCACGTTCGACGAGGCGGGCGCCTGCGCCGTCGACCATGTCGGCAAGGTGCCCACGTGCGCGATGGAGGGCGGCCCCGCCGTCCTCGTGCGCGTCATCGAGCAGGTGCGCGCCCGTCTCGAGGATGCGGCGGGGGAGGAGATCTCCGGCGTCGCCATCTCGAGCGCCGGCGCCATCGACCCCGCCACGGGAGATGTCGTCAGCAGCAACGGGAAGATGCCCGGCTGGGGCGGCATCCGCCTGGGCTCCGAGGTAACCGCTGCGACGGGTCTGCCGTGCCGCGTGCTCAACGACGTCCACGCCCATGCCCTGGGCGAGTCCCGCCGAGGCGCGGGCAGGGGCTATGCGAGCTCCATCGTCGTGGGGATCGGCACCGGTGTGGGCGGCGCCTTCGTCGGCGGCGAGCACATCATGCTCGGCGCGCACATGGAGGCCGGCCACATCGGGCACGTCCACTGCGCCGAGGCGGCAGGCATGCCCTGCGACTGCGGTGCGACGGGGCATCTGGAATGCATCGCCTCGGGAACCGCCATCACCGAGTCCTACATCAGGTTCGGTGGCGTCGGGACCTACGAGCGCGATGGCGAGACGGTGCCCATGGACGGCGCCGAGATCAACCGCCGCGCGCTCGAGCTGGACGACGGGAACGCCATCGCCGCGCAGCAGCTCGCCGGCTTTGCCCTGGGTTCGGTCGTCGCCGGGGTCTGCAGCATGCTCGACCCCGATTGCGTCATCCTCTCGGGTTCGGTCATCAACTGCGGCCATTACTGGCATGATGCCGTCGCGCAGGGGTTCGCCGAGACGGCGATGGAGCCCTTGCGCGGAACGCCGATCCTGCTCGCGAGCCTCGGTGACAACGCGCCGCTCATCGGCGCTGCAGAGCATTTCGTACGATCCGCATACGCGGATATCTGATCCCATGGAGGGGGATACGCATATGGCCATCTCAGAACTCGTCCAATCGCTCAAGGGCAAGCTCATCGTCTCCGTCCAGGCCTATCCGGGAGAGCCGCTGCGCACGCCCGAGTTCATGGCCGCCATGGCGCGCGCCTGCGAGCTCGGGGGAGCCGCTGCCATCCGCTGCCAGGGCCTCTCCGACATCTCCGCCATCAAGGGCCGCGTCGAGGTGCCCGTGATCGGCCTGTGGAAGGAGGGCCACGAGGGCGTCTACATCACGCCCACGCTGCGCCATGCCCTCGCCTGCGTCTGGGCAGGCGCCGATATCGTGGCGATCGACGCGACCGACCGCCCGCGTCCGGACGGCCGCACCTTCGCGGAGACCGTCGCGGCGCTCCGCGAGCAGGTCGACACCCTCGTCATGGCCGACTGCGCCACCATCGAGGACATCCGCAACGCCGTTGCCTGCGGCTGCGACATCGCCTCGACCACGCTCTCCCATGGCAAGGCGGCCATCGACACCACCCTCGACGACGGTCCCGACATCGCCCTGCTCGCCCAGGCGACGTCCGAGTTCCCCGACTTCCCGGTCATCTGCGAGGGCCATGTCCACACGCCCGCCGACGCCAGGAAGGCCATGGACGCCGGCGCCTGGGCTGTGGTCGCGGGCACGGGCATCACGCATCCCACCTCGATCACCAGCTGGTTCAAGGCTGCCGTGGAGGCATAGATGAACGCACCCGACGTCGTCGTCATCACCGGCATGTCGGGCTCGGGCCGCACGCAGGCCCTCCATGTCTTCGAGGACATGGGCTACTACTGCATCGACAACCTGCCCCCGCGCCTGCTGCTCGACCTCGCCGGCATGGTGGGGATCAACGCGGGCGTGGGGCGCCATCTGGCGGTGACCTGCGACCTCAGGAGCCAGGGGCTCTTCGACGACCTCGCAGACTCGCTCGCGAGCCTCACCGACCATGAGATGAGCTACCGCGTCGTATTCCTCGACGCTTCCGACGAGGTCCTCGTGCGCCGCTACAACGAGAACCGCCGCCGCCATCCGATCGCCTACGAGGGCGAGGAGGTGGCCCATGCCGTCGCCCGCGAGCGTGCGCTGCTCGCCGACGTCAAGGCGCATGCGGACCTCGTCATCGACACGACCTCGCTCACGACGCGCGCGCTGACCGCGCAGCTCAGGAGGGTCTTCTCGGAGCTCACGGAGCAGCAGCTCCTCGAGGTCCACGTGTTCTCGTTCGGCTTCAAGCACGGCCTCCCCGCAGAGGCCGACCTGATGATCGACGTGCGTTTCCTGCCCAATCCCTTCTACGAGCCCGAGCTGCGCGACCTCAACGGCAACGACGCCGCGGTCGCCCGCTATGTGCTCGACAACACCGCGGGGCAGGACTTCCTGGCTGCTTGGGAGAAGCTCCTCGACACCGTCATGCCCGGCTATGTCGCCGAGGGCAAGTCGCTCCTCTCGATCGCCGTGGGCTGCACGGGCGGACAGCATCGCAGCGTCGCCATCGCCAACGTCACGGCGGCGCACCTGTCCGAGCTCGGATACCGCGTGAGCATCTCCCATCGCGACCTCCCCAAGGCTGCGAGGGGATAGGATGGCGCGCCATCTGCGACAGCCCCTCGCGGTCTGCGTGGGCGGCGGAACCGGCCAGCCGCAGGTGCTGCGGGCGCTCCGCGGGCGCGGTTGGGACCTCGCCGCGGTCGTCGCGATGGCCGATGACGGCGGCTCTACCGGCGCCATCAGGCGCGCGATGGATGCGGTTCCCCCCGGCGACGTGCGCAACTGCCTCATCGCCCTCGCCGCCGATCCCGACTCGCCCCTCGCGCGCAGCTTCCAGCGCAGGCTTCCCGTCGCGGCGAACCATCCGCTCGGAAACCTCATGCTCGCAACGCTCGCAGACGAGAGCGGATCGTTCCTCGAGGCCGTCGCCACGCTCGAGCGGATGCTCGGATGCATCGGACACGTCCACCCATCCACAACCGAGAACGTCACGCTCCAGGGCATCACGCGCGATGGCAGGCGCATCTCCGGCGAGGAGATGATCGGGCATGGGCCGTGCACGCTCGAGCGCGTGTGGCTCGAACCCGAGGCCCCCGAGGCATGCGCTGCCGCGGTTGACGCGATCCGCTCCGCCGACCTGCTGATCCTGGGTCCGGGATCGCTGTTCACCTCCATCATCCCCAACGTGCTGGTCCCCGGTATCGCCCAGGCCATCCGCGAGACGTCGGCCACGCGCATCTTCGTCTGCCCGAAGGCGGATACCCAGTACGAGAGCTGGGGGCTTGCTGCGGACGAGTACATCACGGCCCTCTACGACCACGGCCTCGAGGGCTGCGTCGACGCTGTCCTCGTGCACCGCGCCCAGTCGGAGGGAGGGACTGCGACCAGGATGTTCCGCGCCCTCACCCCTGCCGATATCGCTGCCGATGCGGCCCGCCGGGCTTTCATGGAGACGCGCGGGTTCCCTCGCTCGGAGGAGGTGCTGCCGCGCATTCATCCGGTGCGGGCAGACAACGACGTTCTCGCGCACATGCGCAAGCTCGTGCCCCGCGTCGAAGTGCGCGACTTCACCCTCGACGGCGCCCCCACGGCCCACAACCCGGTCCTGCTCGCGAGCGCGATCGAGGGGGTGAGCGGATGGCATCGTTCACAGCAGAGGTGAAAGACGAGCTCTCGCGTGTCGAGGGCCGCTGCCCCACCTGCGAGCGCGCGCAGCTCTCGGCGCTGCTCCGCGTCTGCGGGACGCTCTCGTTCAAGGGAACGGGCCGGTACGCGCTGCGCATCACCACCGAGACGGGCGCCGTCGCGCGCACGATCATCAAGCTCGTCCACGATATCTTCGACCTGAACACCTCGCTCACGATCCGCCGCTCGGTGCTGCATAAGACCCGCAACTACCTCATCGAGCTCGCCGAGCAGGACGGTCTCGAGGAGGCCCTCACCGAGCTCGGCATCCTCGTTCCCGGCCAGGGGCTCGCCGCGGGCATCCCGCGCGCCCTGCTGCAGAAGCGCTGCTGCCGCGAGGCCTTCGTCCGCGGGGCCTTCATGGCAGGCGGCTTCATCGCCGACCCGCGCGGGGATTTCCATCTCGAGCTCGCGGTGACGGGGGAGGACTTCGCCAACGAGCTCGCCGTCCTCGTGGGGTCGCTCGGCGTGCATGCGCGCCTGAACCGCAGGCGCGGTGCCTACGCCATCTACCTCAAGAGCTTCGACGACATCGTGACGCTGCTCGTCGCGATGGGTGCCGCCCGCTACGCCCACACCATCGAGGGCGTGCGTGCCATCAAATCGGTCAAGAACGACGTCAACCGCCGCGTGAACGCCGAGCTCGCCAATCAGAACCGTGCGGGCGATGCTGCCGATGTCCAGCGGGCGCTCATCGATGATGCGGAGCGGCTTGTCGGCCTAGCCGCACTGCCCCGCGCGGTCCGGGAGTTCTGCGAGCTCAGGCGCGCGAATCCCGAGCTGTCGCTTGCCGATCTCGGCCAGGAGCTCACGCCCCCCGCATCGAAGTCCGCCATGTACCACCGCCTTCTGCGCCTCCAGTCGATCGTCGACGAGGCCCGCGCTGCGTCTGATGCGGGGAAGTGAACTGCCACTTGCGCATGGCATAAAAACACCGCCGATGGGCGGTGTCTCGCACATTGCGTTCACGTTTAGCGGTAAACTTAGCTAGGTTAGGTATCTAACCATCCGTAGGGGCAATTGGGCCTGGATGGTGAGAGGACCATCCACCCTTTCGAAAGGAGATATGCATGGCAGTCAAGGTTGCAATCAACGGTTTTGGCCGCATCGGTCGTCTGGCTTTCCGTCAGATGTTCGGTCATGAGGGCTCCGAGATCGTCGCGATCAACGACCTCACCGACCCCAAGATGCTCGCCCACCTGCTGAAGTATGACTCTTCGCAGGGCAATTACGCACGTGACCATGAGGTCGTCGCCGGTGAGGACTCCATCACCGTCGATGGCAAGACCATCAAGATCTACAGCGAGAAGAACGCTGCCGACCTGCCGTGGGGCGAGCTCGGCGTCGACGTCGTCCTCGAGTGCACCGGCTTCTACACCTCCAAGGCCAAGGCCCAGGCTCACATCGATGCCGGCGCCAAGAAGGTCGTCATCTCCGCTCCCGCTGGCAATGACCTGCCCACCATCGTCTACAACGTCAACCATGAGACCCTGACCGCCGAGGACGACATCATCTCCGCCGCCTCCTGCACCACCAACTGCCTCGCCCCGATGGCCAAGGCCCTCAACGACTTCGCTCCCATCCAGTCCGGCATCATGTGCACCATCCACGCCTACACCGGCGACCAGATGCTGCTCGACGGCCCGCATCGCAAGGGCGACCTCCGTCGTGCCCGCGCTGCCGCGTGCAACATCGTCCCGAACTCCACCGGCGCCGCCAAGGCCATCGGCCTGGTCATCCCCGAGCTCAACGGCAAGCTGATCGGTGCTGCCCAGCGCGTTCCCACGCCCACCGGCTCCACCACCATCCTCTTCGCGGTCGTCAAGTATGACGGCGTGCTCACCCCCGACGCCATCAACGCTGCCATGAAGGCCGCCTCCGATCCCGAGACCTTCGGCTACAACGAGGACCAGATCGTCTCCTCCGACATCGTCGGCATGACCTACGGCTCGCTCTTCGACGCCACCCAGACCATGGTCAAGCAGTGCGGCGACGGCCTCTTCGAGGTCCAGGTCGTCTCCTGGTACGACAACGAGAACTCCTACACCTCCCAGATGGTCCGCACCATCAAGTACTTCGAGAAGTTCGTTGCCTAGCAGCAAGCTCGGTTCTCGCCTGAATTAAACGGAGTAGGGCGCGGTCGCGGGATCAACCCGGCCGCGCCCCTTGTCTTGAAAGGAGTCCGTATGGCGTTCACCAAGAAGACCGTGCGCGACATCGACGTTGCGGGCAAGAAGGTCCTCATGCGCGTCGACTTCAACGTTCCCCTGAAGGACGGCGTCGTGACCGACGACACCCGCGTCCGTGCCGCCATCCCCACCATCCAGTACCTCAAGGAGCAGGGCGCCGGCATCATCCTCATTAGCCACCTCGGCCGTCCCGCCGGTACCGGTTTCGAACCCGCCTTCACGCTCAGGCCCGCAGCCGAGAAGCTCGCCGAGCTCACCGGCTATGACGTCAAGTTCATCGAGGACACCTACGGCGACGAGGCTGCTGCCGCCTGCGCAGCCGTGAAGCCCGGCGACATCCTCGTGCTCGAGAACGTCCGCTTCCTCAAGGCCGAGAAGAAGAACGACCCCGCGGTCGCAGAGAAGCTCGCCTCCTATGCCGACATCTTCGTGCTCGACGCCTTCGGCACCGCCCACCGTGCCCAGGGCTCCGTCGTGGGTCCTGCCGCCTACATCCCGGCGGTTGCAGGCTTCCTGCTGGAGAAGGAGGTCGACACCCTGACCTCGATCTTCGCCGAGCCCGAGCGTCCGTTCGTCGCCATCGTCGGCGGCTCCAAGGTCTCCTCCAAGATCGGCGTGCTCGACCACCTCATCGACTCCGCCGACACCCTCATCATCGGCGGCGGCATGGCCTACACCTTCTTCCTCGCCAAGGGCTACTCCGTGGGCACCAGCCTGCAGGAGCCCGATTGGATCGAGGCCGCGGGCAAGATGCTCGAGAAGGCCGAGGCCAAGGGCTGCAAGATCCTGCTCCCCATCGACAACGTGGTGACCGACGACTTCGCCGAGAACAACGTCATCGAAACCGTCGACTCCGACAAGATCCCCGATGACCGCATGGGCATGGACATCGGTCCCAAGACCGTCGAGCTCTACTGCGATGCCGTCAAGGGCGCCAAGACGGTGTTCTGGAACGGCCCCATGGGCGTCTTCGAGAAGGACGCGTTCGCCAAGGGCACCGAGGCTGTTGCCCGCGCCATCGCGGACTCCGACTGCACGTCCATCATCGGCGGCGGCGACTCCGTCGCGGCCATCAACAAGTTCGGCCTGGCCGATAAGATGAGCTGGATCTCCACCGGCGGCGGTGCGTCCATGGAGCTCGTCGAGGGTAAGGCCCTTCCCGGAGTGGAGGCGCTTCTCGATGCGTAAGGTGATGATCGCTGGTAACTGGAAGATGAACAAGACCTTCTCCGAGGGCGTCGAGCTCGCGCTCGCGCTCAACGAGGAGCTCAAGGACGGCACGGGCGACGTCGAGGTCGTCGTGTGCCCGCCCGCCGTCGACCTCAAGGGCGTTGCCGAGGTCATCGAGCAGAACGACGCTCCGTTCGGCCTGGGTGCCCAGAACGTGTACTGGGAGGAGAAGGGCGCCTTCACGGGCGAGACCGCTCCCGATATGCTCACCGCCATCGGCGCAGGCTACTGCATCATCGGCCACTCCGAGCGCCGCGGCTATTTCGGCGAGACCGACGAGGACATCAACAAGAAGGCCAAGGCCCTCATGGCCCACGGCATCGTGCCCATCTCCTGCTGCGGCGAGCCGCTCGAGATCCGCGAGGCGGGCACCCATGTCGAGTTCGTCGTGAACCAGATCAAGGCCGATACCGCCGACCTCGTGATCGACGATCCCGCCAAGTATGTCATCGCCTACGAGCCCATCTGGGCCATCGGCACCGGCAAGACCGCCACGGCCGACGACGCCCAGGAGGTCTGCGGCGCCATCCGCGAGACCCTCGTCGAGATCTTCGGCGCCGAGACGGCCGCCGAGATCCGCGTGCTCTACGGCGGATCCGCCAACGAGAAGAACATCGCCGACCTCGTGGCCAAGCCCGACGTCGACGGTGCCCTTGTGGGCGGCGCCTCCCTCAAGGCCCCGCAGTTCGCGGAGATGGTGAAGAACGCCCAGTAGGGAAGCACCCGATAGCGTTACCCGAGCCCCGGCCTTCTGGTCGGGGCTTTTCTGCACGGGGGGACAGGTTGTTCGTTCCCTTTCGGCACAGGGGGACGGGTTTGAAACCCGTCCCCCTGTGCCGAAAGGGAACGAACAACCTGTCCCCATGAGCAACCCGGTGGTATCGTTACTTCCGAACGTGTAGTTCTTGTCCGAGGAGTATCCGATGAAGCAATCGCATCTGGGTTTGAGCGTCCTGCTCGCATGCACCATAATGCTCGCCGGCTGTGGGGGAGGAGCTCCCCAAGGGGTTTCGGAGGCAGCTCCCGAGCAGGCGCCATCCTCGGAGGGCGCGACGGAAGCTCCGGCAGCGCAGGAGTCCAAGCCCGAGCCTATTGCTGAGCCCGAGGAGTTCTTCGTCATCCAGGATGCGGAGTACGTCAACGGAAACCTCAAATCGGTCACCGTCACCGAGTACGACGATGCCATGCATCCGGTCAAGCGAACCGTGAACGGTGCCCTCGGCCACGAGTGGACCTACGACGGCGATCTGCTCGTCGAGGAGATCGACTACAACTCCGATCTCCGCTTCATCTATACCTACGAGGGCGGCGTGCTCGTGCACGAGGAGCAGGTCGGCCTCGATGGAAGCCCCTGGAAGACCATCGACTACGAGAACGATCCGCAGGGCAATCCGTTGGTCGAGCGCTGGTACAACGCAACCGGCGAGCACACTGGCGACATCACCTACGCCTATGGTTCCGACGGCTCGTATTCCAGGACGCGCCCGTACGCCGATGCTCCCGACGTGTACTACACCCAGCTCTACGATGCCGAGGGCAGGCTGATCGACAACGGTCAGGGCACGGTGTGGGACTACGGGGAGGACCGTACGGTCAAGACGGCGACGGACGCCTCCGGCAACAGGTGCGTCGTCACATACGAGTACACCCGCGATGCCGATGGCAACGTCACCCACACGGACTACAGCGACTTCTTCGATATCGGGGGGACGCAGACCGTCTACACCATCGACAACGAGTACGAGAACGGCATGCGCGTGTACTCCCGCAAGGAGAACTCGCTGCTCGGCGGCTTCGAGGACCATGACGTGGAGGAGCACTACTACCTCTATCAGGGTAGTGCCGGCACGGTCTTCGGGCGTGATGAGACGGGCGCGGCTGTCTAGGGGATGGAGTATTCGTAGACCTGCACAATCCCGAATCGCTGTGCTATACTCAATCATCGCTGTGAATCACCTATCCAAGGAGTTCCCGTGGGCTTTCTGAACGTTCTGCTGGTCATCGTGCTCGTCCTCTCCGGTATCGCGACCGTGCTGCTGGTGCTCATGCACTCCGGCAAGGGCACGGGCCTGTCCGAGATGATCTCGGCCTCCGTCATGCCTTCCGGCGCCGGCACGGGCATCGTCGAGAAGAACCTCGACCGCCTCACCGTGATCACCGCGGTGGTCTTCGGCGTATGTATCTGCATCCTCGCCCTCACGTTCCCGGTGGGGACTATCGGATAAGTTTGTAATTTAGGGCTTGCACATCCGCCAAATGTGCTATGCTCTTAAAGCCATGTCGGAGTGGCGGAATTGGCAGACGCGCTAGCTTGAGGTGCTAGTGGCCGTTAAGGCTGTGCGGGTTCAAGTCCCGCCTCCGACACCAGAAACTCCACGAGCCCTTCGGGGCTCGTTTCTGTTTTCCTGACTTGTTCCCTCTGAAGGGCGGTTTCCGTGGAGAAGGGCGCGCTGCTCCTCGCAAGCTACGGGACGACGCGTGATAGCGCCTGCTCCCGCGACCTCGATGTGCTCGAACGCGAGCTGGCGGAGGCTTTTCCCCAGTGCGAGCTCGTCACCGCCTTCACGAGCCAGAAGGTGCGGCGCGCGCTCGAAGCGCGCGGCGCTCGGGTCGCCTCGGTCTGGGAGGCGTGCGCCGCGCTTGCGGATGATGGTTTCGATGACATCATCGTGCTGCCTGCGCTCGTAACCTTCGGCGGATCCCACGATGCCGTCGTCCGTGCCTGCGCTCCTTTCACCCAGGCCAGGATCGCCGCTCCGCTGCTCGCGGATGAGCGCGACGCGCGCAAGCTTGCCGAGGTCCTCTCAGAGCGCCATCCCCGCATCGGGGGAGGGGCGCTCGTGCTCGTGGGCCACGGCTCCGGCGAGCAGGCCGACGCCGCGTTCGCCCGCCTGCAGGAGGCGTTCCGCGTGCTCGGCCGCGACGACGCGCTCGTCTCGACGCTGCGCGCGGAGGGCGGTGCCGAGGGGCTGGCGGGGATGCTCCCCGCCGGCACGCAGCTGGTTCGTCTCGTGCCGCTGCTCCTCACCGCAGGCTCCCATGTTCGGAAGGACCTCCTCGGTGACGAGGCGACGAGCTGGGCGTCCAGATTGCGTTCCGCAGGGTTCGCCGTGGACTGCGTCGACGAGGGGCTTGCCGAGATAGGCGCCATTCGCCAGCTCTTCATAGCGCACGTGCGCGAGAGCGGCTGACCGTTAGGCTATCCTAGAAACAAACGGTGGCATGGCGGGAAGGGGGTTGCCGTGAGGCGGATACGCGCGTTCGTCGCGCATCTTCTCAGCGTGTTCTTGGTTCTCGGCGCGCTCGGCTGCACGCCTTGGCGCGATGAGCGTCCGCCGGAGCTGCCCGTCCAGCTCGAGGGCATCAGCGCATCCTCCCGTGTCGTGGCCCTCTCGCGATCGGTGGGGGAGCTCTGGCTGCTCGCGGGGGGCAAGCTCGTGGGCGCGACCGACGATGCGCTCGACCTCGAGGGGATCTCTCAGGATACCGCGAGCATCGGCAGCCTTTCGAAGCCCAGCTTGGAGCAGATCGTCGCGCTCGAACCCGACCTCGTGATGCTCACCGAGGACCTCTCGGCGCATAGGGAGATCCACGAGTCGCTCGATGCGCTCGGCATCCCCGTCCTCGTCGTCGACATCGATTCCTTCGACGACTACGCCCTCGTCATGGAGCTCCTCACGGAGGCGACGGGGCGCGGGGACCTCTACGACCAGGATGTCACGACCGTCGCCGCCGAGATCGACGCGCTCCTCGCAGCGAACCGTTTCGAGGGCACCTACCTCGCCATCCGCACCTCCGCGACCAAGAACAAGGTGCTGAAGAGCGACTATTTCGCATGCGATATGCTCGACGACCTCGGCCTCACCAACATCGCCGACGACAGCTCCGTCTTCGACGAGCTCTCGCTCGAGGCGATCGCCGAGGCAGACCCGGACTGGATCTTCGTGGTGCTCCAGGGCGCTGGCGACGATGCCATCGCCGCCTACCGCGAGGCGTTCGAGCAGAACCCGGTGTGGTCGGAGCTCACTGCCGTGTGCGAGGGCCATGTCGTCATCCTCCCCAAGGACCTCTTCCAATACAAGCCCAATGCCCGCTGGGCCGAGGCGTACTACTATCTCTACCGTATCCTCGACGAGGCCTGATGATGCGTGTCCGCCGCATGGGAACGGTTTCCGCACTCGCGCTCGGAATCGCAGCATGCGCCGCGAGCCTCGCCGCCTCGCTCGTCGTCGGAACGGATGCCCTGTCCGTGGCGGATGCGCTCTCAGCGCTGCTCGGCGGAGATGCGGGGCAGTCCGCCCGTCTCATCGTGTTCGGCATCCGCCTTCCCCGGGCCCTTGCCGCAGCGGCGTGCGGAGCCGCCCTCGCAGGTTCGGGAGCCCTCCTGCAGACGGCCCTCAACAACGACCTCGCCTCGCCCGGCGTCATGGGCGTGAATGCCGGGGCCGGCATGTTCGCGCTCATCTCCGGCCTGCTCTTCCCCTACGCGGTCGCTGCACGGCAGCTCATGGCCTTCGCAGGGGCGCTCGCAGCCACTGCCGTGGTGTATGCGGTCGCCCGCAGGGCGGGCGCCTCGCGCACCTCGCTCGTGCTCGCAGGCGTTGCCGTGTCGAGCCTCGCCACGGCATGCGCGAACGCGATCGTGACCATGTGGCCCGCTACGGTCACCGACAAGGTCGCATTCAGCCTGGGCGGCCTGCAGGGGGCGACGCTCCAGCAGCTGGGCTTCGCCGCGCCCATGATGCTCGTGGGAATCGTCGTGGCCTACGCGCTCGCTCCGGGACTCGACCTGCTTGCGCTGGGAGACGAGGCTGCCCAGGGACTCGGCCTCGACGTGCGCCGCCACCGTGCGCTCGCCATCGTCTGCGCTGCGCTGCTCGCCGCATCGGCGGTCTCCGTATGCGGCCTCCTCGGCTTTGTTGGCCTCATCGTGCCCAACCTCGTGCGCATGGCCTGCGGACCGGGGCTGAGACGCTCGCTCTCGCTGTCGCTGGTGAGCGGGGCAGCGCTGCTCACAGTGTGCGATCTGCTCGCCCGCGTGCTGTTCTTCCCGTACGAGCTGCCCGCCGGCTTGCTCCTGTCGCTGCTCGGAGCCCCCTTCTTCATCTTCCTGCTCGTCCGCAGAAGGGGGCGTGCATCATGATCGAACTGGTCGACGTGATCATCTCGTACCGCGGGCACGATGCCCTGGCCATCCCGGAGGCCTCCTTCGGGAACGGCAAGGTGACGGCCGTCGTCGGCCGCAACGGCAGCGGCAAATCGACCCTGCTCCGTGCGCTCGCGGGCATCATCCCGTATCGCGGGAGCATCCGCGTGGATGGAGACGAGCTGTCCGGCATCCCCCATCGCGAGCGTGCGCGCCGCACCGCCTACCTGCCCCAGACGCTCTCGACGCCCGCCATGGACGTGGCGACGCTCGTGGGCCACGGGCGCTTCTCACGCCTGGGGCCGCTCCGCGCGATGGGGGCGGATGACCGTTCCGCGGTGCAGCGCGCCATGGAGCTGACGGATGTCTGGGAGCTGCGCGACCGTCCGGTCTCGGAGCTCTCGGGCGGAGAGCGCCAGCGCGCCTACCTCGCCATGGTCGTGGCCCAGGATGCCCCCATGCTGCTGCTCGACGAGCCGGGAGCTCATCTGGATGTGGCGCATCGGCGCGATGTCGTGCGCATCATGCGACGCCTCGCCGACGAGGGGAAGGGCGTCGTGGTCGCATCCCACGACCTTCCCGAGACGTTCGCAGTTTGCAACGAGGCATGCGTCATCAATCGTGGGACAATTGGTGCATGGGGCGATACGGGCAGCATCGTGGAGAACGATGGGCTGCTCTTGGATGCCATGGGCGTGTGCGTGAGGAGGATCGAGGGGGATGGCCTGCTCTTCCCCTACGCGCTCTCCGATGGCGACGATACGGTAGGTGCAGCTGCCGCAGATGCGGTGCGGGAATGAAAGGGGGACGTCTGTGGGCTACGTGTTGAGCAGAGAGGGGCTCGACCAGGTCCTGCAGGGGCTCGGGACGGAATACCGCCTCTATGCCCCGGTGCTCAAGATGGGGGAGGGGCGGTTCGCCGACACCGACGTCGTGCGCTACGACTTCGTGACCTCCCTCGACCAGATCGAGCTCTCCAAGAAATCTGATTACGCCTTCAAGGAGCTCTTGACGCCGCTCTCCGAGACGCTCTTCTTCTTCACCGAGGGGGAGGTCAAGGTCGCGGACAAGGATGTGCGCGACGTCATCGTGCTCCTGCGCGCCTGCGACCTGCATGCCGTCAAGCGGCTCGACCAGATGTACCTTGCGAACGGCACCGAGAAGGACTGGTTCTACCAGCGCATCCGCGACCATGTGAGATTCGCGCTCATCGGCTGCCCGTCAAGCTTCGAGAACTGCTTCTGCGCGAGCATGGGCACCAACGTGGCACCCGAGGGCTGGGTGTTCTCGCTCGAGGAGGCCGATGGCGGGTACCGTTGCGCGGTGGCGGACGGCACGCTCGCGGGGCTCTTCGCAGAGCACGCCGACGCCGAGGCCGACGTGGAGCCTGCGCACGTCGTCGAGAACGACACCAAGGTGCGCGTGCCCGAGAACGTCCCGACGGCCATCTACAAGCACCAGATGTGGGATGAGTACACGGTGCGCTGCCTCAAGTGCGGCCGCTGCACCATCGCCTGCCCGACCTGCACCTGCTATACCATGCAGGACGTGTTCTACACCGACAACGGCCGCGTGGGCGAGCGTCGCCGCGTGGCCGCGAGCTGCATGATCGACGGCTATACGGACGTCGCCGGCGGCGGTCAGTACCGCCGTACGGGCGGCGAGCGCATGCGCTTCAAGGTGCTCCACAAGGTGCACGACTTCCGCGCGCGCTTCGGCTACGACATGTGCGTGGGCTGTGGTCGCTGCGACGATATCTGCCCCGAATACATCTCGTTCGCCGCGTGCGTGAACAAGCTCGCCGATGCGGTGGACGCCCTCGGGAAGGAGGTGGACGGCGATGAGTAACGCCAATCCCTACGTCCCCTTCGCCTCGAAGGTGCTCGCCATCGTCGAGCATACCGAGCGCGAGCACACCTTCGTCATGGCGTACGAGGGCGATGTCAAGCCCGGCCAGTTCTTCGAGGTCTCCATCCCCAAGTACGGCGAGGCGCCCATCTCGGTCTCGGGCATCTGCCCCGACGTGTCGGTCGACCTCACCATCCGCAACGTGGGGCGCGTGACGGGCGAGCTCTTCGCCTCGTTCGCCGTGGGCGACACGGTGCTCCTGCGCGGCCCGTACGGCAACGGCTTCGATGTCTCCCTCTATGAGGACGGCGAGTGCGTCGTGGTTGCCGGCGGCACGGGCGTCTCCCCGGTGCGCGGCGTCATCGACGCCCTCTCGCACACGGCGGACGCCAAGGACAAGCACGTCATCGTGGGCTTCCGCAGCCCCGGCGATATGCTCTTCCGCGACGACCTCGTCCGTTGGGCGGACGCGCTCGACCTCATCCTCACGGTCGACGGCGCGCCCGAGGGCTATGAGGGCAACATCGGCCTCGTGACCAAGTACATCCCCGACCTGCCGCTGCGCGATCCCGCAACCGCGACGGCCGTGGTCGTGGGCCCGCCCGCGATGATGCGCTTCTCGGTGATGGGCCTGCTCCAGAAGGGCTTCGCGGAGGAGAACATCTGGGTTTCGCAGGAGCGCCGCATGTGCTGCGGCCTGGGCAAGTGCGGCCACTGCCGCATCGGCGAGAAGTATGTCTGTCTCGACGGCCCCGTGTTCAACTATTCCGTCAGCAAAGACATGCTGGACTAGGGAGGTGGTCGGAATGTCACTCGACGTCAACGTCAAAGCACTTATGAAGAACGCCTTCCGCCAGTCCAAGGTGCGCGGCGAGACCGCCTCGCGCGTACGCGTTCCCGGCGGCCTCATCAACGCCGAGAGCATGGCGCGCGTGGTCGAGATCGCCCAGGAGTTCGGCAACGGAACGATCTTCCTCACCAACCGCCAGGGCATGGAGATCCCCGGCATCCCGCTGGAGAAGGTTCCCGAGGTCAACGAGCGCCTGCAGGCCATCATCGACGACTCCGGCGTGAACCAGGAGGAGCGCGGCAAGGGCTATCCCGCGGCGGGCACCCGCAACGTGGTGGGCTGCCCGGGTTCGCGCCTGTGCCCCTTCGGCTGCTACGACACCACGGCGCTTGCGCGGCGCATGGACAAGGCGGTCTTCCCCAACAACCGCCACGTGAAGATCGCGTTCACGGGCTGCTCCAACGACTGCGCGCACGTCGCCCTCAACGACTTCGGCATCATCGGCATGACCGAGCCGCAGTACGACCGCGACCGCTGCATCGGCTGCGAGCAATGCGTGAAATGGTGCCGCAGCCGCTCGGTGGGCGCGCTCTCCGTGGTCAACGGCAAGATCGTGCGCGACGAGGACCTCTGCATCGGCTGCGGCGTGTGCGTCAACTACTGCCCCACGAGGGCATGGACGCGCAGCCCCGAGCACTACTTCCGCCTCAAGATCATGGGCCGCACGGGCAAGCAGAACCCGCGCCTCGCCGAGGATTGGCTCAAATGGGTGGACGAGGACTCGATCATCAAGATCGCGCAGAACACCTACGCCTACATCGACGAGCACATCGATCCGGGCGCGCCCGGCGGAAAGGAGCATATCGGATATATCGTCGACCGCACCGGGTTCGAGGAGTTCGTGAAGTGGGCGCTCGACGGCGTTGAGCTCGGCCCCAAGTGCGAGCGCGCATCCCGCGTCTATTGGGGCGGCAAGCGTTACGACCGCAGCAACGAGCTGAAGTAACGCTCCTTCGCAGATCGGGTCGCAAGGGGGCATCTCGTGGTGAGATGCCCCCTTTCTCCATGCGGGCGCTCCCGCTGGGATACAATGCAATCCGATGCATTCGGTACGGCGTGACCACGGGGAGGTGCGGTGGCAGAGAGGGGACAGAGGACGGCCCGGCCCTTCCTCGAGGGCATGCGCGACGGCATCCCCATCGCGCTGGGCTACTTCGCCGTGGCCTTCTCGCTCGGCATCGCGGCGAGAAACGCCGGCCTCGACGCGTGGCAGGCCTTCGTCGCCAGCGCCCTGAACCTCGCGAGCGCAGGCGAGTATGCCGGCTTCTCTGCGATCGCGGCGAACGCGGGCTATCTTGAGGTCGCAACCGTCACGCTCATCACCAATGCGCGCTACTTCCTCATGGGCGCATCCCTGGCGCAGCGCTTCGACCCCGAGGAATCCACGGTCAACCGGATCGGCGTGGGCTACGGCATAACCGACGAGATCTTCGGCATCGCCATCGCGCGGCCCATCCCGCTCGTTCCGGCCTACTCCTTCGGCGCCATCGCCATCTCCATGCCCGCCTGGGCGACGGGAACCGCCCTGGGCGTCATCGCGGGAAACGCGCTGCCCGCCAACGTGGTGGCCGCGCTCTCGGTGTCGCTCTTCGGCATGTTCCTCGCCATCATCATGCCCGAGGCGCGCAGGAACCGCGTGGTGCTCGCCTGCGTTGCCGTCGGTTTCGCCGCAAGCTTCGTCTTCTCGCGTCTGGTGCTCTTCACCGCCGCATGGACACCCGGCACCCGCACCATCGTGCTGACCCTCGTCATCGCCGGTATCGCCGCACTCGTCGCCCCCATCTCCGATGGGCCGGACGCGGAAGGGGAGGGTGTCGACGATGGCCGATAGGGTATGGGCATCCATTTTCGTGATGGCCGCCGTCACGATCGCCATCCGCGTGATTCCGGTCACGCTCATGCGCAAACCGGTGAAGAGCCGCTTCATCAGGTCGTTCCTCACCTACGTGCCCTACGTCACGCTGGCGGTCATGACCTTCCCGTCGATCGTCGAGAGCGCCGGGACCCCGCTCGCGGGCTATGCCGCCCTCGTGGTGGGCATCGTGCTCGCCTGGCTCGGTGCGGGCCTCCCCGTGGTCGCAGCCGCATGCTCGGTCGTGGCATTCGTGCTCGCGCTGCTCTGAAGATATCCGCGCCCGGTGCGCGCTTCCCGTCGCGTGCGCTAGGATAGGGGAGATGCGGAAGGGGGACCATGTCCAGGGATGCCTATACCGAGGAAGACTACCGCGAGCTCGAAGAGCGGGTCGTCCGTCTCACGCGTGCCAACAAGCGCCTCTCGGGCGCTCTCTCCATCGTACTCGACACGCTCGATTCCGAGAACGTCGCCATGCTCTTCGACCGCGTGCTCGACCGCATCACCGAGACGTTCGGAGCCGACGGCACGCTCGTCTACTTCGCGGCTTCCGACGGCTTCCATCTCCGCGGTGCGACGGATTCCCTCTCCCGCTCCGTCATCCCCGAGTTCATGGATTTCGGCCGTTCCATCGAGACGCTCGCCGCCCGCGAGGGCCATGCACTGCGCCTCAGGGTGAGTCCGCCCGACGCTGAGATGCTGCGCGCGGGGTCGCTCGCCGAGCGCACGGTCGTGCGCGAGGACACGCAGGAGTCCTTCTCGATCGAGGCGGGGCTCCTTCCGCCGTTCGCATCCTTCATCTGCGTTCCGGTGTGGTTCGGAGGCCACGTGATCTCGATCATCGAGGTGGGCTGGCAGCGCGTGCACGCCCTGCTCGAGGACGATGCGCTGCTGCTCGACTCCGTCGCGCGCTACCTGGGCGTCCAGCTCATGGGCGCCTTCACCGCGCTGCGCTCGCAACGTGCGGCCAGGCTCAGGCAGCTCGGAAGCGAGCTGCGCGAGGAGCTCATGGCCGTCACGGAGGGCGATAATCTCGGTGCGGTCGAGAATCTCGAGGAGATCTGGCAGCGCGCCGCAGATGCGCTCGTGGCGCACCTCCTGCCCATCCGCGTGAACGTCCATCAGGGCCATGCGGTGCTCGAGCTTCCCGGAAACGACCTGCGCGCCATGCCCTTCGACCTCGATGCGCTCTCAGCCGAGAACCGCCAGGAGAACATCGCGCTCGTGCCCATCGACGAGGAGTCCGCGCTCGGTATGTGGCTCGTCGAGCAGGGCGAACCCGCCATCGGCACCCTCATCGACCTCGGCGACATCGCGGGTGCGCGCCGCGCGTTCATGCTGCTGCGCCCCCAGGGAGCCGAGCCCTACGACGGGGATGAGCTGGCCTTCATCCAGCGGCTCGCGCAGGACTCCCACGAGATCGCCCTCGGCGAGGTGGCGCGCGAGCAGGACAAGCGCATCGCACAGGCCCTCATGAGCGGCATGAAGAGCGAGCTCCAGACCGTCGAGGGCATCTCGGCGCGCGGCATCTACTCGTCCGCCACCGCCTCCGCCCTCGTGGGCGGTGACTTCTACGATCTCATCCGCCTGCCCGAGCGGCGCGCCTGCGTGATCATGGGCGACGTCTCGGGCAAGGGCGTCGAGGCCGCCTCGGTCTCCGCCGCCGTGCGCACGGCGCTCGGAGCCTATGCGTGGGAGGGCCTCTCGCCCGCGCGCATGGTACGTACCCTGAACGACTTCCTGCTGGGTTTCTCGCGCATCGAGACGTTCGCCACGCTCTTCGTCGGCATCATCGATCTGGCCTCGGGAACGCTCACGTATTGCTCCGCCGGTCATCCACCCGCGCTTTTCGTGCATGCCGGCGAGACCTCGACCCTCGGCGTCCAGTCGGGCGTCGTGGGTGCTTTCGCCGACATCTCCTACCGCGACGGCGTCCAGCAGCTCGCCCAAGGCGATCTGATGCTGCTCTACACCGACGGCACCACCGAGGCGCGCAGCCCCTCGGGCGCCTTCTTCGGCGAGGACGGCCTTGCCGATGCGGTGGCGGCGGAGGTGCCCTGTGGATTCAACGGCCTGCTCGACCGTCTGCTCGCCCACCTCGACGCCTTCACCTGCCATCGCCTCGAGGACGACGTCGCCCTCGTGGCGCTCCGATTCGACAAGGTCGGCTGACCGTCGGCGGCTCGTATCGGCCTCTGTGCGGAATTGTTCCGACGACATGGCGGCGCGGCGAATACGAACCGCCATATCGGGAACAATGCCGATATGGCGGCAATGACCCACATAGCGGTGCTTCCCGTACAGACCGACCTCGACGTGAGGACGGCCGACCGTGTGCGCGATGAGATCGACCAGCTCATCGGTGCCGGGTGCCGGCGTATCATCCTCAACATGGCGAACACGGCCTTCATCGACTCGCTCGGCATGGGCATGCTGTTCGCCGAGCTGCGCAAGATGCGCGCCCTCGGCGGGCTCATCTCGCTCACGGGCGTCTCGCCCGACCTCTACCGCATCCTCAAGATCCTCCGGCTCGCCGACGTGATGCCCGTGTCGCAGCAGGGTCTGCGCGACGACATCCCAGCCCTTCCGCTCGACCAGCCTCCGCTCTGGCACACGTCGTTTCCCGTCTCGGCGGAGGGCCTCGCTCCTGCGCGCAACCGCATCGCAGAGCTCGTGTCCAGCGTCGGGCTCACGGCAGACGAGGTCTTCGACATGAAGCTCGCGGCGGGGGAGGCGCTCGGCAACGCCATCGACCACACCTGTGCGCAGGGCGTCCTGGCCGGCGTCGCCGCCTATGCGGACCGCGTGATCGTCGAGGTGAGCGATTGCGGCGAGGGGTTCTCGCCCGATGCCGTCGCTCCCGTGGATCCGACCTCCGAGCGTGGGCGCGGCATCGCGCTCATGAGGCTGCTCGCCGATGCCGTCTCCATCGCGCCGAAACCGAACGGCACGGGCATGGTCGTGCGGATCGTCAAGCTCACGCATTAGGCTATCAACCTGGGAAAACGGCACGAGAAACGAAAACGGGCACCCGGATGGGTGCCCGAAACGTTCGTGGAGGCGACGCCCAGATTCGAACTGGGGGTAAAGGCTTTGCAGGCCTCTGCCTTACCACTTGGCCACGTCGCCGTATCAAAAAGGCCGATTCGAGAACCGGCCCCTTGGATGCATGGAGCGGGCTACGGGGTTCGAACCCGCGACCTCAACCTTGGCAAGGTTGCGCGCTACCAACTGCGCTAAGCCCGCGAACGCGTAGATAAATATAGTCGAGTTGCATCCAAGATGCAAGGCACATTTTTGAAAAAGGCGTATCCTTGAACCCATGAATGCGCTCAACAGGACAATCTACCTCGATTATGGTGCCGCCACGCCCCTCGATCCGTGTGTGCGTGATGCGATGGCGCCGTATGAGGGCGAGCTGTTCTACAACCCTTCCGCCGCCTACGACGAGGCCCGTCGCGTGCGCGCCGACCTCGAGGGCGCCCGCGCATCGATCGCCCATCTGATCGGGGCGCGTGCGGGCAACGTCGTCTTCACGGCCGGCGCCACCGAGGCGAACAACCTCGCGTTCGCCGCGCTTCCAGCCGATGCCCATGTGGTGACCGACGCCATCGAGCATGAGAGCGTGCTCGCATGCGCCGAGCCTCATCCGCATACGGTCGTCACCGTCGGGGCCGACGGCATCGTCGACCCTTCCGCCATCGCCGAGGCCATCACGCCTGCGACCGGTTTCATCTCGGTGAGCCTCGCGAACGGCGAGATCGGTGCCATCCAGCCGCTGCGCGAGATCGCACGTGCGGTTGCGGACGAGCGCATGAGAAGGCTCGAAGCGGGGGAGGACCGCCCGATCTGGCTCCACACGGACGCGTCCCAGGCCGCCACGACGCTCTCGGTGAACGTCTCGTCGCTCGGGGTCGATCTGATGACCCTCTCGGCTGCGAAGATGTACGGTCCCAAGCAGGTCGGTGCGCTCTGGGCAGCCGATGGCATCGCGCTCAACCCCCTCATCGCCGGGGGCGGCCAGGAGCGCGGATTGCGCTCCGGCACCGAGAACGTGGCAGGGGCGATCGGGTTCGCGCACGCCTTCGAGATCGCCTCGGATATGCGCCGCGATGAGGCACGCCGCCTCGAGGGGTTGCGCCGTCGCATGGAGCGCGCTCTCATCGAGGCGTTTCCCGATGCGGTCGTCACCGGGCCCCGCAACGCCTGCCTGCGCCTTCCCGGGCTCCTGCACGTCTCGTTCCCCGGCGTCGAGGCGCGCCGCCTCGTGCTCCTGCTCGGAAACGAGGGCGTGCTCGTAGCCACGGGCAGTGCCTGCGCGGCGAGCAAGATGCGCATCTCCCACGTGCTCTCTGCCCTCGGCATGGACGAGCGGACCGCCGCCGGATCGCTGCGCATGACCCTCGGGCGTCCCACCACCGCAGACGAGGTCGACGCTGCGGCTGAGGCCATCATCCGCACGGTACGCTCCGAATATGCGCGTCTCGGGGTATCGTCATGAGCGCACGCGTCTTCCTCGGGCTCTCCGGAGGCGTCGATTCCGCGCTCTCGGCAGCGCTTCTCGCCGAGCAGGGCTACGACGTGACCTGCATCTACATGCGCAACTGGTCCCGCGATCTTCCCGGGTTCGCCTGCCCGTGGGCCGACGAGCTCGCCGATGCCGAGCGCGTGGCCGTCGCGCTCGGGCTTCCGCTCGAGGTGTGGGATTGCGAGCGCGAGTACAAGGAGACCGTCGTCGACTATCTGGTCGATGCCTACGCGCGCGGCTTCACGCCCAACCCCGATGTGATGTGCAACCAGACCGTGAAGTTCGGCACCTTCGCGGAGAAGGCCTTCTCCGCGGGCGCCGACCTCATCGCAACCGGCCACTACGCTTCGGTTGAACACCGCCCCGACGGACCTGCGATCCTCTCGCGCGCCGCCGACGAGCACAAGGACCAGACCTACTTCCTCTGGCGCGTGCGGGGAGAGGTCCTCAACCGTGCGCTCTTCCCGATGGCCGAGATCCCCTCGAAGGCCGTGGCTCGCGAGATGTGCCGCGCGCGGAGGATCTCCGTCGCGGACAAGCCCGATTCGGACGGCATCTGCTTCATCGGCCCCGTCGGCCTGCGCACGTTCCTGCTCGACTCGCTCGACCGCCGTGCGGGGGACATCGTGGATTGGGAGACCGGTGCGGTGCTCGGACGCCACGACGGCGCCTTCCTGTTCACCGTGGGCCAGCGCAAGGGGCTCGACCTGGGCGGAGGCCCGGCGCGCTACGTGGTGGGAACCGATACCTCCGCGAACATCGTGTACGTGACGGCCGACCTCTCCTGTCCCGCGCTCTGGACCTGCGAGGATGCGCTCGAGGATGCGCACTGGATTGCAGGCGAGCCTCCGGTGTCGGGAGAATACCTCGTTCGCACGCGCCATACGGGGACGCTGCGCACCGCGCATGTCGAGACGCTCGGGGATGGACGCGTGCTCGTCAGATGGCCCGAGCCGGTGCGCACGGTGGCGCCGGGCCAATCAGCCGTCATCTACGATGGGCGCACCTGCCTCGGCGGCGGCATCATCGCCACGAATAGGGGAGCTTCCCGAGAATCTTAAAAAACCGTTTTACACGGCGGCGGTTTTCGAGTATAGTTGCATACGCTCCACTTGACGGGCGCTTAGCTCAGGGGGAGAGCGCTTCCCTGACACGGAAGAGGTCACAAGTTCAAATCTTGTAGCGCCCACCAACTACTCGCAGGCCGCATCCGCGGCCTGTTTTCGTTTCGCGCCTATCCGATGGACGATGTCGGAGCGATCCCGTTCATGGCGCACGAGTTCGCCACTGAGAAGAGATAGCGCTTCATGGCGCGGCGCATGGCGAGCACCGCCGTCGCGCTCTCGGCGTCGACCATCTCCCCGGTCGCCGTCGTCGAGGTGAAGTTGACGTCGGTGCCCGCGTAGATCGCCTGGTTCTTCTCCATGTAGTCGTAGAAGCTCCAGTCGCTGATCACATGGCCCTCGAATCCCCATTCGTCGCGCAGAAGCCCCGTCACGAGGCTCTCGCGACCGCCCGCCCATGTGGCACCCACGTAGTTGTAGCTGCTCATGACCGCGCTCGTACCCTGCATCTCGCGCTCGCGGCGCTCGCCCGTGGCGGCGTCGAGGTAGGGGAGCATCCGCTTGGCGCGCTTCACCACGATCTCGAACGGCCGCGCGTAGATCTCGCGCACCGCCTGCTCGGGCGCCCATGTCGTGATATGCCAGCAGCGCCGCGAGTCCTTGTCGTTGAGGCAGAAGTGCTTGAGCATGGCGTAGATGCCGCGGCTGCCGATGCCCTCCACGAGCCCTGCGGCGAGCGTGCCCGCGAGCAGCGGGTCCTCGGAGAGGTACTCGAAGGTGCGTCCGCCGAAGGGGGAGCGGTGGCAGTTCAGGGCAGGCGCGCACCAGCCGCAGTAGCCGGACTGGAGCGCCTCCTCGCCGAGCGCGGCGCCCATCTCGCGCATGAGCTCGGCGTTCCAGGTCTGCGCCTGCACGTAGCCGCTCGGGAAGGCAGCATGGTCCTTGTCCTCGGTCATGTAGACGTATGCAAAACCCGCGGGTCCGTCGGGCTCGACGGTCTTGGGCTTGCCCACGGTGCCGATCTCGTCGCTTCCGTAGACGCTGCCGCCCACGAGCTTCTCCATCTGGCCCGGCCGCAGCTGGTCGACGAGCAGGTCCCAAGCGGGGTCGTCGAGGTCGCGGCCACGCAGGTCGACGAGCGTGAGGCCGTTCTTCTGCCCGAGCGAGGGCATCTCGTCCGAGGAGTCGATGTGGGCGAGCGGGTCGTACATCTCGATCGCGGCACCTGCTTCCGCGGCGGTCTTGTCGGCAGACATTGGGGGGGAAGGTTCCCCGGATATCCTTCCGCGAGAGCAGCGTCACGTTGCCGCGCAGGTACTCGTCGAGGTCCTCGAAGCGGTTCTCGATCTTCGAGCCGGTGACGTCATCCTCGAGGTACGCGAGTTCCTCCAGATACTCGTCCCAGCTGTCGACTACATCGTGGCTGTTCGCGCGCAGGCTCACGGTGTTGGTGCCGGCCTCGCGGTACCATCCATGGATCTTCGGATCGTAGCTCGCCACGTCGCGCAGGCTCCAGCTGAGCGCGAGCTCCTGCGACTCGCCGGGGGCGAGCTCGCGCGTCTTCGCGAAAGCAGCGAGCACGACCGCGCTCACCTCCGTCCCCGCGGGGGACCAGGGGGCGCTGTGGTAGAGCTGTACCACGTCCTTGCCCGGCACGCTGCCGGTGTTGGTTACGGTGACGGTCGCCTCGACGGTGCCGTCTTGGCTGAATCCCACGCCGTCGAGCGTCTGCTCGAAAGTCGTGTAGGAGAGGCCGAAGCCGAAGGGGAAGGTCACGTCCGCGCCGTAATCGATGGCACCCTCCGCATCAGCGGTCTCGAACCAGCGGTAGCCCACGTAGATGCCCTCGGCGTACTCGACGAAGTAGACGTTGCTGCCGAGCTGGGTGTAGTGGTCGGAGATGTCGGTGTAGCGCCTCGCGGCGAAGTTGGCAAAGCTCGGCGTCGCCGTGAGATCGGTAGCCCAGGTATCGGTGGTGCGGCCGGACGGGTTCACGACGCCCGCGAGCACGTCGCCCACGGCAAGCGCCCCCACGCCGCCCGGGAATCCGATCTCCACGATCGCGTCGGCCTCATAGGCGCCGCCCTTCTCCACGAGCGGGCCCACCTCCATGGTGGTCGCCACGTTGAGCAGCACGATGAGCTGCGAGCAGGATGCCTTCGCGCCCGCGATGAGCGAGAGCTCCTCGCGCGTGAGCTCGAGCTGGTGCTGGCCCTCGATGTAGCCCTCCGTCTCGCGGTTGGGTGTGAACGTCTCCACCTCGGGGTCGGCGAGGTCGCCGAGCAGGTCTATGCTCAGGTCGTCTCCCTCTGCGCCGGGACGTCCCAGCACCACGATGCCGACCGTTCCCTCAACGCCGGACCGCACATCCTCGGGATAGTCCTCCCACGGGATCTCGCCGATGTAGTGCGTGACGGTCGACGGACGGTCGAGCTGTCCCACGGCGCCGCGCGGGTAGCTGTCGAGGACCGTGGAGATCCACTCGGAGGGTGCCGTGTTCACGTCGAGCCCCGCCTGCGCGATGCCGTCGGCGAGGCCGATGCACGCCTCCGTGGCGATGCCGGCGGCTCCCGTGCCGCCGAAGATGGTGCCGGCCGCAGACCGTCCGAGCAGCGAGACGCGTGTGCCTGCGGGGAGCGGGAGCGCCGCATCGTCGTTTTTGAGCAGCACGATCCCCTCGGCCTCGACGCGCCGCGCGACCTCCTCGGCCGCGGCACGCGCCTCTGCGCCGGTTGCGTGTGCCGGCACGTAGTACTGCGCGTCCCAACCGCTCGGATCGACGGGCGTGATGGTTGACGGGGAGACGGCAGGCGCGGATTCGTCGACGGGTTCGGCCCCTGCGCCGGAGCCTTCCCCGCATCCCGCGAGCGCCAGTGTTCCCGCAGCGGCGAAGGCCAGGGCTTCCCGTCTGGTAAGGGCTCGTGCGCGCATGATGCTCCTTCCGCATGGCTTTGCAAGAGCGTAGCACGTAGGGCGCCCTCTGCCCCGCACGGTCCTCCACGAATCCTCCACTCGGGTACCAGCGAAATGTTTTTCGAGGGGTCTCACCTGCGGCGATGGGGAAAGGGCGGATTTCGGAACGGGTATCAATCATCCAGCGGCACGAACGGATGCCGAACGACCTGAAAGCGGTACGGAGGACCACGATGAAGACCCTTCGCATTGTCTGCCCCTCCTGCGGCGCCCACCTCGACGTCGATATCGATTCGGGTCAGGCGAGGTGCAGGTTCTGCAACGAGATCTTCTCGCTCGACACGCGCCATCGCGAGCCCGAGATGAGCGACGCCGAGCAGGCCGGCTACGACTTCGAGCGCGGCCGTCAGCGTGCGAGCGTGGAGTTCACCCAGGGCTATGCGGACCGCATGGCAGAGGCGCGCTCCCATATGCCCGCCATGGATCCCGAGCCGGTCTACGTGCCCGAGCCCGTGTACGAGCAGGCTCCCGTCCGCCAGGGCCTCCCGATCTGGGCGCTGATCGTCCTGTGGATGGTCTTCCCGCCCGCGGGTCTCGTGGCGACCATCGTGACGCTGATCCGCAGGACGTCCATCAACAGGAACCCCTCCTCTGCGGTGGGTGTCCTGACGATCTTCATGATCTTCTGGCTCGTGATCGTGCTGACGGCCATCGTGTACTGACCGTCTTCCAGCGGCCCTCCTTTATCTCGGCGGCGCCTGGCAACCCGGGTGCCGCCTCTCTTTCGTTGGCGCTTTCCGTGCCGCTCGCGTACACTGCTGTATGGCACCTATTCCACCAGCAAGGAGACACCATGGCAGAGAAGCTCAAGTTCAAGGACATGCCCTACGAGCGCCCCGTCCTCGAGGACCTCATCGCACAGCTCGGCGCCCTCACCGAGCGCCTGAAGGCTGCGGGAAGCTACGAGGAGGCCAAGCGCATCTTCCTCGAGGAGGAGACGCTCGAGCGGCACGTCGACACGCTCGTCAACCTCTGCTACATCCGCCACTCCATCGATACGCGCGACGAGTTCTACAGTAGCGAGCAGGAGTGGTGGGACGAGAGCCTTCCCCTGCTTGCGGAGCCCCAGCAGGCCTGGAAGCTCGCCATGCTCGCAAGCCCCTTCCGTCCCGACTTCGAGGCGGAGTACGGCAACCTCATGTTCCTGAACGCCGAGATCGAGGCGCGCTCCTTCTCGCCGGAGATCGTTCCCGAGCTGCAGGCCGAAGGCAAGCTCACCACCGAGTACGGCAAGCTCATCGCCTCGGCGCAGATCCCCTTCCAGGGTGGAACCTACACGCTCTCGCAGCTCACGCCCTTCAAGACCGATGCCGATGACGCCGTGCGCCTCGCCGCATGGAAGGCCGAGGGAGCCTGGTACAAGGAGCATCAGGCTGATTTCGACCGCATCTACGACGAGCTGGTGCACCTGCGCGATACCATGGGCAAGAAGCTCGGCTACGCCGATTTCACGCCGCTCGGCTACGACCGCATGCAGCGCAACTGCTACACCAAGGATGACGTCGAGAAGTTCCGCGCCGCCGTGCGCGCCTACGTCGTGCCGCTCTGCGAGGAGATCTACCGCCATCAGGCCGAGCGCATCGGCGTGCCCTATCCGCTGTCCTTCTCCGATGCCACCCTCGCATTCCGCTCGGGCAACCCGCGTCCTCAGGGCACGGCCGACGACATCATCGCCAACGGCAAGCGCTTCTACGACGAGCTCTCGCCCGAGACGAGCGAGTTCTTCAACACCATGCTCGACCAGGAGCTCATGGACGTGCTCTCCACCGAGGGCAAGGAGGGCGGCGGCTACTGCACCTCCATCGCCGACTACGAGGTGCCCTTCATCTTCGCCAACTTCAACGGCACGCAGGGCGACGTCGAGGTGATCACCCATGAGGCCGGCCATGCCTTCGAGGGCTGGCTCAACCGCAAGCGCATCCCCATGAGCTACGTGTTCGGCGGCATGGAGTCGTGCGAGGTCCACTCCATGAGCATGGAGTTCTTTGCGTGGCCCTGGTGCGAGGGCTTCTTCGGTCCCGACACCAAGAAGTACCTGTTCAGCCATCTTTCTGGCAGCGTCACGTTCATCCCGTACGGCACGATGGTCGACCATTTCCAGCACATCGTCTACGAGAGGCCCGAGATGACGCCCGCCGAGCGCCACGGCGTGTGGAAGGAGCTCCTCGGCATCTACATGCCGTGGATGCGACTCGATGGGGACATCCCGTTCTACGCCGACGGCGAGGGCTGGCAGCGGCAGATGCATATCTACGAGGTGCCGTTCTACTACATCGACTACTGCCTCGCGCAGACCGTCGCCCTCGAGTTCTGGGCGCTGATCCAGGACGACCAGAAGAACGCCTGGGAGCATTACATGGCCTATACGAGCCAGGGCGGCAGCCGCACCTTCACCGACCTGCTCGCCAATGCGGGCCTCGTGAGCCCCTTCGACGAGGCGTGCCTGCGCACCGCGTGCGACAAGGCCCACATCTGGCTCCAGAACTGCGATCTCTCCGATATCGCGTAGCGTGGTCGGGCGGAACGTTCGTTATTTGCTGAGGAGCTGACATGGGCAAGCGCGACCATCTCAAGGACTACGTGCCCACCGAGGACGGCGGGTACGAGTACGTGGGCACGCACTGGAGCTGGCCCAGCGCCGAGATCCGCGCGGGATTTCTCAGCCGCGCGCGCATGCTCTACGGCGTGGCGGCCGCATGCATCATCGCCGCGGGATGCATCCCCGCGCCGGGTACGTTCGGAGCCTTCTACGTGGTGCTGCCCTTCCTGATCGGGGCGGTGGGCGTCGTGCTCGCGGGCGTGGCGCTCTTCCGGATCTCGCGCGAGGACGATCCGATGCGCGATCACATCTACGCCTCGTCCGCGCCCTCGTTCTCACCGAAGCTGCTCGTGGGCGCGGCGGGCGCCGTCGTCTGCAGCGCCGCGGCGCTCGTCCACGGCATCGTGCTCGCCGCCACGGCCTCCATCGCTCATGTTCGGTGCGGCCGTCTGCCTCTGGCAGGTCCACCGCGCCTTCTCGGATATCATCTTCACCCGCGAGAAATCCTGATTCTCAGGGTCCGCTACGAAACGTGCTGTCCGAACCGCACGTTTCGCGATGCGAGCGGGAATAATCGATACGGTTTGCGAAGCGTGCGTGCGTTTCGCGAACCGTATTCCTTTCTGTGCGCGGTACGTCGTCTATTCGGCGGCCTCGAAGATCCTGCGCACGTGCCCGCGGCGCATCCAGACGAGCAGCACGCTGGCGGTGACCGCGGCAAGCCCGCACAGGGTCATGCACATGCGGTAGTCGAGCACCTCACCCAGTGCGCCCACGGCAAGCGCGCACACGCTGCAGACGGCCATGACGAATGCGCCCTGGAACGCGTTCACCCGCGAGCGCATGTGCTCGGGGATGTAGCGCTGCATGGCCGACTCGCGCAGGATGTAGCTGTTCGCATCAGGTCGTAGAAGATGTAGACGAACAGGCAGATCCCGAAGCGCTTCTCGCGCGGCACCTTGACCGCGTACTGGAGGGCGCTGCCGACGGTCCGTCCGATGCATTCCGCGGCGGAGAAGAGCGCGTACAGCGCAGCCGAGAGCCCCGGAGTGGTGCGGAAGAACGCGATGAGGATGGGGGAGTAGCCGGTGCCGATGCCGTTGGTCACCGCCATGTAGCCCATGAGGCCGCGCATGCCCTTCTCGCCGCCGAGCCAGGACGCCGCCTCGCGGATATCGGATGCCCAGAGTGCGAGACCCGTCTCCTCGCGCTTCTCACGCTCGTGTTCCGCCACATGCACGAAGCTCTCGATCAGGGCGGCCTCGACGGCGAGAGCACCCTGGATCATGAGCAGGCGCGCCACGCCGATGGTGTCGAGCAGCACGGCGGCGAAGGGCGTCATGACCACGACGAGCGTGGTGAAGAGCATGGACGAGACCGCATAGCCCTTCTGCTCGGCGCCAGGCGGGATGACTTCGGGGTAGATGCTCGTCCACGCGAGCTCGTCGACCGCCTCGAGGCAGGCCAGCACGAGCGAGACCGCAAGGTAGGCGACGTAGGAGAACGTCGAGAAGGCGAGCCAGCACCCCAGCGCAGCGTAGGCGATGCCGCACACCACATCTCCCGCCACGAGGAAGGCCTTGCGCGGAAGGCGGTCCATGAAGGGCGAGATGACCAGCGGCACGAACACGTGGGGTACGAGCTGGATCGCGATGACGAGGGCGGATGCGAGCGTGGAGCCCGTCTCGTCGAAGACGAAGAACGAGATCGCGAACTCGCCCGCGATACCGCCTGCAGCGCCGAGGACGGTAGCAAACGTTATGAGCGAGAAGTCGCGGGTCCAGAGATTGACGTTGTCGGGAGGGGTCTGCTCGACCCCGGGGGAATCGGTTGGCATGGGGCCTCCAGCTGAAGAGTTGGGACGGGCGGTCTCTTCTGTTAGCTGCGGGCTTTCACCATCGCTTCGTTCCTCTCCGGTACGGGGTCGTTGCAATCGTTATCGTACCACAGCATGCGAGCATGGCGGCCACCTCCTGCATTGTTACCAGATTGTTTCGCCGTCCGCGCCACTCGGCGGATTCATACCATTTAGGACGGTTGCAGCCAATCTACGTGCTAACATTTTCGAGAATGTGCAAAAGCGGAAGGCTTTTGACAGGTTTTTGATTGTTTGTGAAAGGAAGGATTGCACGATGAAGGACCTGACCCGTAGGAATTTCCTCTTCGGTTCCCTCGCGGCTGCCGGCATGACCCTGGCTGCCTGCAACAACGGCGGCGGCAGCGCTCCCGCTGACGGCGGCGACGAGGGCGGCGAGGCCGAGCCCGCGTCCGGCGACACCCCGCTCGTCGTCGGCTATTCCAACTTCTCCAGCAAGTTCTCGCCGTTCTTCGCCGAGTCCGCGTACGACCAGGACGCCGCTGCCATGACGCAGATCGCCCTCTTCCCGTATGACCGTCTGGGCCAGGACGTCTACAACAGCATCCAGGGCGAGACCCGCGAGTACAACGGCACCGACTACACCTACAAGGGCGCCTCCGACGTCGTCATCACCGAGAATGCCGACGGCACCGTCGACTACGACTTCACCATGCGCGAGGACATCGTCCACTCCGACGGCGAGCCCTGCACCATCGATGACGCCATCTTCAACATGTACGTCGTCTGCGACCCGACCTACGATGGCTCCTCCACCCTGTTCTCCATGCCGATCGAGGGCATGGAGGCGTTCCGCTCCGGCATGGCCTCGCTCTACAACCTGATCGTCGCCGCCGGCCGCGACAACACCGACTTCACCTTCTGGACCGAGGACCAGCAGAAGCACTACTGGGAGACCGCCGACAAGGCAGCCGTCGCCATCGCCCAGGAGATCGTCGACTACCTCATCGCCGCTGGTGCCAACACCGCTGAGGATGACCTCTCTGTGGTTACCCCCAACTGGGGCTTCGAGGTTCCCGAGGGCGCCACGATCGAGGACTTCGCCAACGTCATGATGGAGGCCTACGGCGGCGACGTCGTCTCCCTGATCAACACCGAGAACGCCGGCTCCACGGTCGACGGCCTCTTCCCCGACTACAGCGACTACCAGGTCGGTATCGAGACCGGCGAGTCCGCGCCCAACATCACCGGCATCCAGAAGACCGGCGACTACAGCATGCGCGTCAAGGCCACCCAGGTCGACGCCACCCTCATCCAGCAGCTCCAGCTCAACCTCCCGCCGATGCACTACTACGGCGACAAGGCCCTCTACGACTTCGACAACAACTCCTTCGGCTTCCCCAAGGGCGACCTCTCCAGCGTCCGCGCGAAGACCACCCAGCCTCTCGGCCCCGGCGCCTACAAGTTCATCAAGTACGAGAACGGCGTCATCAACTACGAGGCCAACGAGAGCTTCTATCTGGGCGCTCCCAAGACCAAGTACCTGCAGTTCCGTGAGATGAGCGATGCCGACAAGCTCAACGGCGTCGTCACCGGCACCGTCGACATCACCGATCCGTCCTGGTCGAAGGACACCGCCAACGCGGTCGCGCAGACCAACGGCAACGGTGAGATCACCGGCGACAAGATCACCACCTCCACCGTCAACAACCTGGGCTACGGCTACATCGGCATGAACCCCAACAACGTGTGCGTTGCCGGCGACCCCGCCTCCGATGCCTCCAAGAACCTCCGTCGCGCCTTCGGCACCATCTTCGCCGTCTACCGCGACGTCGCCATCGACTCCTACTACGGCGAGGCTGCCTCGGTCATCAACTACCCGATCTCCAACACCTCCTGGGCCGCTCCGCAGGCCACCGATGACGACTACCGTCTTGCCTTCTCCACCGACGTCGCAGGCAACGACATCTACACCTCCGACATGGACGCCGACGCCAAGTACGCTGCTGCCGCGGCTGCCGCGCTCGGCTTCCTCGAGGCTGCCGGCTACACCGTCGCCGATGGCAAGGTCACCGCTCCCGCCGAGGGCGCCAAGCTCGAGTACGAGGCCATGATCCCCGCCGACGGCTCCGGCGACCACCCCGCGTTCATGATCCTCACCGAGGCCAAGGCCGCTCTTGCCAACCTCGGCATCAACCTCATCGTCAACGACCTCTCCAACTCCTCCGACCTGTGGACCAAGATCGAGGCCGGCCAGCACGAGATCTGGTGCGCTGCTTGGGGCGCCACCCGCGATCCGGATATGTATCAGATCTACTACTCCGACGCCAAGAACCCCGAGAAGGCGACCGGCTCCCGCGTCAACCCCAACGGCGGCGTGAACCAGGGCGGCTCCAACTACATGTACCGCATCACCGACCCCGACCTCGACGATCTCATCATGGAAGGCCGCACCTCCACCGACCAGGCCTACCGCAAGCAGATCTACAAGGCCGCTCTTGACGCCGTCCTCGACTGGGCCGTCGAGATCCCCACGTACCAGCGCCAGAACGCCATCATCTTCTCGACCGAGCGCGTCAACATCTCCACGGTCACCCCGGACATCACCACGTTCTACGACTGGAAGAGCGAGATCGAGAACCTCGAGATGAACTAGTCTCGGATCCTTGGACTCGTATCTAGACACAGTGTAATGGCGCGCGCCACCGCCCCCTAGGGGACGGTGGCGCGTGGCGTTAAATGCAGGGGGTGGTAATCGTGAGGAAATTCATCATCAAGCGCATCCTCATATCGGTGGTGATCCTGATCTTCGTAGCGTTCATCATCTATGTGCTTATGCGCTGCCTGCCCACGTCATACCTCGAGCAGATCGCGCGCGAGAAGTCCATGCAGCCGGGCTCCAAGAGCTACGACGAGTGGATGGCGCAGCTTTCCGCCACGTACGGTATGGACAAGGGCATCGTGCCCGGATTCTTCGCATGGTGCGGCAAGGCAATCCGCGGCGACTTCGGCGACTCCTGGAAATGGACCGTCCCGGTGACGGAGAAGTTCGCCGATTCCGTGTGGATCAGCTTCATCATGGGTGCCATCTCGTTCTTCTTCGAGATTATCATCGCCATCCCGCTGGGAATCATCGCAGCGACGAAGCAATACACGAAAGTGGACTACACGATCACGATCATAGCCTTGGCTTGTTTCTCGTTCCCCACGTTCTTCTTCGCCTCCCTGCTCAAACTCGTGTTCTCCGTGCATCTGCACTGGTTCGACCTCGGCGGCTTGATCGGCCGCCACTATGAGCAGCTCGATGCTATGGGCAAGTTCCTCGACAGAGCCAACCACCTCGTCATGCCCATCGTGACCCTCGTGGTCATCTCCATCGGTGCGCTCATGCGCTATACGCGCACCAACATGCTCGAAGTCCTGAACGCCGACTACATCCGCACGGCGCGCGCCAAGGGCCTCTCCGAGAACAAGGTCATCTACCATCATGCGTTCCGCAATACCCTGATCCCGCTCGTCACCATGCTGGGCGGATCGCTCCCGGGCCTGTTCGCGGGCGCCCTCATCACCGAGACCCTGTTCTCCATCCCGGGCATCGGCTTCGTCTCCTACCAGTCCATGGTTGCGGGCGACATCCCGTTCTCCATGTTCTACCTGGTCTTCATGGCGATCCTCACGCTGCTCGGAAACCTGATATCGGACATTCTCTACGCCGTGGTCGATCCACGCGTACGTATTGCATAGGGGAGGTGTGAAGCATGAGCATTCTCGACTCCCATAACGAGGACGAGCGCCCGCTGCGCGTGCAGAACGTTCCCCAGGCCGCCCTCAACACCCACGAGCGCAACCGCGCCGAGGCCGAGGCGGACAAGATGCAGAACGCCGTCGACGAGGCCCTGGCGCAGGACGCCAGCGCGATGGCGGATACCGAGGGCTACTCCCTCAACGACGACCGTCGCGTCAAGACGCTTTCCCCCACGATGCTCGTCATCAAGCGGTTCCTCCGCAACCGCGTGGCCATGGTCGGCCTCTTCATCCTTGCCTTCATGTTCCTCTTCTCGTTCCTGGGCGGCGTTCTGAGCCCCTATGGCGAGGCCCAGCTGTTCTACCGCAATGACGACCAGAACAAGCCGTTCGCAGGCGTCACCGAGAACACCGACCTCCGCTACATCGAGGGTTCGGCAAACTCGTTCCCCAGCTTGGCCCGCGCCAAGTTCACCCAGGCGCTCAAGGCGGGCGATGCCACCTTTGAGTCGAAGGGTGTGACCTACCGTTACGAGTCGCTCGACGAGGACATCTACCTCATCTACGAGGTGCAGGCGAGCGGTCCGTGCGCCGTCGCCACGTATGAGACGGTGAGCAACTCGCAGTCCAACGACAAGCTGCCCTTCGGTTTCCAGCTTGCCATCCTCGAAGCCCAGGCTGCCAAGCAGGCGTCTTTCGAGTACGAGGGCGTGACCTACGCCATCGACGAGCACGGTGCCGTCATGGATGCCTCGGGTACCGAGGTTGCCTACGCGAGCCGCTACTCCATCCGCGCCGTTATGGGCGACGTGTTCCTTTCGCGCCAGTTCAAGGAGGAGCTGGCCGAGGCGATCGAGGCCGGCGAGAAGGTGTTCACCTTCACCGATGTCGACGGTACCACCGCCGACTACACCATCACGATGGACACGGGCAAGGCCGGTTGGACCATCCTGCGCTCCACGTCGACCCGCGTGTTCGACACTTACTCGTCCCCGAGCGCCGAGCACTGGCTGGGCACCGACCGCAACGGCATGGACATGCTCACGCGCCTCATGTACGGCGGCCGCGTGTCGCTCTATATCGGCTTCGTCGTCGTCATCATCGAGACGGTCATCGGCGTCATCCTCGGCGGTATCTCCGGCTACTGCGGCGGCTGGGTCGACAACCTGATCATGCGTATCGTCGACGTGTTCTACTGCATCCCGTCGATGCCGATCATCATCATCCTCGGTGCGGCTATGGATGCGATGCGCGTCGATCCCCAGGTCCGCATGCTCTATCTCATGCTGCTGCTCGGCTTCCTCGGCTGGGCCGGCATCGCCCGCCTCGTGCGCGGCCAGATCCTGTCGCTGCGCGAGCAGGAGTTCATGGTCGCGGCGGAGGCTACGGGCATCCGCGCCTCGAGGCGCATCTTCAAGCACCTCATCCCCAACGTCATCCCGCAGCTCATCGTCTCGATGACCATGGCTCTGGGCTCGACGATCATCACCGAGGCTACGCTCTCGTTCCTCGGCCTCGGCGTCAAGTTCCCGTTCGCGTCGTGGGGCAACATCATCAACGACGTCAACGACACCTTCGTCCTGACGAACTACTGGTTCATCTGGATCCCCGCGGGCATCTGCCTGCTTTCCACCGTTCTGGCATTCAACCTGGTCGGCGACGGTCTGCGCGACGCCTTCGACCCCAAGATGAAGCGTTAGGGGGTCGATGGGAATGGCAAACAGGGAAAAGGCACGCGCCGACGCGAGCCAGAAGAAGTCCAAGGAGACCGCTCGCGCCAGCCGCAGCGGCTATCTGAGCGCCAAGGAATCGCGCGCCATCTCCAAGGCGAACCGCAAGATCACCGATGAGCTCGAGAAGAAGTGGAAGCGCAAGAACGTTCCCGAGTCCGAGTTCCTCACCACCATGAGGGATCCGAACAACGCGGTGGAGTTCGACGATCTCCACACGTACTTCTTCACCGATTCCGGTACCGTCCGCTCGGTCGACGGCGTGAGCTTCGAGGTCCCGCAGGGCCAGGTCGTGGGCGTCGTGGGCGAGTCCGGCTGCGGCAAGTCGGTCACATCGCTCTCGCTCATGCAGCTGCTGCAGCGTCCGCAGGGCCAGATCGTCTCCGGCGAGATCCGCCTGAACCTCGGCGACAAGGCCTACGACATCGCCAAGATCAACCGCGACAACATGCAGCATCTGCGCGGCAACATGATCTCGATGATCTTCCAGGAGCCCATGACGTCGCTCAACCCGGTCTTCCGCATCGGCGACCAGGTCGACGAGGTCATCGCCCTGCACGACGGCGAGGGCAAGACCGAGGCCGAGATCCGCGAGCGCACCATCGAGGCTATCAAGATGGTCGGCATCGCGAACGCCGAGGGCGTCGCCGAGATGTTCCCGCACGAGCTTTCCGGCGGCATGCGCCAGCGCATCATGATCGCCATGGCGCTCGCCTGCAACCCCAAGATCATCATCGCCGACGAGCCCACCACAGCCCTCGACGTGACGATCCAGGCGCAGATCCTCGACCTGCTCCGCAACCTCAAGGACAAGATCAACTCCTCGATCATGCTCATCACGCATGACCTGGGCGTCATCGCCGAGATGGCCGACTACGTCGTGGTCATGTACGCGGGCCGCATCGTGGAGAAGGGCACGGCCGACGACATCTTCCACCATCCCGCGCATCCCTACACCATCGGCCTCATGGCCTCCAAGCCGGTCGTGGGACGCGAGGTCGAGAAGCTCTTCTCGATTCCCGGCAAGGTGCCCAATCCCATCAACATGCCCGACTACTGCTACTTCCGCGACCGCTGCGACCGTCGCCTCGGCTGCTGCGATGGCAAGTATCCGTGTGAGATCAGCATCTCCGAGACGCACAAGGTCAGCTGCTACCGCTTCTACGAGGAGCACAAGGCGGAGGCCGCCGCTGACGGCAAGGACGACATGACCGCCTTCGGCATGGGAGGGGTGAGCGCATAATGGCGAAAAACAACGTCGCCACGCCCGCTGCGGACAAGCTGGTCTACGACCCGCAGTACATCCTCATGGTGCGCGACCTCAAGAAGTACTTCGACATCAAGGGCGGCATGATGAACCGCGTCGTCGGCCACGTCAAGGCAGTCGACGGCGTCACGTTCAACCTCAAGCGCGGCACCACGATGGGCCTCGTGGGCGAGTCCGGCTGCGGCAAGACCACCACGGGCCGCACGATCCTGCGCCTTTCGGGCGACAAGACCGCAGGCGACGTGCTGTTCAACGGCCAGGAGGTCTACGACTTCTCGCATGAGGAGCTGCGCCATCTGCGCACCAAGATGCAGATCATCTTCCAGGATCCGTTCTCGTCGCTCTCGCCGCGCCTTCCCATCGGCGAGATCATCGGCGAGGCCGTCCGCGAGCACGGCCTGGTGCCCAAGGCGGAGTTCGATGACTACATCGACGAGGTCATGGACCAGTGCGGACTGCAGCCGTTCCAGAAGGAGCGCTACCCGCACGAGTTCTCCGGCGGTCAGCGCCAGCGCATCTGCATCGCGCGCGCCCTCGCGCTGAACCCCGAGTTCGTCGTCTGCGACGAGCCCGTCTCGGCGCTCGACGTGTCGATCCAGGCGCAGATCATCAACCTGCTGAACGAGCTGCAGGAGCAGCACGACCTCACGTACCTGTTCATCAGCCACGACCTCTCGGTCGTCGAGCACATCTCCGACACCGTCGGCGTCATGTACCTCGGCAACCTCGTGGAGTACGGCGAGAAGAAGGACATCTTCGCGAACCCGCTGCACCCCTACACCGAGGCGCTCTTCTCGGCCATCCCGATTCCCGATCCTGATGCCAAGATGAACCGTATCGTGCTCGAGGGTTCCATCCCCTCGCCGGCGAACCCGCCCGAGGGCTGCAAGTTCCACACCCGCTGCAGCAAGTGCATGGAATGCTGCAAGCATGTGGCGCCCGTGCAGAAGGAGATCGAGCCCGGTCACTTCGTGGTGTGCCACCTGTTCGACGACGTGCCCGCGGTCAGCCACGACGACGCTGTGGAGCCGCTGGTCAAGGTCGAGAAGACGGCGGAAGATGCCACGGCAGCAGACGCATAGCGACGACGACGGTCGCACCGTTGCCGATATGAGCGGCGTGGGCGGTTTCGAGCCGCCCGCGCCGCTTTCCCCCGGTTCGCGCGATGTGCGCGAGGAGATCGGGGGAGAAGAGGAGCGGCGGATGGTCATCCTCGGCACGCTCAAAGCGGGTCTCTCGCTCGGTGCCGTCTACGTCATCGTCTTCGGCATCGTCATCGCCCTCATGGTCTTCTTCTGGACCTGAGACAGTTACCCGGTCATTTGTCTCATTGGTTTTCAGGCGCGACTGATGATGTTCTTACTGATTCCGGTCAACCGTTCGATTTGACGTATCGAAAGACCTGAAGCCCGAAGATCTCTGAGCCGCTCATTTCGGTCGTGGCGGTTTAGAGCTTTGATATCTCCCAGCTTGACTCCGCCTAGGACACTCTTAGCTATGCCGATTGCAATTTCGTCGGGCATTGCCCGCGTTATCGATCTTCTGTTTCCAATCTCCAGAAAGCCTTCGATATCCTGTCTGCTGTCGTGGAACGCCATAAACTCCTCGACAGTTCCGAAAAGGCTGAGAATGGGTTCTGTCTTGCAATAGCGTGCTTCTCCGAGATACTCTTGGTAGCTCGACCACTCATACGTGTCGAAATCACAGATGCCCGCAGATTCAGGATTGAAGTGAATATAACGGGTAACAAGCATTAAGTACACTTCGTCGGTGACCGGCTCGCTAAGATATCGTTCTTGGAACAGATGCCCTGATCGACCATATCGCTCATTGAAATAGAGAGCGTACTCCCTGCAGAGGTAACGCATGCATTCGGCAATCTGCTCAAGCGGGGCTTGCAGAAGCAGATGAACATGGTTTCCCATCAGGCACCATGCGAGCGCTTCCGTTTTATTGGCAGACAGCGCATGCTCGAAAAAGGAGAGGAACTTGTTTCGGTCCTCGTCGCATTCGAAGATAAGCTGCTTGCCCGTTCCACGGGCAACGACATGATAGATGTCCAGCTCACTTGGTATTCGACGCTGACCCATGTTCTCTCCAAATCGAATGGCGGTATCTGATAATGCTAGAGGTATCGTGACGGGGTTGCGTCGAGAGTTTTTGAAATGCCCTCTGCACACATCTTCTGCAATGAGACAAATGACCGGGTTACTGTCCCATGAAAACCAAAGAGACAAATGACCGGGTAACTGTCTGAAAAAGGAGACATACAACCTGTCCCCATGTGCGGGCTAGGTTAACGATGTGTCAACGCTGCACGAGAGCAGGCGTAGACGGAATGAGACCCCCCTATAATCAATCCTTGTATTTATTTGGGTGGAGTCTCCCTTCGTGGAAATCAGAGGTGAGCCTATGGATTCCAAGACCCTACGCTATATCGGCAAGCGCATCATTTTAGCGGTTGTCACGCTGTGGGCGGTCATCACCATCACGTTCTTCGTCATGCATGCTGTACCCGGTGGCCCGTTCACGCGCGAGAAGGCCATCTCCGCGGAGGCTCAGGCGGCGCTCGAGGCGAAGTACGGCCTCGACAAGCCCCTGTTCGAGCAGTACACCACCTACCTCACCGACGCCATCCACGGCAACTTCGGCCCCTCGCTCAAGCAGCGCGGCCGCATGGTCACCGACATCATCCTCGACGGCATGAAGACCTCCGCCAAGATCGGCATCATCGCCTTGCTTATCGCCACGGTACTCGGCATCCTCTTCGGCGCTGTAGCCGCGCTGCGACGAAACACGCTGCCCGATAAGATCATCATGATCATGACCACGGCGTTCGTATCCATGCCATCGTTCATCATGGGCTCGCTCCTGATGATTATCTTCTGCGTTTCCCTAAAGGTGCTGCCCGCCAACGGCGCTTCCGAGGGCGGCCTCATCCTGCCCATCATCACGCTCTCGCTCTATCCCATGGCCTACATCACGCGCCTCACGCGCTCCTCGATGCTCGACGTGCTGGGCCAGGACTACATCCGCACCGCCAAGGCCAAGGGCGTCTCCGGGCGCAACGTCATCATCGGCCATGCGCTCAAGAACTCGCTCATCCCCGTCATCACCTACTTCGGGCCTGAGCTGGCCTACATCGTCACCGGCTCGCTCGTCGTTGAGCAGATCTTCGCGGTGCCCGGCATCGGCCGCTACTTCGTGAATTCCATCACGGGCCGCGACTACACGCTCATCATGGGCACCACCATCGTGCTCGCAACCCTCATCGTCATCATGAACCTCGTGTCCGACATCCTCTACAAGGTTGTCGATCCGCGCATCAACCTGGAGTAGGAGGTGGACAAGATGGAGAACAAGATCCTTACCGGTCATGTCGACCTTTCCCAGTTCCACGTCGACCCGATCGATTTCGCGCCTGCCTCCGAGGAGGACAAGGCCTACATGGTGCAGATGCGTCCGTCCTCCACATTCTTCAAGGACGGCTGCAAGCGCCTGTACAAGAACAAGGTTGCCTTCGTGAGCCTCATCGTCATCATCCTGATCACCCTCTCGTCCATCGTGCTGCCCTTGGTTTGGCCCTACGACTACGCCAAGCAGCTCGGCAACCAGCCCGGCCGTCCGGTCGATTCGAGCTTCAACAACCTGCGCCCCATGGAGTACGCGGCATCTGAGCGGAAGCGCATCGAGGCGGGGGAGAGCGTCTTCCCGCACATCTTCGGTACCGACTCCGCAGGCCGCGACTACTTCATCCGCGTGGTCTACGGCACCCGCATCTCGCTCGCGGTTGGCTTCTTCGCATCGATCATCGTTCTGGTCATCGGAATGACGCTGGGTTCCATCGCAGGTTTCTCGGGAGGCAAGGTCGACATGTTCATCATGCGAATAGTCGACATCATCTACTCCTTGCCCGACATGCTCATGGTCATCCTTCTCGCGAGCGTGATGCGCGAGACCCTGGGGCCTGCCATCGATGGCACCGTGCTCGCCAAGATCGGCTCCAACATCATCTCGCTGTTCGTCATCTTCGCCCTGCTGTACTGGTGCTCCATGGCGCGCCTCATCCGCGGCCAGATCCTCTCCCTGCGCGAGCAGGAATACGTTCTCGCCTCGCAGGCAACCGGCGCTGGCCCCGGCTGGATCATCAAGAAGCACCTGATTCCCAACTGCATCTCGGTCATCATCATTTCCACTGCCCTGCAGATCCCCAGCGCCATCTTCACCGAGAGCTTCCTCTCGTTCCTCGGCCTCGGCGTGAACGCGCCCATGCCCTCGTTGGGTTCACTCGCTTCCGACGCGCTGAACGGCGTCACCTCTTACGGCTACCGCCTGGTCATCCCCGCCATCGTCATCTCGCTCATCGTGCTGTCGCTCAACCTCTTCGGCGACGGCCTGCGCGACGCCTTCGACCCCAAGCTCAACCAGTAGGAAAGGAGGAATAACCATGTCACTGCTCGAAGTCACCGACCTCCATACTTCGTTCTTCACCGACGCCGGCGAGGTCAAGGCCGTGAACGGCGTATCCTTCTTCCTCGACCGCGGCAAGGTCCTCGGCATCGTGGGCGAGTCCGGCTCAGGCAAGTCCGTCACCGCCTACTCGATCCTCCAGATCCTCGCCCCCACGGGCAAGATCGTCAGCGGTTCGATCAAACTCGACGGACAGGAGCTCGTGGGTGCGGGCGAGAAGGTCATGCAGGATGTCCGCGGCAACCGCATCTCCATCATCTTCCAGGACCCGATGACCTCCCTCAACCCCACCTATACGATCGGCCACCAGATCATGGAGGCCATCATGCTCCACACCAACCGCAACAAGCAGGAGGCGTGGGATCGTGCGGTTGAGATGCTCTCGCTCGTGGGCTTCAACGAGCCCGAGAAGCGCATGAAGCAGTACCCGTTCGAGCATTCCGGCGGCATGCGCCAGCGTGCCATGATCGCCATGGCGCTTGCCTGCGAGCCCGACATCCTCATCGCCGACGAGCCCACCACGGCTCTCGACGTGACCATCCAGGCGCAGATCCTCGAGCTCATGCAGGACCTCCAGAAAAAGCTCGGCATGGCCATCATCATGATCACCCACGACCTGGGCGTCGTCGCGCAGCTCTGCGACGAGATCGTGGTCATGTACGCCGGCTCCTACTGCGAGCGCGGCACCGCCGACGAGATCTTCTACAACCCCAGGCACGAGTACACCAAGGGCCTCCTGCGCTCCATCCCCACGCTCGATACCATGGGCCAGAAGCTCCAGCCCATCACCGGTACCCCCATCGACCTGCTGAACCTCCCCAAGGGTTGCCCCTTTGCGCCGCGCTGCGACGCCGCAATGAAGATCTGCATCCGCCAGGCTCCCGAGAGCATGGACATCAACGAGTTCCACAAGGCGTCGTGCTGGATGAACGTGAAGGCGCTTGCGGAGGCGCAGGCAGAGCTCGAGAAGAAGGCTGCCGCCGCACCTGCAGAAGCCGAGGAAGGCGGTGATGCCGAGTGAGCACCGAAGAGCGTCCCCTCGTCGAGGTCAAGCACCTCAAGGAGTATTTCCCCATCAACACCGGCTGGTTCAAGACCACGCCGCTCAAGGCTGTCGACGACGTGAGCTTCATCATCAACCGTGGCGAGACGCTGGGCCTCGTGGGCGAGTCGGGCTGCGGCAAAACCACTGTTGGCCGTACGATCCTGCATCTCTACCAGCCCACCGACGGCGAGGTCATCTACGATGGCAAGCCCATCAAGACCAAGGAGGACCTCACCGAGTTCCGCAAGAAGTCCACGATGGTCTTCCAGGATCCGTATTCCTCGCTCAACCCCCGCATGACGGTCTCGGACATCATTGCCGAGCCTCTCGACGTGCATAAGATGTACACCGATCCCAAGGCCCGCGAGCAGCGCATCCTCGAGCTCATGGACCACGTGGGCCTCAACTCCGAGCACGCCAGCCGCTACGCCCACGAGTTCTCCGGCGGACAGCGCCAGCGTATCGGCATTGCACGCGCCCTGGCGATCAACCCCGAGTTCATCGTCTGCGACGAGCCCGTCTCGGCCCTCGACGTGTCCATCCAGGCGCAGGTCATCAACATGTTCGACGAGCTGCAGGATCAGCTGGGGCTCACCTATCTCTTCATCGCCCACGACCTGCTCGTCGTGCGCCACATCTCCGACCGCATCGCCGTCATGTACCTTGGCAAGATGGTGGAGCTTGCAGATGCCGAGGAAGCCTACAACCATCCTCTGCATCCCTATTCCAAGTCGCTCATCTCTGCGGTGCCCATCCCCGATCCCAAGATCGCCCGCTCTAGCAAGCGCATCGCATTGCAGGGTGACATCCCGAGCCCGCTCAACGCGCCGTCCGGCTGCCCCTTCCGCACCCGCTGTCCGTACGCCACCGATGTATGCGCAGAGTCGATGCCCCCGTTCGAGGAAGTCGAGAAGGGCCACTTCGTGGCATGCCATCGCGTTAGGGAGATCAACGGCTAGAGTTTGTGTCAGAACCGTTAACAAGCGCTGGTAAAGGGCCGGGTTCTTGAGAATCCAGCCCTTTTTCGCGCTAAACTTACGCGGTCTGTATATTTCCAGAGCAGTTTCTGGAAACAGGTTTTTGTTCGAAGGAAGGAACAGAAATGATCGATCTTACCCGTAGGAATTTCCTGAAGACGCTCGGCGGCGTTGTCGTCATGGGCAGCCTTACCGCTTGCGGTGGCAACAACGGCGGCGAGACCCCCGCTCCCGAGGGCGGCGAGGGTGCCGGCACCGACGAGAACGTCATCCAGTTCGCGACCCCTGAAGAGGCCGAGGCTGCCAAGGCCGAGATCCGCAACGCCATCATGCTGCTCTTCGACCGCACCTACATCGTCGACGAGGTCGCACAGGGCGGCCAGGTTCCCGCCAGCACCTTCGTCACGCGCGACGCGCCCGACTTCGACGGCAACTCCTGGCTCGACAGGGCAGGCCGCGGCAACGGCACCGGTTACTACGACGTCGGCAAGGAGGCTCTCGAGGCCAACTACAACAAGGCCATGGAGATCCTCGGCAAGTACTACAACATCGACGAGAACGGCATGATCACCAACTTCCCGACCATGACCTATCTCTACAACACCAACGAGGGCCACAAGGCCATCGGCGAGTACCTGCAGAGCGCGCTTGCTGGCGTCGGCATCACCATGAACATGGAGAACCAGGAGTGGGCAACCTTCCTGAACACCCGTAAGAACGGCGATTACTCCATGGCCCGTAACGGCTGGATCATGGACTACACCGACCCCATCTGCATGCTCGACATGTGGACCTCCGGCTCCGGCAACAACGACGTCCAGTACGGCAAGGGCGCCCATGCCGACCTCAAGATGTACAACCTCGACCTCACCAAGTGGGGCTATGACACCAAGGTCGAGAACGGCACGTGGGCCGAGACCTTCGATGTCCTCATCGACACCATCAAGAAGTGCTCCGATCAGGAGAAGCGCTTCGAGATGATGCACCTCGCCGAGGATATGCTCATGGAGACCGGCGCTCTCTGCCCGATCTACTACTACACCATGGTCTACATGCTCAGCAAGGACGTCACCGGCCACGCTGCCAACCCGCTGGGCTTCAACTACTTCAAGGGCACCAAGGTCGCAGGCTCCGACGAGTCCATCAACGTCTGCATCGCCTCCGAGCCCGACACCATCGACCCCGCCCTCAACTCCGCCGTTGACGGCGCCACGATGATCGTGCACCTGTTCTCCGGCCTTGCCAAGTGGGAGCCTCAGGGCGACGGCACCTTCGCCATCGCTCCCGACTGCGCCGAGGAGCTCGTCGAGGGCGTCCAGAACGAGGACGGCACCGTCACTTACACCTACACCCTGCGTGAGGGCCTCACCTGGTCCGACGGCCAGCCGCTTACCGCCAAGGACTTCGAGTTCGCATGGAAGCGCGCTGTCAACCCCGACACCGCTGCCGACTACGAGTACATGTTCGACGTCGTCAAGGGCTACGCTGAGGGCGATCTCGCCGTCACCGCCATCGACGACCGCACCCTCGAGGTCACCACGAACAACCTCATCGCCTACTGGAACGAGCTCATGGCCTTCCCCGTGTACATGCCCGTCCGCGAGGACGTCGTCTCCAACGAGTCCTGGGCAACCGACCCCTCGACTTACGTCTGCAACGGCGCCTACACGCTCGACAGCTGGGATCACAACTCCCTCATCACCCTCAAGAAGCGCGACGAGTACTGGGATGCCGACAACACCATCATGAAGCAGATCAACTTCTACCTCTCCGATGATGACAACAACATCCTCTCCAACTTCGAGACCGGTGCTTGGCAGTTCATCGAGGGCATCCCCACCAACGAGATGGCCCGTGTCAAGGAGCAGTACCCCGACGAGTACGTTGCTGGTCCTTACGCCGGTACCTACTATGTCTGCTGGAACGTCAACGCGGACATCCTTCCCGCATAAGTTCTTAGCCGATCAGGTACCTTGCGGAGAGCCGCCCTTCGGGGCGGCTCTCTTCTTGTATAGTGGTGGGTGCAAACCGCATGCTCCCGACGGGGGAGCGGCGACGATTCCGAAGAGGGCGATACCGTGGATGATGTGCGTTCGTTCGATGTGAAGGTCAACGGATACGACTATGAGGCGCGCTACAGCGCGGATACCGTCGACAACGTGCTCCTGCCCCTCCTGAGGCGTCTCAAGGCCCTGCACGACCGTCTGGGCCGCCGTACGGTGGTCTTCCTCGCCGCCCCTCCGGGAGCAGGCAAGTCCACCGTCGCGACCGTCCTCGAGATGCTCGCGAAAGACGAGCTCGGGCGCGACGTCTTCCAGTCCGTTGGCCTCGACGGCTTCCACTACTGCAACGACTATCTCAAGACCCATGCCATCATGCGCGACGGTAAGCCGCTTCCCCTGAAGGCCATCAAGGGCGCACCCGAGACCTTCGACCTCATCGAGTTCAAGAAGCACCTGGACAACCTGCCCGTCATGGTCAGGATGCCGTGGCCGGTCTACGACCGCCGCAAGCACGACCCGCTGCCCAAGGGCACGCTCATCTACGCCGACATCGTCCTCATCGAGGGCAACTACCTGCTGCTCGATGAGGACTATTGGGACGATTTCGCCAAGATGGCCGACTACCGCATCTTCATCGGCGCGGAGGAGTCCGAGCTGCGCGAGCGCCTCATCAGCCGCAAGGCCAAGGGCGGCATCACGCGCGAGGCTGCCGAGGCGCACTACGAGCGCAGCGACGGCCCCAACGTGCGCCGCGTGCTCGAGCACGTGTGCCCGCACGAGGAGGGCTACCGCATGGTCGAGGTCGACGGCGTGACCTCCCTCATCCCCGAGGAGGCGCAGGGAGCCGATGCGTAAGATCCTCAAGGCGGGCATCCTCGCCGGTGCGGGGCTTCTCGCCGCCGCGTGCGCGGTCGTGGCGCCGCGCCCCCTCTCGCCCGAGCGCGGGCGCACCTGGGAGTACCTGCGGGGCTTCCGCTACGCGCACCGCGGCCTCCACGACAACGCCGCGGGCGTTCCCGAGAACTCGCTTCCCGCGTTCGAGCTGGCTGCGCGCCACGGCTTCGGATCCGAGCTCGACGTGCATCTCACCTCCGACGGGCGGCTCGTCGTCGTGCACGACTCCGACCTCTCGCGTCTCACGGGCGAGCAGGGCATCGTCGAGGATATGACGCTGGAGGAGCTCTTGGAGCGGCACCTGCTCGGCACGGACGAGCGTATCCCGCTGTTCTCCACGGTGCTCGACCTGTACGAGCACCTGGCGCCCGAGGTGCCCCTCATCGTGGAGGTCAAGACCAACGGCGGCAACCACGCCGAGCTGACGGCCGCCACCATGGCTGAGCTCGACCGGCACGGGCATCCCTACTGCGTCGAGAGCTTCGACCCGCTCGTGGTGCGGTGGCTGCGCGCGAACCGCAGCGACGTGTTCCGCGGCCAGCTCGCGCAGGACTTCATGAGGGAGGGCGCCCATTCGGGGAAGGGCATGCACGTCGACCTCGTCCTGACGCTCCTTGCAGGCAACGCTGCCACGCGCCCCGACTTCGTGGCGTACCGCTGGTCGGATGCCACCGAGCCAACTCCGATGCTTGCGACAGCCGTCCTCGGAGCGCGCTATGTGGGTTGGACGTTGAAATCGGCAGAAGAGCTGCTCGCCTGCGAGCGCAGGGGAGGCATCGGCATCTTCGAGGGCTTCGTGCCCGACGCCACGCCCACGCGCTAGGCGATCGACCTGAGCAGCTTCTCCAGGAGCATCTTGAGCTCCGTGGCATCCTCGGGGGAGATCTCGAGGCATCCCGCCATGCAGTAGGGCACCTCGAGCGCGCGCTCGCGCAGGGCGCGCCCCTCGTCGGTGAGGGTCACGATGACGGCGCGCTCATCCTCGTGCGAGCGTTCGCGCCGGACGAACCCATGCGCCTCGAGGCGCTTGAGAAGCGGCGTCAGGGTCGCGGAATCCAGATAGAGCTTAGAGCCCAGCTCGCCCACGGTGATGCCGTCCTGCTCCCAGAGCACCATCATGGCGACGTACTGGGTATAGGTGAGCCCGAGCGGGTCGAGGAAGGGCTTGTAGCGCCGTGTGATCTCCTTCGAGGCCGCGTAGAGCGGGAAGCAGAGCTGGTTCTCGAGGGCAAGCGGGTTGAAGTCGGTCATCGGGCAGATCCTTTCAGAGCGCAATACAATCGCGCGCGATTAACTAGCGCATATATCATACGCCATCTTCGCAGCTCGTGGGAGGGTGGGGGAGTTTTCGACATCAGTGCGGTGCGCATTGCGACGGCGTGAGGGCTTCCGTGCGGGCGCTATCTGCGGCGATGCGGGAATCTTCCGATCTCCGTACCTGCACAAAAGCCCTCTATTCGCTTCGCTGAGCTGGGCATCCTTTGAAAACCGCAAACTCCGTGCACGGAAACGGCACGCTTCCCGAAAGCGCCTTCGAGAACGATGGGGTTATCGACAGGGACCTCTCTGAGAATCGTTTCCAAGAGAAGCAACGTGGAAGGGATCGGTCTATGCGGAGGAGGATGCGGTTGGTGTGCGCGACGCTCAGCGCGCTCGCAGCCTGCGCAGCGTGCCTGCTTTACGGAAAGCATGTCAAGGCGCAGGCCGAGCAGGTGCGCATCGATGCGCTCGAGCGGTATGGCGGCGAGGTCGTGAACCTGCTCGTTGCGACCCGTACGCTCGAGTACGGCGACATCATCGATTCCAGCTCGGTCGCCTCGCGAGAGTGGATCGCAGACCTCGCACCGGACCAGGCGCTTGTCCGCATGGAGGAGGTCATCGGCAGGCAGGTCACGGTGCCGCTTGCCAAGGGGCTCCCGCTCACACAGCTCAATCTCCGCGATGGGACGAGCGATCTCGATGTGCCCGCGGGATATGTAGCCGTATCGCTTCCGCTCACCGACAAGCTCGGGCTTTCGCGCAATATCGCGGCGGGAACGCGCGTCATCGCCTTCGCGGTCTCCTCGAGCAGCACGGTCCTAGTCTCAGGCGATGCGCTCGTCTTGGCATCGCCGGTGGAGACCACGGCCTTCTCGTCGACTCAGACGATCTCGCTCGCAGTGCTTCCCTCCGATGTGAGCGCGCTTCTTGCGGCAGGTGCTCGCGGGGATCTTCGCCTCGTGGTTCCCGCTGATGATGTGGAACTCGTCTACGAGCCAGCCGCTGCCGCTCCGACCGAGGTCCTTGCCGAGGGGGAGTCCGACTTGGGTGCGGCCCCCCGCAAGACCGGGACTGATACGGAATCAGAGAAAGCCGAGGAATAGCATGGAAGCTGCCCGTTGCCTTTGCTGCTGTGCGCCTGAGAAGCGGGAGATCCTCTCCGATGCTGCGCGCATGCTCTATCCGGAGGCGGATTGCACGTTCTCCTCATCTGCAGGAGAGCTCCGATCGCTCCTCATCCAGGAAGGAGACCGTCCCCGCGCTGCGATCGTGGGTTTTTGCGGGCCGGGTGTTTCGGATATCAACCTCTGCGCCGCCATCGCGGCCGACGGGTGCGCGTGCGAGGTCGTTCTGGTTGTCGACTGCGTATCTGGATCGCTTGCCGCTCGGGCAAAGAGCGCGGGGATCTCCCGCGTTCTCGAGCATAGCTCGGTCCAACCCCATCCCGTGCGGGAGAACCCGCAGCACAACCGTTCCCAAGCGAACAGGGCTCGAGCGGAGATGCGCTCCCCTGAGCTCGCACGGGATGGGCTGGATGAGCAGGCACCGCTCGTTGCGCTCTGCTCTGGCAGGGGCGGAGTGGGGAAGACCGCCATTGCCGCGACCGCTGCGCTTGTCGCGGCGTCCTGGGGCATGCGCGTAGCGCTTGTCGATCTCGATCTCGCAAACGGCAACCTCTATTCCTTCTTCGGTCTCAAGCGCGGAGCCGACCTTGCCGCTCTGTCGCAGGATCTTCCTCCCAAGATTGCCGATCTCGCCCTTTCCGTTTCGCCTGAAATCGCCCTCTGGGGACCGTGCGGCCTTCCAGAGCTTGCAGAGGAGGCGGTTCCGTTCGCAGGCGCCCTCCTCGACCATGCTGGCTCCCATGCCGACCTCGTCATTGCGGACACCTCGTCGACGACGACCGATGCCGTCGCCGAAGTGCTCCAGCGTGCCGACCGATCGGTCATCGTCTATGACGGACGCCGGTCATCGCTCGCTTCGCTCTCGCGCATAGGCGGTCTGGCCGTGCGCTTGGGCGTGGCGCGGACCCGAATCATGCGCCTCGAGAACCATGCGGATCCCTACGCGAAGCCTGATTTCTCCTATGCGCGAGCGGAGAAGGGCCTCGAGGTGGCACGCCCGCTCAGAGTATTCGAAGGCGGAATGGAGATATCCCAGCTCATGGATGAGGGGCGTGCCGGGGAGGTTGCGGGGTATGCATGCGATTTCACACGATCCGTCTCGGCGTGCCTCGCGCAGATACTCGTCGAGCTCGGTCGCCTTCCCGATTGCGATGAGGCGCGGCGTTCGGCGGAGGAACCCTCGGTGAAACGTCGGTTCCGGTTGTTCTCGCATGGACGGGAGGCGGGATAGATGAGTGTCCTTGAACGCGTGCGTGCCCAAGGTCCGATTCCCCATGGCATCGGAACCGAAGAGCTCGCCGAACAGAGGAGGCAGCTTAAGCAGGCGCTGGTCGAACGGCTCGGCCTCAAGGCGATTGCAGAGGGCATCACGGGCGGTTCGGTGGAGCGGACACGTACCGAGCTCGAGGTTGCATGCCGTTCGATTCTCAACATGCAGGGAAATGGCGTGTTTCCCGAGCATCATGACCTTCTCGTGCGCCAGGTGCTCGATGAGGTGTGCGGACTCGGGCCCATCCAGCCGCTCATGGATGATGAGGAGGTGACCGAGGTCATGGTCAACGGCCCTGATGCGCTCTTTTTCGAACGGGCTGGGCGAATCGAGCCGTCAACCTTCGCGTTCGATTCGGAGGAGCAGGTCATGACGGTCCTCGATAGGATCCTCGCTCCGTTGGGGCGCCGCATCGACAAGGGAAGCCCCCTCGTGAATGCGCGCCTGGCCAACGGGGACCGTGTCAATGCCGTCGTCCCGCCCGTCGCTCCAGGCGGACCAGCTGTGACCATTAGGAAGTTCTCCGGGCGGATCACGTCGCTCAGGCGCTTGGTCGAGCTCGGGGCGCTACCCATCTGGTACGCGCAGCTTCTTTCCTGCGCGGTGCGATCACGGCAGAGCATCGCAGTTGCGGGAGGGACCGGCTCGGGGAAAACGACGCTCCTAAACGCGCTTTCGTGCGAGATCGACCATGGCGAGCGCATCGTGACTATCGAGGATTCGTGCGAGCTCAGGTTCGACACGCATCCCAACGTGGTGGCGCTCGAGGCGCGTGATGCCTCCATCGAGGGGACGGGCGAGGTGACCATACGTGAGCTCGTGAAGAACGCGCTGCGCATGCGGCCCGACCGCATCATCGTCGGAGAGGTACGTGGCGAGGAGACCATCGATATGCTGAATGCGATGAACACGGGTCACCCCGGATCGCTCACGACGCTCCATGCCGGGGATGCCCGCGAGGCCGTCTCGCGTCTCATCCTCATGGCACGCTTCGGTATGAACCTGCCGTCTGAGCTTATAGAAGAGCAGATCGCAACGGCGCTCGACCTGATCGTCATGTCCTGCCGGCTTCCCGACGGATGCAGGAGGATCGGGTCGATGGTTGAGGTCAATCGAGATGACCGGGGACGTGTCGCACTATCGACCTGCGTTTCCTTCGATTCGGCGGCAGACGCATGGAGTCTCCAATGCTTGCCTGGATTCGTCGGAACCGCGCAGGAGCTCGGCATCGTCGATGATGGGGAGGTGGCATCATGGCGCTCGCTCATCTGCTGATGGCCTCGATAGCCGCCTTCTGCTCGGCTTGGATGCTCTTCTCAGACGGTCCGTCGCCCCGCAGCATCGCGCTGCGGCTCGCAAGACGTCTCATGCGGATCGTGCAGGGAGCCGTTCGCCGTATAGCTCAGACCGGATTCGCGGATGCGCTCCTGACGTTCGACGATGTCTCGCTTGCAGCTCATGACATGAGGGCGGCGCTTTCCGAAGCGGGAATCGTCCTGACGATCCGCGAATGCGCTGTGTGGCTTTCCATCATCTGCCTGCTTGCGGTTGTGATCGGGATGCTCCTCGCCTCATCGTGGCTCGGCTTCCTCGTCGGGACGGCTTCGTATTGTTTTGCCCTGCATGCCCATGCCGTGCGCTCGCGGAGGGAACGCGTTCGTGCGCTTTCATCGGAGATGCCCTCCGTGTTCCGCTCGCTAGCGGTATCGCTCGGATCGGGCCTTACGCTCTCGCAGGCTATCGCCTATGTGGGCTCACGTGAGGAGGGCGTCGCCGCCCCGGCATTCGCGCGTTGCTCGCTCAGGCTCATCTGCGGAGAACCGTATGAGGTAGCGCTCGATGGGCTTGTCGGTGATCTCGATACGCCTGGAATGGGCCTGCTCTCGAGCGCGCTCGCCATCTCCCATCAGACGGGCAGTCCGCTCCAGGGCATCCTCATGCGATCGGCGCGGCTCGTCGAGCGTTCTGGCGAGCTCGAACGCCTCCTCTCCGTCAAGACCGCCCAGGTGAGGCTCTCGGTGCGCATCGTTTGCCTGCTTCCCGCGGTCATCGTGGGCATCCTTCTTGTCATCTCACCCGACTTCCAGGTGGGGATAGCGACACCGGTGGGGTTCGGCTCGCTCGTCATCGCGTGCTGCATGGATGCTGCAGCAGTCCTCATAGTCCGTCATCTGTCGAAGGGGATCATCTGATGGTTTTCGCGGTTGCTGCATCTGCTCTTGCGTTCATGGCCGCATTCCTCTCATTGGGCGGCGGACCTATCGGTTCGCACGTTTCAGACAGCGTGCTCGCCTCCATCAGGGCGATCCGCTTGCTTGCACCGTTCCGCGCCTACGAAGAACGCGTGATCCTCGAGGGGCGGAGGAGGGCTTGCCTCATGCAGCTTCCCGTGCTGCTCGATGTGCTCACGCTGGGTCTCTCTGCAGGGCTCTCGTTCGATGCCTCGCTCGAGCTTTACTGCACGCGCTATGATGACGAGCTTGCGCATGCGCTCTCTGAGGCGATGGCGTCCTGGCGTATCGGCCTGACGACGCGTTCCGAGGCGCTTTCCGCGCTCGCGCGGCGCCTCGACATCTCCGCGCTCCAACGTTTCTCGTCTACCGTCACCGAGGCACTCGTATTCGGATCGCCCCTCGTAGAGGTGCTGGAGCATCAAGCGCAATCGATCCGTGACGAGCATCGGTCGCACGTGGAGGAGGCCATCGAAAAGGTTCCTGTCAAGATGCTCATCCCTTTGGGGACCCTTATCGTCCCCGCGATGCTTTTGGCAATCCTCGGCCCGCTCATGGGGCCTGCGTTGCGAAGCGTCTGATGGATACGTTCCAGGAAAGGAGAAGAGATGGAGAAGAGCAAGGTGCCAATTCGCACGGGTCGACTCATCGAGGACGAATCGGGTCAGGGAACGACCGAATACGCGATTCTCGTCGGTGTTCTCGTCGTGATCGCAATCCTTGCGATCCTTGCGTTCAGGGAGAAGGTCGGTGAGCTGTGGAACGCGATCGCAGAGGGCATCAACTCGCTGTAGGGGCAGCGTCCATCTGCGTCTGTGCGGTCTTCGCGCTCATGGCGCGCTCATGCATCTCTGCTGCAAGCGTTGGTCCGGAAGAAGGAGCTGTGGTGGATACGGTGCAATCGGATAACCCCGCGCGCTCCACGGATTCCGTCGTTTCCCAGAAGTCTATCGAGCGGGAGGCGGAGAAACGGCTCATCTCCTATCGGAGCGAGGAGGGATGCACCCTCGAATGCGCCGGCTACCTCGACCTATTTGGGAACACCTGGGGCTGTGTGGTGCAAGGCGATGGCTGGGTGGATATCGTCGTCATCCGAAACGTAGCGGAACAGACATGCTCCGTCCAGACCATCAGGCTGAACGCGAATGGATAGGGGTGGAAGGTTTGGTTGAGGATGAGAGGGGACAATCGACGCTTGAATATGCCCTTGTCATGTTCGCGCTGCTGGCGAGCATCGCCGTGCTTGGGGCGCTCATCGGTTTCCTGCGGAGCCAGCCCTCGTTCGAAGCAGCCATCGAAAGCTCCGCGCATACGCTCGGAGATGCAGACCCCCTTGGGACCGTTCAGGATCTTGTGGTGTTCTGATGGGAAGGATTCTTACGCGTGATGACGGTCAGGCAACGGTCGAGGCGGCGTTCCTGCTTCCCGCGGTCCTCCTCACGATGGGGCTCCTCCTCGAACCCGCATGTCTCTTGTATACGCGCATGGCTATGCGCCATGCAGCTGCAGAGACTGCGCGGCTGCTTGTCACGTCTTCATCGGAAGCCGACGTGCGGACGTTCTGCTTGCACAGGCTCGATGCGGTTCCTGAAATCGGCCTGTTCCATGTTGGCGGTTCCGACGATTGGGAGATCGGGCTTTCGAACGATGGGGGAACGGTCACCGTGACGATATGCGGACACGCGAAGCCCCTTCCGCTGCTCGGCCTTGTTGCGGGAAGCGTGCTGGGAAGAGACGAGCGGGGCGTCGTCCTCAGGGTCGAGCATAGCGCCGAGCTGAGGCCGGGATGGCTGGGAGGTGATGAACGTGCATGGTCGGAGATCTGGGAATGAGAACGATGGGTTCAGTCCGTTGTCTGTTTTCATCGACGATGAGGGCGGCTATACGACGGTCGCCATGGCCCTCGCGCTGCTTCTGAGCATCACGCTTGTGCTCTTCGCAGGGCGCGTCCAATGGAGCCTTTCCCGTGCGGCAGAGGTCCAGGAGATCGCTGACGCCAGCGCGATGGCGGGCGCAAATGTGGTGGCGAGATATGCGACGGTCGCCCAGGTGTGCGACGCACTCGTCCTCACTATGGGTCTTGCTGGACTTGTGACCTGCGGAGCCGCTCTCGTCCTTGCGGCGATACCCGGTGCAGGCGAGGCTGCCTCAGGGATGCTCGATCTCGGAACCTCGATGCTCGATGCACGTTCAACCTTCGCACGGAGCGCCGTCGCAGGCCTCGAGAAACTCGAGGGCTTCGTGCCCGCGCTCGTCATGCTCGACTCGATCGCCGTGGTCGAGGCGAATGAGGCGGACGGTCTCTCGTATGCAGGTGTCGCCGTTCCCGTCCCATTCGAGGGGATGAGCGATTTCTCCTCGCTTGATGCGTCTGTGGATACGGATGGACTCGAGCGGATAGCGCGTGACATGCAGGACGCGAGCGAGCGCCTCGAAGAGGCGCGCAAGCGGATGGACGACGCGCTCTTGAGGGGGTGGATGGCTGATTGCGGCAACCGTCCGCGCTGCATGCGCGAGCGGGCGGCAACGCTCGCGGGGCTTGCGGGTGCTCAGAACCCGGACTATCCATCGCCTGAGACCTGGACGTTCGGTGCTGCGCTGGTACGTGCCCGGACGTACTATCCCGTGCGTCGCGCGGTCGATATCCCGGAAGACGGGGGTGTCGGGGCGCTCGTCGACTCATGTGCGCGCAAGGCGTTCTACGATTACGCCATCGAGCAGCTTATGACCGCCTACTACGTCGAGTATCCCGACGGACAAGTCGATCTCTTCCTTCCCGAGTTCCCGCACAACACCTCTGAGATGCGTGCGACGGGCATCTACACCGAGCAGCGGTGGCCCTGCACCATGCAGGACGTCCGCGTGCTCCACGCGACGCTTGCGTGTCCCGGTGCAACAGGACCCTCTGCGGGGTCAGCGTCGCTCGCACAGCTCGACGCAGGGGAGGTCTCGCGCTGTCCGATCTGCGAGATGGATGCGACCGATATGGGAAAGGTCGCGGCAGCATCGACGAGCATCGACAATGGCTTCGAGCATTACTGGCGCGAGATCGTCCTGGCATCGCGGGATTACAAGGCTGCTCGCGATGAATACACCAGTGCGGAAGACGAGCTCGAAGGGGTGGCCAGGGAGGGCGCGGACCTGTTCGAGGAGGCGCTCGGGCAACTGGCCGTCCCACGGGCGCATATCGTCCCTCCCGGCGCATGGGGCTGCATTGCGCTCGTAGCGCGGACCGACGCGGGTCAGGTGCCGGCAAGCCTAGGAGGCTCATTCTTGGATACTGCCCAGCTCCCGCCTGGTGCGGCGATTTCTGCTGCCATGCTCGCACCGGACGAGTCGGCCGATGGCAACTCCGTGCTTGCCCATCTGTTCGATGGCCTGACGAGACGCTATCCCGCTCTATCTGAATCGTTGGGCGATGCGGGCAGGCTCTGGGGGACGCTGCTCGAGTCGTACGGCGCATCATTCGACGAGCTTTCGCATCGTTCGGCTGAGTTCCTTGGACGGATCGATGTCGTGTTTGGGGGTTCGATTGGCGCATGGATGCGCGATACCGTCGCATCCATCGTTTCAGATGCCGGGCTCGAACCGGTTGATATCAGGATGCTCAAACCCGTGCTGGTCTCGACGTCATCTGTCTTCGGGAGGGCAGGTTGGGATGGTGTCGCACGCGTGCAGCGGCTGATTCTCTCACTCGGCCCATCTCCCGACTTCGGAACGATTCTGCGTGCTCTCGGCATCGATCGGCCAGAAGCGATCGGGGAGGGGAGCATCACCGTCGCGGAGCTCGGCATCCCCGGAACAGACCTGGTGATCCCAATCGAGGTCGACCTGTCGGAATTGGCAGGCATGCCATGAGACCGCTTGGAACGGGACCCCCTAGCTTGGAATCGGGGCAGATGAGCGTCGAGGTTGCAGTGATCGTTCCCGTGGCCATAGTGGCTGCCCTCACAATCGCCAACATCATGGCGTTCCTCGGGTGCTGTGCCGCGTTCGATCGCGCGAGCTTGGATGCGGTGATTGCACACGGCATCTCTCCATCGGGTCATCAGTCGGAACTATCGGCGACGACGGCGATACGGTCGTCGATAGAAGAGACGCTCGGATCGAATCCTGCCGTCTCCGTCGACGTATCGGCAGATCCGCTCTCGGGTTCCTCTGGCATGCTGGCGAGCCTCTGCCCCCATCTCGTGCGTTATACCTGCACCTTGCATTTTCGACCGTGGCCTCAGCATCTGCGGCTCGCCGGGGCATCCATGGACGCTCCGTTCGAAGTCATCCATAAGAGGTCGATGGTCGTGGATCGATACAGACCGGGAGTGGTGATCTAGATGTGCCGTGTGATTATGGCTGCAGACGGGCGACCGCATGAACCGATTGCCTTCCAGGTGCTGACCACCTGGCTCAAACGGCTCAGGGGATTGCTTGGAACTTCGGAGGATGCAGATCCTGTGGCGCTCATGCGCTGCAGGTCGATCCATACCTTCGCGATGGCGTACCCCATCGACATCGCATTCGTTGACGAGGGAGGCTGGATTCTTGATGCCATTCGGGCTCTTGAGCCCAACAGGCGCGCCTCGAGTCCCGACGCATTCATCACTTTGGAACGACCGGCAGCAGACACCCCGTGGTTCGAAACCGGAGAACGTCTGAGCATCTGCAGCGTTATGGATTGAAAGGAGAGACATGGAGGACATCTTCGAGACAAGAGTCTGCCCAATCTGCGGACAGGAGCTGTTCGACGACATGCGATTCTGTTACGGATGCATGCACGAATTCTCCGATATGACCAGGTCATCCCAAGCGCTCCAGCTTGCAGCGCTTCCCGATATCGAGATCGACGAACCGGACGAGTTGCTTGCAGATGGGGAAGCAGGAGGGGATGACGTCCGTGAAGCGTCGGAAGACCCCGTCCTGATGCTGCGCATCGCGACCGATGATGCTCAAGCCACCATTCCCGTTCCCCAGAACGGCATCGTTATCGGACGCGATCCGCTTTGCGATGTGGTGCTCAAAGCCCATGAGGTCTCCAAGCGCCATCTGCGCATCATCCCTTTGAGCTCCGCTGTGATCATCGAGGACCTCGGTTCAACCAATCCTGCGGTCTTCAAGGGTCGCGAGGTTCGCGAAACGGCGGTTATCCGGATCGGAGAGAGCTTCGAGGTCTGTGGCGCGCGATTCACGGTCGTGACTCGGGGGAATGCAGGATGAGGGCACCATATCATCCTCGACCGCCCCCTGCGAATTCGCAAGGAGCGGGCCTCCATGGGGTACACTACTACGTGGTATGCCGATGCACCGCATCCATGGGAGGTACTGCCATGACAGCTCGTCGTGTACGCATCGCAGGGTCGCTCATCGCCTTCGTGCTCATGCTCGTCGTGAGCCTGGGCATCTCGGTTCCCGCCTACGCGCGCGAATACTCGATCCCGCAGGTCAACATCGATGCCACGGTCACATCCGACGGTTCGCTCGAGGTCCGCGAGGAGCGCATGTTCTCCTTCGACGGAAGCTTCAACGGCGTGTACTGGAACCTGCCGCAGGGCGAGTTCCAGGGCCGCTCCGTCACGGTCGACGTGGTCGAGGCGGGCGAGATGGTCGATGGCGCCTTCGTTCCCTACGAGCTTTCCGATTCGGGTGACAACCTCACCTACCAGGTGCAGGACCGCGGCTACAGCATGAGCCTCAAGATCTACGCGCGCCACAGCGATGAGACCGCGCATTTCGTGATCACGTACCGCATCAACAACGTGGTCCTGCGCCATGCGGACGTCGCCGAGCTGTACTGGCAGTTCGTCACCGAGGGTTGGGACGAGGAATCCCGGAACATCACCTGCACGGTGCATCTCCCGGTTCCCGCAGGCCAGTCTGTCGTCCCCGAGGACAACGTGCGCGCCTGGGGCCACGGTCCGATCGACGCGTCGCTCGCCTTCAACGGCAACGATATCGTCTACACCGTGCCCGGTGTGGGCGGATCGGAGTTCGCCGAGGCCCGTGCGACCTTCCCCGAGTCCTGGCTGCCCGATGCGCAGCAGGATACCAGCACCGCGCTTCCCTCCATCCTCGAGGAGGAGCAGAGGTGGGCCGACGAGGCCAACGCGCGCCGCATGCGCGCCCGCATCCTCTACTATGGCTCGATGGCCCTCGCCGCGGTCGCCGCAGTCGGTACGTCGATCTTCACCTTCGCCAAGCGCAAGGCCTACAAGGAGGCCACGCGCACCGTGTTCGACGGCCAGTACTTCCGCGATGTGCCCACCAAGGACCACCCTGCGGTCCTCGGCGCCCTCTATAGCGGCGGCGGTGTCGGTGGAGACGAGTTCACCGCCACGCTCATGGAGCTCACCAACTCCAACAACATCGCCCTTCAGCACGTCAAGGTGAAGCGCAAGGGCATCTTCGGCGGCGAGAAGGTCGAGGACGACTACCGGCTTGTCCTCACCAAGCAGCCCGCAACACCCAATGCCAACTACGCTTCTCCGGCAGAAGTCGATGCTCACAACATCAACCGCAAGGCGCTCTACCTCATGTTCGATAAGGTCGCCCTCGGCGTCTCCGACGAGGACTACCCCAACGGCACCTATCCGCCGCTTTACTTCTCGACGATCTCGGACTACGCCAAGGAGCATTCGACGACGTACGAGAATGCCTACAACTCGTGGCAGAACGCCGTCGAGAACGCCTACGAGAGCCGCTTCACCAGGGGGTCGACCGTGGTGAGGGTGCCCACCCTGGCTCTGACCGCTGCAGGCGTGCTCGATATCGTCCTCTCGATCCTCTTCGTCGCGCTGGGGTTCGTCTTCGGCACGCCTGTCCCCATCATCGTGGTGGGCTTCATGCTGCTCGTCGTCGCAGGCATCTACGCGATCTTCGCAGCCTCGAGCACCACGGCCCTCAACCAGGAGGGACGCGAGGTGAAGGCGCAGCTCAAGGCGCTCAGGAACTGGCTCAAGGACTTCACGCGCCTCAACGAGGCCATCCCGACCGACGTCGTGCTCTGGAACCGCCTGCTCGTGATGGCGGTCGTCCTCGGCGTCGCCGACGAGGTGATCAAGCAGCTCGAGACGGTCCTGCCCGAGGTCCTGCATGACGACTACATGAGCTCCACCTACGGCTGGTACTACGTCTCGTCCACGAGCAACATGAGCCCCGCGCGCACCTTCTCCGACGCGGTCTCGACGGCGCACGCCGTGTCCACGGCCTCCGAGGCCGGTTCCAGCTGGAGCTCCGGCGGAGGCGGCGGAGGCGGCTTCTCCGGCGGCGGTGGCGGCGGCTTCGGCGGAGGCGGCGGCGGAGGCGGCGGCGCCTTCTAGAACAGGCTCGGAAAACGGAAAGGGTGCCCTTCGCGGGCACCCTTTCTTCGCATCATGAAACGTGAGCCGTCGATGGGTCTAGAGGCTGTCCTCGGCCTCTCCGATCACGGTGACGTTGGCCAGCTCGGTCTGGTTCATCACACCGTCCATCGCGTCGAACTCCTCGGGCGAGTATTTCCGCTCGTACCAGTCCTGGGCGTCGAAATAGGCCTGCAGGGTCGAATCGTTGAACCCGCGCCCGTGCCGTGCGTAGATCTCGTTGCGGGCGATCTCGAGCTCCCACTCCGTCAGCCCCTCGAGCTCTTCGACCGTGTAGAGGTGCGTGTCGCTGTCGGGGAGCACGAACCCGCCTTCGCGCTTCTTCCCGCCCTTATCCCCGTCCGAGTCCTCGTAGGCGTTATAGGCGATGACGGCCTCCTCGGTCTCGGGATCGTCCTGCGCGGAGAGCTCCGTGATGGGTGCGATCTCGCCGATGGGGGAGGTCGTTGCCTCGGGATCGGATTCGGCGATCGTGGGGGTCCACGACGGGTATTTCCTCACGAAGTTGGGGAGCACGATCAGGAGCAGGGCCGCGAGCATGAACGCCAGGAGCATGCCGACGATGAGCTGGCTCATGCGCGACTCACCGTGCTTCCTGCTGAAATCGCGGGTTGCGGGCGCGACGCCCATGGTCTCCACGACGGGCTCTTCGATACGTGCCGTGGGGCGGGCGGCTGTGTGCTTGATCTCGTCGAGGGATTTGAGCGCCGCCTCGACCTCGGCGTCCTCGCGCTCCTTGTCCTCATCGGTCATGAAGGGCTGGATGACTGCGGAGCCGCAGTGCGGGCAGAACGCCATGCCGTCTTCAACTGTGCGACCGCAGCTGGGGCAGATCATGCGGATCCATCCTCGGAATCGTGGGCACGATTACGTAACCCATTTACCATACCACGCGAGGCGCGTCCTTGCAGCTAATCCACGATGGTGATAGAGGTGATGACCGGCTGGTTCTCGGGAAGCACCGTGCCGTTGGCATCCTCGACGGGCGT
>CADBJR010000017.1 GCA_902795065.1 uncultured Coriobacteriaceae bacterium
AACCTGATGAAGGTCTCTATCGCGATCCGTCTCTGCTCGGTGCTGTACATGCGGATTCCTTCCTGTTCCTATTTGGTCCAGGATTCCCACCGCAGCCCCAAATGTCCACATCGATATGGACAAAAAGTCCAAATCAATCAAAGAAAGAGATTACTCAAAGAGAACCTCTATAGGGGCAAGCGGGCTTCTCAGATTTGAAAGCACGGACGAGGCGTAGTCCATGGGAGAGGATTGCGCGAAAAGCATCCTAAAGATCATGAACCCCGATGGCCTGCACTATGATGGCGAGGTCGTTCACCGATGCCCGACCTGCGGTGATCCCACAAGGGTGTATAGAAGGATAGCCGTTGGCGATACCTCTGGTCTTCTTCCGTGCTCTTTGGAGTGCCGCTGCGAGATAGAGGCCGAACGCCTTGCCAGATGCCTGGAGGCGAAGCGAAGGATTTCCAGGCTCAAGATGCGGGCATACCGCGGCTCGGGCATTTCCAGCGATCTTAAAGCGATTGCATCCAGCGATTTGGATGTCGGTCTTAGACAGGCGGCGGATCTGGTTTTAGGTGCGTTACTCGACAAAAGTCCCATCGGAGTGGGAATCACGCTGTCTTGCAAATCGAGCTTGGGGAGGCGTCGCTTCAGCTGCGCGGTGGTGAATGCGCTCTGTGAGGCGGGGTTATCCGTGGGCTATGTTTCCGTCCAGGCGTTCCTAAGGGCGATCAAGGCTACGTATGGCGAACGGAATGGGGGAGAAACCGAGAGTTCGCTTATCCAGGATAGGCTTTCCTTCGAGGTGCTTATTGTAGATGGGCTTGGGGAATGTAGGAGCGGTACCTGGTTACGCGGGATACTTGGCGAGCTAATTGCTGGGGCACGTCGAGCTGGGAGAACGGTTATCGCAACGACGGGTCTGAGTCGCGAGGAGCTGAGAGGCTGGCTTGGCACTGGGGGTCCTGACGGTAATGGGCTGCTCGACCAGCTTCTCCAGAGTTCGCCTTTTTTGTCTGTAGAATGCGAAAACTTTGAGCGGGAGGAGGAACGGAACGTTATCGAAGAGCTGAACAGACGCCTAGCGGCCGTTGAGGTCTCTTAGTTTAGTCCGGCAGACCTGCGCTTTTCAGCGCAAGAAGCGTTTTCCGCAGGTAAGGAATGAATTGAGCATGGTTAACGCTTGTAAGGTAGATTCAGCATATTGAAGGCACTATGTCCGACTACCTGTGACTGGCTACATATCTGAGCCGCTTGGCCCTCTCCTGGCACCCAGAGCAGCAGTATTTTGTGTCGAGCCTTCTGCCCATCTCTCTCGGGGTGAACAGGCGCCCGCACTCCGGGTTCTCGCACACGCGGTACGCCTCGTTGTTGAGAAGACCCCGGGCGAGCTGGGCGAACACCGCAGTGATCAAATCGCTCGCAGTGGAATGGGAGCTCCTTCCCTCCTCGTCGATCGCGACGAGCTCGATGCTGGGGAAGAGCGCCGGGAGGAATTGGGAGATGTACTCCGAGGAGATCTTCGCCAGGGCCGCCTCGCGCCTGGTCATGGCGGGAAGGTCGTCCCGGAGGACCCGGGTCGTGTTCCGGATTGCCTCCTGCGCGTCGAGCACGGCGCATATCGCCTCCTGGAAGGAGACCGCGCCGAGCTTGATGACACCCCTCTCATCGATGAGTTCTTGGTCCGGGACCGAGTCGTAGAGGGCCGCGGAGGCCTCGATACCCTCGAGCTGCCCCCGGTAGTGCTCCGCGTTGATCCCGGAGAACACGCTTCGCTTCGGCTCAGGGCGTTGGCGGTCGCGCATCTTTGTCCCGTACGGCTTGGTCTCCCGTGCGCCCCTCACGAGACCGTACTTCCTCTGGAAGAAGAGGAGCTCCTGGATGTCAAGGGGGTTGAGCTCCAGAAACTCGTGGCAGTAGAAGCCCTCAGGCAGCTCGATGGTCTCAGGCTCTCTTTCCCCATCGATGAGGTCGAGGTTGAGGCAGAAGTAGCAGGACTTCATGTCCTCCTTGGCAACGGTCGTCTTCCTCCTCGGCCCGAACTCGTCGAAGTAGTCCATGGTTCCCGTGCCGCCCGTCCAGATGGGTGGGGTCGGCACCCGTATGCCCGTGGTGACCGGCACGGACGAGAACAGGAACCTGATGCCGGCCTTGACGGGCTCGTCGAGCGGGTCGCGCTCGGTCTCTTCGCACATCGTTACTCCTAACTATATCTGGTAACTAGTTCCATAGAATAATTAGTTGTAGCCTCCAAGTCAAGCGGGAATGGTCCCGCGAGATAGAGATTGGAGACTGCTGTGAATCGGAGTATTCGCAAGGGGTGCAAGGATGTTTGGAACGCCTTTATGGTTGAGGGCGTCACGTTCTGCGATGAAGACATCCCCTTCTGCCCGACGACCGCCACTTCGCTTCCGCACGACATGATTACATGGGAGGAAGCCAAGTCGATCTATGACCAGCATATAGTAGATGGAGACACGAGCTTTCTTTACGACGCGTTTGTCTGCTTTTTCCTCGACGACCAGAAGTTCGACGGCAAAAACGGCATCTGGTTCGACTACAAGCACGCTGAGCTCATCCTTCGACACTTCGCTGGTGCCATCACTCCCGACTTCTCGACGAACCAGGACTTCCCAAGGCCTTGGAAAACTTTCAACACCTATCGCATGAGGGCATTCGGCTGTTGGCTCGGGAGGCTCGGACATCAGGTCATCAACAACGTGAGGTGGGGGACTGCCGAGACGTTCACGTATTGCTTTGAGGGAATCCCGAGGCATTCCATCGTCTGCATTGGCACCGTGGCGAGCGGAATGAGGCTCGTCAGGAACCGCGCCTTGTTCGAGGGCGGCCTGAAGGAGATGCTCCGCGTGCTCAGGCCTCATACCGTCATTGTGTACGGCTCCGCAAACTACCCGCCCCTTCGTCTGCTCGACGAGGCGGGTATCCGCGTCATCCAGTTCGACAGCGCAACCAGCAGGCGCTTCAGCAAGGCTGGTGGTGCCGATGAGTAAACCCTCCTCAGGCCACTTTATCGGCACGTCCGGCAGCAGGCAGCTGATGGCCCCATCGGCTTCGAAGCAACCGACGAGGCGTGTCCAGAGTGTTCCCGCCTCTGATATCCGCTTCAGCCAGACATCCGTAAACGGCAGTCAGGAGATTATCGACAGCATGAGGAGGGACGGCTGGAAGGGCGACCCCATCGATGTCGTGACCATGGACGATGGAGGAATGACGACGCTCGACAACACCCGCGTAGTCGCCGCGCGCGCCGCAGGCATCGATGTAAGAGCCGTCGTTCACAGCTATGACGAGCCGCTTCCAGATGCCCTAACTGTTCGCCGGTTCACAACTAAGAAGGGCGTGCCGAGGACTTGGGGCGAGGCTGTCGAGCTCCGGATCGGCAAACAGGGCAGGAGCTTCCAAATAGACTACCCGTACGGCTCTTATACTATTGGCAAGGTCCGTTAGGAGGACATGATGGAACTTTACGACGCAAGCGAACTCTACGAGGGCTTCGAATATCCGGCGGGCATTCACAAGGTCGTCGAGCTCGACCTTGTCGACCTTGATTGGTGGTGGATTCTCGAGGCGTCCTTTGCAGGCGATTACGCACGCGACATGGCAAGCCGTTATCCCTCTCGCAAGCTCGTCCCCTTCGCCAAACGCTCGGACAGCGACGACGTCGCCTGCTTCGAAGTGGGCAAGCCCGGAAAGGTCGAGGTCATCCACGACTTCGCCGACCCCGGCTGGGAACAACGCGAGGAGTATGACGACTTCTGGTCGTGGTTCGAGGCTGCGGTTATCGATATGGTCGCGCGCGAGCGCGAGGAAGAAGCCGAGGGTGGACTCTAGGCTCGTCCATATAAGCAAGGAGGTGTCGTACGCCCTCAGGCACGCCCCGGAGGAGTACGGCCTCGCCCTCGACGGGGAGGGTTTCGTCCCCGTCGAGGCTCTGCTCTCCGCTTTGAACGAACGCCTATCCGCGCTGCAGCCCATCCTCCGAGATGATCTCGAGGAGATTATCGCCACTTCGGAGAAACGCCGCCACGAGATCGTCGGAGGCCGCATTAGGGCGCTCTACGGGCACTCGGTGCGCAAGGAGATCGAGCGCGTCCCCTCCATTCCGCCCGACGTTCTCTACCATGGGACTACCCGCAAGGCGCTCGGGTCCATCCTTCAGGATGGCCTCCTGCCCATGGGCCGTCAGATGGTGCACCTCTCCACCGATTATGAGACAGCCGGGCAGGTCGGAGAGCGCAGGGACAACCGTCCCGTGATCCTGCAGGTTGATGCGGCGACTGCGTGCTCCGAGGGAATCGAGTTCTTCGAGGGGAGCGACCGCGTGTGGCTCGCCAAGCATATCCCGCCGAGCTGTCTCTGCGTCTACAGCTCTGTCTGATCTTCCGCTAGGCAGGGGGCGGAACTATACACGGAGCGATTCAATGGGTTCTAGGTCGATTCTGAGACAATAGGCCCTTAGAACGGCTTACAACAAGCCGTCTACCTGCAGATTTACGATTTTGCATGAAAAGCTAGCGCTCGCCGATTTCAACGTGGGAATACGATTGCGCGGGAGCTGAATGGGCAGGCGTATAGCTTGAATGGCGCCTGCACGATGGCTCAGAGCTACGGTGGCTGTGCTTCTCTAGGAGGCGCCCTCCGTATTCCCTCGGACGGTGCTCGGGCAAATATCCAAGGCTCTCGGCGAGTCGCTTGGCACCCTTCAACTCTCGACGAACGGACTCCCTTATCGTGTAAGAGGCGGCGTCGTCAAAGTCGTCCATCGAACGGATATCAAGCTCTTCGCAGAGGTCGAGCATGTCCGCCACATCCTTCACCGTGAACTCTTTTCCGTCAATGATTCCGAGGATGCTCGGTGCAGGTCCACCCTTGGCGACGATGTGAGCGATTGCCGTCCTCAGGCGGTCCGCCTGCGCTCGCTCTGCTCGCTGCTTGCAGCGGGCCCTTCCGACTGCGAGCTGACTCTCGATGCCGCGGCGCGAGTAGTCGATGCCGAGCCTCCTGCCCGCGACCTGCCATGTGGGATGTCCTTCAATCGAGAAGACCCAGTCGCCCCTCCGATCCATCCGGCAGCCGAGCCCGAGAGCGGTGCAGCTCTCGAGGAACTCCGCGTTCTCCCACGAGAGCTTCACGGCACACCTCAGCCGCTGACGGATATCCTCCTTCCAGGAGTAGCCCCTCTCTGCGATGATGGCGCGCTCTGCCCGCGTCCTCGCGCTGTCTTGGGTGACTGTGGCGATTACGCCCGATTCCCGCCTCTCGTAGTCCTCCCTGAACGCCCTGAGTCCCATCGCCCTCGCCATATCCTGCAGGTCGTCGCCCATGCGCCTGAAGGCGCCCTTGGTGAGCTTCGGCGCGATGCGGCGTCCGTCGGCAAGGTTCGTGTTGTTTACAACGATGTGGGCGTGGGGGATGCGGTTGCGGTTGTCGTCGTGGTAGTAGATAGCCACCTGGTAGTCGCCGAAGTGCCTCTCGGCCCAGGCGGTGCAGAGAGCCCGCAGGGTGGTCAGGTCGACGCTGTCCCTGGGGTCGGGGGAGACGATTAGGTGTTCGAACGTCCGCGCACGGCCGTTGCCCGAACGTGCGGGAACATCGTTGCCGAAGAGCTTGCGGGTCTCGTCCATCTGGCGCCAAACCTCGCGACTCTCGGCGTCGACCTCGCAGCAGTTGATGAAGTCAGCCGCCAGCGAGCGGCCATCCCTCGTGAGGTAGGCGATGCAACCCCTCACCGACGGCGACGTACCCGATCTAGCCTTCAGCTGGGGCACGGCGCCACCCTCTTCCCGTGCCGATCATGGCATCGGTCGAGAGCGCGCCGGAGAACATGCCCTCGAGCTTGCGGTTCCCTTCTACGAGCATCTCCAGCTCGTCCTCCACGCTTTCAAGCGTGAGCGAGAAGCCGTCCAGATCAGCAATGTCGGGTCGATCCGTCGTGAGATAGGGGACAACCGCCCGTGCCATGGAGTTGCATGCCCTGACGGCCTGGTTGAGGTTGGACCCCTGCACCCTGAGTTCCGTGAGGATGTGGCGCCAGGTTCTCGAATCGATGAGGACGATGCTCGGCATCGCGAAGTACTCGTCCGGCGCGCCTGCCGTAATAGCCTCGACCGCGAAGCGTACGAACTCGCTCCTGGTCATCCTGAAGGACTCCGCCTTGGACCTCAGGGCATCGGCCTCCTCGGGGGTGAGGAGCACATGGAGCTGCTCGCCACGTCGCATCCTCTCCTCGTCCATGTCGCATCTCCTTTCCCAGGGGCCGCGGGGCCTCCCCCGCGAATCACGGCGCCGTCCGCGGCTCCGTGGCGGATGCCGACTAGCATCCAGCGTCGGCGTGCTTGGCGCTCCGTGTGGTCGATGTACAGGTTCGTGCAGAGCATGTACATCAACCACGAGACTTGCTGTCCGTAGATGACGGCTTCGTTCCGCCGCCTCTCTCGACCGTCACGCACTGGGCAAAAGTGCCAGCTTGCGCTCCCCGGCGCCGATCATCCCGACGGCGGTGATGAATCCCCACCTGTCGGATGGCTCGTCGGCGGCGACTGCTCCGCTTCCTGCGAGTGCTGCCCGTGCTGCGTCTGCAAGCGTGCGAAACGCAAGGCGATTATCGTCTAAAGAGTGCCAAACCGAGAGGATTTCATACGGGACGCTCCTCAGCGACACCGCATTTTCGTCCGAGAGCTCAGAGATTAGCGCCAGAAGCCGATCGGCAACCTCAGGGCCGCCCTCCGCCTCCCGCTGCGACAAACGGTCCACGATGCTCTCCAGATCGGCAACCAGCGCCCTTCGCGCCTCGCTATTACCGATGCTCACGCGGTGCCTAGCAGCGTAGTCGTAGGCGTAACGGACGAACTCTTCCAGGCTCGCTTTAGAATCCGGCTCGGTAGCCGTTATCGAGAGCTCCCGTGCGAATGCCTCGATGCATTCCAGCACGCATGGCGTCTCTGCTTGGGCGTAGAGCATCGCCGCGTACCTTTCTGCCGCCCTCGAGGGCAAAAGGCTGCTCGTAACGCATTTCTCGAACACGTTGGATTGGGTTCCGAGGCAAGCATCCGCGATATCGCGACTCAGGCCGGTGACGGCGAGATAGCGTTGCTCGTTGCTGAAAATGGTCGTGAAGCTACGGCGATGCGCATTTCCGCGTTTTCTCGGTGTTGGCATGTCTCCTCCGCCCATCGGATGTTGCATCCATTCTGAGCTGGGAGAACAACAGGCCGTCGAAACTTCCTTGGCCATCGTTGTAATGCCGCGTGTTTCCTTTCGAGGAATAAAGTCTCCGCAGATGGCAAAGAGGGCCCTCAGACGGGCCCTTTTCTTGGCGTTGGCTGTAATGGTGAACGAAGACTTGGCAATCAGACCATCGGGCCTATGCACGCTCCGTTGGGAGATCGATGAATTGCCGCGGCGTGAGAACAGGAGGGTGTGTGATTCCGGCCTCGAGAAGGTCCTTGTCGCCCGACAGGATGATGTCAGCCCCAGATGCAAGCGCGGCGCGCAGGATGGGTTGATCCTTTGGGTCCCGCAGCTCTACCTCCCCTTCGACGGGATCCACGGGCACGAGGACAGCATCGGCGGCGAGCATCAGGCTGCTTATGAAGATGGCAAGCTGGGCATCATACTTTCCGGATGACTTTCGATGAACGACCCTCTTCAGCTCTTCGATGACGTAGTCGCAGACAAGAACGGTGTTTCCATCGCGGAATGCGAGGCGGTAAGCCTCTGCAGCCACCCCGTTGGGGCAGAGGATGGCGGAGAGAAGCACGTTCGTGTCGAGGAGGATTTTCATCGGTTAGCCTTCCGACCTGATTTCCCTGACAAGCGCTGCCACATCGTCCTCCGATTCGATGCCCCACTCATGCGCAGCGCCCTCCATCTGCTTCTGCAGCGTTTCCATGGCGTAGACTGCGGCGTTGGCGACAATGACCGTCTTCCCGTCGCTTACGAAGACGATCTTGCCCCCGGCGGGGATGCCGAGCTGCTTCCTCACATCGGAGGGGATGGTGACCTGTCCCTTTGAAGTGACCTTCGCGCTTTCGAGCAATGCCTCAGCCATTGCAGTTCCTTTCTTTAGGTAATGAATCTATTACTAATATTACCCTAATGGCTGAGTGCATTTCAATCGACCATTCGCTCACATGGCGGAGAATACGCCGTCCAACATGTCCATGCTCGTTCGTTTGGAGTCTGCGAGGGCATCGCTGTAGATGTTGAGCGTCATCGCGGCGTTCGCATGCCCGAGGATGGCGCTCACGGTCTTGACATCCTGGCCGCTTGCGATGGCGTGGGTGGCGAATGTGTGGCGAAGGTCGTGGAATCGCACCCCTTGGTTCTGCGTCCCCTTGAGCCCGCAGATGCGGGAGAAGGTATGCCAGTTTTTCCCGAGCACTTGTGGGCTATAGAACCTGCCGTCTATCGGGGATCCGACAACATAGCTGTCGTCTGAGAGTCTGGTATCAAGCGCAGCGCATTCGCGCTCCGCCGCCCTCCTGCGCTCGCCTAACGCCTTCGAGAGCTCATTACCATAGGGGATTGTGCGAATCGAGTTCTCGGTCTTGGGACTCCCGAGCTTGTACCTGCCGTTCACGCGCTTGAGGGAGTGCGTGATATGTATTTCACGCCGCTTCTCGTCAATGTCTTTCCAGCGGAGCGCGCAGATCTCGCCTTGCCTCATGCCGGTCATCAACGCGAGGCGTACCGCCAGTTTGAAGGGGCCTTCCTCATACTCCGCAAGGTTCTTGTTCAGCTTTTTGATGCCGCTCTTATCGAGGGCGTTGATGGGTTTGCGCTCCCTTCTGGGGGCATCGACGAGGTCGAACGGGTTGGCGATCAGGTCGCCGCTTCTGCGGGCTTTCTCGAGGACCTGCTTCAGGAAGACGTGGATGTGCGAGCGCGTCGAACTGCTCAGGCCGTCATCGAGCAGGTCCTGCTCGAACTCCTCGATGTCGCGGTATGTGATGTCTTTGATCGGCATGTTGCCGAGGGCGGTGCCCATGAGCCGCTTCTTATGGGTGTAGTAGGTTCGGAGCGTGGTGTCTTCAACCTTCCCATTACCTTCGCGTACCCGGATGAATTGGCTCACGTAGTCGATGAAGGGGGTGGATGAGGAGAAGGCATTTTCCTGGCTCGCTTCGAGGACGAGCTCGTCGCGCCATCTTTTCAGGAAGTCCTCTGCAGCGCCCTTGCCGCGGTTGCCGTTCGCCATGCACTCGATCCCGGTTGATTTCGAGATTCGATGCTGTTTGCCATTCTCCTGCCAGCAGATGACCGCCTGCCAAAAGCCGCCATGCTTCCTCACGAACCCCTTCGTGTATTCTCTACCCATGGCATGCTCCTCGTCGGACGAGTGCCCTAAGGTACTACATGGCACTATTTGGGCACTACTTTGGCACTACATTGGCACTACACGGAGGCCTGTCGTGCTGGAGATGTGCAAAACCCGTTTCTTCAATTATTCGTGTTTTGCCTGCTAGATAAGCATTTTCTGCCTGATTGTTCCCGTGGCTTCCCGAAAACGTAACGCCTAATAAGTCCTCTGTCACGTCGGAGGTCGAGGGTTCAAGTCCCTTACATCCCGCCAGAACTTTCCGCGCCTCCCATCCGGGAGGCGTTTTTCGTAGCGCGGAATCCTTCTGCCGTCGTTCTCGCATCGAAGTGCCGCTCCCGAACCCTATGAAGGAATTCTGTATCCGCTTCCCGTCCATGAATGGTGCGGATGGGGGACGGGTAGATACCTGTCCAAGAGAGCGAATAGGCGCTCTCGTGGACAGGAAAGGATTCGCAATGACTGCGACCAACATGAAGAGGGGCGTCAAGATCGCCGTCGCCATCGGCACCTGCCTCCTCACCGTGCTCGCGGTCCTCATCGTCTGGCTCACGCTGACGAGCTCCTCGTGTAGCCGCCAGGTCTCGCGCTGGGAGGCCGAGTACGGGCGCGGCGTCGAACGCGAGGTGACGCTCTACTCCATGACGGGCGAGGAAATCGGCCGCTGGGAGGGCATCATCGACGTCGAGTACACCGACGGTCGCGTCGACCTGATGTTCTTCGACGAGAACGGCGACTTCATCGACCGCGTGGTGGTCAACCCCGGTGCCGGCTCGCTTGTGGTCGACCAAGTCTGACCGCCCGCTTACCAAAGCGGGCGCGGAGGGCGATGATATGCCCGATCATCTGGCATAATCGCCTCATGCAACGAATGCTGCGGCAGAAGAGGTCGGCCATGGACGGCGCAACGACAGGAAGGTTCGGGCGGCTGCTCGCCCTGCTCCTCGCGCTGGTCCTTTCGGCGTGCGGATGCTCCGATCAGGAGGCTGCGGTCCGCGCGACGACGGCCGAGGCGATCGATGCGCTTGCGGCGGGGGAGGCGTTCACCAGCAACGACTTCTATCCGCTGCTTCCCGACGAGCGCCTCTCGGGCCTTTCCGCCACGCACGAACCCGTCTACAAGGTCTGCGCCACAGCGCTCGAGCGCATGTCCTACGAGCTGGGCGAGGTCGTCATCGAGGGCAACACCGCGACCGTCGAGGTGACGGTGACCTGTCCCGACCTCTACGTCGCGCTCGAGCGGGCGCAGGGGGATGTGGCTGCCTATGCCTCATCCCCGGAGGGGCTCAGGGAGATCGAGGTCCGCGAGGACGTCAACCAGCGGGCGCGCTACCTCTGCGACTGGCTGCTCGTGTACCTCTCCGAGCACCTTGCGGACGGCGATATCGAGACGCGCTCGTTCACGGCACCCGCGCACCTCACGCGCAGCGTCGGCTCATGGCAGCTCGACTATGCCGAGAGCCCCGAGCTTCTCGCGGCGCTCTTCTGCGTGGAGCCATGAGGGGGCTGCCCGATCGCGGCCCGATGCTTTTACCCGCGTATGCGCAGGTTCTTGTACACAAACGCGGCGAAACGTGCTAGCATATACTCCGCAATCGGGACGTGGCGCAGTTTGGTAGCGCGCGCGGTTCGGGACCGCGAGGCCGCTGGTTCGAATCCAGTCGTCCCGACCATGACAGCCCAGGGCCAGAGGTTTCATGCCTCTGGCCTTTTCGTTTGGGGAATCGGACCCCTTCCGAACGCCAAACAATTACAATTTTTGTACCCCATCAAGAGATGGGCTATGGCGTCGACAAGGAACCCTGCAGCCATGGAAGACGGCACGCAAGAACTCACACGGCTCGCTATCTTCGACTACGACGGTACGATCGTCTCCGGCCAGTCGGGCCTGCTCATCTCGCGCTACATGTTCTCCCTCAAGCTCATGAAGAAGCGCCATATCTCGTGCCTGATCTGGTGGGGCATCCGCTATCTCCTGCACCTGCCGCATCGCGAGGGCGAGGCGCGCGAGCTCGTCTTCAAGGGGCTCTCGGACGAGCCGCCCGAGGAAGTCGACGCGTTCATGCGCGAGTTCCACGATGCGGTGCTCGCCCCGCTCTACAGGCCGAAGGCGGAGGCCGAGGTCGCCCGATGCAAAGCAGAGGGCTATCCCGTGCTCATCGTCTCGGCGACCTTCTCGATGCTGGCCGACATGGCCGCGGAATATCTGGGAGCGGATGCCGCCATCGCAACCGTCATGGAGCGGGACGAGGACGGGATGTACACCGGCCGCGTGCAGGGCGACGTCATCGAGGGGAAAGCGAAGCTCACCGCGATCCGGCGCTGGGCCGACGACCGTTACGGCGCCGGGAACTGGGAGATCTCACGTGCATACGCCGATCACTACAGCGACAGGGATCTCCTCGGATCGGCCGCCCACCCCTACACCGTCTGTCCCGACGGGCTTCTCAGGAGATATGCCAAGAAGCGGGGCTGGGATATCCTCAACTGGCGCGAGTAGCGCCATCTCCGCGCCGGCGCCTTCGGGTTACACGAGACCGTAAACAACAAGGCCAGAGGCGAAACACCTCTGGCCTTTATGCGTTTATCCGCTCCGGAGCCTGGGCCCGGAGCTGCGATGCCTATGCCTGCGCGGCTGCCTGGCTCTTGATGTTGTTGCAGATCCAAAGCATGAAGAGGTTGAGGATGAGGCCGGTGAACGCTCCGCCGAGCTCGGTGAACTGTTTGCTGCCGCTGAAGAGGTCGAGCGCGATGCCGGCGACCGTCAGCACGAGCTGGCAGATGACGAGGAAGCGGACGGGGCCGATCTTGGTGGCGTCCTTCGAGGCGATGATGCCGAGGATGCCCTCGATGAGGCTGACGAGCGCGGAGAGCAGGACGCCGATGCCGATTCCGAGCAGCAGGCCGGATGCTTCACCCTGCGAGATGCCGGCCTCGGAGACCAGGGACTCGGCCTCGGTGGGGTCGAGCGAGCTGATCACGCCGCTGCCGAAGAAACCGAAGGCGGCGGCCAGCAGGCAGAAGATCGCGCCGATGACCGAGAGGATGGAGAGGATGAGCAGTACTCTCTGGCTTCCGGAACGCTTCATATGGAGTACCTCCTGGATATCGATTCCCCCGCGCCTGGCGTGTGGGGAACATGTACCGTGCCGGACCATCGGTAAATGATAGGGAAGCGGTCGCGTCTATGCCAGTGCCTTTTGCCTGCCATCCGGAGGCTTCCATCGCGCGGAGCCCGCATGTCTCCCGGCGCTGCCGCTACCATGTGATGCAGAAGGCAGCATCGACGAGAGGAGCATCATGAACGAGACCATCCAGACCCTCAAGACCCGCCGCTCCGTGCGCACGTTCTCCGACCGTCCGGTTCCCCGCGAGCTCATCGAGCAGATCATCGGCGCGGGCCTCTGGGCGCCGAGCGGGATGGGCAGGCAGTCGCCCATCATCGTCGCCGTCACCGACCGCGCCCTGCGCGACCGCATCTCGCAGATGAATGCCGACGTCATGCGTGCGGGCGGCTATGCGCCCGAGGGAGAGTTCGACCCGTTCTACGGCGGACCCGTCGTACTCGTGGTGCTGGCCGATAGGAACGTCGGCACGTTCGTCTACGACGGCTCCCTCGTCATGGGCAACATGCTGAACGCAGCCAAGTCCCTCGGCGTCGACTCCATCTGGATCCACCGTGCCAAGGAGGTGTTCGACTCCGAGGAGGGCAGGGCCATCCTCGCCGAGCTGGGCGTCGAGGGCGATTACGAGGGCATCGGCAACTGCGTGCTGGGCTTCTCCGCCGCACCCGTGCCCGAGGGCGCCCCGCGCAGGGACAACCGCGTGTATTGGGCGGAATAGGCTCTCGGCATACCCCCGCGATCAGAACCTCAGCTGTCCGAGGAGCGGCAGGGCGATGAATGTCGCCGTCGCATTGCCGCTCAGGACCTGCCCCCAGATCGTGAACGCGTTGGCGATCTCGGCGGGCTCCACGAGGTAGAGCACCTGGAGGATCAGGTTGAACGCGAGGCAGCCCACGAACGCGACGTTCATGACGTCGCCGGGGATGCGGGCGATGGCGCGCTCCATGGCGGGGTAGACGATCCACACGATGAGCGTGCAGGCGAGGCCGAATCCGACGGCGTTCTGCAGGCAGATCTGGCCCATGAAGTTGCAGAACATGTCGCTGTAGTCCCAGAGCGAGTGGTCGGCGTTCACGAGCAGGCCGCCGATGAGCTCCATGAGCGTGCAGACCGCGCCGTTGATGACGAAGCTGAGGAACAGCGGCACGAAACGCACGTTGATCTTGCTGACGAGCCAGTTCTTGAGCGGGTAGAGCCAGAGCGCGCAGATGACCACGGCGATGCCCTCCATGGCGAAGGGGAAGAGCAGGTCGCGCCAGAGCATCGTGTTGGAGGGGTCGTATTCGCCTGCCACGACGCCCGCGCGGATGAGCATGCAGAAGCCGAGCTCCATCCAATGGCCGAGCACCGAGAAGATGCAGTAGTACATGATGAGGTTGCGCCACTTGGGCCAACCCTTCTTGGCGATGAAGTCGCCGCCCTCGACATCGGTGCGACGCTCGTAGGAGAGTTCGTTGACGAGCGCCTCCTTGGGACGCTTGGAGAAGATGAAGTACAGGATCACGAGCACATCGACGAGGAGCTGGAAGATGAGCACCAGGAGCTCGGTGTGCGAGAAGAAGAAGTAGTTGATGACGTTGAGGACCATGTTGATGGCCGACAGGATGATGATGGCGTTGCGGGCGATGCGCAGGCGCTTCCAGATGAGGTAGAAGCACACCACGTGGAAGGTCAGGTTGATCCAGTCCACGACCGTCGTGTAGCTGTAGACGACCTCGTCGCGCGTGATGAAGGTGAGCATCGTGAAGCTCAGGATGATGTTCAGGGCATAGCTGAACTGGAGCAGGCGGATGAAGCCGAGCTTCCTGCGCTCCTTTATGAGGCGCCGTGCCTCCGCGATCTGCGCCTCCTCCTGGGTGATCTGCGTCACGCGCATCAGCTTCATGCCCAGATACACGTAGAGCGTCTGCATGAAGAAGGAGAAGATGTACGAGGTGAGCGTGGAGACTTCCATCATCGAGCCCTGAGACAGGGTCCAGACGGCGCGGACGGCCTCGAGGGCGGCCATGATCTGGGAGATGACGGTGTAGGACTTGAGGGCGAGGTGGTTCTTGAACGACCTGATGCCGTTGATGCCGCGGATGAGGCTGAGGACGCCGTCGAACAGGATCAGGCCGAAGCCCATGTAGACGAAGATTGCTGCGCTGTGCTCGGAAACGGACAGGATCTCTGCCAACTCCTCGGGGCTGGCGGTTGCCTGCGCGAAACCGAAGCCGATGAAGCCCGTGAGGCCGAGAAGGATCTCGAAGATGCCGCCGATGATCGAGAGGATCGAGAGGATCCTGAGGGCCCTCCAGTGCCCCGCGAACGGGCGTGCGGTCTTTTCCGTGGCCATGCCTTCCTCCAGATGGGCAGATGCTTCCGTATTCCGTAACTCATACATGATAGAACGATTCGAGCGCGCAGGCTTGCGTTTATCGCATGCCCGTCCGATTCAATTCGGTAGGCAGCGACGCGGCGTGGGGCATCCTATGCGCGGACGCTCGCGACCGACACGGGGAAGGAGAAGTACCGGTCGGGGTAGGGTTCGTCGGCCAGCGTGAAATGCCACCATTCGCAGCTGTAGGGCTCGAACCCGCCGCGCATCATGACGCGCTGCAGGAGCTTGCGCATGCGGTGCTGCTCCTCGGTGATGCCGGCGTAGTCGGGGTGCGACACCTCGTCGAACAGGTCGAAGGGGCTGCCCATGTCCACCTCGCGGCCCGTCTCCATGTCGAAGAGCGTGAGGTCGACGGTGCTGCCGCGGCTGTGGCTCGAGCGTGCGGCGATATAGCCCAGCTCGAAGGTGGCGGTCTTGTCGATGTTGGGGTAGAAGTAGGGCTTCATACGCTGGTCGGTATCCTCGATGCCCCAGAGCACGAAGTGCTTGACCGCCGTGGTCGGCCGGTACGCGTCGAAGACCTTGAGGCGGTAGCCCTGCACGAACAGCTCGGCCGCCACGCCCTTGAGCGCGCGTGCGCACTCGCGCGTGCACAGCGCCACGGGCTCCTCGTAGCCGTCGATGCGGTCGCCGATGAAGTTGTACGTGGAGTGGTAGCGGATCTCCTGGATGATGCTCGGCACATAGTCCGCCAGCACGACGAAATCGGACGCGTCGAGCTCGGGTTCAGGTCTCCTCATCGCTGCTCCCTCGGCTGCCGGAATGGAAAACAACATGATTATATGCGCCGATGGCTTTCGGAGCGGCCGTTTCGAAGAAACAGGGTGCTATCTGCCCTCGTTTGCGTGACAATATTCCCTGCATACCGCGTAGCTGAAAGGGATAGCCTCCGCATGGACCTCAACTCGTTCACCACGTTCAAGACGCTCGGCGAGATCAACACCGCCATCTCGCAGGCAGCATCGCTCGACGCCGCCCTCAAGGCCGGCCTCAAGATCATTCGTGACAACCTCGCTGCCGAGATGGCCGTCATCTGGTTCTACGACAAGGAGGGCGACAAGAAGCTCCATCCCTCCTACTGGGTCGCGCCCAACGACATCACCGACCGCGTCCACGCCGTGGGCGAGGGCGCCGTGGGACGTTCGTACCAGAACCAGAAGGCCATCCGCTCGCTGTGGTTCGAGACCGACCCCGACGTCGCGACGCAGGCGGACTTCGAGGGCATCGAGATCTCCTCCGCCATCTGCACGCCGTTCTCGAGCCCCTTCGAGGACTACGGCGTGGTGCAGGTGGTCAACAAGGCGGGCGGCGGCCGCTTCACCGAGGACGACGCCGACGTCATCGAGATCATGAGCATGCTGGTGGCGCAGGCCATCTCCAAGAACGAATCCCGCTTCGAGATGTGGGAGCACGGCGAGCCGGTCATCGAGCTGCGCGGCATCACGCGCGAGTTCCAGAACGGCGACACGATCTCCAAGATCCTGCGCGGCATCAACCTCGACGTGTACGAGGGCGAGTTCCTCGTGCTGCTCGGCGAGTCGGGCTGCGGCAAGTCCACGCTGCTCAACATCATCGGCGGCATGGACAAGGCCACCTCGGGAGAGTTCCGCTGCTTCGGCCAGGACTTCTCGAACGCGGACCGCGACATGCTCACCGAGTACCGCCGCCACAACATCGGCTTCATCTTCCAGAGCTACAACCTCATGCCCAACCTCAACGCCTACCAGAACCTCGCGCTCATCGCCGAGCTGGTGGACGACCCCCTGCCCATCGAGGATGCGCTCGAGAGCGTCGGCATGGCCGAGAAGGCCAGGAGCTATCCATCGCGCCTCTCCGGCGGCCAGCAGCAGCGCATCTGCATCGCACGCGCGCTGGTCAAGCGCCCCAAGCTCATCCTCGCCGACGAGCCCACGGCAGCGCTCGACTTCACCACCTCCATCGAGGTCCTCACGGCCCTCGAGAAGGTCGTCGCCGGCGGCACCACGATGATCATGGTCACGCACAACGAGGAGATCGCGCGCATGGCCAACCGCGTGGTGCGCCTGAGGGGCGGCCTCCTGCACGAGGTGACCGTCAACCGCCATCCGGCCAAAGCGGCGGACCTCGTCTGGTAGGGTGCGGCGCATGAAGAAGACCAGGCTCATAGAGCTGCTCGCGCATATCCGCGCAACGCTCGTCTCGTTCCTTTCCATCGTCATGTTCGTGGCGCTGGGCGTGGGCGTGTTCCTCGGCATCCGCGCCTCGGCCGTCTCGCTCGAGCAATCCGCGGAGCAGCTCTTCGCGGACAGCGGCTTCCACGGCTTCGAGATCCTCTATCCCTACGGGCTGTCCGACGACGACCTCGCCGCCATCGCAGCGCTCGACGGCGTGGATTCGGTCGCGGGCATCTACCGCGCCTACGCCGTCCATTCCATCGATGGGAACGGCACGACGTTCGCGATCCACTCCATCACGGACGGCATCGACGAGTGCTCCGTGGTCGAGGGCGCCATGCCCTCCCGTCCCGACGAGATCGCCATCAACAGCGCATACGCGTCTCGTAACGGCATCCATGTGGGCGACTACTTCGAGTTCAACCACGACGCCGCGGAAGACGACCCCGATGGCATGGCCTACCTCACGACGGACCGCTTCAAGGTGACCGCCATCATCACGAGCCCGCTCTACCTCATCCAGGTGGGAGGGACGCTGGGCATCACCTCATCGGGCGACTCCATCGGCGGATTCGCCTTCGTGCGCGATGCGGCGTTCGACCCTGCGGCGTTCCTCGACATGCATCCCGGCGCCCTCGTCCGCGCCTCGTCCCTGCGGGGGCTCCCCACCTTCTCCGACGGCTACCGCACGCAGTCGGACGAGCTTGAGGAGACGATCGAGGCTTTGGGCGAGCCGCGCGCGAAGGCGCGCTACGACGAGCTCTACTCCGAGGCACGGCAGAAGCTCGACGAGGCAGAGGCGCAGCTGGCCGAGGGCGAGCAGCTGATCGACGACGCCAACCGCCAGATCGCCGAGGGCGAGGACGCGCTCGAGAGGGGCGAGCTGCAGCTCGAGAACGCCATCGCGCAGCTCGAGACCGGGCAGGCGACCTACGAGCAGACGGCGTCGCAGGGAGAGCAGATGCTCGGCGCCATGGAGGGCGCCCTCTCGCAGCTCCAGACCGCCTACGATACCGCCAAGGCGGCGCTCGACACCAACGCCGCCCGCGTCGACTCCCTCACCGGAGAGGTGCGCGCGATCGCAGGCGAGATCTCCACGCTGCGCGAGGCCTTCGACAAGGCCGGCGCCGACCTCCGCGAGCTCGACCAGGAGCTTGCCGACGGCCTGATCACCGACGAGGAGTACGCCGCGCGCCGCCAGGCCATCGAGGACGAGCTCAACATGTCCATAGGGCTCTTCAATCTTGCTGCGAGCACGCGCTTCCCGACCGTCTCCGCGCAGTATCCGGAACTCATGGAGTTCCCAGAGGTCTCGCTCGACACGGACGGCTGGCTTCTCGAGGCGAACGAGAAGCTCTCCGAATTCGAGACGTATTCCACCGGCGCCTCCGACATGCTCTCCACGGCACAGGCGGAGCTCGCCGGCGTGCAGGCCGAGGTCGACCGCCTCGACACGCGGCTCTCCGAGGGCTGGGCGCAGTTCTACGTCGCACGCGACCGCTTCTACGGGCAGCTCGCCGATACCGCCGCACGGCTCGAGGAGGGTCGCAGGCAGGCCGAGGAGGGCCGCACGACCCTCGACGAGAAGAGCGAGGAGCTCGAGGAGGGCAAGCGCACCGTCGCCGAGAAGACCGAGGAGCTCGACGAGGGCAGGAGCCGGTACGAGGAGGCGAAAGCCCAGGTCGACGCCATGGTGTCGATGAACTGGATCGTCAACGACCGCTTCTCCTCAGGCGGTGCCATCATGCTCCGCAACGTCATCGACCTCACCAACAACCTGCGCATCGCCATGGCATCGCTCTTCCTGCTCGTGGGTCTGCTCGTGTGCTACTCGGCGGTGTCGCGCATCGTGCACGACCAGGTCACCCAGATCGGCGCCAAGAAGGCCCTCGGCTTCCGCGAGGGCGAGGTCACGGCCGGCTATCTCGCCTACACGGCGCTCGCGATCATCGCGGGCGTGCTGCTGGGCCAGATCGTCTCGGTGTTCGTCGTCCAGGCCATCCTCTACGGCAAGCTCGCCGAGAACTTCGACGTGCCGCGGGTCGGTCCGAGCCTGATGCCTTTCGACACGCTGCTCATCACTGCGTTCGAGATGGTGCTCCTGCTCGCCATCACATGGCTCGCCTGCCGCTCGGTGCTCAAGCGCAGCGCCATCGAGCTGCTTGCCGGCGAGCAGAAGTCGAACAGCCGCATGCGCTTCTACGAGCGCTGGGGCTTCTGGCGCAAGCTCCCGCTGCTCACGCAGACGGTCATCAACAACTGCGTCAACGATCCGCGCCGCGTGTTCGCCACGCTCATCGGCGTCGCCGGCTGCACGGCGCTCGTCGTGACGGCGTCCACGCTCAAGAACAACATCACGCGCAGCATCGAGGGCCAGTTCGGGCTGGTGTACGACTTCAACGCCACGGTGAGCTATGACGGCTCCGAAGAGACGCTCGATCGGATCGACGATGTGCTCGATGCGGCCGGATGCACCTATGCGCCGCTCCTGAAGACCATCTTCCTCCTCGAGGGTGAGGAGGGGGTCGCCTACGATTTCGCGTACGTCCCCGTCGACGAGGACTCGTTCTCGCAGCTCTTCCATCTGAACGTGGTGCCGATGGACGGCGAGGCGCCGACGGGAGGCGTGTGGCTCTCCGAGGCACACGCCGAGCATCGCGGCCTGCGCGTGGGCGACATCATCTCGCTGCACCAAGTCTCGGGCGAGCAGTACAAGCTCACCGTCGCGGGCTTCTTCTCCAACTACCAGCAGTTCAACGCGATGGTCATGAGCCCCGCCTACTACGAGCGCGCCTTCGGCCATCCCGTCGTCCCCAACACGCTGATCGTGGATACGGGCGGCATGTCGGTCGAGGACCTGCGCGCCAGGCTCGAAGGCATCGAGGGCTTCACGACGATCACCGACGAGGAGGCCGCTGCGGCGAGCATCTCGAACCTCTTCTCGGGCATCACCACCACGACCGTGATCATCTACGTCGCGCTCTCCGCGCTCATGGCCATCGTCGTGCTGCTGAACCTCGACGTGATGTTCATCGACGAGAAGAAGCGCGAGCTCATCGTCCTCATGATCAACGGTTTCTCGGTGAAGGACGCCAAGGGCTATATCTACCGCGACGCCATCGTGATGACCGTGCTGGGCATCATCGCCGGCGTCGGGCTGGGAACGGTTATGGGCGGGCTCACGGTGGGGGCGGTCGAGTGGCAGACCTGCTCGTTCATGAAGGATCCCGATCTGCCGTCGTGCCTGCTCGGCGCCGGCGTCTCGGCGTTCTTCGCGGTGGCCATGATGATCGTCGCCCTGAGGCGCATCCCGCGCTTCTCGCTCACGGATATCTCGAAGTTCTAGATGCGTCGAAGGGAGCGGCAATGATGGAGAAAGGCGTGCTGCAGTCGATCCAGGAGGCGGGCTCCCTGTTCTTCGGCCCCCTGTGGAGCTTCGTCGTCGCGTTCCTCGCGATCGTCGTCGGCATCATCGTCTCGCGCTATGCCCAGCGCCTCATCCGTGCGGCGCTGGGCTGGACGTCGATGGGGGAGACCACCATCTTCACCAACATCGTGCGCATCATAATCGCCCTCCTCGTCGCCATCTTCATCAGCGACACCGTCTTCCACGTCAAGCTGACCGTCTTCGCGCAGACGCTCGGCATCTCCGCGCTCATCGTGTCGCTCGGCCTGCAGGACCTCGTCAAGAACATCGTCGCGGGCATCCAGATCGTCGGCGGCCACCTCTTCTCCGCAGGAGACCAGCTGGAAGTCGGCGATGTGCGCGGCGAGGTGATGGACGTGAGCTGGCGCCAGACGGTGCTGCGCGACAAGGACAACAACACGCACGTGCTCCCCAATGCGGCGCTCATGAGCGAGGCCTTCATGCGCCGCGAGTGCAAGATGATCGACCGCTACACCATCGACTGCGACATCAAGCCCGGCCTCGACCTGCAGCGCGTCGCGGAGGATATCGAGCAGCTGGCGGACCAGGTGCTGGAGGAGAAGGGCTGGCGCACGGAGCGCAGCAGCGAGGTGCGCTACGTGGGCTCGACCGCGAACGGCGTCAGGGCATCGGTGCGCATCTTCATCAAGGACATCTCCTGCACCACGAACGCGATGGACGCCGTGATGCGCGCCATCGGCCAGCGCGGCTATCTCGCCGACTGGACCAACGACGATCCCATGCAGGATGCGTGGCGCTAGGTTCCGATCCGGATCCTAATACTCGAGCGTGTCGATCTGCGCGAGCATCTGCTCGAGCTTGGGGATGTTCAGCTCGAGCACGGCGCGACCGTGCGGGGTGTCCTGATCGTTGTGCGAGAAGATCCTGCGCACCTGGCGGATCCTGCCCATGGCCTCGCCCTTGAAGAGCACCTCCTGGGCATCGAGGCCGCGGATGGCGCTGTAGCGCTCGATCAGCATGTTCCAGAAGTCGGCCATCTCGTCGTAGGGGAGACCCTGGAAGTCCTCGGTGATGGCGTGGTCGATCTCGCCGAAGCCCACGTAGGCGTTGTAGATCGGGCCGAGCTCGAGCACGGGGCTGCCCTTGGAGAGGGTGTCCATGTCGATGAGCAGCAGCTCGCCGTTCTGGACCATGACGTTGCCGATGTGGAAGTCGCCGTGGATGAGGCGGTCGTCATCGGGCAGGGCGCCCACGAGCTCCATGATGCGGCTGTACAGCGCCTCGGGGATCTTGCCCTCGAGGAGCGGGAGCTCTTTCAGCTGGATGCCGCGCGAGCTCGGCATCTCGGCGTTGCCCATGTGCGTGTCGTGCATCTGGGCGAGGAGCTCGGCGGCGGCATCGGCCGCCTCGTCGTACGACCAGATGCCCATGCGCAGCATCTTGTTGAGCGTGAAGGCGTTGAGCAGCTCGTAGACGGCGCCGTAGCCGTTGCCCACGCGGACGACGTCGTAGCTGATCGCCGTCGGGATGCCGGCGACGAAGGCGGAGCGGGCGAGCTTGCGCTCGCGGTCGATCTGCTCGATCGTGCCCTCGGTCTCGTCGAAGGAGACCTTGACGATCGTCTCGTCGTCGATGCGGTACACCGCGCCCTTCGCGCCGCGGCCGATGACCTCGAGCCCGTCGGTCGAGATGCGGCGGTAGGCCTTGGTGACCTCGAACATCTCGGAGAAGCCCGTCATCTCGAGGACATCGTAGGGGACGGGACCGGCGTTCTCGATGCGCAGCCGCTCGACGCGCTTGCCCAGGCGCAGGAAGACGCGCAGGCCTGCGCTCGAGATGTAGGTGAGTTTGTCGAGGTCGAGCACGACCTTCGCACAGGGGCATTCCTGCAGCGCCGCGTCGATGCCGGCCTCGATTTCTGCGGAATTCGCCGCGGTGATGCGCCCGGAAAGCGAGATGACCAGCTCGTCGCCGTGCATGCGGTAGTTAATGGCGTCCATCGTCGATACCTCCGAATACCTTCTCGATCAGCGCGCTGTACTCGCGCCACGGGCGTGTGTGGGCGAGCGAGACGGTGCGTTCGGCCACTCCGCGGTAATACCATTCCTGTTGTTTCGGGTCGTTCATGTGGAAGCGGTTCCACATCGCATCGCCCTCGCGCTCGCGCATGCGGGCGAGGGAGCGCAGGTTCGAGAGCTTGTCCGCGAGCCAGAGGAGCTTGACGCCCGGGTCATCGGTGCCCTCGAGCTCGGCCAGCGACTCCTCCTTGCGGATGCGCCAGCTCTCCTTGGGCGGGATGCCCTCGCGCTTGTCCTCGGTCTCCGACGCCACCAGGTCGGCGACGCGGTTGCCGAAGCGGCGGCGCAGCTCCTCGGCGGAGAAGGACGTGTCCTCCACGACGTCGTGCAGCAGCGCGGCGGCGATGACCTCCTCATCCCGCGAGACGCCCGCGACGATCGCGGCCACCTCGAAGGGGTGGAACACGTAGGGAGAGCCGTCGCCCTTCCTCACGCTCCCCGCATGCGCATCGACTGCGAGATGCGCGGCTTCCTCGAACAGACCCATAAGCGCTCCTTACCAGCGTTTCACGATGGTCACGATGTTGCTTCCATCAACGCGCTCGTAGCGCATCTCGTCGACGCTCTTGCGCGCCATGAGGATGCCGAGACCGCCGATGGGGACATCCGCGATGTCGGCAGACACGGCGGCGCCGGGCCTGGTCAGCGGATCGAATGGGATGCCGGTATCGATGAGCTCGACGGCGACCGATGCGGGATCCGTGGTGTAGGTGCACCGCACCGTCAGCGTGCCGGTGCCATCGGGGTACGCGTAGCTGCAGACGTTGACGAACAGCTCCTCGATCGCGATGTCGAGCTGGTACTGCGCGCGCATCGGGCAGCGCCGCCGGTTGAGCTCGGCGTGGATGAACTCGTTCACGCGGTCGAGTTCTTCGATCTCGGCGGGGAGGACCAGTGTCGCCACCGATACTGACGGGATGTCCGCGTCGGGATTCAGCATCGTACCCTCATCATCAAGTCAACGTTCGATCGTGAAGATGTCGACGAGGCCCGTCATCTCGAGCACATCGTAGACATCGGCGCAGGGATGCAGGAGGGTGAACGTACCGCCGCGCTTGACCGCGAGCTTGTCCGTCGCGACGAACACGCGCAGGCCGGCGGACGACACGTAATCGACCTCGGAGAGATCGATGGTGAGGTTGCAGACCTCCTCGGGAGCGGCGTCGATAGCCGCCTCGAGCTCGGGTGCGGTCTGAACGGTCAGCTTGCCTGCAATCGCGAAGGTCGCTGCGGTGCCGTCGATGGTCGTCTTGATCTCCATCGGTCCCCTCCTCTGTACCGCGTTGCGCGGTGATGGTTTCAAATGCCATCTACCAGTATACGAGTGCGGGAGCGCAGCCGTCTCATATTATTCCGCCCAACCTTGCGCGAACGCCATGCGGATGCCGCAGCCGCGCTGCTCATCGACGCGCCGTGGGGGTATGCGGTATCCTTGTTTGAGTGGGATGTGATGGAGGAGAAAGGCGGATACCCATGGAGCGCATCGCGGACGGCATCTACTACATCGGCGTGAACGACCATCAGCTCGACCTCTTCGAGGGCCAGTACATCGTGCCCGACGGCATGGCATACAACTCCTATGTCATCGTGGACGAGAAGATCGCGGTCATGGACTGCGTGGGCTCCGATTTCGCCGACGAGTGGCTCGGCAAGCTCGAGGAGGTTCTCGACGGCCGCACGCCCGACTACCTCATCGTCCAGCATATGGAGCCCGACCATAGCGCGAACCTGACCGTCTTCACCGAGCGCTATCCCGAGGCGCAGGTCATCGGCACCATCGGCGCCTTCAACATGATGCAGAACTACTTCGGCACCAGGTTCGCGGGCAGGAGCCGCATCGTCAAGGACGGCGAGACCCTCTCGCTCGGCACGCATGAGCTCACCTTCCTCACCGCGCCGCTCGTCCATTGGCCCGAGGTCATGTTCACCTACGACGCGACCGCCAAGGTGCTCTTCTCGGCCGATGCGTTCGGCAAGTTCGGCGCGCTCGACGTCGACCAGCCCTGGGACTGCGAGGCGCGCCGTTACTACTTCGGCATCGTGGGCAAGTTCGGCAAGAACGTGCAGGCCGCGCTCGCCAAGCTCGACGGCCGCGACATCGAGGCCGTCTGCCCGCTCCACGGCCCGATCCTCTCGGAGGACCTCGACCACTACTTCGGCCAGTACCGCACCTGGTCGAGCTACGGCGTCGAGACGCCGGGCGTCCTGATCGCCTACACGAGCGTCTACGGCCACACCAAGGAGGCCGTCGCCTTCCTCGAGGAGAAGCTCCTCGAGAAGGGCTGCCCGCGCGTCGTGGTGACCGACCTTGCGCGCGACGACCAGGCCGAGGCCGTCGAGGACGCGTTCCGCCATGGCGTCCTCGTGCTCGCCACCACCACCTACAACGGCGGCTTCTTCCCGCCCATGCACGATTTCATCAACCACCTGATCGACCACGCCTTCCAGAACCGCCTCGTCGCGTTCATGGAGAACGGCTCGTGGATGCCCGCCGCCGCCAAGGGCATGCGCGCCCTCATGGAGCAGTGCGCCGGCATCGAGTTCGCCGAGCATGGCGTGACCGTGAAAGGTGCGCTCGACGACGCGTCGCGTGCCCAGATCGATGCGCTGGCCGAGGAGCTCGCGGCGCGGTTCTAGGACGAATCCGTCGAAAAACAGATAGTATCTGCAGTCGATTTGAGACGGCGCGGGAGAACATGCGTATGAGTGTGTGAAACGGCAGGCGCACGGCAACTCGGTAAGGAGACCACCATGAAGCGCATCAAGCAGTTCCTCCCCTTCGTCTTCGCGGGCATCATCGCCCTGTTCCTCGTCGCGTGCGGCGGATCCAAGGCCCCCGAGGGCGACACCACCGCCCAGCCTGGAATCGACTTCGTCCAGCTCGATAAGGTCAGCGGCGCCACGATCACCGCGACCGGCGAGGCGGAGGCCACGCAGATCTTCGACATCACCCTCAAGGACGGCGAGGCCTTCGTCTGCACGGGCATGACCGATGAGGGCGAGTGGGAGGTCCTGGTCGCCAAGGACGGCAACGAGATCTCCACCGAACACGTATACCAGGGCGTGTGCGCCAGCGAGACGGGATTCGAGCCCGGCACCTACACCGTCACCGTGACCGCCAAGGCGGCCACCGGAACCGTCAACGTCCTGGCCTATCCCGCCGGCACCATCGACTTCGAGAACCTCGAGACCGAAGACGTCATCGCCACGGTCCAGGACTACATCAACGCCAACGGCTAAGGGTGGATCGGAACCATCCCGGCCAAGCCGGTCCAATCGAGGGGCTCCGCAGAGGGGCCCCTCGATTTGTGTGCGAATCATGTCCGCATGAGACGTCGCCCCTCCCTGTTCCGTATAAGGATGTGAATGTCGGAAGCGCGAAAGGAGCGCAGCGATGGAGACAGCGCGGATCCACGGCGGGCTGACGGTGGGGATCCCCGAGGGGTTCCATGTCATGGACGATGCCGAGCTCAAGCTGAGGTTCCCCGATGGGATCGCCGAGCGGTGGGCCATCAGGGACGAGGAGCGCCACATCGTGTTCACCATCATCTGGCACGATGCGCCGAGCGGGCTTCTGGCCAAGCTCGTGAGCACCCGCTCGCTCGCCGAGCGCGTGGAGAAGCTCACCGCCAAGAGCCTCAAGCACCGGGGCTTCCGGCTCGCAGGCCGCGTGGATCGCGAGCTCTGCGGTACCGAGGCCAAGGGCTTCTCGTGCGGCTACACGGTGCAGGACGTGTCCCAGAGCGCCGAGATCATCGTGCTCAGGAACGGCCTGACCTGCTATACGCTGTACTGCATCATGCAGAGCGATTGCCTCGACCAGGCGCGTCCCGCGTATGAGGAGATCCTGGCCTCGCTCAGCTTCTAACGGATGGATCGATCTATGAAGGCGCTGCTCACCCGCATACGCGACGGCCTGAGCGAGACCCCCAGGGGCGTCATCGCGGCCGTCATCTACTACATGGTCCTGATCGTCTCCTGCGCGGTGCAGTCGGCGATCATGGACCGCGACCTGTTCGCCTACGACCTCAGCATGCTGCGGGCCATCGTGTGCATGAGCGTGTCGGTGCGCGCCGTCTGGCTGCTCGTCACGCGCGCGCACTCCGCCCGATGGTTCTGCGTCTTCGGGACGAGCGCCTTCCTGCTCCTCTCGGCCATCGACTTGGCGTTCGTGGGGGCATTCGCCGAGATCGCGGCGGTGACGGGCACGTTCGTCGCCGTGCTGCTGCTGTTGCTCGAGTTCGGGAGCGGCATCGGCGTGATCACCTACCTCATCGGCTCGTCCAAGATCCACGCGTTCCTCTTCGAGCCCGACGCCTCCGATCGCGGCAACGACGAGCCGTCGCCCGTGAGCTCGCTCCCGCTGCGCCAGCGCATCAAGACCTGGCCCTTCTGGCGCGACACCGGCATCTACTTCATCGTGTTCTCGATGCTCGGGCATTGGGCGGAGATCCTCTTCTGCCGCCTCATCATCCTCGGCGTGTTCATGGGCGACTACGATCCCACGAACATCATGCTCTGGGACCAGTGGCTCTTCCCGTTCTCGGCCGAGGGCATCGCGCTCGTCATGGTGGTCCTGCTCCTCCATCCGCTCAAGGAGCGTTTCCTCAGGCGCTTCGGAGGCCGCAAGCTGCCGACGCTGCTCGCCTCGTTCGCGCTCAACCTCGCCGTCTGCACGAGCATCGACTTCCTCACCGGCATGGCCGTGAACCAGGACTACAGCCTCTGGGATTACCGTGCGCTGCCGTTCAACTTCATGGGGCAGGTCTGCCTGCAGAACTCGCTCGTCTACAGCATCGCCGCGACCGTCATCGTGTGGTGGGCATACCCGGCGATGGACCGCTTCCTCAACCGCATCCCGAAGCGCGTCGCAGACGGCCTCTTCTTCGGCCTCTTCGGGATGTACCTGTTCCTCGCGATGCTCTATTTCGTCGTGGTGTAGGGCCGTATCCAGCGCGTTTCCATCGTGCCCGCGCTTGTGACGAAGCGATGGAGACGCGAATAGCAGCTCGAGAATGGGTAGGATAATTGCTTGATGCCTCCGCGCAGCCGTGCGGAGGCGTCGAGACATGATGCTTTCGAAAGGAGGCGCATATGAATGGAATGATGCTCCAGGGGTTCAGCTGGTACCTGCCCTCCGACGGCCAGCACTGGCGTAGGATGGCCGAGCGTGCCCCCGAGCTTGCGAAACTCGGCTTCACCGCCGTCTGGCTGCCGCCCGCCTACAAGGGCCAGGCAGGCGCCGACGACGTGGGCTACGGCGTCTACGACCTCTGGGATCTGGGCGAGTTCGACCAGAAGGGGACCGTGCGCACCAAGTACGGCACGCGCGAGGAGTACGTGACCGCCGTGCATACCCTGCAGGACGCGGGGATCCAGGTGCTCGGCGATATCGTGCTCAACCACAAGATGGGCGGCGACGAGCCCGAGCTCATCGGCGCCACCGAGACGAACCCCGCGGACCGCGACAGCGAGGTCGCCGATCCCGCAGCCATGTGCGCGTGGACGCGCTTCACCTTCCCGGGCCGCGCGGGCGCCTACGACGATTTCGTGTGGGATGCGAGCTGCTTCACCGGCTGCGACTGGAACGAGGCCGAGCGGCGCTCGGGCGTCTGGCGCTTCGGGAAGAAGGAATGGGCCGAGGACGTCGACCGTTCCGAGAACGGCAACTACGACTACCTCATGGGCATGGACGTGGACCTCTCCGACGAGCGCGTCTACGCCCAGCTCGCGAAGTGGGGCCGCTGGTACCTGCGCACCACCGGCGTGAACGGCCTGCGCCTCGACGCGCTCAAGCATATGAGCCGCGCCTTCTACCGGCGCTGGCTCGCCGACATGCGCGCCAGCGTGGACCACGAGCTGTTCGTCGTGGGCGAGTACTGGTCGCGCGACCTCGCCGACCTCACCGACTACATCGGCGAGGAGGAGTCGCTCTCGCTCTTCGACGTGCCGCTGCACTTCAACTTCTTCCACGCGAGCGAGAACCCCGAGGGCGCCGACTTCAGGACCCTGTTCGACGGCACCCTCGTGGCCTCCGACCCCATCCGCGCCGTCACCTTCGTGGAGAACCACGACACCCAGCCCGACCAGGCGCTGGAGTCGACGGTGCGCCACTGGTTCAAGCCGGCCGCGTACGCGCTGATCCTGCTGCGCGAGGCGGGCTACCCGTGCGTGTTCTTCGCCGACCTGTACGGCCTGCCCAACGACGGCATCCCCGCCGTCGTCGAGCTGCCGCTGCTCATGGAGATTCGCGAGAACTGCGCCTTCGGCGAGCAGCGCGACTACTTCGACGAACCTGACGTCGTGGGTTGGACCCGCGCGGGCTCCGACGAGGGTCCCGGCTGCGCCGTGGTCGTCTCGCGCCGCGACGGCGCCGAGAAGCGCATGGAGGTCGGCGTCGAGCACGCCGGCGAGCGCTGGGTGTGCGTGCTCGGCGAGCAGGGCGCGGTCGAGATCGACGCCGACGGCACCGCCGTCTTCCCCGCTACGAGCGCGCTCCTCTCGGTCTACCTGCCCGAGCAGGCCGCCGAGGCGCTCTCGAACATCCCCATCATCGTGAGGCCCGAGCGCGCGTAATTGCGGATCGGCATCTGCTCTGCGATTGACTCAGTGTTCTTCCAGCGTGGTCCCCGCAAGGGGACCACTGACTCAATCGCGCCGAAGAAGGCATGCTCGAGCTCGGCACATCGACTATCAGGCATTTCTCGGTCGATGGCGTCCAAGCTGCAGATTGACTCAGTGATGACCGGCGAATCAGCACACTGAGTCAACGGATATCCCGGGTCATCGGCACAAGAAAAGGGCCGGCACCGTGCGGTGCCGGCCCTGAAGCCGTGCGTGAGATAGGCTCTAGCCGTTGAGGGCGGCGTTCACGGCGACGGCGCACGCGACGGTGCAGCCGACCATGGGGTTGTTGCCCATGCCGATGAGACCCATCATGTCCACGTGCGCGGGCACCGAGGAGGAGCCGGCGAACTGGGCGGAGCTGTGCATGCGGCCCATGGTGTCGGTCATGCCGTAGGAGGCGGGGCCGGCGGCCATGTTGTCCGGGTGCAGCGTGCGGCCGGTGCCGCCGCCGGATGCCACGGAGAAGTACTTCTTGCCGGCAAGCGTGCGCTCCTTGAAGTACGTGCCCGCAACCGGGTGCTGGAAGCGCGTGGGGTTGGTGGAGTTGCCGGTGATGGAGATGTCGACGTTCTCATGCCACATGATCGCGACGCCCTCGCGGACATCGTCGGCGCCGTAGCAGTTGACCTTGGAGCGCGGGCCGTCGGAGTACGGGATGGTCTGGACGACCTCGAGCTCGCCGGTGAAGTAGTCGAACTTGGTCTGGACATAGGTGAAGCCGTTGATGCGGGCGATGATCTGGGCGGCGTCCTTGCCGAGGCCGTTCAGGATG
>CADBJR010000018.1 GCA_902795065.1 uncultured Coriobacteriaceae bacterium
GCAGCAGGACGACGCCGGCACCGCATCGGCGGCAGCCCCGTTCATCCGCATCTCCGTCTTCAGCTAGGCTTCCACACGCGCCACGAGCACGTTGTTCGCGAGCACCTCGGGCTCATCGGGGCGCTCGGGGATGACCTCGACGCTGCCGAACTCCCGCGCGAACGCGTCGCGCACATCCTCCAGCACCTTCGCCTTCCGCCCTTCGAGCGGCGAGCGCACGTTGGCGAGGTACATGCCCCGCTCGGAGAGATGCGCGCGGATGAGCGCCGCGCCCTCCGCATTGCCGAGCGCTCCCAGCGGGCGCGCCCCCGAGAACGCATCGTTGACGATGACGTCGAAGGTCCTGCCGCATCCTCGCAGGTACTCCCAGCCGTCGGCGTTGACGAGCACGAGGCGCTCGCCCGCGAGCTCCTCCGCGCGGTCGAGGAAGAAGCGCTCGCGTGCGACCTGCGTGATCTTGGGGTCGATCTCGACGACGGTCACCTCCATGCGCTTCGTGTGCGCGACCAGGTGCTTGGGCAGCGAGTAGCCCCCGCCGCCGATGACGAGCACGCTGCGCACCCGCCCGTGGCGGTCGATCTCGTCGACCATGGTCCGGTGGTACGCGCACACGAGCTCGGCCCAGAGCTCGTCGGAGAGGTAGGTCGCCGACTGGAATGTGCCGTCGACGTTGAGGAGCCTGACCGGCGTGCCGTCCTCGTCGGCGTGCTCGAAGATGAGCATCGTCCCGAACAGCGAACGGCGCCGCATCTCGACGCCGCGCAGCTTCAGAAGCCACGGGAGCGACCAGAACACGGCCGACACGAGAAGCGAGACGACGATTATGACGATGGCCCACGTTGGCACGAAAGATTACCTTCCTGTGGGGAATACCAGAACTCTATCGTAGTGGTTTGCGCGTGGAGACTGTTCTGCGCGTGTGTTTTTGGCTATACTGTCCTGTGCAGTATTTTCGCACATGCAGTGCCGAATCCGTTGCTAGGAGGATTCTATGTTTCTTGGTATGGGCCCCATGGAGCTTATCGTCATCCTGATCGTCGTACTGGTCATCTTCGGGCCTAAGAACCTCCCGAAGCTCGGCAAGAGCCTCGGCCAGACCGTCAAGAATGTCCGCGAGGGCATGGAGAGCGACGACGAGGAAGAAGAGGAAGTCGTCGAGGACGCCGAGGATGAGGACGAGGACGCCGACGACGAGGATGCCGACGTCGAGCCCGAGCCGGAGCCCGCGCCCAAGAAGAAGACCGCGGCCAAGAAGACCACGGCTAAGAAGTCCACGAAGAAGACCAGCGAGTAAGGCACAAGGCTAGCATGGATAACATCAAGGAAATCCACCTCACTCCGGAAGGCCGCCAGAAGCTCGTCGACGAGCTCGAGTGGCGCGAGGGCGAGAAGAACAACGAGATCGTCGAGCGCATCCAGGAGGCCCGCGGCTTCGGCGACCTCTCCGAGAACGCCGAGTACGACGCGGCCAAGGAAGAGCAGGCCAAGAACAACGCCCGCATCAACGAGATCAAGCAGATCCTCTCGGTTGCCAAGGTCGTCGACTCCTCAAAGAGCCGCAGCGCCAAGATCTCGATCGGCTGCACCGTCGAACTCGAGTCCGAAGACGGCAAGCGCGACACCTTCACCATCGTGGGCACCACCGAGACCAACTCGCTCGAGCATCGCATCTCCAACGAGTCGCCCATGGGCGCCGCGCTCATCGGCCGCAAGAAGGGCGAGCAGATCGAGTTCGCCACGCCCGCGGGCAAGGTAAAGAAGTACACCATCGTCGGAATCACCCGCTAGTCATCAGCGCATAGCAACGACAGCGCCCCGTGACTGCGGAAAGCAGCGCGGGGCGCAGGTTTTAAAAAGGAGCGAACCATGGCAGATGAGTCCATCCAGTCCCAGCACATCGACGAGCGCGCCACGCGCCTGAACCGTCGCCAGTCCCTGCTCGATGCAGGCATCAACCCCTATCCCGTCAAGAGCAGCGTCGATTGGACCATCGCCGACATCGAGCGCGAGTACGGTTGGATCGAGGACGGCGCCGAGGGCCCGCTCAACGCGCTCTTCACCGTCGGCGGCCGCGTGAGGGCGTTCCGCCGCCACGGCAAGCTCGCCTTCATCGACCTTCAGGATGCCACGGGCACCATCCAGCTGTTCTGCCGCATCAACACGATGGACGAGGCAGGCTGGGCGCTGCTCGACTCCGTCGACATGGGCGACATCGTCGAGGCGACGGGCCGCATCATGCGCACCAACCGCGGCCAGCTCTCCATCGCGACCGAGTCTTTGCGCATGCTCTCCAAGTCCGTGCGCCCGCTGCCCGAGAAGTTCCACGGCCTCTCCGACCGCGAGGTCCGCTACCGCCAGCGCTACGTCGACCTCATCATGAACCCCGAGGTCAAGGAGACGTTCGTCAACCGCTCGCGGATCATCTCCGGCATCAGGCGCTTCATGGAGGACCAGGGCTACCTCGAGGTCGAGACGCCCATCCTGCAGGAGACGCTCGGCGGCGCCAACGCGCGCCCCTTCACCACGCACTTCAATGCGCTCGACCAGGAGTGCTACCTGCGCATCGCCACGGAGCTCCACCTCAAGCGCTGCATCGTGGGCGGCATGGACCGCGTCTTCGAGATCGGCCGCCAGTTCCGCAACGAGGGCATGGACCTCACGCACAACCCCGAGTTCACCTCGATGGAGGCCTACTGCGCCTTCTCCGACCTCGACGGCATGAAGGAGCTCTCCGAGAAGCTTTTCCAGGCGTGTGCGCGCGTCGTGGGCAAGGGAGATGTCATCGAGTACCAGGGCCAGAAGATCAGCCTCGCGAGCCCCTGGCGCTCCGCCAGCATCGCCGAGATCGCAAGCGACGTCTGCGGCCGCGAGCTCACCATCGACACGCCGGTCGAGGAGCTGCGCGCGCTCTGCGACGAGCACGGCATCGAGTGGGATGCGAGCTGGGGATCCGGCAAGCTCCTCTTCGAGCTCTACGACGAGCTGGGCGAGGCGAGCATCGTCGATCCCACGTTCGTGTGCGACTATCCCGTCGAGGTCTCGCCGCTCGCCAAGCGCAAGGACGACGACCCGCGCCTCACCGACCGCTTCGAGCTCATCATCGCCGGCCATGAGTATGCCAACGCGTTCTCCGAGCTCAACGACCCCGTCGACCAGGAGGGCCGCTTCCTCGCGCAGGTCGAGGCCAAGGCCGCGGGCGACGAGGAGGCCATGGACTACGACGCCGACTACATCCGCGCGCTCGAGTACGGCATGCCCCCGGCGGGCGGCATCGGCTTCGGCATCGACCGCATGATCATGCTCTTCTGCGACGAGGGCTCCATCCGCGACGTCCTGCTCTTCCCGCACATGAAGCCCGAGGCGGGCGTCAGGCGCGCGACCGGCAACGACGGCGAGCTCAAGACCGGCCTCACGCGCAAGCAGGCGCTGGCGCTCCTCAAGCAGTACAACGAGGACCCGTTCCACATCGCGCACGGCGAGACCCTCGAGGCGCTCATGCGCTACTTCGCCGCCAAGGAGGACCCCGCCAACGTCGAGTTCTGGGGCCAGGTCGGCCTGCTGCACGACCTCGACTGGGAGAAGTTCCAGGATGCGACCGCCCACACCGTCAAGGCGGGCGAGATCATCGCCGAGGCAGGTGGGACGCCCGAGCTCATCCACGCCATCCAGACGCACAACTCCGACCACAACCCCGATCTGCCCAAGCCCGAGGCCAAGATGGAGAAGTGGCTCTACACCGTCGACGAGCTCTCCGGCCTGATCCAGGCCGTGGCGAAGATGCGCCCGAGCGGCAGCGTCACCGACATGGAGGTCAAGTCGCTCAAGAAGAAGTTCAAGACGAAGGCCTTCGCCGCCGGTTGCGACCGCGACATCATCGCGCAGGGCGCCGAGCTGCTCGGCATGGAGCTCGACGAGGTCTTCGCCGCGACGCTCGAGGCCATGAAGGCCATCGCGCCCGTCGGCGACATCTACGCGAAGACCGCCGAGGCCGCGCCCGCCGAGGAGCCCGCCGCACCGCAGATCCCGCAGGAGGGCATCTACATCGAGCCGCTCTTCGCCGACCAGGTCGACTTCTCCACGTTCAGCAAGTCCGACTTCCGCGTGGTCAAGATCAAGGCCTGCGAGGAGGTGCCCAAGGGCAAGAAGCTCCTCAAGTTCACGCTCGACGACGGCACCGGCACCGACCGCATCATCCTCTCGGGCATCAAGGATTACTACAGCGCCGAGGAGCTCGTGGGCAAGACGGCCGTTGCGATCGTGAACCTGCCGCCGCGCTCCCTCATGGGCATCGACAGCTGCGGCATGCTCATCTCGGCCATCCACCACGAGGATGGCAAGGAGGCGTTGAACTTCCTCATGCTCGATGACGCCATCCCCGCAGGAGCCAAGCTCTACTAGCACCAGCCCTCGGAAGAGGGGCCTGTCGGAACGACCTGCCCGCCCGCGCGGAAACCCTCGCGTGAAATACCCGCACGTATAATGGGTACACATGAGGGGAATACGCTGCGGGCGGTCTTGTCGCCCGCATCCCATCAGCAAGGAGATCAGTGCATGTTCGAGAAATTCACCGATAAGGCCCGCAAGGTGATGAGCATCGCGCAGGACGAGGCGCGCAACCTCGGCCAGATGTACGTGGGCACCGGGCACCTGCTGCTCGCCCTCATCAAGGAGGGGGAGGGCATCGCCGCCCAGGCGCTCGCCAAGCTCGATGTCACCTACGAGGAGACGCTCCACACCATCAAGGAGCTCTCCACCGAGGAGACCGAGCCCGTCCCCGGCGGCCACATCCCCTTCACGCCCCGCGCCAAGCGCGTGCTCGAGGGCGCCTATCGCGAGACCATGACCCATGGCCAGACCTACATCGCCACCGAGCACCTGCTCCTCGGCATCGTCGCCGAGGGCAACGGCCGCGCGATGGACGCGCTGCGCGCGCTCGGCCTCTCGGGCGACGCCGTCCGCAACGCCGTCAACGAGCTCATCGACAAGAACAAGGGCACCGAGCAGGGTCCCGTCGGCGCAGGCATGCGCAACGAGAACGGCATGTTCGGCTTCCAGCAGCCCACCTCGCAGGATGACGGTTCGATGCTCGAGACCTACGGCCGCAACCTCACCAAGCTCGCCACCGACGGCAAGCTCGACCCGGTCATCGGCCGCGACGCCGAGATCGAGCGCGTCATGCAGATCCTGGCCCGCCGCCAGAAGAACAACCCGCTCATCCTCGGCGACCCCGGCGTGGGCAAGACCGCCATCGTCGAGGGCCTCGCGCAGCTCATCGCGGGCGGCAACGTGCCCGATATCCTGCGTGGCAAGAGCATCTGGACGCTCGACGTGGCAAGCCTCGTGGCGGGCTCCAAGTACCGCGGCGAGTTCGAGGAGCGCATGAAGAAGGTCGTGCGCGAGCTCGAGGACTCCAAGAACGACATCCTGTTCATCGACGAGTTCCACACCATCATGGGCGCGGGCTCCGCTGAGGGCTCGCTCGACGCCGCAGCCATCCTGAAGCCGCCCCTCTCGCGCGGCGAGATCCAGGTCATCGGCGCCACCACGGCCGACGAGTACCGCAAGCACATCGAGAAGGACTCCGCGCTCGAGCGCCGCTTCCAGCCCGTCAACATCGGCGAGCCGTCGGTCAACGACACGGTCGAGATCATCCGCGGCCTGCAGGACCGCTACGAGAAGCACCACCACGTGCGCTACACCGACGCCGCCATCATGGCCGCCGTCACGCTGTCCGACCGCTACGTGCAGGACCGCTTCCTGCCCGACAAGGCCATCGACATCCTCGACGAGGCCGGCGCACGCACGCGCATCCACAAGATGAGCCTGCCGCCCGAGATCGCCGAGGTCGACGCCGCTCTCATCCGCTGCAAGGACGAGAAGGCCGCCGCCGCGGCAGCCCAGGAGTACGAGCGCGCCGCGCACCTGCGCGACGAGGAGAAGGCGCTCACCGCCAAGCGCGAGGAGCTCGAGTCCGCGTGGCGCGAGCAGCTCGACGCCAACATCGTCATCGTCGACGAGCAGGACATCGCCGACGTGGTCTCGTCCATCTCGGGCGTCCCCGTCTCCAACCTCACCGAGGCCGAGGCATCCAAGCTCCTGCGCTGCGAGGATGCGCTCCACGAGCGCGTCGTCGGGCAGGACGAGGCCGTCAGCTCCGTGAGCCGCGCCATCCGCCGCAGCCGCTCGCCCCTCAAGGACCCGCGCCGTCCCGGCGGCTCGTTCATCTTCCTCGGCCCGTCGGGCGTGGGCAAGACCGAGCTCGCCAAGGCGCTCGCCGAGTTCCTCTTCGGAAGCGAGGACGCGCTCATCTCCTACGACATGTCCGAGTTCATGGAGAAGCACGCCGTCTCCAAGCTCGTCGGCGCCCCTCCGGGATACGTGGGCTATGACGAGGGCGGCGAGCTCACCAAGGCCGTCCGCCGCCGTCCGTACTCCGTCGTGCTCTTCGACGAGATCGAGAAGGCGCACCCGGATGTGTTCAACATCCTGCTCCAGATCCTCGACGAGGGCCGCCTCACCGACGGCCAGGGCCGCACGGTCGACTTCTCCAACACGGTCATCATCATGACCTCCAACATCGGCGCGCGCGACATCGCGCACACCTCCACGATGGGCTTCTCCGCCTCCGGCGACACGGGCCTCTCCGACAAGGAGATCAAGAGCCGCGTCACCACCGAGCTCAAGAAGGCCTTCCGACCCGAGTTCCTGAACCGTGTCGACGAGATCGTCGTGTTCACCTCGCTCAAGCCCGAGGCACCGACCCGGTCTACGGCGCCCGCCCGCTGCGCCGCGCCATCCAGACCCTCATCGAGGACCCGCTCTCCGAGGAGCTCCTCGGCGGCAGCTGGCATGCCGGCGACATCGTGCTCGTGGGCTTCGAGGACGGCAAGATCACGTTCTCCAAGACGACGGGCGAGATCCCGAAGCCGCGCCTGCGCACGAGCATGGGCACGTCGCTCCCGCCGGCGGACCGCAGCATCGCGGCTCCTTCGCCGCGCACGGGAGGGTCGCTCTCCTCTGAGGAGTAGCCCCCTGGGGCAGGCCGGGGACGGGCCTCTCCAATCGCATATCGCGTAACCGTCCGCGCGCGAGGCGCGGGCGGTTCACGCTATACTTTATGCAGGTATGCCGAGCCATCAGAAGAGGACCGTATGGACGTCCAAGAAGCCAAACAGGAAGCGATCAGCCCCAAACAGCGCCGCGAGCAGGCCCTGCGCATGTGCGCGCCGGGAACCGCGCTGCGTACAGCCCTCGATATGATCATCGCGGGGCACCTCGGCGCGCTCATCACCATCGGAGACGAGGATGCGGTCATCTCGGCTGGCACCGACGGATTCAAGCTCGACGTGTCCTTTACCGCGAGCCGTCTGTTCGAGCTCTGCAAGATGGACGGCGCCGTGGTCATCGACAAGGACTTCACCAAGATCCTGCGCGCCAACTTCCACCTGAACCCCGATCCCACGCTCCCCACCACCGAGACGGGCACGCGCCACCGCACCGCGGCGCGCATGAGCCTGCTCACCGATGCCATCGTCATCTCCATCTCCGAGCGCCGCCAGGTCGTCAACGTCTACGTCGACGGCAAGGGCTCGCAGCTCAAGTCGACGTCCGAGGTCATGTCGACAGCCACGCAGCTCACGGGCATCATGCAGAGCACGCGCGAGCAGCTCGACCGCCAGCTCCTGCGCCTCTCCACGCTCGAGCTCAACAACTTCGTGACGCTCGCCGACGTCTCCAGCGTCATCTACCTCTGCGAGATGCTCATGACATCCGCCGAGGAGCTCGACGGCTGCCTCGTGGAGCTCGGTCGCAACGGGCGCGTCATCGACATGCAGCGCCAGGAGTACGCGGGCACCATCGACGAGGAGTACACGCTGCTCATCCGCGACTACGCGCTCGACTCGTCCGAGGCAAACGCCGCCGCCATCCGCGAGGAGTTCCGCAAGACGCCCAACGACCAGCTGCGCACGCCCCGGAACGTGGCGCGCATCCTGGGTTACGACGACCTCAACGTCGACTCCATCATGACACCGCTGGGCCTGCGTACCCTCAACCGCGTCTCGGTCGTGCGCAAGGGCATGGCCGACAAGATCATCGACGAGTACGGCTCGCTGCAGGATATCGTCGCCGCCGTCGATGAGGATCCCGCCAAGCTCGAAGAGGTGGGCGTCAACAATCCCGACGTCCTGGCCGACAGCCTGCACCGCATGTGGGGACGCAGGTGATGGGAGGCTGCCAGCCGACAGCCTGCGCCGCTCCTGCGCGCCTCGACGAGGGCATCCGCGCAGCCGACACCGTCGCGATCATCGTGGCGGGCGGCGTCGGCATGCGCTTCGGCGACCCACACGGCAAGCAGTTCGTGGAGCTCGCCGGCCGTCCCATCATCGCGTGGTCGCTCATCGCCTTCGATGCCGCGCCGTCGGTCGCCCGCATCGTGATCGTCTGCGCTCCCGACCGCGCCGACGAGATGCGCTCAATCGTCTCCGACCTCGCGATCTCGACGCCCGTCACCTTCGCCGATGCGGGCGAGGTGCGTCAGGAATCGGTGGCGTCGGGGCTGGCCGCCATGCCGCGCGGCTACGCCTACGTGGCCATCCACGATGCGGCGCGCCCCCTCATCGAGACCTCGACCATCGAGCGCGCCATCGCGGTGCTCCGCTGCGACCCCGCGCTCGCGGGCACGCTCGTCTCGGCGCGCGTGACCGATACGCTGAAGCTCGTGGAGGACGGCATCGTGGTCTCCACGCCCGATCGCAGCTTCTACTGGGCCGCCCAGACCCCGCAGACCTTCCGCACGCGTGTGCTCGAGGATGCCTACGCGAACGCGGCCTTCGAGGATTTCATCGGCACCGACGATGCGAGCCTCGTGGAGCGTGCCGGCGGCATCGTGCGCTGCGTCGAGCCCGCATCGCCCAACATCAAGGTCACCTATCCCGAGGACCTCGCCGTCGCCGAGGCGCTCCTCGCCATCCGGTCGGACCGCGGGGAGGTGCTGGCATGAGGATCGGACACGGCTACGACGTCCATGCCTTCTGCGAGGGGCGGCCGCTCATCCTTGGAGGCGTCGACGTGCCCTGCGACCGTGGTCTGGCCGGCCATTCCGATGCCGACGTGCTCGCCCACGCCGTCGCGGATGCCCTGCTCGGCGCTGCGCGCGCGGGCGATATCGGCACGCTGTTCCCCGACACCGATCCCGCCTACGAGGGGGCTGATTCCCTCGTCCTGCTCAGCCGCGTCGCCGACCTCCTGCGCGGGCAGGGCTTCGAGATCGTCGACGTCGACGCCACCGTCGCCGCGCAGGCGCCCAAGCTCGCCCCGCACCGCGAGGCGATGCGCGCCAACCTCGCGCGCGCCATGGGGATCCCCACCGAGCACGTGGGCGTGAAGGCAACCACCACCGAGCATCTGGGCTTCGTCGGCCGCAAGGAGGGCATCGAGGCATTCGCCGTCGCCCTCATCGACGACAGCCGATGTCGCACATCCTGAGCACACCCGACCGACGAACCCATCTGAGCAAGGAGCACCCATGCAGATCTACAACACGCAGTTCCATAAGAAGCAGGAGTTCACGCCCATCGACGAGGGCAAGGTGCGCATGTACGTGTGCGGCCCCACGGTCTACGACCAGATCCACATCGGCAACGCGCGCACGTTCCTTTCGTTCGACATGATCCGTCGCTACCTCATGTTCAAGGGGTACCAGGTCACGTTCGCCCAGAACCTCACCGACGTCGACGACAAGATCATCAACCGCGCCAACGAGCAGGGGCGCACATCCGCCGAGGTGGCAGAGGAGTTCTCCGCCGCCTTCATCGAGCAGATGCACCGCTTCGGCATCCTCGACCCCGACATCCGCCCGCGCGCGACGCGCGAGATCGAGGCCATGCAGGAGATGATCCAGCTCCTCATCGAGCAGGGCAACGCCTACGAGGTGCCCTCGGGCGACGTGTACTTCTCGGTCCGCAGCGACGGCGCCTACGGCATCCTCTCGGGCCGCGACCTCGACCAGCTGCGCGCAGGCGAGCGCGTCGAGGTGAACGACGAGAAGCGCGACCCCTTCGACTTCGCGCTCTGGAAGGCCGCGAAGCCGGGCGAGCCGAGCTGGCCCTCCCCGTGGGGCGACGGACGTCCGGGCTGGCACACCGAGTGCTGCGCGATGATCCACCGCTACCTGGGCACCCCGATCGACATCCACGGCGGCGGAAGCGACCTCATCTTCCCGCACCACGAGAACGAGACCGCTCAGGCCATGTGCGCCTGGCACGGCGCGCTCGCCAACGTGTGGATGCACACGGGCATGCTGCGCGTCGAGGGCGACAAGATGTCCAAGAGCCTGGGCAACTTCTTCACGCTCAAGGAGATCCTCGACAAGTACCCGGCGGATGCCGTGCGCCTGCTCATGCTGCAGACCCACTACCGCGCGCCGCTCGACTTCTCGTTCGAGCGCCTCGACGGTGCGGTCGGCACGCTCGAGCGCCTCACCACCTGCGTCAAGAACCTGCGCTGGGCCGCCAAGAACGCCCCGCAGGACGGCGTCCTCACCGAGCTCGACCGCGCGTTCGGCGCCGCCATCGACGCGACGCGCGAGGAGTTCGTCACCGCGATGGACGACGACTTCAACTCCGCGGGCGGCCTTGCCGCCATCTTCGGCCTCGTCACCACGGCGAACAAGTACCTCGCAGATGCGGGCGACACCATCTCCACGGCTCCCTGCCTGCGCGCCGCCGACATGCTCTGCGAGCTCTCGGGCGTGCTCGGCGTCAACCTCGCCAAGGCGACGGATGCCGACGAGCTCCCGGCCGAGCTCGTCGATCTGGCCGCCGAGCATGCAGGCTATGCGGGCACGTCTCCCTCCGAGGCAGCGGAGGTGCTGCTCGCCGCACGCGCAGCCGCTCGAGCTGCGAAGAACTGGGGCGTGGCCGACGCGATCCGCAACGGCATCACCGCCCTCGGTCTCGTGGTCGAGGACACGGCGTCCGGCGCGCGTCTGCGCACGAAGGAATAGGCGGGCAGCAGCATGGCGAAGAACCAGTCCCGCACGCCGGGCCGCGATGTGCGCGGCGGAAACGGCAAGCGGCAGAACAAGAACAAGATCGTCCCGCGCAACCTACCCGATCCCGAGGAGCGGAAGGGGAAGGGCCGTCCTCCCGCGCGCACGCAGGGGGGCAAGCCCCGTGCCGCGCAGGCCAAGCGTCCCTCCGACGCTCCGACGGGCGACATCATCGAGGGGCGCCGCGCGGTCGCCGAGGCGCTCGAGCTGGGGCTCCCCATCAAGAGCGCCTTCATCGCCGACGCCGATGCCACCGACATGACGCTGAAGCGCCTCACCGCCGAGCTCGCCGAGATGGACGTCCCGATCGAGCACGTGAGCAAATCGCGCCTCGACCAGATGTCGTCCCACGGCGCGCACCAGGGCATCATGGTTCGCACGCGTCCCTTCGAGTACGCCTCGATCTCCGAGATCGTGCGCGCTGCGGGCGAGGGCGACGCCATCGTGATCGTGCTCGACCACGTGACCGACGAGGGCAATTTCGGCGCCATCGTGCGCTCGGCCGAGGTCGTGGGCGCCGCCGGCGTCGTCATCGCCAACGCGCGGGCCGCCCGCGTGGGCGTCGGAGCCTACAAGACCTCCGCCGGCGCGGTGCTCCATCTGCCCATCGCGCAGGTCCCGAACCTCTCCCGCGCCCTCGAGGACCTCAAGAAGGAGGGCTTCTGGGTCTGCGGTGCGAGCGAGCATGCCGAGCAGGGCATCTGGGATGCGCCCGTCGAGGGCCGCCTCGCGCTCGTCATGGGCTCCGAGGGAGCCGGCATCTCGCAGCTCGTGCTCGAGAAGTGCGATTTCCTCGCCAAGCTGCCGCAGCTGGGCCGCATCGAGTCGCTCAACGTCGCGCAGGCCACCACAGTCTTCTGCTACGAATGGCTGAGAAGGACGGGCGGGCATGCCTGATCGGCGTCGCGAGCTGCTCGTGGTCGACGGCTACAACGTCATCCGCGCGACCGAGCGCTACGCCCACCTCATCGATGAGGGCGACACCGACCCCTACCTGCGTGCCCGCGAGGCTCTGCTCGCGGATGTCGCGGCCTTCGCGCAGGGCTCCTACGATCCCGTCGTGGTGTTCGACGGGGCGGGCAACCTCTCGCCCGACCGTCCCAACCTCGCCTCGGGGAGCGTGCGCGTGGTCTTCTCCCATACGGGCCAGGATGCCGATGAGGTGATCGAACAGCTGGCGGTCGAGGCGCGCCATCAGGGACGCGACACCACGGTCGCGACATCCGACCGCACGGTGCGCGCAACCATCGGCGGCGTGCCGGTGAAGAGCCTCTCATCCTCGCTCATCGCCCACGAGTTCGAGCTCGTCGACCGCGACATCGCCACGGCCGTCGCAGACCGCGCGAACTACCACACGACGCTGGGGGAACGCCTCTCCGATGAGATGCGCGCCAAACTCGAGCTGCTCCGCCGCGGCTAATACGGTCCTCCCCATTACCAATTGGGACGTTTCAACGACCGTTTACGCCATTTTTGACCTTTTACACCGTTATTGGTATGGCTGTGCCGAAAGACGATGCACCGATTCAGTTTAATTAATTCGCGAGCAGTTAGCATATGCTAGGCAGATTCCGCATGCCGATGGCATGCTTCCGCGGCTAGGGGGGAGACGTGGAGATCTCGAAGAAGACCGACTATGCGCTGCGCATGCTCATGTGCCTTGTTAAGAATCCGGGGCGCATCGTGTCGGCGCGTGCAGCAGCCGAGGATAACGGCGTGCCCTATTCATTCGCCCGGGCGATCCAGCACGATCTCGCATCGCACGGCATCGTGGAGAGCATCCGCGGCGCCCACGGGGGCATGCGCCTTGCGATCGATCCCCACGAGACGCCGCTGCTCGATATCATCGAGGCCGTCCAGGGACCGGTCGAGATCGCGACATGCGTGATCTCGGAGGAGGAGGGTGAGCCCTGTCCGCGCAAGGATACCTGCCCCTTCAATCCGATCTGGTGCACTGCCGAGCGCATGCTGCGCGACTACCTCGCCTCCGTTTCGCTCTATGATGTGGTGATGAACGGGCTTTCGCCCGACGTCGGCACCGCATTCGGTCTCACCCCCACGGGGAGGTAGCGCACGTCCATGATCGTCCCAATCGAACCGAGCCGCCTCGACGCGTTCCGCGCCGCAGTGGCTGAGCAGGGCGCCGTCCTCTACCGCGACCTGCCCTGGCGCCGCACGCGCGACCCCTACGCCATCTGGCTCTCCGAGGTCATGCTCCAGCAGACGCAGGTCAGCCGTGTCGACGGCCGCTGGCAGCGCTGGCTCGAACGCTTCCCGACCGTCGACGCGCTTGCCGCCGCGAGCGCCTCCGACGTGCTTGAGGAGTGGCAGGGCATGGGATACAACCGCCGCGCGCTTGCGCTCCTCCATGCCGCGCAGCAAATCTCCGAGGCGGGTGGGAGCTTCCCCGCTGACGAGCGGTCGCTGAGGGCGCTTCCCGGTATCGGCCCCGCGACGGCGGCTGGCATCAGGGCCTTCTCCTTCAACCTGCATGCCGTCTACCTCGAGACCAATGTGCGCGCGGTCTTCCTGCATGAGCTCTTCGCCGAGGAGGAGGACGTTCCCGATCGCGACCTTCTCCCGCTCGTCGATGCGACCTGCCCGCCCGACGGGGGAGACGGCCTCATCGATCCGCGCGGATGGTACTACGCGCTGCTCGATTACGGCGCGTACCTCAAGAAGACCCTGCCCAACCCCTCGCGCCGGTCTCGCGCCTACACGCGGCAGTCGCGCTTCGAGGGCTCGAACCGTCAGAAGCGCGCCGCGCTCGTCCGCGCGCTGCTCGCCCGCAGGGAGGGTGCGACGACAGCCGAGCTCGCGGCGGATCTGAGCCGCTCGGAGCTCGCCGCCGGACGCGACGCACTGTCCGATGCCGATGTCGCAGCCCTGCTCGACCAGTTGGCGAAAGAGGGATTCTGCGAGTGGGAGCGCGGATTGTGGCATACCTGATTGCGCTATCATAGGAGGGTGACGAGGGGAAGTCACCAACCATTCGAGAGGAGAGACCATGGCAGTCGATTTCGAGAGCTCCCAGACCAAGAAGAACCTCGAGTTCGCGTTCGCGGGCGAGTCCCAGGCCACCAACAAGTACGCGTACTTCGCGAGCAAGGCCAAGAAGGAGGGCTACGTCCAGATCTCCAACATCTTCACCGAGACCTCCGGCAACGAGCGCGAGCATGCCAAGATCTGGTTCAAGTACCTGCACGGCGGCGAGGTGCCCGGCACCCTCGACAACCTGCTTGCCGCTGCCGCCGGCGAGAACGAGGAGTGGACCTCCATGTACGCGGGCTTCGCGGAGACCGCCAAGGAGGAGGGCTTCACCGAGATCGCGGCCAAGTTCAAGATGGTCGGCGCCATCGAGAAGGCCCATGAGGAGCGCTATCGCAAGCTCGCCGCCCAGGTCGAGGCCGGCGAGGTCTTCACCCGCGAGGGCGTGAAGGTGTGGAAGTGCATCAACTGCGGCCACCTGCATGTCGGTGCCACCGCCCCCAAGATGTGCCCGGTCTGCAACCATCCTCAGAGCTACTTCGAGGAGCAGGCGCTCAACTACTAGGCGCATGGGGACAGGTTGTTCGTTCCCTTTTGGCACAGAGGGACAGGTTCACGCCTGTCCCTTTTCCTTTAGGGATCCTTCGGCGTGTGAACCTGTCCCTCTGTGCCAAAAGGGAACGAACAACCTGTCCCCATGCGCTAAGCCTCGTAGACGATCTTTCCGCCGACGATGGTCATGAGCACCTCGGCGGAGAGGATCTCCTCGGGGTCGACGGGCGCACCGGGCGTGCCCACGATATCGTGGGAAAGCACGCAGATGTCGGCGAGCTTGCCCGGCTCGAGGGTGCCAAGCTCGTCCTCGCGCCCGCAGGCGTACGCGGAGCCCAGCGTATAGGCGCGCACGGCATCGGCCGCCGAGATGCATTCGCCGGTATGCCACCCATCGGGCGGCAGCTTGGTGACTGCATCGCGGCGCGTGACGGCGTCGTAGATGACGTTCCTGCTGTCGATGCCCACCACGGGGGAATCCGTGCCGAACGAGAAGCGCGCCCCGAGGCGGACGTAGCTCGCGAACGGCCACATGAGCTGGACGCGGGGCTCGGCGAGGTCGCGTTCGTACTGGTCGGGGTCCTGCGTCGCATGCGGCGGCTGCACGTTCGCCACGACGTCGAGCGAAGCCAGGCGCTCCATGTCGCCAGGTGCGAAGCCCTCGAGGTGCTCGAGGCCGTTATGGCCGTACGCGAGCGTGCCGTTCACCCGCGCGGACTCCTCGAAGATATCGAGGGCCGTGCGGATGGCGCGGTCGCCGATCGTGTGGATGCGCACCGCGAACCCCTCGGCATTGGCGGCGAGCACGATGCGGCGCATGAGCTCGGGGTCGATGCTCGGACGGCCGCAGTCGCCGGGGAAGTAGGGGTTCGCGTACTCGTCGATCAGCCAGGCGGTATGCGTCGACGACACGCCGTCGAAGAACTGCTTGAGGCCGCCGACGCGCAGGTACGGGTTGCTCCCGAGGCGTCCGCGCAGCTCGCGTGCCCGCGAGAGGTCCTCGAGCGCGGTGGGGAAGAGGCTCATGCGCACCGTGAGCGAGCCCTCGTCCAGCAGGCGCTCGTAATACCGGTCGCGCACGAGGTCCTCGATGCCGGGCAGCGCCGTCCTCGGAGAGCCCCGCCATGGTCTGCGGCACGAGCGCCATCGAGGCGGTCTCCTGGATGATGCCCGTGAGATGCCCGTCAGCGTCCTTTGCGTAGGTGCCTCCCGCCGGCGGCACCGACTCGTCCGTGAGGCCGAGCTTTGCGAGGCCGGCCGAGTTGAGCCAGAGGTTGTGGCAGTCCCCCGACTGCAGGACCACGGGCCTGTCGGGCCAGCGCGCGTCGAGCACGGCACTCCTCGGGCGAATCGCCCTCGCAGAAGACCGCGAACCGCGAGCGTCCGATGGCCGAGCTCGTGAAGTGGAGATGCGCGTCGTGGAAACCGGGGCATACGAAGGCATCGCCCAGATCGAGCACGCGCGTCCCGGGTCCGGCAAGCGCGCAGACACCCTCGGGGCTCCCGACGGCGGCGATCCGGTCGCCCGAGATGGCGACGGCGCCGGGAGCGCTGGCATCTCCGATGGAGGTGAAGAGACGGTTCGTCCTGATGATGAGGTCGACGGGCATGTCGCGCTCCAATCGGCTGGACGTGCGGGCTTATGCGACAATAGTGGCACAGCCTGCTCACCGTCGCAAAGGATGACCCATGGCGACCACCCACCTCACGCTCCTCCACTCCAACGACATGCACGGCGCGTTCCTCCCCAAGGACGAGGGCGGCGTCGCCACGGGCGGCCTCTCGCTGCTGTCGGGCTACGTCCGCAAGGCGCGGAGCGAGAACCCCAACACCGCCTACGTCATCGCCGGCGATATGTTCCGCGGTTCGGTCATCGACTCCGAGTTCCTGGGCCTCTCGACCATCGACCTCGTGAACATCCTCAACCCCGATGTGGCCACGATCGGCAACCATGAGGTCGACTACGATCATCAACGCCGACCTCTACGTGACGCTCAACAACACCCGCCTGTTCCAGCCCTTCATCAACCTCGAGATCGGCGGCCTCAGGATCCTGTGCATCGGCATCCTGACGCAGGAGGTGCTCTCGTCCACCAGGAACGAGGCGGTCATCGGCTCGTTCGTCGACATCAAGGAGGCCGCGCGCGAGATCGGCGTCATCTGCGACAACTACCGCACGACCGGCACCGATCTCACCATCCTTATCACCCACATCGGCATCGAGAAGGACCGCGAGCTCGCCGGGCTGCTCGACCCCGATTGGGGCGTCGACTTCATCATCGGCGGCCACTCGCACACCTTCATGGAGGAGCCCGAGGTCGTGAACGGCGTGCCCATCGTGCAGGCGGGCTTCGGCACCGGGCAGATCGGGCGCTTCGAGATCTACTACGACAACGCCACGCACAAGCTCGCGCGCTGCTCCTGGGAGTGCGTGCCCATCGATGAGACGACGGCGCCGACCGACCCCATCATGGAGCAGACGCTCGACACCTACCGCGAGAGCACGGACCGCAAGTACAAGCGCGTCGTGACGCACCTCGCGCGCAAGCTCACGCACCCCAGCCGCGAGCAGGAGACGGAGCTCGGCAACCTCTACGCCGACATCCTCGTGGACGGCAGCAGCTACGGCATCATGCTGTTCGGCTCGGGTTCCATCCGCAAGAAGGAGCTCGGACCCATCATCGAGTACCAGGACATGATCGAGAACACGCCCTTCGACGGCCCGGTCTACATGATCAAGGTGTCGGGCAGGCAGTTCAGGCGCATGATCACCTACCTCTTCCGCGACGGCGTGTGGGAGGGGGAGACCGAGTTCTACCAGGTCTCGCGCGGGGTGCGCATCGTCTGGCGCAAGTCGACCAAGACCCTCGAAGCGCTCGAGTTCAACGGCGAGCCGATCCGCGATACCCAGGAGCTGCTCGTCGGGCTCCAGGACTACCACTACAACAACTTCGAGGAGTTCTTCGGCGTGTCGATCGAGGAGGTCAAGGCCAACATGCGCCCGCGCATGGTCATCACGAAGATCAACAACGTCATCGAGGAGTACCTCTCCGTGAACCCCGGCCTCGATGCGCACGTGGAGGGGCGCATCACCATCCTCGACTAGCGGCGCCTCCGGAAGCCGGCGATTGTGTCCAGTTGGCGCAATGCTTCAAGCGGGCGGCTGCAGCTGGTAAACTAATGCAGGCTATATGCATCGCTGACGTGTTCCGAAAAAGGAGACTTAGATGAAGTACTTCGGCACCGACGGCTTCCGCGGCAAGGCGAACGAGGGTCTGAACGTCGAGCACGCCTATCTCATCGGGCGCTACGTGGGCTGGTACTACGGCCTGCGCCTGGGGAGGAAGGCGCGCATCGTCCTCGGCAAGGACACGCGCCGCTCGAGCTACATGTTCGAATCCGCGCTGGTCTCCGGCCTCGTCGCCTCCGGCGCCGACGCCTACATGCTCCACGTGATCCCCACGCCGGGCGTGTGCTACGAGGTCGTCGACGGCGGGTTCGACTGCGGCATCATGGTCTCGGCGAGCCACAACCCCTACTACGACAACGGCATCAAGCTCGTCAACAGCGGGGGCTACAAGATGGAGGAGGAGGTCCTCGAGCAGATCGAGGACTTCATCGACGGCAAGGTCGAGGTCCCGCTCGCGACGGGCGACGCCATCGGCTGCACCGTCGACTACATGCAGGGCCGCAACCGCTACATCGCGCACCTCATCGCGAGCGCGAACTTCTCGCTCCAGGGCTTCAAGGTCGGCCTCGACTGCGCCAACGGCGCGGCCTCGAGCGTCGCCAAGCCCGTCTTCGACGCCCTCGGCGCAGATGTCTACGTGATCAACAACGTCCCCAACGGCTTCAACATCAACGTCAATGCGGGCTCGACGCACATCGAGAACCTCCAGAGCTTCGTCGTGCGCAACGGCCTCGACGTGGGCTTCGCCTACGACGGCGACGCGGACCGCTGCATCGCCGTCGACGAGAACGGCCACGTGGTCGACGGCGACCTCATCCTCTACGTCTGCGGCCGCTACATGGCAAAGTACGGACGCCTCGTCAAGGACACCGTCGTCCCCACGGTCATGACCAACTTCGGCCTGATCAAGGCGCTCGAGGAGGTCGGCATCCAGGCGGTGGCGACCGATGTGGGCGATAAGTACGTCTACGCCTGCATGCGCGAGAACGGCTACACGCTCGGCGGCGAGCAGTCCGGCCACATCATCTTCGGCGACCTGGAGACCACGGGCGACGGGATCATGACCAGCCTGCGCGTGATGGAGGCCGTGCGCGTGGAGAAGGAGACCCTCTCCACCCTTACCCGTCCGGTCAAGCTCTATCCGCAGCGGCTCGTGAACGTGCCCGTCATCGACAAGCACGCTGCCATGCAGGCGCCCGAGGTGCTCGCGGCCGTCGATAAGGCCAACGAGGCGCTCGGCGGCATCGGTCGTGTGTTCGTGCGCGCGAGCGGCACCGAGGAGCTCGTGCGCGTGCTCTCCGAGGCACCGGACGAGGAGACCTGCGCGAAAGCTTCAGCTCCCGTGCTCGAGGCGCTCAAGAAGATTGAAATTGACGAGTCGTAAAGGAGCCACCAAATGTGCGGCATCGTAGGATACACCGGCAGCAACCAGGCAGCGCCCTTCCTCCTGAAGGGACTCCAGACGCTCGAGTACCGCGGATACGACTCCGCGGGGCTCGAGGTTCTCTCGCCCGACGGCGCGCTCCATGGCGTGAAGTGCACGGGACGCGTGGCCGCGCTCATCGAGCGCTGCAAGACGGCGAATCCCGTGGGCACCTCGGGCATCGCGCACACGCGCTGGGCGACCCACGGAGCGCCGACCGACCGCAACGCCCACCCGCACCGCGACTGCTCGGGGCGCATCGCCATCGTCCACAACGGCATCATCGAGAACTTCCGCGACCTCAGGGCCCAGCTCATGGCCTCCGGTCACGAGTTCGCCTCCGAGACCGACACCGAGGTCATCGCGCACCTCGTCGAGGATGCGTGGAACGGTCCGTGCGGAGGCGACCTCGTCGCCGCCCTGCGCAACGCCTGCTCGCGCCTCGAGGGCTCCTGGGCCATCGCGTGCATCTGTTCCGATGTTCCCGGTAAGATCGCCGTCGCCCGCAACGGATCGCCGCTCGTCGTGGCGTCCACCTCCGACGGCGCCTACGCCGCATCCGACGTCATGCCGCTCGCGAGCATCACGAGCCACGTCACGCAGCTCGCGAACGACCAGTACGCGCTGCTCGAGCCCGACGGGACCATCACCGTCTTCGACGAGGCCGGCGACATCGTGCGCAACCCCTCGACCATCGACATCGATTGGGACGCCTCCGCCGCCACCCTCGGCGGCTACGCCGACTTCATGGAGAAGGAGATCGCCGAGCAGCCCGAGGCCCTCGAGCGCCTGCTCCACGACCGCCTCGGCGAGCAGGGCATCAAGCTCGACGAGCTGCGCATGTCTCCCGAGGAGCTCGCCGCCGTCGACCGCGTGTACATGATCGCCTGCGGCACGTCGAGCCACGTCACCCAGATCGCCCGCACCATGATCGAGAGCTGGGCGGGCATCCCCGTGACCTGGGCGTACGCGTCCGAGTTCAACTACGAGCCCGCGGTGCTCGTCACCCCCAACACCCTCTGCGTCATCGTCACGCAGTCGGGCGAGACGGCCGATACCCTCGCCGCCGCCCGCCGCATGAAGGCGCTCGGCTGCCATGTCTTCGCCGTCACCAACGTGCTCGGCTCCACCGCCGCGCGCGAGGCCGACGGCGTGCTGTACGTGCAGGCCGGCCCCGAGGTGTGCGTCGCCTCGACCAAGGCCTACACCGCCCAGCTCGTCGCCTGCGCCCTGCTCGCCCTCGTGCTCGCCCGCGCCAACGGCAGCATGGACCAGAACGGCGTGGCGCGCCATTACCATGACCTGTGCCTTTTGCCCGATGCCATCCGCGAGGTCTTCCGCCGCAGCTGGCAGGACAAGCAGGCGTCCGCGCTCTTCCGCCGCTACAGCTCCTCGCTCTACCTGGGCCGCGGCGTCAACGCCATCACGGCCCTCGAGGGTGCCCTCAAGATCAAGGAGATCAGCTACCTGCACGCCGAGGGCTATCCCGCCGGCGAGATGAAGCACGGTCCCATCGCCCTCATCGAGCAGGGGTTCCCCGTGGTCACCATCGTCCCGGCGGACCGCTGGCACGACAAGACCGTCTCCAACATCCAGGAGTGCATCGCCCGCGGCGCCCATGTGATCGCCGTGGCGACCGATGGCGACGAGGGCGTCGCCGCGCAGGTCGAGCACGTGCTCTGGGTTCCGCCGCTTCCCGACGAGCTGCTCGTGCCGGTGGTCGCCATCGTGCACCTGCAGATCCTCGCGCGCTACGTGGCGCTCGCCCGCGGCCGCGACGTCGACAAGCCCCGCAACCTCGCCAAGTCGGTCACGGTGGAGTAGCCATGGCGCTCGCAGGCATCGGCGTCGACATGCTCGAGATCGCGCGCATGCAGCACGCGCTCGACACCAACCCGCATTTCATCGAGCGTGTCTTCACGCCCGAGGAGCGCGCCTATTGCGACCGCTGCGCACGCCCCGCCGAGCACTACGCCGCGCGCTTCGCAGCCCATGAGGCCATCCTCAAGGCCCTGGGGTGCGGCTTCGGCTACGGCGTGGGCCTGCTCGACGTCTCGGTGGGACGTGGCGAGAACGGCCGCCCCTACGCGATTCTCACGGGCCGCGCGGCCGAGATCGCCGCCGAGCAGGGCGTGCGCGAGATAGCGCTCTCGCTCTCCCACACCCACGATGTCGCGGTGGCCAACGCGGTCTGCGTGACCGACCAGGTCAGGCCGCTGCAGGACGAGAAACCCGATCCCGCCGCGGAGCTCTCCGCGTCGTTCAAGGAGGCGCGCTCGGTCATCGACGAGCTGGAGCGCCTCCAAAACAAGATCGTCACCTAGGAAACGACCACATCGCAGGAGGTCTAGCATGCAACCTGTCCTGAACGTCGAGGATGTCAAACGCGTCGAGGTCGCGCTCACCCGCGTGGGCGTCTCGGTCTCCGAGCTCATGCACCGTGCGGGCTACGCCGCCGCGCAGGAGGTCCTCTCGCTTCCCGACTCCGAGACCGTCGTCGTGCTCACGGGCATGGGCAACAACGGAGGCGACGGCTGGGTTGCCGCCGAGACGCTCAAGGCCAAGGGCCGCGCCGTCCAGGTTGTGACGCCGATCGCCCCCGACGACCTGCGCGGCGACCTTGCGCGCGTGGTAGCCCAGTCGGCGGTCAACGCGGGCGTGCCCATCATCGTGGGCCCCTCGCGCCCCGAGCTCGAGGCGCTGCTCGAGAAGGCCGACGTGGTGCTCGACTGCATGCTGGGAACCGGGTTCGAGGGCGAGCTCCGCGCTCCCTTCGACATCTGGATCGACTGCCTCAACTCCTCCGGCGCCCGCGTGGTCGCCGTCGACGTTCCGAGCGGCCTGTCGGCGCAGACCGGCGCCGTCCCGAGCCTCTGCGTGGTCGCCGACCTCACCGTGACCATGCTCGCCCTCAAGCCGGGCCTGCTCGCCGACCGCGGCCGCGACGTGTGCGGCCAGATCGTCGTGGCCCCGCTTGCCGAGCAGACCGCCCAGCTCGTGATCGACGCCGATCCCGTCGCCTGGCGCGCGGACCTCGACGACTACCTCGACGTCCTCGTCGAGCCGAGCCTCGCCGTCGACAAGTTCACCCGCGGCTCGGTCCTCGTGGTGGGCGGGTCGACGCGCTTCCCCGGTGCGCCTGTCATGGCCGCGAAGGCAGCAGCGCGCGCTGGCGCCGGCTACGTGACACTCGCCGTGCCCGAGGCCATCGTCCCGATCGTCCAGATGCAGATGCTCGAGATCCCCGTCGTGGGGCTTCCCTGCGATGCCGACGGCACCTTCGCCGAAGCCGCCGCAGAGCGCGTTGCCAAGATCGCAGAATCCAACACCGCGACGCTCGTCGGCCCGGGCATGCGCGTCTCCGCGGGCACGATGGCAGTCGTCTCCGCCCTGCTCAACTCCGCCGTGCCGCTCGTCGTCGACGCCGATGGTCTGAACAGCCTCGCACGCAGCGTCGCCGGAAAGCTCGACGAGTACCCCGAGCTCACACGCCGTCAGTTCCCGCTCGTGCTCACACCGCATCAGCGCGAGCTCGCACGCCTCGTGGGCGACACGACCGCTCCCGCATCGCTTGCAGAGCAGCTCGCGGTCGCACGCCGTATCATCTGGTCGAACGGCGGCTCCGAGCTCGCCATCGTCGCCAAGGGCTCCGCAACGGGCTGCGTGGGCGTCGAGCAGGCCATCCTCCCCAAGCCGGGTCCCGCGGCCCTCGCGACCGCAGGGTCGGGAGACGTGCTGGGCGGCATCATCGCCTCGCTCCTCGCCCAGAAGGGCGGTGCGGTCGGCAACCTGCCGCTGCTCTGCGCGCTCGCGTGCGAGATCCACGGCTATGCGGGATCCGTCGCGGCGGAGCGCTACGGCTCGCGCGGCGTGATGGCGACCGACATCATCGATGTCCTCGGCCTTGCGACCGACACCATCGAGGAGCATTGCTATTATCCCGACGCCCTTGCGCAGGACGCCGAGTAGGAGGGGAACGCGAAGATGGCCAAGACGGCGAAGACGGCAGCACCCCAGACGCGCTGGGCGTGGGTCGAGATCGATCTGGCTGCGCTCAGGCGCAACACCCATACCTTCAAGTCGCTGCTCGACCGCGGCGTGAAGCTCATGGCCGTCGTCAAGGCCGATGCGTACGGCCATGGCGCCATCCCCTGCGCCAAGACCATGCTCTCCTCCGGAGCCGACCAGCTCGCCGTCTCAACGGTCGACGAGGGCGTCGAGCTGCGCGAGGGCGGCATCGACGCACCCATCCTCATCCTGTCCGAACCGCCCATCGACAGCGTCGACGTGCTCATCGCCTACGACCTCATGCCGTCGGTCTTCACGAGCGACTTCGCCTTGGTCTACGGCGAGGCCGCCGCCGCTGCCGGCAAGATCGGCCGCTACCATCTGGCCATCGACACGGGCATGACGCGCACGGGCATCCGCTGGGACGAGGTCTGCGACCTGCGCGCCTTCCTCGATTTCCACCGCGGACTCGAGTGCGCGGGCACCTTCACGCACTTCGCCACCGCCGACGAGGTCTCCGATTGGGACTTCACGCTGCAGCTCAAGCGCTTCAACTCCGCCATCGACGCGCTGCGTGCCGAGGGCTTCGACCCGGGCATCGTCCACTGCGACAACACGCCCGGCACCATCCTGCATCCCGAGTGCCACTACGACATGGTGCGCGTGGGCATCGGCCTCTACGGCCTGCACCCCGCCCACACCACCATCCCGCGCATCGAGCTCGCCCCGGTCATGAGCGTGCGTGCCAAGGTCACGCGCGTGGTCTGGCCCGAGGTGGGCGATGGAGTGAGCTACGGCATGCACTACCGCGTGCCGCGCCGCAACATCCAGATCGCGACGATCCCCATCGGATATGCCGACGGCCTCTCGCGCACCCTCTCCGGCAACATGCCGGTACTCGTCAAGGGCCTGCGCTGCCGTCAGGTGGGCAGCATCTGCATGGACCAGTGCATGTTCGCCGCCGACGTGAACAGCGTGCGCGCCTACCGTCCCATCTCGAGCATCGAGGTGGGCGACGTGGTCACGATCATGGGCGCAGACGGTGACGACGCCATCACCGCCGATGAGATCGCCGAGCTGCGCGGCACCATCAACTACGAGGTCGTGTGCGACTTCGGCCTGCGCCTCGAGAAGATCTACGTGTAATCTGTCAAAGGGACAGGTGATTTGACAGGATTCTGTCAAAGGGACAGGTTATTTGACAGGATTCCGATTCGTCCGGAGGAGAGTTCCATGAGCGCGCTGCTGATTCCTGGACATCCCAAGCCGCGTCCGCGCGAGGTCTCCCTCGAGGAGATCCGCGCCTGCGTGGGCGATTGCCAGCTGTGCCCGCTGGGGCAGACGCGCACCAACCTGGTCTTCGGTGTGGGCAATCCTCACGCGCGCGTGATGTTCGTGGGCGAGGGCCCTGGGCGCAACGAAGACCTGCAGGGCGAGCCGTTCGTCGGCGCAGCGGGCCAGAAGCTCAACTCGCTGCTCGCCGAGGCGGGTCTGCGCCGCGAGGACATCTACATCGCCAATGTGGTGAAGTGCCGCCCACCCGGCAACCGCAACCCCAAACCCGAGGAGATCGAGGCCTGCGCGCCGTTTCTGCGCGAGCAGATCCGCAGCATCTGGCCCGACGTGATCGTGTGCCTGGGCAACTTCGCCACGCAGTTCATCCTGAAGACCGAGCTCGGCGTGACCAAGCTGCGCGGACGCTTCCACCAGACGGGGCACTTCACCGTCATGCCCACGTTCCATCCCGCTGCCACGATCTACCATCCCGATTGGCTGGAGGACCTCCGCTCCGACATGCAGATGCTCGGAGCGTGGCTCGCCGAGCATCCGGCGGGGGAGTGAGGAGCATGCGGTTCATCTCGCATTCCACCGAGGAGACCATCGCGTTCGGCGAGCGGCTGGGCGCCCTGCTCCGCGAGGGAGACGTGCTCATCCTCACGGGCGACCTCGGTGCCGGAAAGACGCAGCTCACCAAGGGCATCGCGCGGGCGCTGGGCATCACCGACGACGTGACGAGCCCCACGTTCACCATCCAGATGGTCTATCCGGGGACGGAGCTCGACCTCAACCACTTCGACCTGTACCGCCTCGAGCGTGCCGACCAGCTGGAGGACACGGGCCTCTTCGATGTGCTCGGCGCCGAGGGCGTCTGCGTGATCGAGTGGGGCGAGCAGTTCGCCGACGAGATCGGCGACGAGCGCCTGGATGTGTTCCTCACGCGCCTCGACGACGAGGCGGAGCCGGGAGAGGAACCGCCGCGCGCCATCGAGCTTGTCGCCCATGGCTCACGTGCGGAGCAGATCGCATCGCAGCTCTGATGGGGACAGGTTGTTCGTTCCCTTTTGGCACAGAGGGACGGGTTCGCGAACCCGTCCCTCTGTGCCAAAAGGGAACGAACAACCTGTCCCCATGTGCTAGTCGCTGATGTCCTCGTCGAGCGTCATCGTGAACTTGTAGCCGGGGAACGACTCCTTGAGGGTGTTCGCCACGCGCGCGAGCACCGCGCCGCGGTCGAGGGCGTCGTAGCTCACGATGATGTCGAAGAGCACCGTCTTGGCCGCCTCGTCCACATAGAGGCCGTGCGTCTGCAGCACGAACGGCTCGCCCGAGACGATCTTGTCGAGCTCGTTCGAGATCTTTGCCGTGTCGTCATCTGCGGTGGTGTCGGTGTTGACCGAGTAGATGCCCACGGTGTGGATCGCCACGTGGTTCTTGGAGAGCACGGCATGCTGGATGCGGCGCGTCATGCGGTCGATCTCCTTGGCGGTGAGGCTCTCGTCGACCTCCACGTGGATGCTGCCCATGGAGCGCTCGGGGCCGTAGTCGGTGAGCACGAGGTCGTAGGCGCCGCGGACGCCCTCGATCGAGCAGACCGTCTCCTTGATCGCCAGGGCCGTCTCGGAGTCGATGCGGCGGCCGATGATCTTGCCGAGCGCCTCCTGCAGGATCTCTACGCCCGTCTTGATGATGAGGATCGCGATGCCGACGCCGAGGTACGCCTCGAGGCCGAGTCCCGTGAGCTTGTTGACGAGCGCCGCCACGAGCGTCGCCGTGGAGACGAGCGCATCCATGGTGGCATCCTCGCCCGATGCGACGAGCGTGTCGGATCCGAGGGCGGTGCCGCGGGCCTTGAAGTAGCGGCCCAGGGCGATCTTCGCGAGCACGGCGACGGCGATGATGACGAGCATGACGGGCTCGTACGACGACTGCTCGGGGTGGATGATGCGCTCGATGGACTCCTTGATGGAGGAGATGCCGGCACCGAGCACGATGACCGCGATGACGATGGTGGTGAGGTACTCGGCACGGCCATGGCCGTAGGGGTGCTCGCGGTCGGGCGCCTTGGCGGCGAGCTTGGTTCCGACGATCGTGATGACCGATGAGAGCGCATCGGAGAGGTTGTTCACCGCATCGAGCACGATGGCGATGGACGATGAGAGCATGCCCACGACGGCCTTGAACGCCGCGAGCGCGATGTTCGCCACGATGCCCACGATGCTCGTGCGCACGATCTGCGCGCTTCGATTCGCCACTTCTGCCTCCTTGAAAAACCCGCCCAGGAAAGAACCAGACAGTTACCCGGTCGTTTGTCTCATACCAAAAAACGGGACAGTAACCCGGTCGTTTGTCTCATTTTGCAAGGACCGCCCGAAAGGGAGCTTCGGGCGGCCGTAATTCGTGCATCTAGATGATAGCGCTTAGAGAATGGCGGCAACAGCCTTCTCGACATCCGCCATGTTGACGGTGGGCTCGAAGCGGGCCACGAGCGCGCCCTCGCGGTTGAAGAGGAACTTGGTGAAGTTCCAGCCCACGTAGCACTGCTCGCCGTACTGCTTGTTGTTCATTTCGGCGAACTTGCCCAGCGCTGCGGCCTTGAGGCCCTTGCCGAAGCCCTCGAAGGGCTTCTCGGCGGCCATGGCGGCGAAGAGCGGATCGGCGGTCTCGCCGTTGACGTCGATCTTCTTGAACTGCGGGAACTCGGTGCCGAACTTGAGGGTGCAGAACGCGGTGATCTCCTCGTCGGACTCGGGGGCCTGGTTGGCGAACTGGTTGCAGGGGAAGTCGAGCACCTCGAAGCCCTGCTCGCGGTACGCGGCGTAGATGCGCTCGAGATCCTCGTACTGGGGCGTGAAGCCGCAGCCGGTGGCGGTGTTCACGACGAGCAGGACCTTGCCCTCGTAGGCCTTGAGGCTGATGGGGGTGCCGTCCTTGGCGGAAACCGTGAAATCGTAGATGTTCATGATGGGTCCTTTCCCCTTGTAACTTGCGTCCACTAAATTATATAGCACAAAATTAAATCGCGCGCAATATATTTTTTACGATGGGAGTTGGGGAGTTGGAAGAGATTCGGCGTACACTATCTGTGCTGAAACACCCCCGTCCGAATGGATGATCGCCGTGCAGACCTCCTATACCGTGCTCGCGCTTGATACCTCGACCGACATGCTCGCATGCGCGGTCGCCACGTGGACCCCCCGCGAGGGCGGGACCGCCGACGTGCGCGTGCTCGCCGCGGGCGACCATCTGTGCCGGCGCCAGTCGAACGTCGAGCTCGTCTCGACGGCGCTCGACGCGCTCGGGAGCGCAGGCCTCTCCATGGCGGACGTCAACGCGGTGCTCGTGGGCCGCGGCCCCGGCTCGTTCACGGGCGTGCGCATCGGCGTCGCCACGGCCAAGGGAATCGCCTGCGGCCTGGGCTGCATGCTCCACGGCACCTCGACCCTCGACGCCGTCGCCTGGCGCGCATGGCTGGCGGGGGAGCGCGGGCTGCTCGCCGTCGCGGACGATGCCATGCGCGGCGAGATCTACCCGGGCATCTACGTGCTCGACGACGAGGGCGCGCACCGCACCTTCGCCACCGAGAGCGTGTGCAAGGCAGATGCGTGCGTGTCCAGGTGGGCGTCGCGCGACGATAGGGACGAGCTCGTGCTCACGGGCGACGGCCTCAAGAAGTACAAGGCGCGCTTCGAGGCTGCCGGCTTCGCGCGCTTCCTCGACGAGGGGCTCTGGCACCCCACGGGAGAGGCGCTGCTGCATGCCGCTGCATCGCGCGAGCGCTATGACGCCGCCGAATCGGGCGACCCCGCGCTCGTGCTGCCCGTGTACACGCGCCTGTCCGACGCCGAGGAGAACGAGCGCATGCGCCTCGGCATGGCCGAGCCCGCGACCGTCTCCACGACCGGCACCGCCGACGCGCTCGCCGACATCCACCTGCAGCTCAGGCCCATGTCAATCAACGATTGCGAGCAGGTGGCCGCCCTCGAGGAGCTTGCGTTCTCGGAGATGCCGCACGTGGCGTGGAAGCGCCAGATGTTCGAGGACGAGCTCGTGCTCCCGCATCGGAGCTGGTGGGTCGCGCACGACCGCGGCACCATCATCGGGTTCGCGGGCGGTCAGCTCTGCGGCGACGACTTCGAGATCTCCGACATCGCGGTCGCGGACGACCGCCGCCGCGAGGGAATCGCCACGCGCCTGCTTGCGCGCCTCTCCTACGACGCCCAGATGCTCAACGCGCTGACCATCTCGCTCGAGGTCGAAGTCGACAACGAGCCCGCGCGCGCCCTGTACGGCAAGCTCGGCTTCGAGCAGACCGGCCGTCGTCCCAACTACTACGGCCAGGGCCACGATGCCCTCGTCATGGCGGCCAAGCTGCCGCTCCTCTCGGCCAACGACGGCGAGCTGCCCGAGCCCGCCGCTTCGATCCGCCCGTGGCCCATCGAGGCCGCTCCGCGCGATACGGCAGCCCAGGAGGCGATCGCCGCAGCCGGTGACCTCATCCTCGCCATCGAATCCTCCTGCGACGAGACGGCCGTCGCCGTGATCGACGCGTCCGGCCGCGTGCTCTCGAGCATCGTCGCCACCCAGATCGACTTCCATGCACGCTTCGGCGGCGTGGTGCCCGAGATCGCCTCGCGCAAGCATACCGAGGCCATCGTGGGCACGTTCGAAGAGGCCCTGGCAAAGGCGGGCGAGGCGCTCGGCTGCGACACGCTCACGCCGTCCGACCTCTCCGCCATCGCCGTCACCGCAGGCCCCGGCCTCGTGGGCGCGCTCGTCGTGGGCGTTGCCTTCGCCAAGGGCCTCTGCGCCGCCACGGGGCTGCCGCTCATCGCGGTGCACCACCTCGAGGGGCACCTCTTCGCGAACCTCTTCGAGACGCCCGACCTCGAGCCGCCGTTCGTGGCGAGCCTCGTCAGCGGCGGCAATACCATGCTGGTGCACGTGCGCGCGTGGGGCGACTACGTAGTCCTCGGCACCACCATCGACGACGCGGTGGGGGAGGCCTTCGACAAGGTTGCCAAGGCACTCGGCCTGGGGTATCCCGGAGGGCCGATCATCTCCAAGCTGGCGGCGCAGGGCAATCCGCGCGCCATCCCGTTCCCGCGCGCGATGATGCACAGCCACGATTACCGTTTCTCGCTCTCGGGCCTCAAGACCGCGGTCATCACCTACATCGAGGGCGAGAACCGCGCGGGCCGTCCCATCAACCTGCCCGACCTCGCGGCGAGCTTCCAGGCTGCCGTCGTCGACGTGCAGGTTGCCAAGGCCGTGACGGCCGTGGAGGAGCTGGGCGTCTCGGACTTCTGCGTGGGCGGCGGCGTGGCTGCCAACCCTGCGCTGCGTGCGGCGTACCAGAAGGCCTTCGCCAAGCGCGGCGTCCGCGTGACGGTGCCTCCCATGAAGGTCTGCGGCGACAACGCGGCCATGATCGCGCTCGTGGCGCTGCGCTCGTACAAGGCGGGCCTCTTTGCGGACCTCTCGCTCGACGCCAACCCCAACGCCCCTCTCGGCACGTGGTCGGTTACCGACTGAACGTCTCCGCACGCTGCGCTCGCTGTGGCAGGCGCACTATAATGGCAGATGGAATCACGCTCCAAAGGAGGAGGCCATCATGAGGGATGGGTTCGTTTCCATTGCCGCCATCACGCCCGATGTCAAGGTTGCGGATGTCGAGTTCAACGTCGAGTCATGCATCAACGCCATCACGTCCGCGGTGCGCTCGCACGGCAGCAAGATAGTGGTGCTTCCCGAGCTGTGCCTTACGGCTTACACCTGCGAGGACCTCTTCATGCAGGGCGCCCTGCTCGCTGCGGTCGAGGACGGCCTCGAATACCTCGCAGAGCAGACCGCAGAGCTCGATGCCCTCATCTTCGTCGGAGCGCCTATCCGCGTGAACGCCAAGCTCTACAACTGCGCGGTCGCCCTCTGCGGAGGAGAGATCCTGGGCATCGTGCCCAAGCAGAATATCCCCACGTACAACGAGTTCTACGAGGGACGTCACTTCGTACCGGGCCAGGATGATGTGGTTCCCATCAACATCGCGGGCTTCGACGAGGTGCCGTTCGGCGTCCGCCAGCTCTTCGTTTGCGACTCGGTGCCCGGCCTTGCGGTTGCTGCCGAGATCTGCGAGGATCTCTGGGTTGCCGAGCCGCCTTCGATCCGCCACGCCCGCGCCGGGGCCACCGTCATCGTGAACCTCTCAGCCTCCAATGCGCTTGTCGGCAAGGCCGAGTACCGCCGCAGCCTCGTCGTGGGCCAGAGCGCGCGGCTCATCTGCGCGTACCTCTATGCCAGCGCGGGGTGGGGCGAGTCCACCACCGACGCCGTGTTCTGCGGACACGACATGATTGCCGAGAACGGCCGCATGCTCGCCGAGGCCCCCCAGTTCAGCGAGGGACGCGCCTACACCCAGGTCGACGTCGACGCCATCTGCGCCGACCGCCGCCGCATCACCACGTATTACGCTTCTGCCGCTCCCGAGCTGGAAGGCTATCTGCGCGTGCCCTTCTCGCTGGGCATCACCGATACCAAGCTCACGCGCGAGGTCGACCCCCATCCGTTCGTGCCCGAGGGCATCGAGGAGCGCACGGCCCGTTGCGAGGAGATCTTCGCCATCCAGGCGCACGCGCTGGCCAAGCGCCTCAAGCACACCAACTCGAAGCGCGCGCTCATCGGCCTCTCGGGCGGCCTCGACTCAACGCTCGCCCTGCTGGTGACCACGCGTGCCTTTGACCTGCTGGGCCTCGACCGCTCCGGCATCATCGCCGTGACCATGCCCGGCTTCGGCACCACGGGCCGTACCTACAACAACGCCTGCTCGCTCGCGAACGCCGCAGGAGCCGAGCTGCGCGAGATCTCCATCGCCGATTCGGTGCGCCAGCACTTCTACGATATCGGCCACGACGAGTCCGACCATGACTCCACCTACGAGAATGCCCAGGCGCGCGAGCGCACGCAGATCCTCATGGACCTCTCCAACCAGGAGGGAGGTCTCGTGGTGGGTACGGGCGACCTGTCCGAGCTTGCGCTGGGCTGGGCCACCTACAACGGCGACCACATGAGCATGTACGGCGTGAACGCCTCCATCCCCAAGACGCTTGTGCGCCATCTGGTGCGCTATGTGGCCGATACCTGCGGCGATGAGGTCGAGTCATCCGTGCTGTACGACGTGCTCGACACGCCCGTCTCGCCCGAGCTGCTGCCCGCGAACGCCGACGGCACCATCGCGCAGCAGACCGAGGACCTCGTGGGACCCTACGAGCTGCATGACTTCTTCATCTACCAGGTGCTGCGCCGCGGGTTCGCGCCGGGGAAGGTGTACCGTCTTGCCTGCTACGCGCTCGGCGGTTCGTATGACAAGGCCACCATCCTCAAGTGGCTCAAGGTGTTCTACCGCCGGTTCTTCTCGCAGCAGTTCAAGCGCAGCTGCTCGCCCGACGGCCCCAAGGTGGGATCGGTGGGCGTCTCGCCGCGCGGCGACCTGCGCATGCCGTCCGACGCGCTCGCGTCGCTCTGGCTTGCGGAGCTCGAAGAGCTGGGATAACGCGCATACAGGCAAAACTGCGCGGCACACGGGGACAGGTTGTTCGTTCCCTTTCGGCACAGGGGGACGGGTTTGCAAACCCGTCCCCCTGTGCCGAAAGGGAACGAACAACCTGTCCCCGTGCAGTATTGTGAGATTTTGACTCCGCACTGTAATTCGGAGCCATATGTGGGTAATATATCTAGCGTTGGATTGTGCGATGCCCGCATCACGCGCGGCATCGTCTGCTTAAAGGAGGAATTGCTATGACACTTAAACCTCTGGGCGATCGCGTTCTGGTCAAGCCTGCTCCCAAGGAGGAGAAGACCTCTTCGGGTCTTTACATCTCTTCCGGCGCGCAGGAGAAGCCGCAGCAGGGCGAGGTCATCGCTGTTGGTGCCGGCAAGTACAACGAGAAGCTCGGCTCCCGCGTTCCGCTCGACGTCAAGCCCGGCGACAAGGTGTATTACGGCAAGTTCGGCGGCAACGAGGTCAAGGTCGATGGCCAGGAGTACCTGCTCCTGCGCGCCGACGACATCTATGCCATCATCGAGGACTAATTCGGAGGACTGATCAACATGGCCAAGGATATCTTCTTCGGCACCGATGCCCGTGCCAAGCTCGCCAAGGGCGTCAACACCCTCGCCGACGCCGTCACCACGACGCTCGGCCCCAAGGGCCGCTACGTGGCCCTCGAGCGCTCCTTCGGCGCTCCCACCATCACCAACGACGGCGTCTCCGTCGCCAAGGAGATCGAGCTCAAGGACCCCATCGAGAACATGGGCGCCCAGCTCGTCAAGGAAGTCGCCACCAAGACCAACGACACCGTCGGTGACGGTACCACCACCGCCACGCTGCTCGCCCAGGTCATCGTCAACGAGGGCCTCCGCAACGTCGCAGCCGGCGCCAACCCCATCGCCATCCGCCGCGGCATCGAGAAGGCCGTCGCTGCCGTCGTCGACGATATGAAGGCCCAGGCCAAGGAGATCGCCACCAAGAAGCAGATCGCGTCTGTCGGCACCATCTCTGCCGGCGACCCCGAGATCGGCAACAAGATCTCCGACGCCATGGAGGTCGTGGGCAAGGACGGCGTCATCACCGTCGAGGAGTCCCAGACCTTCGGCCTCGACATCGACACCGTCGAGGGCATGCAGTTCGACAAGGGCTACATCTCCCCGTACTTCGCCACCGAGAACGAGACCATGTCGGCCGAGATGCAGAACCCCTACATCCTCATGACCGACCAGAAGATCTCCAACATCCAGGACATCCTGCCCATCCTCGAGGCCGTCTCCAAGCAGGGCGCGCCGCTGCTCATCGTCGCCGAGGACGTCGACGGCGAGGCGCTGGCCACCCTCATCCTCAACAAGCTCCGCGGCACGCTGCAGGTGTGCGCCGTCAAGGCCCCCGGCTACGGCGACCGCCGCAAGCGCATGCTCGAGGACATCGCCATCGTCACCGGCGGCCAGGTTGCCATGAAGGAGCTCGGCTTCCAGCTCACCGACATCACCGCTGAGATGCTCGGCCGCTGCAAGTCCGTCAAGATCACCAAGGACAACACCACCATCGTCGGCGGTTCCGGCGACAAGGCCGCCATCGAGGACCGCATTGCCCAGATCAAGGCCGAGATCGAGAACAGCACCTCCGACTTCGACCGCGAGAAGCTCCAGGAGCGCATGGCCAAGCTCGCCGGCGGCGTCGCCGTCATCAAGGTCGGTGCGGCCACCGAGGTCGAGCTCAAGGAGATCAAGCACCGCATCGAGGACGCTCTCCAGGCCACCCGTGCGGCAGTCGAGGAGGGCATCGTCGCCGGCGGCGGCGTGGCGTTCCTCGCCGCAGCCCACGTGCTCGACGACGTCGAGTGCGTCGATGCCGACGAGAAGATCGGCGTCGAGATCATCCGCAAGGCCCTCGCCGCTCCCGTGAAGACCATCGCCTCCAACGCTGGTTACGAGGGCTCCGTCGTGGTCGAGAAGATCAGCGCGCTGCCCGCAGGCCAGGGTCTCAACTCCGCCAACGGCGAGTGGGGCGACATGATCGAGATGGGCGTCCTCGACCCCGTCAAGGTCACCCGCACCACGCTCCAGAACGCCGCTTCCGTCGCGAGCCTGATCCTCATCACCGAGGCCACGGTCACCGACGAGCACAAGGACACCTCCATCGAGGAGGCCATCTCCCGTGCGGCCGCAGCTGGCGGCCAGGGCGGCGGCATGTACTAAAGACGCGTGGGGGCTCGAACGCCTCACGTAGAACGTCCTCGAAAGGCGGGCACCCCGGTGCCCGCCTTTCTGCGGATTGTTCTCCATAGAGGCGTTCGACCCCGCAGCGCGGGCACACTGGTTTATTCAACTTGGTATCATTGTTGGGGCAGCAACCCAGCCGGACACGGGAGTATCCATGGCCAAGAAGGAAGAGCGCGATTTTCTCGACGAGCTCATCGACCTGCAGAGCGACTGGCAGGCGTTCTCGAACCCGTTGGGCGATATCGCCGACAGCCTGATGGAGGATCCCGAGAAGAAGAAGCGGTGGACGCCGTCCGATTACAAGGAGGTTCCCACCGTCAACTCGCTGCGTTGCGTCCGCGTCGCCACGAAGGACCATTCCCTCTGCACGCGCTGCCTGGACATCTGCCCCACGAACGCCATCGAGATCAGCGAGAAGGCCGTCAAGATCGTCGAGGGATGCCGCAAGTGCGGGCTCTGCTCCGCCATCTGCCCCACCGATGCGATCTTCGTGCGCAGCCGCCTGCCCAAGAACCTCTATGAGATGGTGGCGCGCAAGGCCTCGGCGTACAAGCACTGCTACATCACCTGCACGCGCGCGCTGGGGCGTCTGCCCTACGGCAACGAGGTCGTCCTCGCCTGCGTGGGCCTCATCCCGCGCGACGTATGGTTCGCGCTGCTCGCCGACTATACCAACATCAGCGTCTACCTGCCGATGGGCATCTGCGACAAGTGCCGCACCGTCACGGGCGAGGAGATGCTGTCCGAGGAGATCGCCACCGCCGAGGAATGGGCGGACGCATCCGTGGGCCTCGAGGTCGACGAGGCCGATCTCAACCACGAGTACACGCGCGCCTACAAGCGCAGCCAGTTCGTGAGCGGTGCGCTGCAGGCGGGAGAGCGTCTCATGACGGGCGTCAACCCCGCGCTCGCGGGCGCCAAGGCGATCGCCGCGAAGATCCAGGAGCACACCAAGCGCGTGAACGAGCTCACGACGAACCTCGAGAACGCCGTCGGCGCGCGCACGTCCTCAAACAAGCAGCGCATGCTCACGGCGCGGCGCAAGATCATGCTCGAGGCGCTCCAGCGCACCCCCGACCTCGCCGAGTGCATCGTCAACCTCACGGTGCCGGTGTGCGACTCATCGCTGTGCACGATGTGCGGCGATTGCGCGACGGCCTGCATGACCCACGCGCTCGACCTCGACAAGAAGGGACATGTCCAGATCGAAGCCGCGTACTGCACGAGCTGCGGGTTCTGCGCCGACATCTGCGCCGAGGGCGCGCTCACGATGGAGCCGCTCGACGCACGCGAGCTCATCGTGCCCGACCCGCAGGCAGAGGAGATCGCGCGCAAGAAGGCCGAGGCGAAGGCCGAGGCCAAGAAGCTGCTCGACAAGGGCATAAAGCAGCTGGACAAGGTGGGCGACGTGCTCGAGTCGCTCGACAAGGATAACTAGGAGACAGGCACATGGCGCTTTCGATCGGCATCGTCGGGCTTCCCAACGTGGGCAAGTCCACGCTCTTCACGGCACTCACGAAGAAGGGCGGGCTCGCTGCCAACTACCCCTTCGCGACCATCGACCCCAACGTGGGCATCGTGGACGTTCCCGATGCGCGCCTGCAGGCGCTCGCCGACATCGTCCATCCCGGGCGCATCGTGCCCGCCACCGTTGAGTTCGTCGACATCGCCGGTCTCGTCAAGGGCGCGAGCGAGGGCGAGGGCCTCGGCAACCAGTTCCTCGCCAACATCCGCCAGACCGACGCCATCTGCGAGGTCGTGCGCTTCTTCTCCGACCCCGACGTCATCCGCCACGAGAGCTCGACCGACCCCGCGGGCGACATGGACACCATCCAGACCGAGCTCGTGCTCGCCGACCTCGGCACGCTCGAGAAGGCCATCCCTAAGCTGGAGAAGGAGGCCAAGCGCGACAAGGCCAACGCCCCCAGGCTCGAGATCGCCAAGCGGCTCGAGGCGTGGCTCAACGAGGGCAACCGCGCCGCGACGCTCGACATGACGCCCGAGGAGAAGGCTGCGGCGCACGACCTGTTCCTGCTCACGATGAAGCCGATCCTCTACGTGGCCAACGTCGACGAGGATGCGCTCGGAGACGAGCTGCCCGCCATCGACGGCGCGGAGGTCGTGCCCATCAGCGCCAAGGTCGAGAGCGAGCTCATCGACCTCGAGCCCGAGGAGGCTGCGGAGTTCCTCGCGGACCTCGGCCTCGAGAAGAGCGGCCTCGAGGTGCTCGCGCAGGCAGCGTATCGGCTGCTGGGTCTTCAGAGCTACTTCACGGCGGGCGAGATGGAGGTCAAGGCCTGGACCATCCCCATCGGCGCCAAGGCGCCGCAGGCGGCGGGCGTGATCCACTCCGATTTCGAGCGCGGCTTCATCAAGGCGCAGGTCTGCAGCTACGAGGACTACGTCTCGCTCGGTGGCGAGCAGGGCTGCAAGAACGCCGGCCGTATGCGCATGGAGGGCAAGGACTACGTGGTGCAGGACGGCGACGTCATGCACTTCATGTTCAACGTGTAGCCGAAGCCGGACGGCAAATCAGGGAAACGCGGAACGGCCTACTCGCCGGAAGATGACTCCTGCTCCGAGGAGACGGCGTCGAGGCCGATGACCACGATGACGTCGTAATCCTCGTCATAGCGCCCGTTGTTCTTCTCGGGGGTCGCATCGAGGCCGAGCGCCTCGATGACGCCGAGGGCACGCGATGCGCCCGTCGAGCTGCCCGTGAAGTACACATGCGTCGTCTGATGCTCGAAGTCATCCGCGTTGTCGGCGGTGGGATCGAACCCGGCATCCTCGAGGATCTCGGACTTCTCGAACGCGACGCCCGCGATGCCCGTGCCGTTGAGCACGAGGACGTAGCCGTCGTACTGGGGCTCGAGCGAGCCGTAGTCGATGAGGCCCGAGTTGCCGTCGACGCCGACCGATCCCGCGACGCCTGCGGTGAAATCCTCGTCGTCGTTCTCGTAGGGAGGCTTGCCCGCCTTCACGCGGCTCATCATCTTCGCCCACGACACGTTGTCGATCTCCTCGTACCACACATCGTCGATGTACTCGGAGATGGTGGGGAGCTGGCCGGCGTAGATGTCGTTGTCGGTGTTGAGGTCCTTCATGGCGAGCGCGAGGCTCACGATCTGATCGACCGAGAGGTCGGTGACCACGCTGTCGGCCATCGCGGTCACGATGCCGGGGAGGGAGCTGGCGGGTTGCGCCAGGACCTTCTTGATGATGGCAGCGATGACCATGCGCTGGTTGGCCGAGCGGTAGAAGTCGCCGCCGCCGTACTCGTCGTAGGCGTGGCGGCTGCGGACGAGTCCGAGCGCGTCGCCGCCGCAGAGCGTCTGCGTGCCGGCGGGAAGGTCGATGCCGGCATTTTCCCAGTCGGACACGGGGACGGGGAGCGTGACCTCGATGCCGCCGATGAGGTCGACGATATCGACGAACTGCTCGAAGTCGATCTCCGCATAGTGCGAGATGGGCACGCCGGCGAGGTTCGAGACGACCTCGACCATGTGGGCTGCACCGCCGTCGGAGTAGACGCTGTTGATCTTGCCCTTCGTGCCGTCGCCGTAGTCGACCTCCGTGTCGCGCGGGATCGAGACGAGCGTGACCTTGCGTCCCTTGGTGTCGATGCGCGCGAGGATGATGGAGTCGGCGCGGAAGTTGCCCTCGTACGAACCCCACTCCTCGGAACGGTCGTTGTCCTTGTCGACGCCCAGGAGCAGCATGTAGAAGGGCTCGTTCAAGCTGGAATCGGAGAGCACCTGCTGCATGCGCGGGTCGATGCCGGAGGACAGGCGGCTGTTGACGTTGAAGAGGAACCAGCCCGCCGCGCCGCCGCCGATGGCGAGCAGGACGAGGAGGGCGATGAGGACCTTCTTGCCGATGCCGGAGCGCTTCGTGACGGTGCGCTGGCGGGCCGCTCGTGCGTCGCAGAGCGGATGCCCTCGCGGGAGGCGTAGGTGCGATGATCCGAAGAAGCGGAGTAACGCGCCTGCTCCTCGGCTGTCATGCGCTTATGTGCCTCTCTCCGTGCCATACAATCCTTTCCAGCGTTTCAGGTTACAAAGCCGCTACCTGCAAAATACTACTCCACTTGGCGTCATATCATAGGTTTTGCAAAAGATAGACACGTTTAAACAGCGTTTGGAGGGACCGAATATGCAGGGTCGACCCATCCAGTTCGTCGCGGTCCTCGACTTCGGGGCGCAGTATGGACAGCTCATCGCCCGCCGTGTACGCGATCTGCACGTGTACTCCGAGCTCGTTCCCTGCGACATCTCCGCAGTAGAGCTTTCAGCGCTCTCACCTGCGGCGATCATCCTCTCGGGCGGTCCTGCGAGCGTGTATGCCGAGGATGCTCCGAAAGTCGACCCCGCCATCTTCGACCTCGGCCTGCCCGTGCTCGGCTTCTGCTACGGTCACCAGGTCATGGCCGTTACCCTCGGCGGTGAGGTCGCCCATGCCGAGAAGGGCGAGTACGGACCCGCCGAGCTCGTCCGCGAGGGCTCGAGCGAGCTTCTGGCCTCGACGCCGGGCGAGCAGACCGTGTGGATGAGTCACCGAGACTCCGTGAGCCGTGTTCCGGAGGGCTTCACCGTCACGGCGCATACCGAGACGTGCCCGGTGGCTGCGATGGAGTGCGCGGCGCGCGGGCTCTATGCCACGCAGTTCCATCCCGAGGTGCGCCATTCCGCCTATGGCCGCCGCATGCTCGAGAACTTCCTCTTCGGCATCTGCCGTCTCGAGCCCAGCTGGACCATGGAGAGCATCATCGACGAGAAGGTCGCCGAGATCCGCGCGCAGGTGGGCCAGGACCGCGTGATCCTCGGCCTCTCCGGCGGCGTCGACTCCAGCGTGGTGGCCGCTCTCGTCCACCGTGCCATCGGCGACCAGCTCACCTGCGTCTTCGTGAACCATGGCTTCCTGCGCAAGGGCGAGCCCGAGATGGTCGAGGAGGTCTTCCGCGACCAGTTCAAGATGCCGCTCGTCCACGTGCACGCCGAGGAGCGCTACCTCGAGCTGCTCGCGGGCGTCACCGATCCCGAGGAGAAGCGCCGCCGCATCGGCACCGAGTTCTGGAAGGTCTTCTTCGAGGAGGCGCAGAAGCTCAACGGCGTGCGCTTCATGGCGCAGGGCCCGTTCCCCGATGGCGTGCGCTTCGACCTTATCGAGCCGCTCGACCGCTTCTTCAAGGACGAGGTGCGCGAGCTGGGTCTGGCTCTGGGGCTGCCTGCGAAGATGGTCTATCGCCAGCCGTTCCCGGGACCGGGTCTTGCCATCCGCATCATCGGCGAGGTCACGGCCGAGAAGCTCGAGATCTTGCGCAATGCCGATGCGGTGATCCGCGAGGAGCTCGACGCCTACAACGAGGACCTCTTCGCCAAGACGGGCGACCGTAACTCCGAGCACAGCTGCTGGCAGTACTTCGCGGTGCTCCCCGACATCAAGAGCGTGGGCGTGATGGGAGACGAGCGCACCTATGCGCGACCGGTGATTCTGCGTGCGGTGGAGAGCGCCGACGCCATGACGGCCGACTGGGCGCGGCTGCCCTACGACGTGCTCGCACGTATCTCGAGCCGCATCGTGGGCGAGGTTGCGGGCATCAACCGTGTGGTCTACGACATCACCCCAAAGCCTCCCGCGACAATCGAGTGGGAGTAGGCGGGAGCACGCTGTTCAGCTCGACATAAAAAACTATACGAACGCTTGCTTGCCAGAGGGATCTTTTGAGGTCGTCGGCTTCTGCCGACTTTTCTCTCCGGAATGGGAAGCAGTGGAACAAAAGCGGCTGTAAGATAGAGGTATCAACGCAGCTTCATTCGGAGAGGAGCTTGCCATGTGCACGGCAATCCGCTTCACAGACGGGCGAGGCAACATGTATTTCGGGCGCAATCTGGACTGGAGCTGCGGTTACGGTGAACACGTGGTCATCACACCGACCGGCTGGAGTCCCGATTCTCCCTTCGGCGCCATCGACGCAATCAGCCGACCCGTCTACGGCATGGGCATCGTGGCTGAAAACACCCCTCTGTACTTCGACTGCGCGAATGATGCGGGCCTCGCCGTTGCCGGCCTGAACTTCCCTGGCTATGCACGATACGAAGCCGCCCCGGTGCAGGGCAAGACGAACGTGTGCGCCTGGGAGTTCCCTTTGTGGGTGGTTGCCAACTTCCAGAAGGTGGATGAAGTGAAGGCCGCTCTTGCGGAGACTGCCATCGTGGACAAGCCCATCAACGATCGATACCCATCATCGCTGCTGCATTGGATCATCGGCGATGCTGAGCGCAGCATCGTGGTGGAGTACACGGATCAGGGGATGCAGGTCTTCGATGACGGTTTTGATGTCTTGGCCAACCAACCTGGTTTTGCCTACCATTCGGAAAACGTTCGAAGCTACATTGGCTGCTCTCCCGAAGTCGAGGGCCCCGTCTTCTGGCGCTCTGCCGAGCTCTCTGCCTACGGAACCGGCAGCGGGATGCGTGGAATCCCCGGTGACTGCTATTCCCCCTCGCGTTTCGTGCGCGCCGCATACCACAACGCCTTCTATCCACAGAAAGATACCGAGGCCGAGAACGTATCTCGCCTGTTCCACACGCTGGGAAGCGTCGCGATGGTGGACGGTGCATCCAAGATGCTCGACGGCGCATACGAGATAACCGTATATACGGGCGGTCTGTCCACGCGTACGAACACCTACTATTTCAACACCTACGACGATCCTGCCATCAGGAGCGTGGCGCTTTCCGACTACGACGCATCGGGCACGGAGCTGGTGGAAGTGGGCTGACGTCTGCTATTCCAAATTGCGCGAGCAGTGCGACATGCCAGCATCCGTTCCCAGACTCGGCGAGGTGCTGGTGCGCGTACGAACTACGGGTATGAACCCGCTCGACAACATGATCGTGCGAGGTGAGATGATGCCAGTCGTTCCCCATCACCTCTCATCGGGGTTGGGCAATGAGCTGATGGGCACCGTCGAGGCCTCGAAACCTGCAGTTATGTCTGCTTTGGAATCGGCGTCTTCTGAGATGATGGGCGGGCCGCCTCCGCACAGGGACGCAGAAGCAATGAGGCGCGGGTAAGAAGCGGTGCACTCGATTACTCGGTGCACCGCTTCGTGCTACGTGGTGTCTCAGGGCATCTACGAAATGGAGCTGAAGAACCTCATCGCGTTCTCGTAGAAGAGCTTGCGGGCGATGTCTTGGCCAAAGCGCTCCTCGAAGCGATCGAACAGATACCGCTGGGCCGAGCAGTCTGCCAGCCATGTGGGGATGTCGGCCCCGTCGCGGTCGGAGCCAAGGGCAATGTGGTCCTCGCCATCCAGGCTCAGCCAGTGGTCAACGTGGGCAGCCAGCTCGTCAAAGGTGTAGACATACCCACCCTCGTGCACAAATCCCTCGTGGAAGTTGAGGCCTACCAAGCCGCCGCGCCCCGTCAGGGCGCCAAACTGCTCGTCAGTGAGGTTGCGCAGGTGGTTGCATACGGAGCGCGCGTTCGAGTGTGTGGCCACATAGGGCTTGGTCGCGATTTCCTCCAGCTCCCAGAAGCCCTTCTCGTTGAGGTGGGACACGTCGGCCACGATCCCATGATTCTCGAGTGCTGCGATGTACTCCCTGCCCAGCTGCGAGAGTCCTTGGTCGGGATACACGTTTCCGCTGCCAAGGGCGTTCTGGTAGTTCCACGTGACCCCGGCGATGAGCACACCATCGCGCTCGAACTCGTCTACAACCTCGATCCCTGCGTCGAGGCATGCGGCGTTCTCCACCGTGAGGATCGCCGCCACCTTGCCTTCGTCCAGGATGGAGGGAATGTCGGAGAACGTGCGCACCTGCGTAAAGGTGTCGCTATGCTCCTCCATCTGCTGCTTGAACCACGCGACTCCCTCGCGGTACCACTCGATCGCCGGGATATCGGATTGCTCGTCTCCCTCCGCATCGGGGATCCAGATTGCGTAGCACTGCGCCCAGCGCATCCCGCTCAGGCGATTGGCCGATATCTGGGCATTGGTGTCCATGAAGCTGCCCGAGTACTTGTTGTTGAAGTTCGCATAGGGGGTGTGCGAGATCATGCCCAGCGCATCAATCGTGTCGGCATGCATGTCAAAGCTGTATACGGGAGGCCTTGGGTCCGTCGTCTCCCCTGCGGGCGAGGAGTCTTCCTGTGAGTTGCCTGCAGCCGCTTCGCATGCTGTGCCTACGAGTGCGATTGCGCCTGCCATGCCGGCGAGCAGCGTCCTTCGCGAGATGTTGAGCGCGGTGCCATGCGTCATGTGCCCACCTCCCTTGCTTCCACGACGGCAGCATACCGTTACCATTATCGCACCTGCTCGTACGCGGTGCTTGGCATGGGTGCGTGACAAAGCGCATCTCGAGGGCCTCCAGTTATCACCCTGCCCATATGCGCTGAACCCCCCTGCGCGCATCTGCTGCAGAGGGGCTCGTTGGTTTATCGATGCCGCGTGCGTGCCCGATGGGGCGTCTCTACTTGGCGGTGACCACGCGGACCGCGGGGGCATTCACGCCAGCTGCGCCGAGCGCCTCGGTGATCGCCTGGGTCAGGTCGAAGTAGACCGTCCAGTAATCGGCGGACTTGCACCATGCGCGGGCGGTGAACGTGAACTCCATGGCCTCGTTGGTGCCGCCGGAGAGGCGTGCGAACGGTGCGGGATCCTTCTCTACCATGTCGTTGGCGGCCATGACATCGAGCATGATCTGCTGGACTTTCGCCACATCCTCGCCCTTGGCGCATCCGAAGGTCATGTCGACGCGGCGGAGCTCCTCGGCGGTCATGTTCGTCACGTTGGCGTTCATGAGCGCGCCGTTGGGGATGGTGACGGTCTTGTTGTCGGTGGTGTTCAGCACGGTGTAGAACAGGCTGATCTCCTTGACCACGCCCTCGCCACCAGCAGCGTTGATGTAGTCGCCCACCTTGAAGGGCCTGAAGATCAGCAGCATGATGCCGCCCGCGATGTTGCCGAGCGACCCCTGCATGGCCATGCCGACGGCGAGGCCGGCGGATGCGAGCACCGCGATGACGGAGGCCATCGGGATGCCCAGGATGCCGATGACGGAGATCACCAGGATGGCGTAGAGGACCCATTTCACCCCGTTGAGCAGGTACCGTTTGAGCGTCTCCTCACGGGTCTGGATTGATTTCGCGCCCTCCAGGAGCTTCAGGATCTTCTTGACGACCATCTTGCCGATGATCCATACGACCAGAGCCAGGGCGATTTTCGCGACCGCAGAGATGAGGACGTCGCCAATTGCCGTGATATCGAACATCAGTCTTCCTTTCCTCGCAGCCTGCACCGATGCCACCGTGCCGGATGGGTGCGGCGGGTCCATGCGATAGCCTCATTGTGAATCAACGCGTGACGTCCCCGTATTCAGGGGAAGCTGCCGTATACGAACGGAAACACGGGGACGGCCCGCTATCGGTGTATGTACATCCTCGACGGCTCGGTCTCCCCATCGCTTTCGACCATGCAGAGGTATTCCCAGCCGTAGCGCTCATAGAAGCCGATGTGGTCGGTTACGAGGTAGACCGGGGATATGCCCTTCCTCCGCAGGTCCTCTACGGCCATATCGAGCAGCGTTCCCGCGAGGCCGTGCCCGCGATGGTCCTCGTCGACGAAGACCGCGCATACGTTGGGGGAGAGGTCCGGTCTGTTATGGAAATCGTTCTCGATGACGCCCAGACCACCTACGATCCGCTCCCCATCGAGGCTGAGGTACCAGCCGAGCTCCGTCTTGTGGGAAAGGTACGCGTCCATGCACGCGAGATAGGCTTCCTCGGGCACGCCCCATCTCGCGTGGAACCATGCGGCGGCTGCACCCTCGAGCTCCGGATGCTCCCTCAAGGTGATGAAGCGGCAACCGCTCATCTGCGCTTCTTAGGTTCCGGGAGCTCGGGCAGCATGGCCTCGACGAGCTCGGCGACTGCTTCTGCGTCCTCGGTGTCCACGAGGAGCATCGGCGCGGCGCCTTCGTAGGGAATCTCGCTGAACGGGAGCCTGTCGCGCGATGCCGGCGTGTCCTTCACGAGGAAACGGTCGTCGTAGATGCCGCCGAAGAGCTTCCCCGACGCGTAGAGCAGGTACTCTCCCATCATCTTCCGGACGCTGACATCGCCGACGCCGCCGAGCAGCTCGAGCACGTATGCGAGGTATCCTTCGTCGCTGGCCATGGGCGCCTCCGTCTTTGCGGTTCCATCCACCTTATTATGGCATGGAGGACAGGGGATAATGGAGTGCAATCGGGAGGCTGACGGTATCGCCTCCCAAGCGATGCGAAGGGGCTGCCCATGCTCGAGCTGGTCGATGTCGATGAGCGGAACTGGCTGGATATCAGGGGACTGTCGGTCAGCGACGGCCAGGAGGGCTTCCTCGACAGCGCCCTCGGCATCATCGCGCGGGGCTACGTCTACCGTAGCTGCCGTGCGCGGGTGATCGGCATCGCCGAAGACGGGACCATCGTCGGCGTCGTCCTCGTGAAGGACCTCGATGAGGAGCCCGCCTGCTACGACCTCCAGCAGTTCATGATCGACAGGCGCTTCCAGGGGAGGGGCCTCGGCACCCGCGCGCTGGGCATGATCCTCTCCGAGCTCGAGCGCGAAGGGAAATACGGCTGCGTGGAGGTCTGCGTCAAGAAGGACGACGCCGCAGCCCTGCGGGTCTATGGGAATGCGGGCTTCATCGACACCGGCTACGTTGACGATGAAGCCCCTGATTGCCTCAACCTGATGTACCGCTTCGGGCGATAAGCCCGGATCTGCCGCTACGCTTCCTTCCAGTGGCCCAGCGTGGGGAGCAGCGCGCCCATGAACGAGACGGCGTCGTCCAGGCTCATGCCCGTGGCCTCGACGAGGTAGGGGGCGGAGGTCTCGATCACGTCGTCCATGGTCTTGTAGGTGAACTCGCCGCCGTCGTAGCACCACTTGCAGTAGTCGGGATTCTCCGCGCCGTCGGCATCCGTGCCCTTCTCCATGTGGGGCACCGTGAACGGCGTGCCGCAGCACTGGCATGCGGGCTCGTGCGGGAGGTCCAGCAGGTGCAGGACGGGCACATCGAGCACGGATGCGAGCAGCTTGGTCATGTCGATGCTCGGCGTGGTCTCGCCCGTCTCCCAGCGGCTCACGGCCTGGCGGGTCACGAACACCTTGCGTGCGAGCTCCTCCTGCGTGAGACCCTTCGCCTTGCGCGCCTGGGGCAGGACATCCTTGATAGCCATGGGTTCCTCCGATCCTCTCTGCGTGATTCGAGTGTACGCGCAGAGGTGGTGAGCGTCACGCAACAAGCTGTTGCGCGGCTTCTGTCGAAGGGACAGGTTGTTTGACAGGTAAATCGCTTCTCTGTCAAACAACCTGTCCCTTCGACAGGATGTCCCGAAGGCGGATCGAGAAGAGGCCGTCGTGGTTGCAGCAGGCGTACAGGTCGCGCACGCCGGAGCGCCTGAAATGGGCCTCGGCCGGTCCCTCGGGGTAGAGCCGCGCAATCTGGATGCAGTCCGGCGATGTGGCTGCGAGGAACACGATATGGTGCTGCTTGTCCATAGGATGATCGACCTGCACGAAGAGCTCATCGCCCGTGCATGAGGCGTGCATCGCATGGCTCTCGTCGACCGGCTCGGGGTCCAGCGGGGGCAGCGTGATGCCGTGGCAGCTGATGTGCGCCTCTCCCATGGCGTGGACGGTGTTGCTGCACACGGGGCACACGTAGAAGCGCGACCTCAGCACGTTGGCGCTCACGTTGCTGTTCTGCACGGAGGCCCCTGCGAGAAGCTCGGAGACCGACGTGCGCAGGGCGGCGGCAATCGGTTCGAGCAGGGTGATGTCGGGGTATCCAGCTCCCGTCTCCCACTTGGAGACAGCCTTGCCGCTCACGTTCAGCTTGCCTGCAAGCTGAGCCTGCGTCATCCCGCACTTCTCGCGCAGGACCTTGATCGTCGCGCCCGTGAGGTACCTGTCCATCATCCACCGCCCTATCTCGCTGTTCCTGCAGATAACTGTAGGCGCGAGCGCCGCGGATGGCTACCCACGCTCCGTGGAGTCGGGGTCAGTCGAGCTCCAGCCGCATGAGCATGAGCTCCTGCCATGCAACCGAACGGTTGCGGAACCCCCGCGGGTTGCGTCCCCACTCGGCGAATCCCTCGCTTCGATACAGCTTGATGGCGGCGACATTATCTGCGACCACATCGAGCTCCAGCTGGGAGTAACCCGCACGCTTGGCGCACGCGATGCAGGCGCGGTCGAGGGCGCGGCAGATTCCGAGACCCCAAAACTCCTTGGCAATGCTGATGCCGAACTCGGCGCGATGCCTGACCTTCTCCTTACCCGCATCGATGGCGCTGATCCCCGCGGGAAAGAGCCTGGGCGGCCTCCCATACGAGAGACCGCCCGTTCGCATCGACGGGTAAGAGGCTTACCTGTCAAATAACCTGTCCCTTTGACAGGAACGCACCTGTCAAACAACCTGTCCCTTTGACAGGAGCGCCTACGCTCTGCGTAGCGTGACGGCGATGGTGTTGAGGAACTCCAGCGCCCCCGCCTCGACGGCGGCTCGGTCACCGCGCGCATACTCGTTGTCGCATGCGATCCAGTCCGCCCACGCCTCGCGTGTGCACGACATCTCATACATGTCCACGATCTCCACCCCCTCGGTCTGCTCGATCATCGCGCGCCACCAGGCCATGTCGTGCATATAGTCGAGCTGCTCGGGCGTCCACGATGCGAGCAGGCATGCAGGCAGATCGTCATGGCAGTCGCGCACCATGCCGGGAATCGAGAACAGCAGCAGCCCGCCGTGCTTGACGAGCGGCAAAAGGCAGGCGCCCAGATACGTGGGGTCGCGTCCGAAGTAGTTGTAGGAGTCGATGCTCACCACGGCATCGAAGAACTCCGTGGCGAAGGGCAGCGCCGTCGCGTCCGCCTTGAGCGGGACGATCTGGCGGTTGGTGAGCCCGAGGCTCTCGAAGAAGCGCATGTTGTCGCCCGGTTCGCTCCAGAGGTCGGCGGCATAGACGGTGAAGCCGTACTCACGTGCCATGAGGGCGCTCGTGATGCCCGTGCCGCTGCCCAGGTCGAGCACGACGGAGCCTGCGGCTAAATCTGCTCCATCGAGGAGCTCTTCGGCGAGCTTCAGCGGGTTGGGTCCCATGATCTTGGAGCGGACGATCGATGCGGGGAAGGTCCCGGACTTGGGGAATTCCATGGTCTTGTCCTTTCTGGAGGGTGCGGTTTCAGGCGCACGACAACCCACGCACATCGCGCTGTGGATCCGCGCCTATTCGGTTGGGCGTTCCCTACAGAACAAGGACCAAAAAGACATCCCCTTGGATGGTCGCTCGCGAAGAACCCCATGTCCTCCGCGTTGCTCCCAGCATAGCATGGGCGGAACCTTACCGACATCATGCGCCGCTTGCCGTGTCGGCCGTGCGATGGACGGTTGCGCTGCTACGCTGGATGCAACGGCAGTGCACCGCCCGAATGAGGAAAGGAGCAGGCTTATGGCAACGGTTGAGGAGCTCGTCCAGCAGTATCAGACCGACCCTGCGCTGCAGAAGGAGGTCGCCGACATCCTGGCCGACGGCAAGGTCTCCATCAAGGAGTTCATGGACTTCGCCAACAAGCACGACGTGGCCATCTCCATCACCGAGCTGCCCAAGTACGTGGAGCAGGCAAAGCAGCTGGGATTCATCGGCTAGAAGCCGATCAGGGGATCGCGTTTGAGATCCAGCAGGAAGGCGAACGGATCATTCGGAGGCTCGCACACCGTGCGGGCCTCGATTTTCTCGAGTGCGCCGTATACCTCTGCGGCGATCGCATCGATGCGGGGCGGCTGCGCCTCATCGAGATACTCGCTGAGCCTGCCGTCTGAGAAGCCCTCGGCCGTGACGCCGAGGAAGCGTCCTGCGAGGGCTGCATCGTATCGTCCGGTCGCGCAGAGCAGGCCCGTGACGTCGGCCGTGACCTCGTCCCAGACCGGCAGCACATCCTCGGGCATCAAGCGCCGGCAGACGACATGCGCGCACTCATGGTGGAGGCGCACCTCGCGCGAGACGTGCAGCCACTCCGCCTCATCGTAGGGCGTCTCATCTGCGGAGACGTTGCTGTACGGCCCCTCCGAGATCACGATGAGCTCGCTTCTGAACGCTCCGGGCTGCTTGGCGAGACGTGCGAACTCCGCAGGCCAGTCATCGCCGCCCGTGGCACGATACGTCGCCTTCGCCGCGGCGACCTTCCCCCAATCCACAAGCCCGCGGTACGTGATGGCGCCGACGGTGCGTGCGATGGGGTTGGGGCTGGACTTGTGGCCGACGATTTGCAGGAACGTCTCGAAATCGGCACGCTCCTTCAGGAACAGGACCTCGACGGGACCCGCCGGGGTATCCACCTCGCGCAGCTCGTCCTCGGGGGTGGTGATGAAGTGGTCGAGCGTCGCCCCGTCGGGCTCGATTCCAAAGGCCGCAGCCCTGCGATGGATGTCCTGGGCTCCTTCCGCAGGAGCGACGTAGAGCTGCGGGAAGCGCTGCGCAAGCGCCTCGAGCGCCTCTTTCCCATTCGCATGCACGGTCCAGCACCTCCTCGATCGACTATTCCATGCTCAGCCGGTGGTCGAGCCAGCGGTCGCGCAGCAGGCGTACGAGGAAGAGCACGCCGCGGAAGCACAGCTCGCCCGCCATGACCACCCAGACTCCCACGAGTCCCCAGCGCGGGGCGGCGATCGTGGCGAGGGTGATGCGGACGCCCCACATGCTCACGAGCGAGAAGATGCTGGGCACGAGCGTGTCGCCAGCGCCGCGCGCGAACGCCTCGATGCGCAGCACCGTCACGCCGAGCTCCTGCACGGCGATGTCGGGCGTGAGCATGGCCATGATCGGCGGCGCGGCGACGTACATGAGCACGCCCATGATGGCCATGACGCCCATGCCGAGCAAGGTGGAGAGGCGCGAGAACGACCGAGCGACGTCCTTGCGCTCAGCTCCCACCGCCTGGCCCACGAGCGTGGTGGCGGCTGCGCCGATGCCGAAGCCGGGCATGTAGCACACGGCCTCGACCGTTATGGCAAGCGAGTTGGCAGCTACGGCGACCACGCCGAGCGGGGCGACGATGGCGGTGATGACCACGTAGGCGCTCTGCGTCACGATGCGCTCGATGAACAAGGGCCAGGTGATGCGCCACGCGGGGACGAGCGTCGACCGCTGGGGCATCCAGATACCGCCAGGCCTCAGCGCGAGCCGTTCGGAGCGCGTGCAGGAGAACCAGATGAGCAGCGCTGCCGTGACGGCCTGCGCGATGAGCGTGCCGTATGCGGCGCCCGCGATGCCGAGGCCCATGCCCGGCACGGGAAGCTCGAGCGCTCCGATCGCGAGCACCGGCCCCTCATGGATGAGCACGGCGTTCAGGCAGACGTTGAGCGCGCACGACAGCACGTTGAGCAGCGACGGCGTGCGCATGTCTCCGCTGCACTGGAGCATGCCCGTGCCGAGGCGCGCGATGGAGATGGGGATGAGCGAGAACGAGCAGATGAGGAAATACCGGGAGGCGTCCTCGTGGAGCGAGGGGTCGCCGCGCAGCCAGACGGGGAGGGAGCCGGAGATGGCGATGCCGGTCGCCGCGAAGACGAGGCCGAGCACGCCGATCGTCACCATGGCCTGGCGGAAGACGTTGCGCGCCTCCATGTCGCGGCCGGCGCCGATGAGCTGGGCGACCTGCACGGTGAAGCCCGCGCCGGCGCACATGGCGAGGCCGTTGAGCATCCAGAGGGTCGACTCGACGAGTCCGATCGATGCGGTGGCATGCGCGCCGAGGCTGCCCACCATCGCGGCGTCGATGTACTGCATGAGGGTGGTCGAGAGCTCCGCCAGGATGGCGGGGGCGGAGAGCGCCAGCACGATGAGCGCCATCCTGCCGCGGCTGGGCGTCTCCCCCTCGCGGAGGGCATCGATATCGAACGCGTACGAGGACATCGATCGGACCTTATGCGTCCTTCATCCCGTACATGGCGCCCACGATCAGGCGGCGTGCCGTCTCGGCGCCGAAGAGCTTGGTGACCTGATCGACGGCGGGACCGCCCTGGGAGAAGAGCGTCTCGGCGAACGTGCGGACCTTCTCCGCCTTGGCGTCGGCATCGCAGGCGAGCGCCTCGGCGAGCTGGGCGACGAAGGCATCGATGTTGTCCTGCGTCATGGCAGAGAGGCGCTCGGTGAGCTTCCTGCCCGTCTTGCGGCACGAGCAGGAGTAGAGGATCGAGTCGTACCAGTGGGTCGCAGTGCTCTCCCCGTTGGGGACATCGCCGTAACGGTCGAGGATCTCGTGGAAGTGCGCCTGGCTCGCATGCGGCCACGGCTCGAGCTGCGTGTCGTAGAACTCGACCATCTGCGTCTCGGTTCCCGCTGCGTTCACCCAGTCGGCGTTGAAGAGGGGCAGGTCGACCTGCGTCGGAGCGATGACGACGGTCTCCATGCGCATGAGGCCGAGAAACGCCTTCATCTTCATGATGCAGAGATGCCCGATGCCCTCGATCTCCCACGCCTCGGTGTCGAAGGCCATGCCGCCCTTCTTGAGATGGGCGTCCTGTCCGAGATCCACCTTGTGGAGCTTGAAGGAGCGCGTCAGCGCGGAAAGAGCCTGGACCTCGAGGCTGGTGTGCTTGTCCATCGATACCTCCGAAACGGTTGAGATTCTTTGCTGCGGCATTTCAGTCTAGCATCATTGAGCAGTCAGAATACCAGCAGACTGGTGCGCGGAAACGAGAATCTCCCTGCTCTCGGAACAGCCGTGGAGCCCTTGCCCGCTACGTCTTCCTGAACAGGAGCAGGAGATGAACATATAGACTGATGTCGATGACCGTCCGGCGATTGATGCGGAGCAATAGATGGAAGCTGGCGATAGGAAGCAGGCGCATGTAGAGCTCGTTCCGCTCGCAGATGACGACCGCGAGCAGTTCGTGCGCGACAATCAGGAGGCGTTCAATTACGGTGCCCTCGAGGAGTTCGAATGCCGCGATGACACCTTCGAGGAAGATGGCCAGATCATCTCGCGCGAGACGATTCTGGAGTCCATCGCCGGGGGCGAAGCCTACCGCATCGTTGCAGATGGCGAGGTTGCAGGCGGCGTGGTCGTGCGGGTGGAGGGCGATCGAGGAGACCTCGAGCTGCTGTTCGTCTCGCCGCACATCCACAGCCACGGCGTGGGGCAGGCGGCGTGGTGGAAGATCGAGCAGCTCTACCCCGATGTTCGTGTGTGGGAGCTCGTCACCCCGTACTTCGAGACGCGCAACATCCACTTCTATGTCAACAAGCTGGGTTTCCACATCGTGGAGTTCTACAACTCCCGTCATCCCGACCCCAACGACCCCGACGGATATGGTGGGGGCGATGACGTCCACGACGGCATGTTCCGCTTCGAGAAGGTCATCCGGCGGTAGGGGAATGATCGGTCACGTCATCGGTTGAGGGCTCGGTTCATATGCGGTTCATGGTTCAGCGCATGCCGAGAAGACAGTCCGAAATATGGCTGAAATCTGTGTTTTCCCAGCTCAGAGGCTCAACTCACACGACCTTCACAATGCACCCGAATGAACTGTCCAACCTGCGCGGTTCAGCATAGACTCCCAATCGTCGAAATCCGCAGGGCGCGTTGCGCCGATCGTCGAAGGGGGTTCCTATGGATGCCATCACCGCCAACATCTCTCAGCTCATCGTCCGCCTGGGTTCGCTCGTCACCGTCGACGAGGCCGAAGCCGCCAAGCGCGCCGAGCGCTGCCGTTACCTCGGCCACGTGCCCTACCGCGTGCCCTACCGCGTGCCCAAGCTCACCGCGCAGGACAAGGCCCGCATCATCGGCTAACCTCCTTTCCTTCCCCCTCTCCTTCCGCCCGCCGGCCTCTCCCGACGGGCGGTTTTCTGTTGCGGAGTATTCGAGGAACCTCTCGCGGAGAGGGATGGGCGGCGGCCATCTCGCGTACAACAGATGAGGGCATCTTCGAAGGAGGACCGGTGAAGCTGAAGGCTCTGAAACGCGTGGGCAAGGCCATAGCGCATGCCGTCGAGGCGGCGCCTCTGGCGACCGTGGGCTCATGGTATGCCTACGCCGCCTCCGCAGATCCCGACCGCCTGCCCTACGACCTCTCCTTCGTGCGCACCTCGGTGAGCGTCGTCGGATCGGCCCTCACGGCGTGGCTCGCCGCGCGCCGATCCAAGGCCGCGCTTCCCGCGGGTCTGGCGACCGTCGCCGTGACGGGCGTTCTCAGCGCCATCCAGGTCAGGCGCCACGGGAAGTACGTCACCTCGGCATGGCCCGAGGGCGCCGTCCGCGAGAAGGTCTTCAACGACGTGCTCCCCGCAGTGCACGCGGGGCTCGGTGCCGCGGCCGTCGGCGGGCTCGTCGCCGGCGCCCCGATCCTCGCGGATCGCGCGAAGGCGATGGTCCCGCAGGCCGTCAAGGACCGCTGGCCCGCATTCAGGCGGCTCGGCCTTTACTACATGGTGTTCTCGCTCATCGGGCACTGGGCGGAGATCGGCTTCGTCACCGCGATCAAGTACGGGCTCGTCGGTGGCGAGTACGACCGCTCGAACCACATGCTCTTCGACCAGTGGCTCTTCCCGTTCCCCGCGGAGGGCTCCGCCGCCGTGCTCATGGCGTTCCTCCTGCATCCGGCGAAGATCGCCATCCACGAGCGCGCCAAGAACCTCTCGGAGCGCGGGCTCATCCACGAGGGCGCCGTGCTTCCCCTCGCGGTAGGCGCCTCGTTCCTTCTGAACCAGGTCATCTGCACCGCCATCGACTACACGACCGGCATGGTCGCCAACCGCAACTACGAGCTGTGGGACTACCGCGGCATGCCCTTCAACTTCCAGGGGCAGATCTGCCTGCAGAACTCGCTCTTCTACACCACCATCGCGACGCTCGCCGCGTGGGGGTTCTTCCCGGCCATGGATGCCGGCATGGCGTCCGCCAGCACTGAGAAGCTCGATGGCGCCTTCGTGGGGCTGGGATCGTTCTACCTCATGCTCCTGCTCATCTACCATGTGCTCCCACCGGGCTCGGGTCAGGGAACCATCTGGGACGACAAGGCTTAGCGGAAAAGATAGAGGGCGAAATCCCCGCGTGCATCTGATACGGTTGAACGGATGGACCGTACGGTACGAGGAGGATGGACCATGGCCTGCGCTGTCTGCGGAAGCGAGCTGATCGCCGACGCCGTGTACTGCCCGCACTGCGGAACCGCCGTCGAGGGAGCCGTCGAGTGCGAGGACTTCGCCTACGAGGCGTTCATCAGCTACCGTCACCTCGAAACCGACCGCAAGGCGGCCATGAAGCTGCAGAAGGCGATCGAGGGCTATCGGATCCCCAAGCAGCTGCAGGAGCAGGCGGGCAGAGCGCGTCTGGGCAAGTGCTTCCGCGATGAGGACGAGCTGCCCACGTCCGCCTCGCTCTCCGAGCAGATCGAGGACGCCCTCAAGCGCTCGCGCTTCCTGATCGTCGTCTGCACGCCCCAGACCCGCGAGAGCCTGTGGGTCATGCGCGAGGTCGAGACGTTCGCCTCCTACCATGGCCGCGACCGCATCCTCATCGCGCTTGCCGACGGCGAGCCTGGCGAGAGCTTCCCGCCCCTCATCCTCTCCCGCCTCATCGCAGGGGAGGGCGGTGTCGTGGAGGAGCCCTCCGAGCCGATCGGAGCGGATCTGCGCGACCTCTCGCGCAAGAAGTTCGATGTCGAGAAGCTCCGCATCATATCGACCCTCATCGGTTGCAGCTTCGACGACCTCCGCCAGCGTGCCCGCACGCGCCGCACCCGCATCATCGCGACCATCTCCGCCGCCATCACCGCCATCTCGACGGGATTCGGCAGCTTCGCCACCTACCAGCAGCACAGGATCGAGGAGAGCTACGAGCAGATCCAGGTCGAGCAGTCGGAATTCCTCGCGCGGGAGTCGGGGGAGCTGCTCGCATCGGGTGACCGCTACCAGGCCGTGCAGGTCGCGCTCTCCGCGCTTCCCCTCCTCTCGGCCAGTCCCGACCGGCCGTTCGTGCCCTCGGCTCAGCTGGCGCTCGAGCAGTCCCTCGGCATCTATCCCGGACCCTCGGATTGGGCGCCCCTCTATTCCCAGACCGGTCTTGCAGACCGTAGCCTCGATGCCGCCTTCTCGAGCAACGGGGAAGGCCTCGAGGCGGTGTTCACCGACGATGCCTCCCTCGAGGTCCGCGAATCCGTCACCGGCAACATCGTGAACCGGATCGACGTCGAGGGGCAGCTCGGTACGAGGATCTCCTCATCGACCGTGTACGCTGCGGTCGAGTTCGCCGGCGATGACGTGCTCGTCGTGCTCAACGGGGTCATCGGCTGCTTCGACGCCGAAGGCGGCGAGCTGCTCTGGAAGCAGGAGATCGAGGGCATCTCGTACAGCGACTGCTCTCTGGCGGTCTCTCCCGATGGGACTCGCGCGGCGGTGTCCGTGGAGTTCGTGGTGGGGAGGGACAAGCTGCCCGTCCTCGTGATCGACGTGGCGAGCGGCAAGACCGTGCAGACCATCGACCTTCCCGGATTCGCCACGTTGGGATTGGAGGCGTCCTCGTTCTACGAGGATCCGGTCGTCGCGTTCTCCCCGGATGGGGAGCATCTCGCCGTGGGAACGTGGGGCAGGCTCTTCTGGATCGACCTCGAGACGGGAACGTTCGAGCAGCGCACGCTGCACTTCGATTCCGCCTACACCATCTCGTTCGTCGACGGCCTCATCGCGGTGTTCGCGCGCGACAGCGCGGGGCTGTACACCAAGATGCCCATGAGCCTCGAGGTGTTCGATGCCGAATCGCTTGCGCTCCTCTGGGAACGCGACAAGGTCTATGAGGCGAACTACAACCTCGAGATCGGAGGGGACTACTACACCACCTGCGGCGCCTACGGGACCTGGAGCTACTACGGCGGCGATGATACGCAGTTCGTCGTGCTATTCGCGAACGAGCTGCTCCTGCTCGACGAGAAGACGGGCGAGGAGGTCCTCTCGATCCCGAGCGCATCGGGATATCTTGATTGTCTGGTCACCGAGGCGCGCGGCAAGCAGCGCATCTTCGCCACGATGTCCGACGGCACCGTGATCTGCCGCCGCCCGTTCGAGAGCAACGACGGCAAGGGCGGCAGCGTATCCGACACCGTGCTGTTCGACCGCTTCCCCCACTACAGCGACCTGTACGAGATCGAGGGGCGCGTGTACTGCTCGGAATGGACCGCCATCGCCGACAAGCGCGTGGTGTACCGGTTCTTCACGCCCGACGATCTCGTCGAGTCATACACGTTCTCGGGTGCAACCACCAACGACCTCATGGACTTCTCGTGGACCGATCCGGTCCTCGCGCTGCGCACCAAGACGGGCATCATCCTCGTCGACGGCGAGACGATGAAGGTGCGCGCCATCGTGCCCTACGAGCGCATGCACGGGCTCGATACCCAGTACCTCAGCTCGATGGGATCCATGCTCGACAGCGCGGGCAACGTCTTCCTGCTGGGTGACCTCCGCGTTGGCGATGGCGGCACGGAGGGGTCCGTCATCTACCGCATCGACGGTGCGGACGGCTCTGCGACGGAGCTCGCGACGTTCGATCCCGGCCTCTCCGTCGAGCTGGTCGACTTCATCGATACCCCCGCGGGTGCGGTCGGCCTCGTCGTTCAGGAGACCGGATTCTCCGAGAGCTTCGTCGAGGTCATCCCCCTCGGCGAGGTCGAGCCGTTGCGCGTCGCCATCCCCCGGTCCACCAAGGTGTGGTTCGCGGGCGAGCGGATCATCTGCTTCTCGAATCAGAGCACTGCAGAGCACGCGTTCACGCTTATCGACGCCCTGACGGGGGAGGAGCTCGAGACCGACCTCGCGAACTATGCGATGCCCATCGATGCCGTCTCGCGCAGGTGCGCATCTATCTCGCCCGATGGGCTGTTCTTCGCGGTCTCCTGCTCGGACGGCGCGCTGAGGATGTTCGATACGGTCACGGGCACGATGGTCTGGGAGACCTTCGACGCGCCTTCGTCCATCCAGTTCCTGAAGCTCGCGCTCGGCGGCAACGTCTTCATCCAGGATGGGTTCGGGCGCTGCGTGCTCGTGTCGGGTCTGACGGGCACCGTGCTCGACGCGAGCTCGGCGGCGATCCCCCCGATCGACACCGCCGTCTTCCGCAACGACGGGGCGACGCTCACCGCCTACTTCAAGGAGGCCGGTATGAACGGCGCCTTCGGCCTCGTCGACTTCTCGCTCGCCGAGGAGTCGTTCGGACCTCTGAGCATCATCTACGACTCCTGCTACCTCTCGCCCGGCGACGGCGGCTACATCCTGTCCGTGGACGATTTCACGGGAGAGCTCGTCGTCTCGCGCAAGCTCTCGCTCGACGAGGAGCTGCTGTACGGCCGCGAGCTGGTCATCGGCCACGAGCTCACCGCTGCCGAGCGCCAGCTCTACCAGACGGGCGACCGCGATGCGATTCCGATCGGAGATCTGTGATGAGCGATAGCAGCGTATCGAATGCCGGTGCCATCGGGCCCGAGGACTACGTCGAGCCGCGCTGTGTGCTCAGCGGCGATCCCTACGGCACCGTGCCCGAGATCAAACCCGTGCCCCAGCAGCGCATCATCGAGAAGATGGACGACTACATGGCGCGGCGCGACTACGACGGCGCCGAGCGCCACCTCCTCTACTGGCTCGAGGAGGCCCGTCTCGGCCATGACCTGCGCGGTCAGCTGATGATCGAGGGCGAGCTCGTCGGGCATTACCGCAAGACGGGCGAGAAGGACAAGGCGCTCGCCCATGGCGAGGAGGCGCTGCGCCTCATCGACGAGCTGGAGTTCGGCGATACCATCAGCGCGGGGACCACCTACGTGAACGTGGCGACCGCGCTCGACGCCTTCGGCGAGCGCGAGCGCGCGATCGGGCTGTTCGAACGCGCCCGCGCGGTCTACGAGGCGAGCCCCGCGACCAGGCCCGAGCTTCTGGGCGGGCTCTACAACAACATGGCGCTCACCTGCGTCGACCTCGGACGCTTTGCGGAGGCGGCGGAGCTGTACGGCCGCGCCCTCGCCCAGATGGAGAAGGTGGAGGGCGGCGAGCTCGAGCGCGCCATCACGCTGCTCAACATTGCCGACGCCCTCGTGGCCGAGCAGGGCATGGAGGCGGTCGAGGGCCGTGTCTTCGACCTGCTCGACGAGGCCTACGGGCTGTTCGACGCGACCGCCGCGCCGCGCGACGGCTATTACGCCTTCGTCTGCGAGAAGTGCGCGCCTGTGTTCTCCCATTACGGCAGCTTCCTCGCTGCGGACGACCTCTCGGCCCGTGCGGAGGGCATCTACGCGCGCGTCGGGGAAGGGGAGGGGCGATGAGGGGACTCGAGCTCGCACGCTCCTACTTCGAGGAGTTCGGCCGCCCGATGCTCGAGCGCGACTTCGCCGAGGTCCTGCCCCATCTCGCGGTGGGGCTTGCCGGGAGCGGATCGGAGTGCTTCGGCTTCGACGACGACGTCTCGCGCGACCATGATTTCGAGCCCGGGTTCTGCGTGTTCCTCCCCGGAGAGGACCTTGTCGACCGGCGCACCGCCTTCCTCATGGAGCGCGCCTACGCGAAGCTCCCCAAGGAGTACGGCGGTGCATCGCGCTCGCTCATGGCCCCCGTCGGCGGTGCGAGGCACGGCATCATGCGCACCACCGAGTTCTTCTCGGAGAAGACGGGCGCGGCTGATGGCGTGCTCACGCTGGGACAGTGGCTCGCGGTGCCCGAGCATGCGCTTGCGGAGGCGGTGAACGGCGAGATCTGGCTCGACAACCTGGGCGAGGTCACGCGCATCCGCTCGAGCCTCGCCGCCTGGCCCGAGGACGTGCGCAGAAAGAAGCTTGCCGGCCAGCTGCTGCTCATGGCCCAGGCAGGCCAGTACAACTACGCGCGCTGCATCGCCCATGGCGAGGTCGCAGCCGCGCAGCTGGCCGCATACGAGTTCTCCCGCGCCGCCATCGGGGCGATCTTCCTGCTCAACCGCCGCTACCAGCCCTACTACAAGTGGGCGTTCCGCGCGCTCCGCTCGCTGCCCGTGCTCTCGATCGAGGCCGAGCTGCTCGAGTACCTCATCACCACGGGCAACGACGGCGAGATGGCCGAGGAGAAGGCCGCCGTCATCGAGGGCATCGCGGCCGACGTGATCGACGAGCTCATCGAACAGGGGCTCACGAAGGCGGTCTGCGGCGACCTCGAGAAGCACGCGTATTCGGTGAACGACGGCGTGGAGGATGCCGGCCTGCGCAACGCCCACATCCTCTCCGCGGTATAGGTCCCCGTTCGGGGATACTCCCCGAACGGGGAGGTGAATTATCGGACCCGTAGGCCTATCATCCCGTTCGGGGAGTACCCCCGAACGGGGGATTCCCGTAACCGGAGAGGAGCGAACCATGAAGATCCACGGCCTGCAGAAGATGACCCTGCTGGACTTCCCCGGGCGCGTCGCGTGCACGGTCTTCCTGGGCGGATGCGACTACCGCTGCCCGTTCTGCCACAACTTCGAGCTGGTGGACGGCACGGCGCCCGCGATCATGGACGATGGCGAGCTGCTCTCCTTCCTGCGCAAGCGCCAGGGCCTGCTCGACGGCGTCGCCATCACCGGCGGCGAGCCCTGCCTGCACGACGGCCTGCCCGACCTGCTTGCCCGCATCCGCGAGCTCGGGTTCGCGACCAAGCTCGACACCAACGGCTGCCATCCGCGCATGCTCGAGCGGCTCCTCTCCGAGCAGCTCGTCGACTACGTCGCGATGGACGTCAAGAACAGCCCAGAGAAGTACGCGCGTACGGCCGGCGTGGAGCACGTCGACCTCGATGCGATCGCCGAGAGCATCCGCCTCATCATGGATGGGGCGCCCGACTACGAGTTCCGCACCACCGTGGTGCACGAGCTCCACGAGGCCGACGACTTCCATGCCATGGGCAAGATGATCGCCGGCGCCAAGGCCTACTTCCTCCAGAGCTTCACCGACCGCGACACGGTACCGTTCGCCGGACTCTCCGCACCCTCGGCGGACGACCTCGCCGCCTATGCCGGCATCGCACGCCTCTATGTGCCGAACACGCAGGTACGAGGCGTGGACTGACATAAAGAACTAGCTGGTCTGCGAGCGGTAAGCCAAGGCAAACACAACATATTGTGTCAGCTGCCGAAAAATCCACAATATCTTGACCCTCTCCCACCTGCGCAGTGGTATTGTATGTTGGCTTGAGAATGCCATGCCACGGCAATCGGTTCGAGGATGACTGGAGGAGTAGAGATGTACCAGGTAGTGAAGAGGGACGGCACCATCGCGGAGTTCGATATCTCCAAGATCAGCGCAGCTATCACCAAGGCGTTCGACGCGCTCGAGAAGCAGAGCCATCCCAGCGTGATCGACCTCATCGCCCTCCATGTCACCGCCGACTTCGAGTCCAAGGTCAAGGACGGCAAGGTCACGGTCGAGGAGATCCAGGACTCCGTCGAGAAGGTCCTCTCCGAGTCCGGCTATGCCGACGTCGCCAAGGCCTACATCCTCTACCGCCGCCAGCGCGAGAAGATCCGCAACGTCAACTCCGCCCTCCTCAACTACAAGGACCTCGTCGACAACTACCTCAAGATCAACGACTGGCGCGTCAAGGAGAACTCCACCGTCACCTACTCCGTGGGCGGCCTCATCCTCTCCAACTCCGGCGCCATCACCGCCAACTACTGGCTCTCCGAGGTCTACGACGACGAGATCGCCGAGGCGCACCGCTCCGCGGCCATCCACCTGCACGACCTGTCCATGCTCACCGGCTACTGCGCCGGCTGGAGCCTGAAGCAGCTCATCCAGGAGGGCCTCGGCGGCGTTCCCGGCAAGATCACCTCCTCGCCGTCCAACCACCTCTCCACCCTCTGCAACCAGATGGTCAACTTCCTCGGCATCATGCAGAACGAGTGGGCCGGTGCGCAGGCCTTCTCCTCCTTCGACACCTACCTCGCCCCCTTCGTGAAGGTCGACAACCTGTCGCAGAAGGAGGTCAAGCAGTGCATCCAGTCGTTCGTCTACGGCGTCAACACCCCCAGCCGCTGGGGCACGCAGGCTCCGTTCTCCAACATCACGCTCGACTGGGTCGTGCCCAACGACCTCAAGAACCTCCCCGCGATCATCGGCGGCAAGGAGATGGACTTCACCTACGGCGACTGCCAGCATGAGATGGATATGGTCAACAAGGCCTTCATCGAGATCATGATCGAGGGCGACGCCAACGGCCGCGGCTTCCAGTACCCCATCCCCACCTACTCGATCACCCGCAACTTCGACTGGTCCGAGACCGAGAACAACAAGCTCCTCTTCGAGATGACCGCCAAGTACGGTACCCCGTACTTCTCCAACTACATCAACTCCGACATGGAGCCCTCCGACGTGCGCTCCATGTGCTGCCGCCTGCGCCTCGACCTGCGCGAGCTCCGCAAGAAGTCCGGCGGCTTCTTCGGAAGCGGCGAGTCCACCGGCTCGATCGGCGTCGTGACCATCAACCTGCCGCGCATCGCCTACCTGGCCGCCGACGAGGCCGACTTCTACAAGCGCCTCGACCACCTCATGGACATCGCCGCCCGCAGCCTCAAGACCAAGCGCACGGTCATCACGCGCCTGCTCGAGCAGGGTCTCTACCCCTACACCAAGCGCTATCTGGGCACCTTCGACAACCACTTCTCCACCATCGGCCTCATCGGCATGAACGAGGTGGGCCTCAACGCCAAGTGGCTCCGCGCCGACCTCACCGACGAGCGCACCCAGCGCTTCGCCCGCGACGTCCTCAACCACATGCGCGAGCGCCTCTCCGACTACCAGGAGAAGTACGGCGACCTCTACAACCTCGAGGCCACGCCGGCCGAGTCCACCACCTACCGCTTCGCCAAGCACGACACGGAGCGCTACCCCGGCATCATCACGGCCAACATGAACGGCACGCCCTACTACACCAACTCCTCGCACCTGCCCGTGGGCTACACCGAGGACGTCTTCTCCGCCCTCGACATCCAGGACGACCTGCAGACGCTCTACACCTCCGGCACGGTCTTCCACGCGTTCCTCGGCGAGAAGCTCCCCGACTGGAAGGCGGCCGCCAACCTCGTGCGCAAGATCGCCGAGAACTACAAGCTCCCGTACTACACGATGAGCCCCACGTACTCCGTCTGCGCCGACCACGGCTACCTTACCGGCGAGCAGTTCACCTGCCCGATCTGCGGCAAGAAGACCGAGGTCTACAGCCGCATCACCGGCTACTACCGCCCGGTCCAGAACTGGAACGACGGCAAGGCCCAGGAGTACAAGGACCGCCGCGTCTACAACATCGGCCACTCCAAGCTCACGCACGTCGGCCCCAACCCCGCGCCGGTCGACTCCGAGCCCGCCGACTTCAAGCCTGCCGAGCCCGCAGCCGCCGTCGAGGCCGCTCCCGTCGCCGCCAACGGCCAGGTCTACCTGTTCAAGACGCCCACCTGCCCCAACTGCAAGGCCGCAGGCGCCCTGCTCGACAAGGCCGGCGTCGCCTACACCGCGCTCAACGCCAACGAGGAGCGCGAGCTCGTGGCCAAGTTCGGCGTCAAGCAGGCCCCCACGCTGGTGCTCGTCGACGCCGACGGCGGCTTCGAGAAGTTCCGCGGCGTCTCCGACATCAAGGGTTGGCTCTCGAAGAGGTAGGACAGGACCATGCATGACGTCATCGTCGTCGGCGGCGGCCCCGCCGGCATGACCGCCGCGCTGTACGCGCTGCGCAACGGCAAGAGCGCGCTCGTCATCGAGAAGGCCGGCTTCGGCGGGCAGATCACCCACAGCCCCAAGGTGGAGAACTACCCGGGCACCCTCTCCGCGAGCGGCAACGAGATCGCCGACGGCATGTTCGACCAGATCATGGCGCAGGGTGCCGACATCGAGGTCGAGACCGTATGCGAGATTCGCGACGAAGGCGGCGTCAAGCGCGTCATCACCGAGGAGGGCACCGAGCACGAGGGCCGCGCGGTCGTCATCGCGACGGGCGTCAAGCACCGCATGCTCGGCCTTCCCGGCGAGGAGGACCTCGTGGGCGAGGGCATCTCGTTCTGCGCGGTCTGCGACGGCGACTTCTACGCTGGCCAGACGGTCGCCGTGGCGGGCGGCGGCAACTCGGCGCTGCAGGAGGCGATCCTTCTGGCCGAGAAATGCCGCGAGGTCATCATCCTGCAGGACCTGCCGCAGCTCACGGGCGAGACCAAGCTCCAGGAGGTCCTGCTCGCGCGTCCCAACGTGCGTGTGGTCTGCAACACGCGCCTCACGGGGCTCGTCACGGACGGCGGGGAGTTCGCGGGCGTCGACTACGAGGACCGAGCGACGGGCGAGACGCACCGCGTCGCGTGCGACGGGCTTTTCGTCGCCATCGGCCTCATCCCCGAGAACAAGCCGTTCGAGGCGCTGGCAGACCTCAACGACTGGGGCTACTTCGACTCCGACGAGCGGTGCTGCACGCGCACGCCGGGCGTCTACGTGGCGGGCGACTGCCGTTCCAAGGGCGTCCGCCAGCTCACGACCGCCGTCGCCGACGGCGCGACCGCCGCGCTCGCAGCCTGCCGCTACATCAACGGTCTCTGATCGGCGCAGGGGGACAGGTTGTTCGTTCCCTTTCGGCACAGGGGGACGGGTTTGCAAACCCGTCCCCCTGTGCCGAAAGGGAACGAACAACCTGTCCCCCTGTGGGGAAGAATAGCGGTAGGCGCGGCACACGTCGAAGGGAGCTGCTATGGAGCGCACCGACCGTACCGACCCCACGCACGATGAGATCGTCCGTTTCGAGGAAGCGCCCATGCAGCGCACCGTCTTCGACGAGCTGCTGCCTCCCGAGAAACCCCTCGTCCGCTATAGCGCCTTCGCCATCGCCGTAGTGGTCGCGCTCGTATCGTTCTTCGTGATCGCGCCCTGGGCGGGTTCGGCGGAAAGCTATACGGGCATCATCGCCTCGCTCGACGAGAAGCGCAACACCGTGATGCAGCTCGTCACCGGCTCGACCGCAACCTCCGCGGGCATCACGCTGCTGCCAGGCGATGTGGGCACGCCCATCGCCGAGAAGCTCCTCGACCTCGGTGCCGACTTCGCCATCGTGATCGGGGCCATCTACCTCGAGAAGTATGCGCTCACCATCCTCGGCCTCGCTGCGTACAAATTCCTCGTCCCCATCGGCTGCGTCCTGTTCGGAATCGCCGCGCTGCTCAGCAACAGGCCCTCGGTCCGCCAGACGCTCTACGGGCTCTCGACACGCCTCGTGCTGTTCGGCATCGCCATCTCCCTCGTCGTGCCCGCCAGCGTCACGGTCTCCAAGCTCATCGAGGATACCTACGAGACATCCATGAATGAGACGATCGCGGCGCTCGAGCAGACCGATGGCGCGGCAGGAGCTGCCGCAGCGGATGCCGGGGCGAATGCTGCAAACGAGGGGAACGCCGTCGTCAACTTCCTCACGAGCATCCCCGAGAACCTCTCCAATGCCGCGACGGGAGTCTCCGAGCAGGTGCAGGCACGGCTCAACATGTTCATCGAGACGCTCGCGGTGATGATCGTCACCTCGTGCGTGATCCCGATCCTCGTGCTGCTGTTCTTCATCTGGCTCGCCAAGACCATTCTCGGCGTGCGTGTGGAAGTGCCCGTCGGGGCGTTTCGCCCCCGCGCGACGAAGCGCCTCAAGTCCTAGCCGCGCGCAGTGGCGTATCATAGTGCAGGAACTGCAATCAGTTGCATCTGAAAGGAACCATCATGGCTGAATTCGATTTCGACGCCGCCAAGCAGGTCATCGAGAACGGCATCGGCGAGGCACAGTCCGTCCTCGAGGATCCCGCGAAGATGGATGCGCTGCTCGACTCCCTCAAGGAGAAGGCCGCCGACCTCCCCGGCACCGTGACCGGCGCCCTGGTCCAGATCCCGACGCTCGCCGCCATGGCAAAGAGCTTCGTCACCAAGGAGTACACCGAGGTCCCGGTCAAGACCATCGCCTCCGTGGTCGCCGCGCTGCTCTACCTCGTCAAGGGCAAGGACCTCATCCCCGACGGCCTTCCCCTGGTCGGCTTCGTGGACGATCTCGCCGTGGTCACCGCGGTCATCAAGCTCAACGAGCCCGAGATCGAGGCCTACAAGAACTGGAAGCAGCTCAAGGAGAGCTCGCCCCAGGCGATCTAGCATCCGTTCGATGCATGCCGCGCCGACGCGCGGCGCCTTCCATAGAATCAACCACTGCTGTCGCGTTTGCGGATAGGAGATGCGCCATGGCGCCCAAGCAAGTCAAGATCGTGCTCATCACCGGATACCTCGGAGCTGGCAAGACCACGCTCCTCAACAAGATCCTCGCCAACAACGAGGGCGTTCGAGCCGCCGTCATCGTGAACGATATCGGCGAGGTCAACGTGGACGCCTCCCTGATCAAGCAGGGAGCGCTCTCCCAGACCGACGAGCTCATTCCCATGACCAACGGCTGCATCTGCTGCACGCTCTCCGAGGACCTTGCCCGCCAGCTCGACAGCATCGCCAACTCGGGCGACTTCGACTACATCGTCATCGAGGCCTCCGGCATCTGCGAGCCCATCCCCATCGCCTACACCATCTCGCGCTTCTGCGACGAGAGCCTGTTCTCGGGCCGCGCACCGCTCGCGCTCGACAACATCGTGGCGGTGGTCGACGCCGCCCGCATGTTCGACGAGTTCGACGGCGGCAAGGACCTGCTCGAGGAGGACATCGACGAGGAGGACATCGAGGCCCTGCTCATCCAGCAGCTCGAGTTCTGCACCACGGTCATCCTCAACAAGGCCGACCTCGTGACGCCCGAGCAGCTCGCCGAGCTCAAGGCCCTCGTCCGCAGCCTGCAGACCGAGGCCGTCATCGTCGAGGCGACGCAGTGCGACGTGCCCATGTCCGAGATCCTCGACACCGGGCGCTTCGACTTCAACCGCGCCTACGAGTCCGCCGCATGGAACGACGCGATGGAGCATCCCGAGGAGCATGAGGATCCCGAGGTCCTCGAGTACGACATCACGACCTTCGTCTACGAGCGCCGCCGCCCGTTCGACGTCGACGCCTTCGCCGACTACGTGGCCACCTGGCCCAACGAGGTCATCCGCACCAAGGGCCTGCTCTGGGCCGTGCAGGATCCCGACATGAGCTATCTCTTCGAGCAGGTCGGCCATCAGGTGCGCCTCGTCGAGAACGGCTTCTTCGTGGCCTCCGCGCCGGAGGAGGAGATGAAGAGGATCCTCGAGGAGGAGCCTGAGCTCCTGCGCGATTGGGATCCCGTCCTCGGCGACCGCATGACCAAGCTGGTCATCATCGGCCGCCACATGGACCGCGATGCCCTCGAGGCGGGGCTCGACGCCTGCCTCGCCCCGTGGAATCCCGAGCGATAGGGGGGCGCGATGGCTGACGCCCTGGTCCTCCAGTCCGATTTCGGTGTCGCGGACGGCGCGGTCAGCGCCATGTACGGCGTGGCGCTGTCCGTATCGCCCACGCTGCGCATCTGCGACCTCACCCACGAGATCCCGCAGTACGATATCTGGGAGGCGTCGTACCGCCTCATCCAGACCGTGAGCTACTGGCCCGAGGGGACCGTGTTCGTCTCGGTCGTCGATCCGGGCGTGGGCTCCGCGCGCCGCTCCATCGTCGCGAAGACCGCCAACGGCCGCTACGTGGTGACGCCCGACAACGGCACGCTCACGCACGTCAAGCGCATGATCGGCCTTTCCGAGGTGCGCGTCATCGACGAGGGCGTCAACCGCCTGGCGGGCTCGTCCGAGAGCTATACCTTCTTCGGGCGCGACGTGTACGTGTACACGGGTGCGCGGCTGGCTGCCGGCGTCATCGACGTCGCGGGCGTGGGGCCCGAGGTCGCACCTGAGAGCGTGATCGAGCTGCCCATCGTGGATGCCATGTTCGACGGCGAGAGCGTCCACGGCACCATCGATGTGCTCGACGTGCGCTTCGGCAGCCTCTGGACCAACATCCCGCGCGAGCTCTTCGCAAAGCTCGGTGTCGGCTACGGTCAGCGCGTCGAAGTTACCATCGAGAACGGCACGCGCATGCTCTACAAGAACTTCCTCACGTTCGCACGGAGCTTCGCCGACGTGTACGTGGGCGAGCCGCTGGTGTATTCGAACAGCCTCGACTGCATGGCCGTCGCCATCAACCAGGGCAGCTTCGCCAAGGCCTACGGCATCGGCACGGGCGTCAACTGGAAGATCTCGCTGCGCAAAGCACCCCGCCTCGTCTACGAATAACCTGTCAAAGGGACAGGTTATTTGACAGATTCTCACAAACCTGTCAAAGGGACAGGTTGTTTGACAGATTCTCACAAACCTGTCAAAGGGACAGGTTGTTTGACAGATTCTCACAAGGAGTCGTCATGGCTGCCCACGACAAGCCCATCCTCGTGTTCCAGACCGACTTCACCTACGCCGAGGGAGCCGTGAGCTCCATGTACGGCGTGGTCAAGAGCGTCGACCGCGAGCTCGAGATCTTCGATGGCACGCACTACATCCCCCGCTACGACGCGTGGAGCGCGAGCTACCGCCTGTACCAGAGCCTGCCGTTCTGGCCCGAGGGCACCATCTACGTGAGCGTGGTCGACCCCGGCGTGGGAACGCCGCGGCGCGCCTGCGTCGCCCGCACCGCGAGCGGCCACTACGTGGTGACGCCCGACAACGGAGCCCTCACGCATCTGGTACGCCACGTGGGCATCGTCGAGGTGCGCGAGATCGACGAGACCGTCAACCGCAACCCCAACACGCGCGGAACGAGCGTCTTCCACGGCCGCGACCTCTTCGGCTACTGCGCTGCTCGGCTGGCGAGCGGCATCATCACCTACGAGCAGGTGGGCCCTGCATATCCGGTCGATGAGATCGTGTGCCTGCCCATGCCCGAGCCCACCATCGAGGACGGCGCGCTCACGGGCATCGTCGATATCATCGACCCCAACTTCGGCAACGCCTGGACCAACATCCCGCTCGCCCTGTTCGAACAGGCGGGCATCTCCTATGGGGACATGCTGCATCTGCGTGTCCGTCACGGCGACGAGCCCGTGCTCGAGGCGGATCTCCCCCTCTGCCGCACGTTCGGCGAGGTGGGGAAGGGCGAGCTGCTCGCCTACACCAACGAGCTCATGAACGTCTCGTTCACGATGAACCAGGCGAGCATCGTCGAGCGCTATGGCATCGGCTTCGGCGGCGACTGGACCGTTTCGTTCTCGCCACTAGGGGAGTACCCCCTAGCAGCGAAAAGCGAGGCTGGGAGATGAAGCCCACGGTCGTGTTCATGACCGACTTCGGCAGCGGCGGGGGAGCGGTGCTCGCCGGTGTGGTCAAGTCGGTTGACCCCGAGCTGGGCGTCTACGATTTCGACCACAACATCGAGCCCTACAACATCCGCCAGGCAGCCTATCAGCTCTCGACCGTGGTGCCGTTCTGGCCTGCGGGCACGGTGTTCGTCTCGGTGGTCGATCCCGGCGTGGGAACCGACCGTCGCGGCTGCATCGCGCGCCTGGCCAACGGCAGCTACGTCGTGACGCCCGACAACGGCACGCTCACGATGGTGGCGGGCGACATCGTGGAGATCCGCGAGATCGACCAGAGTGCGAACCGCCTTCGCGGCAGCGAGGATGTGCACATCTTCCACGGCCGCGACGTCTTCTCCTTCACCGCGGCGCGCCTGGCATCGGGTGCGATCTCCTTCTCCGAGGTCGGACCCTCCTATCCGGTCTCCGAGGTCGTGCGCCTCGCGCTCACCAACGTGAAGCCCCTCCTGAGCTTCGGATGGGCCGAGGGCGGCGTGTACAACTTCGACCTGCCCTACGGAAGTGCGCGCATCAACATCCGCAATCGCGACTTCCAGCAGCTCGCGGGCTTCTCCTACGGCGACCTCTTCCACGTGACGGTGCACGACGGCAGCCGCCTGGTCTACGAGGGCGAGGGCCGCTACGGCCGCACGTTCGGCGACGTGGAGGATCGCGAGGCCCAGCTCGTGGGGGACATCCAGCTCGGTGCGAGCCAGATGCTGCGCTTCAACACCCGGGGCAATTTCATCCGCGAGCACGCGCCGGAGGTCGAGCGCGACCAGTCGCTGGCAGTGGACTTCCGCTTCCGATTCGAGCGTGCATCATGAGCATTGAGATCGTTCCCATGATCCGCGAGGACGAGGTCCACGGGAAGGCGTATGTCCACTTCAGGGCGTGGAAGGACGCCTATCGGGGACTCGTCGACCAGGGCTTCCTCGATGCGCGCACGCTCGAGCTGTCGGAGGGGTTCGCGCTCAAGGCGTTCGAAGCGGGGTTCGCGACCCTGCTGGCGAAGGACGGCGAACGCGTGGTGGGGTTCGCGGACTACGGTCCGTGTCGTGACGACGACCTTCCCGAAACGGGCGAGGTATACGCCATCTACCTGCTCGAACCCTGCTACCGCCAGGGCATCGGCACCCTGCTCATGCGCGAGGCGCTCGCCCGTATGGCGGAGTTTCCGCGTGTCGCCGTGTGGGTTCTCGAGGGCAACGACCGGGCGATCTCGTTCTACGAGAGCTTCGGATTCGCTTTCGATGGGAGAGCGAAGACCCTCAAGCTCGGCACGCCCGTAACCGATCTCAGGATGCTGCTCCAGCGTTGATGGGCTGCCCCTCCTGCAGCGAAGCCACGGTGATCGATCCGAAGTACGCGAGCTCGCGCTCGTAGAACCCCTTCCACATGGACAGGGTCTTGCAGGTTGCGGCGCGCTCGCACGGCACCGCATCCTTCTCGAGGCACGCGACCGGTGCGATCGTCCCCTCCACGAGCTCGAGCACGTCGGACACCACGTACTCCTCGGGTTTCCTCGTCAGCGTGTAGCCGCCGCCCTTGCCGCTCGTGCCCTCCAACAGCTCCCCGGCAACCAGCGTGCGGACGATGTGCTGCAGGTACTTCTCGGATATGCCCTGCCGTGCGGCGATATCCTTGAGGGGCACGCGCGCACCCGCCCCCTGATCTGCCAGGTCTATGAGAACGCGCAGCGCATAGCGCCCTTTTGTGGAAATCATCCTGCCTCCATCCAGCTCGGGGTTATTTAACCACCAAGTTGGTAGGTTATCAAGTTGTTACGTTCTATCACCTACCAGTTTGGTAGGTATATATTCATCGTGTCAAAACACGCGGTACGAGCCGAGAGGGGAGGAACGATGGCAGGGAAGATCGATATGACCATGATGCGCCGTCGAATGCCCTCCTCTCGGGCACGTTCGGGGCAGGGCGCCCGCTGAGACCTCGCGTCTCGTCTGGATGCGCCAGCTGCCGGTGACGCCGAGGCGTCGGTTGCCCGAGAGATCGAAGTACCCACCAAGGACAACGGCGATCCAGACGAACGAATCGAGGAATCCCATGTGCGCTTACAAGTTCGAGACCCTGCAGCTCCATGTCGGCCAGGAAACCGCCGACCCCGTCACCGACTCCCGCGCGGTCCCCATCTACCAGACCACCTCGTACGTCTTCCACAACTCCGAGCATGCTGCGGCGCGCTTCGGCCTCGCCGATGCGGGCAACATCTACGGCCGCCTCACCAACTCAACCCAGGACGTGCTCGAGAAGCGCGTCGCAGCGCTCGAGGGTGGCGTCGCGGCACTTGCCGTGGCAGCGGGAGCAGCGGCCATCACCTACACCATCGAGGCGCTTGCGCAAGCGGGCGACCACATCGTCGCCCAGAAGACCATCTACGGTGGCAGCTTCAACCTGCTCTCGCACACGCTGCCGCTCTACGGTATCGATACCACGTTCGTGGACGCGCACGATCTCGCGCAGGTCGAGGCTGCCATCCAGCCCAACACGAAGGCGATCTACGCCGAGACGCTCGGCAACCCCACCTCCGACATCCCCGACATCGACGCGCTGGCAGCCATCGCCCACGCGCACGGCATCCCGCTGGTGGTCGACAACACCTTCGGTGCCGCGTACTGGGTCCGTCCGATCGACCACGGCGCGGATATCGTGGTCCATTCCGCGACGAAGTTCTTCGGCGGCCACGGCACCACGCTCGGCGGCATCATCGTCGACTCCGGGAAGTTCGACTGGAAGGCAAGCGGCAGGTACGCGCCCATCGCCGAGGCCAACCCCAGCTATCACGGCGTGTCGTTCGTCGACGCCGTCGGTCCGGCCGCCTTTGTGACCTACATCCGTGCGATCCTGCTGCGCGACACCGGCGCCTGCATCTCGCCGTTCAACGCGTTCCTGCTGCTCCAGGGCATCGAGACGCTGTCGCTGCGCCTCGACCGCCATGCCGAGAACACCGCGAAGGTTGTCGAGTTCCTCGCCAACCATCCGCAGGTGGAGAGCGTGAGCCACCCGAGCCTGCCTACCCACCCCGACCACGAGCTCTACGAGAAGTACTTCGCATCCGGTGGAGGCTCGATCTTCACGTTCGACATCAAGGGCGGCAAGGATGCGGCCTGGGCGTTCATCGACAGCCTCGAGATCTTCTCGCTGCTCGCCAACGTGGCCGACGTCAAGAGCCTGGTCATCCATCCTGCGACCACCACGCACTCGCAGCTGACCGAGGCGGAGCTCCTCGATCAGGGCATCACGCCCAGCACCATCCGCCTCTCCATCGGCTGCGAGCACATCGACGACATCATCGCCGACCTCGAGAAGGGCTTCTCCGCAGCGGCCGCGCTGTAAGGCATCCGGACAAGAAGAGCGCCCCTCCGCCATACGGCGGAGGGGCGCCTGCATCCTATCGTTCGGCTTCTACAGGCCGCTCTCGTTGAGGTAGCGCTCCTGCTCGGGCGTGAGCACGTCGATGCTCTTTCCCATGAAGGCGAGCTTCTTGCGCGCCACGTCGTAATCGACCTCCTCGGGCACGTCCATGAGCATCTCGTCGAAGGCGCCCTGGTGCTCCACGAGGTACTTGGCGGAAAGCGCCTGGATGGCGAAGGACATGTCCATGATCTCGGCGGGATGGCCGTCTCCGCAGGCGAGGTTCACGAGCCTGCCCTCGCCGAGCACGTAGATCCAGTTGCCGTTCTCCAGCTTGTAGCCCATGATGTTCGCGCGCATCTCGCGGCTCTCCACGGCCATGGAGCGCAGACCCGCCATGTCGACCTCGCAGTCGAAGTGGCCGGCGTTGCAGCAGATGGCGCCGTCGTGCATGGCGAGGAAGTCCTCCTCATCGATGACCTTCTCGCAGCCGGTGACGGTGACGAAGAAGTCGCCGAGCGGGGCGGCCTCGACCATGGGCATGACATCGAAGCCGTCCATGATGGCTTCGATGGCCTTGACCGGGTCGATCTCGGTGACGATGACCTTGGCGCCCAGGCCCTTGGCGCGCATGGCCACGCCCTTGCCGCACCAGCCGTAGCCGGCGACCACGACGATCTTGCCGGCGACGACGAGGTTGGTGGTGCGGTTGATGCCGTCCCACACGCTCTGGCCGGTGCCGTAGCGGTTGTCGAAGAAGTGCTTCATCATGGCGTTGTTGACGCGGACCATCGGGAAGCGCAGCTTGCCCTCGCGGTTCATGGCCTCGAGGCGGATGATGCCCGTGGTGGTCTCCTCGCAGCCGCCGATGATGTTGCCGATGAGCTCGGGGAAGTGCGTGTGCACGCGGTGCACCAGATCGCCGCCGTCATCGATGATGATGTTGGGACCCACGGAGAGGATCGCGTCGATGCAGTGGTCGTAGTCCTCGGCGGAGATGTCGTGCCAGGCATGCACCTCGAGGCCCTCGGAGACGAGCGCTGCGGCAACGTCGTCCTGCGTGGAGAGGGGGTTGGAGCCGGTGACGTACATCTCGGCGCCGCCCGCGGCGAGCACCTCGCACAGATACGCCGTCTTGGCCTCAAGGTGGATGGACAGGGCGATCTTCTTGCCCGCGAACGGCTTGGTCTGGGAGAACTCCTCTTTGAGCATGGAAAGCAGCGGGCAGTTGCGCCGCACCCACTCGATCTTGCGCATGCCGCTCTCGGCCAGATTGATGTCCCTGATCTCGCTTGCCATCGAAATGCTCCAATCGTTGATGCGGCGATGCCGCTGAATATGCAGAAACCAGTCTAAACCATCTGCGCGAGCCCGAGCCGTTCGCAGATGCGCGCGATCTCGCAGCGCACGCGCTCCTCGTCGATGGTGGTGAGCTCGCGGTCGCGCATGACGGTCCTGCCGTCGATGATGACGTCGGTCACCTCGCTGCCGTTGGCCGAGTAGGCGAGCGCCGCCACGGGGTTGTTGAGCGGGGTGAGCGACGGCGCGCCGAGGTCGAGCAGCGCGAGGTCTGCCTTCCTGCCCACCTCGATGGAACCCGTGTTGAGCCCCAGGGCCTTCGCGCCGTTGCGCGTTGCCATGTCGAGCACCTCGTCCGCGGAGATGCACTGCGGCGTGCCGTGCGTGCCCTTGTGGATGAGGGCGAGAAGCCCCATCTCGCGGAACATGTTCTGCGCGTTGTTGGAAGCGGCGCCGTCGGTGCCGAGGCACACGTTGATGCCCGCCGCCACCATCTCGGGCACAGGTGCGAACCCGTTGCCGAGCTTCATGTTGGAGGCGGGGTTGGTGACCACGCTTACGCCGTTCTCGGCTAGGATGGCACGGTCGGATTCGCTCACGCGGATGCAGTGCGCTGCGATGGTGGGCATCTCGAAGATGCCGGCATCGCGCACGTACTCGACGGGCGTGCAACCATGGTCGCGCAGCATGTTGTCGCTCTCGACCTGCCCCTCGGCGATGTGGATGTGGATGCCCATGCCCTCGCGCTTGGCGATCTCCGCGACGCCGCGCAGGTAGCCTGGTCCGCAGCTGTACGGCGCGTGCGGACCGAGGCGGAAGGTCAGGCGGTCGCAGCCGGCGAAGGCATCGCGCTCCCGGAGCGCCTCGCGGATGCGGCGCTCGTCGAGGTCGCGCTCGCCGCCGACGAGGCCGCGGCAGATGATGGAGCGCATGCCGCTCTCGACCACGGCGCGCGTGGTCTGGCCGATGTGCATCTGCTGGTCGTTGAAGCAGGTGGTGCCGCTCTTGATCATCTCGATCTGGCCGAGCAGCGATGCCCAGTAGGCGTCCTCGGGCTCCATGCGGTCCTCGATGGGTTCGATGGTTCCGAAGAGCCAGTCGGTGAAGGAGAGGTCGTCTGCCACATTGCGCATCATGCTCATGTAGGTGTGCGTGTGCGCATTGATGAGGCCGGGGATGGTCAAGCGGCGCGATCCGTCGATGACCTCGTCCGCGGAGAAGCCCTCGGGTGTCTCGTCGATGCCCACGATATCGGATCCCTCGATGAAGATGTCGTGGCGTCCGGCGGCATGGCCGGTGCCGTCGGGGAGGATGGCGAGGGTGTTGGCGATGATCGTGCCCATGGGATCTCCTTGCGATGTGCGAGAGCGAAGCGGATACCTACCCATTGTCCCATTTCCAATCGTTGTAATGAGGGCGATTCGCGTATCTGGACGGAAAGCAAAGAGGTACTATAAGTAGCTGTGTTTCAACAGGTCCCTGCGATGGTCGCAGGGTATTTTGGAAGGGGATTGCTCTATGGCACTCAACATCACCCGCCGTCAGATGCTCGGTCTCGGCGCCTCCACCATCGCCACGCTCGGCCTCGCGGCCTGCGGCGGCTCCAACAGCGGCAACGGCGGCGACGCCCCCGCTCCCGCGGCTGACGGCGACGTCAAGTCCCTCACCTTCGAGCCCGGCAAGCTCACCGTCGCGACCGGCAACCCCGCTTGGGAGCCCTGGGTCATGAACGACGCGCCCGAGTCCGGCGAGGGCTTCGAGGCCGCCCTCATCTACGCGCTTGCCGGCAAGATGGGCTTCGCGGCCGAGGAGGTCGTCTGGACCCGCACCGAGTTCGACGAGGCCTGCGCCCCCGGCAAGCACGACTGGGACCTCAACATCCAGCAGGTCTCCATCAACGATGACCGCAAGAAGGCCGTCGACTTCTCGCCCGCGTACTTCGTTCCCACCCAGGCCCTCATCGTCCGCGGCGACGGCAAGTATGCCAACGCCACCAAGTGCTCCGACTTCGCCGGCGCCACCATCGCCGTCATGGTCGGCACCACCGCAGACCAGTTCGTGATGGCCTCCATGCCCGACGCCAAGATCGAGTACTACAACAACAACTCCGACGCCGCCGCCGCCGTCTCCAACGGCCAGGCCGACGGTCTTGTCACCGACACCCCGCAGGCCGTCTACATGGCCGAGTCCGAGCAGGTCGAGGGCGGCATCGTCGTGGGCCAGATCCCCGACTCCTCCGACGCCGGCCTGGGCATCACGCTTGCCAAGGACTCCCCGCTCACCCCGTTCGTGACCGATGCCATGAACGCCATCCTCGACGACGGCACCGTCCAGGGCCTCATCGACACCTGGCTGAAGGCCTACACGAGCGACATCCCCGTGCTTGCCTAAGCATTCTGCAATCGAACGACCGGGCACCGTCTGCCCGGTCGTTTTTTCTTCTTCATGCCGATAGGGGTGGTTCGCAGGATGCCCGACATCAACGGATACGGCGTCAGCGCCGTCGAACAGGAGCGTGAGCGGTTCCGCAGCGGCGAGCGCCGCCGCTCGATTCTCACGAGCATCGGCTCCTCGCTCGCATTCATCGCGCTCGTCGTGATCACGCTCAAGCTCTCGCCCGGCTGGCCGCGCGTCAAAGAGTCGTTCTTCTCGGCCGAGTATTTCGCGCTCGCCTGGCCCCAGGTCCTCGAGGGCCTCTGGCTCAACGTGCGCGTGCTCGGCGTCGCGCTCATCGGCGTCGCGATCCTCGGCACGTCGCTCGCCCTCATCCGCATGACCAAGTCGGCGGTCATGTTCCCCCTGCGCGTGGTCGCGAGAACCTACACGACCATCATGCGCGGCATCCCCATGATCGTCACCCTGTACCTCATCGGCTTCGGCATCCCCGGCCTCGATCTCTTCGGCCGTATCGACAAGGCCGTGCTCGGCACCATCGCCGTGGTCATGAGCTACTCTGCCTACATCGCCGAAGTCCTGCGCGCCGGCTTCGAGGACGTCCATCCCTCGCAGCGCGCATCCGCACGCTCGCTCGGCCTCACCACGGGCCAGACCATGTGGCACGTCATCATCCCGCAGGGCATCCGCAAGGTCGCCCCTGCCCTCATGAACGACTTCGTCGCCATGCAGAAGGACGTGGGCCTCATCTCCACGCTCGGCGCCGTCGACGCCGTCCGCGCCGCCCAGATCGTGGTCGCGAAGACCTACAACTTCACGCCCTACGTGGTGGCGAGCCTGCTGTTCATCGCCATGAGCGTGCCGTTCATCCTGCTCAACGATTGGTACTCCGAGCGCCGACGTAAGCGCGAGCAGACGGGAGGCATGGTCTGATGGCAGAGCTTCTCAGCACCTACGATACCTCCCGCTTCGGCGAGAAGGTCCTGCGCATCGACAACGTGGTGAAGCGCTTCGGCGACAACACCGTGCTCGACCACATCTCCTTCGACGTGCATAAGCACGAGACCGTCGCGCTGCTCGGCCCTTCGGGTTCCGGCAAGTCCACGGTCATGAAGTGCATCAACCTGCTCGAGCAGGTCAACGACGGCCAGATCTGGCTCGGCGAGACCGACATCACCGACCCGCGCGAGAACCAGGATGCCATCCGCTCGCGCATCGGCGTCGTGTTCCAGCAGTTCAACCTCTTCTCGCACATGACGGTGCTCAACAACGTCACCCTCGCCGCCCGCAAGGTCCACAAGTGGCCGCGCGAGAAGGCCGAGGAGAAGGCCATGGGCCTGCTCACGCGCATCGGCATGGCCTATAAGGCCAAGGAATACCCCGACCGGCTCTCCGGAGGCCAGCAGCAGCGCGTCGCCATCTGCCGCGCCCTCATGATGGAGCCCGAGCTGCTCCTGCTCGACGAGATCACCTCGGCGCTCGACCCGCTGCTCGTGGGCGAGGTCCTCGAGATGGTCGGCGAGCTCAAGGGCCAGGGCGCCACGATCCTCATGGCCACCCACGAGATGAGCTTCGCGCATGACGCCGCCGACCGCATCGTGCTGCTCCGCCGCGGCAAGATCGCCGAGAACGGCAGCCCCGAGGAGGTCATGGACAACCCCACCGACCCCGAGACCCAGGCGTTCTTCGCTGCATACAACCGCATCTAGGAAGTGCAGATGAACTGGCTTAGGAACAAGCTCGATCCCAAGTACGTCAAGATCTGCCTGTACGCGGGCGTGACGGTGCTGATCACCTTTGCCGCATGCCTATGGCTGTACAGCTCCGGCTCGCTCATCGCGACGTTCATGAGGCTGCTCCATGCGATCATCCAGCCGATCATCCTCGGCGCGATCATCGCGTATATCCTGTCGCCTGTGGTCGGTTGGTTCGACGCGCGCCTCAAGTCCCTCGGCATCATCAAGAACGATGCCTTGCGCTCGTCGCTGTGCGTCATCGTCACGCTGTTCCTGCTTGCGGTCGTCGTCGGCGGCGTGATCGTCATCCTCATCCTGTTCGTCACACGCAGCGTCGCGAGCGTCAACCTCGCGACGCTCAAGACGATGGTCGAATCCCTGGCGGGCGATTTCGGTGCGTTCATCGATCAGATCAAGCAGTTCGTGGGCAGCCTGGGGATCGATCTCGGAGGCAGCGCTGCGAGCATGATCGGCGGCAATGCGGCAAGCATGATCAGCGGATTCGTCATGTCGATCACGGGCGTCGTGACCACGATCGCCTTCGCGATCATCTTCTGCATCTACTTCCTGCTCGACGGCGAGAGCGTGGCCGACTACTTCAAGCGCCTGATCAGGGCCATCGTCGGCACCCACCACGCACCCGACCTGTCGCTCGTGGCACAGGACGCCAACCGCGCCTACTCGGGCTACATCCGCGGCCAGTTCATCGACGCGATCCTCGTGGGCATCGAGACGACGGTGCTGTTCGCCCTGTTCGACATGCCGTTCTGGTCGGTCGTCGGCGTGATGATGTTCCTCGCCAACCTGGTGCCCTACCTCAGCGCGCCGACGGGCTACACCATGACGGTGCTCACCTGCCTGCTCGACGGCAACTATACCAAGATGATCATCGGCCTCGTGCTCATCTTCCTCATCACGATGATCGACGGCAATATCGTGCTCCCGCGCCTTTTGGCGGCGAACGTCTCGATCCACCCGCTGCTCGTGGTGGTCGCCTTGCTCGCCGGCGGAACGCTCGCGGGCATCGCCGGCATGTTCCTCGCCGTTCCCACGGCGGCTTTCATCAAGATGGAGATCGACCGCTGGGTGGAGAAGCGCGAGGCATCCCTCGCCGAGGGTGAATCGGGCGAAGAGGACTAGACCTGGTAGACCAGCTGGTCGGGACGCGGGTCCTCGAGTGCGCGCTCGAGGTAGCGGTGCGTCTCCCGATGCGCACCATCGAGATCCTGGTCGCTCCAGTTGCCGCACTCGGCGGGCTTGGCGCCGGGGATCTCGCCCTGATACGACGCGATGAAGCGGAAGGCGTCGCGCACGACGCCGAGCACCTCCTCGCTCGAAACCTCGCCGAACACCACGAGATAGAAGCCGGTGCGGCAGCCCATGGGGCCGGCGTAGACCACGCGGTCGCACCACGCGTCGTCGTTGCGCAGGTAGGTGGCGAGCAGGTGCTCGATCGTGTGGATGGTGCCGGTGTCCATGACCGGCTCGCGGTTGGGCCGCACCATGCGCAGGTCGAACGTGGTGACGGCGCATCCCGTCGCGGGGTCGCGGTCGATGCGCGAGACGTACACGCCGGGTTCGAGGATGAGGTGGTTCATCTGGAAGCTCGCGATCTTCTCCATCACTGCTCTCCTTCTGCTTGAAGGCTCCTGATCTGGTAGAGTTCCTCGTCGGCGAATCCCAGCCGACGGTAGTAGGGGCGCGTGCCCACCGAGCTGATCACGCGGATTGCCGAGAAGCCCGCTGCATGCGCCTGGCTGCAGGCGCTCTCGATGAGGGAGCGGCCGAGGCCGATGTGCTGCGCGCCACCCTCTTCGCTTCCGCCGAGCTCGGCGACGCGGCCGTAGACGTGGACCTCGCGGATCATCGCGGTCGCACCGTCTTTCGGAAGGGACAGCCTGAGGAATCCCGCGATGGTGCCATCGGGTCCCATCCACTGCAGGAAGCGTTCCTGCGAGACGGACGTCCCGTAGATGACGCTCGAAAGCCGCAGCTCATCGGGGGAGAGGTCGCCCGTCGCGATCTCGCGCTGGCGGATCTCGAGCACCTCCGCATCGCCTCCCGCAGCGTCGACCATCTGCCTCAGGTTCGTCTTCTTGTTGCCTGCGACGATGTCTCCCGACGAGAAGTCGCGGATCATGCGCGAGATGCGCACGTAGGCAGGCGTTGCGGCCACGTCCGCGGCGAGCACGTCGATGAGCTCCTCCTCCGTGTAGGGCTGCCAGGCATCCCGCCCCTGGAGGCGCATGAGCGCCGAGCTGGCGATGAGCACGCAGGGATAGAGCTTGATCTCGTCGGGCTGGAAGCGCGGGTCGGTGACGAGGCGCAGGTAGTCGTCCTTGTCGCCCTGCGGCGTCGCACCGGGGAGGTTCGCCATCATGTGGGCGACGATCTTGAAGCCGTTGATCCGCAGGCACGCGAACGCCCGCGCGATGCGCTCCACGGTGTTGTTCCTGCCGCAGCGGTCGAGGATCGCCTGGTCGAGGCTCTGGATGCCCATCTGCACCTTGGTGCAGCCGAGGCGGCGCATGAGCGTCGCCGATCCATCGTCCACGAGGTCGGGGCGGGTCTCCACGCACAGCCCCACCACGCGCCTGCGGGCATGCTCGTTTGCGCGCTGGGCAGCCTCGAGCTCCTCGAAGGATGCCTGCTGGATGGACCGCGCGCGTTCCCAGGAATCGCTGGAGTAGAGCGTGCCGATGGCGCCGTTGTAGGTGCAGGCGCCCGCATCGACGAGCTCCTGGAGCGGCTGCGCCTGCGATGCAAGCTCCTCGGGTTCCGAGAGGATCCCGCAATCGCGGTAGAACGCCGTGCGCTCCGCCCGGCGCTGCTCCGCCGCAACGTCGTCATCGTCGAGCGCGCGGAAGAGCTCGGTCATGAACCAGAGCTGGTAAGGCAGGGGGTAGTCGCTCCACGTGCCGCCGAGCACGATGAGCTCGATCTTGTCGGTCACGTGGCCGTTCGACTCGAGCAGGGCGAGGCGCGCACGGACCTGCAGGTAGGGGTCGAAGCAGTTGCGCTCGGCGCGCTGGCAGGCGGGCTCGTTCGAGAGGTAGCTCTTGGGCATGCGGATGTCGTTGGGGCAGTAGATGCAGGAGCCCGAGCAGGGATGGGGCATGGTGACCACGGTGATGGTGGCCACGCCCGATGCCGAGCGCCGGGGCTTCAGCTTGAGGAGCCGCAGGATCGCGCGGTCCTCCTCGGGCGCGATGGCCCAGCTCTTCCAGAGCGGACCGGTCTCCTCCTTCGCCGCGCGGTAGAAGGCAAGCAGCTCGAGCTTCCCCGCGGCCCCGCCGTCGGACGAGCGCGGGCAGCGGCGCAGGCGCCTTGCCAGCCAGGCAGCGTCGGGTGCGGATCCTGCGCGCAGGGCGGAGAGGATGTCTTGGATGATGGTTTCCATGTAGGCTAGTATAGCGGTATGGACCGAGCCACCGCACAGCAGATGACCGCGCTCACCTGCGATTTCTATCGCCGGGTGGGTCCGTCGTTCTCGGCCACGCGCGCAGGCGCCTGGCCGGGCTGGGAGCGCGTGCTCGATCTGATCGCGACCTGCGGGGATGCGCCGCACGTGCTCGACCTCGCCTGCGGCAACCTCCGCTTCGAGCGCGCGCTGTTCGGGCGGATGCCCGCCGCCTGCGCGTGGGCGGTCGATTCGTGCGATGAGATGGCAAGCGGCGATGATCCCCGCATCAGCTTCATCCACTGCGATCTCGCCGGGGCCCTGCTCGGGGATGGGACGCTGCCGTCCGTTCCCCCGTGCGATGCAGCGGTGAGCTTCGCGTTCATGCACCATCTCCCGCTGCCGGAGCAGCGCGTCCGGCTGATGGAGGTGCTCGTGGACGCGGTGCGGCCGGGCGGTATCGTGGCGGTTTCGTTCTGGCAGTTCGCCGATGATGCCCGCCTGCTCGCGAAGGCACGCGCCGCGTCGGAGGCTGCTGCGGCACGCTACGACCTCTCCGCCTTCGGACCGGACGACTACCTCATGGGATGGCAGGACGAGCGCGATGCGTTCCGGTTCTGCCACCATGCCTCCGATGCCGAGATCGACATGCTCGTGGAGGCGGTGTCCTCCCGCGCGCATGTCGTCGCGCGCTACAATGCGGATGGAGCCTCGGGAAGGCTCAACCAGTACGTGGTCCTCGAGAAAGGGGAGGTGGCGCCATGATCGCGGAGATCTACCTTGCGGGAGGATGCTTCTGGGGTATCGAGCACCTCATGAAGGCGCTTCCCGGCGTCGTCGACACCACTTGCGGCTATGCCAACGGCACCGGCGAGCAGGATGCCGACTACCGTACCGTCTGCACGGGCAGGACCGGCTTCCGCGAGACCGTGCGCGTGCGCTTCGACACGGATGCGACTTCGGTCGACGCGCTGCTCTACGCCCTCTTCCACGTCATCGAGCCCGAGGCCGTGAACCGGCAGGCCCACGACGTGGGCACCCAGTACCAGGCCGGCGTCTACTGGATGCCGGGCGATGAGGCGGTCGAGGCCGACGTGCACCGCGTGATGGCCGTCGAGCGCGCCCGCTACGAGCATTTCGCGGTGGAGGAGAAGCCCCTCGAGAACTTCTTCGCCGCCGAGGAGTACCACCAGGATTACCTCGACAAGAACCCTGCCGGCTACTGCCACGTGCCGCGTGCGACCATCGCCCAGCTCGCCTCCGAGCCCTTCGACGAGGGCTATTACCGCTGATAGGCGCATCGCTCCGCTGAATCGAAAAGGGGATTGGGCCCCTCCCTATCGTATTGCCGCGCTTATGCCTCGGTCGCGCGGCTCGGCGCAGCCAGGCAGCTATGCCTGGTGCATGCCGTGGTGCCCGCCCCCGCCGCAGCGGCCGGGGCCGTCGGGCGCGCCGTACGGGCCGCGCTGCATCATATGCGGGCCCTCGGGACCGCCGCAGCGGGGACCGTGACCTTGGGGTCCGTGGTGCGGACCGCGCCGCATTGCATGCGGATCGATGCCCTTCTCCTCAAGCTTGGCGGTGATCGATGCCGTGATCTTGTCGACCAGCGCCTCGAACTGCGCGCGCTCGTCGGCATCGAGGCAGTCGATGATGTCGGCGCGCTTGTTCAGGGCGTCGAGGTTGGGTGCCGCCTCAGCGCCGGCCTCGGTGAGGCGGACGTTGACGACACGGCCGTCCTCTGCGGAGCGCTCGCGGGTGATGAAGCCCTTCTCCTCGAGCTTGGCGAGCAGCTCGGAGAGCGACTGCTGGCGCATGTCCAGCAGGTAGGAGAGCTCGCGCTGGGTGGTCTCGGGCTTCACGGCGAGCAGTGCGAGCACGCGGCCCTGACCGCGCGTCGGGTCGCCGCCCACGCCCTTCTCGCGGGCATCCGCCTGATAGAAGCGGTGGATGAGATGACCGAGGTGGGCGGTCTTGCGTGCGAGGGAGATCTCGCGCTTGTCGAAGGTGGTGTCTTCCATGGTCGTGCTCCTAACCTCCCGCGTTCACGGGATACTTCGGTACCTGTGCAATTCCTAGTATCAAAATACCCGCGATATGCATTTCCATGCATTGCCGTCCGCCCTTCACAGCTTATCCATAATTAACAGGTACCTGTGTAAATTGAATACGCAGCATCGGGGAAAGCTTCGTTTTTGAGATGACACTTTTGGGATAAATCATGTGCGTGCTTTTATCCCAAAAGTGTCAACTCGATGTATACGGTTGCTATGCAACGAAAAACGCGCCGTCCGTTGGGGCGGCGCGGTGCTTGATACGGATCTGCTTCAAACCGATCAGCGGTGGTAGAGGCTCCGGGTCTCGAAGACGGGCTCGCAGCACACGTTGATGCCGAGCTTGCGGTAGGTGCGCTCGTCGGTGGGGGAGATGATGACCGAGAAGTACGCGTCGCAGCCCTTGAGCTCGTCGGTCGCGTCGATGACCTGGGCGGCCAGCGGGTTGGTGGCCGAGCTGATCGAGAGCGCGATGAGCGTCTCGTCGGAGTGCAGGCGCGGATTGCGGCTGTGCAGGTGCTCCGTCTTGAGGTGCGTGATGGGGACCAGCGCCTCGTCGGACACGACATAGGTCTCAAGATCGACGCCGGCGACCTTCTTGAGGGCATTCAGCAGCAGCGAGGATGCGGCGCCCATGATCTCGGAGGTCTTGCCGGTGACCACGGAGCCGTCGGGCAGCACCATCGCGCCTGCGGGCGCGCCGGTGACCTCGGCGCGCAGGAGCGCGGCGGCACGGGCGGGCGAGTAGTCCTTGTCGATGCCCGCCTCGTTCAGCAGAAGCTCGATCTTCGCCAGCGCGTCGCTGCCCACGCCCGTGCGGCGCAGCTGCTCGGCGGTCTGGAAGTAGCGGCGCACGATCTCGCCCTTGGCCGCCGCGCGGCATACCTCGTCATCGGAGATAGCGAAGCCCACCATGTTGACGCCCATGTCGGTGGGCGACTTGTACACGCTCTCGCCCGAGATGCGCTCGAGCATGGCGCGCAGCACGGGGAAGGTCTCGACGTCGCGGTTGTAGTTCACCGTGATGTCGCCGTAGGCATCCAGATGGAACGGGTCGATGATGTTGTTGTCGTCGAGATCTGCCGTCGCGGCCTCGTACGCGATGTTGACGGGGTGCTTGAGCGGCAGGTTCCACACGGGGAAGGTCTCGAACTTGGCGTAGCCCGCGTCCACGCCGCGCTTGTGTTCGTGGTAGAGCTGCGAGAGGCATGTTGCCATCTTGCCCGAGCCGGGACCGGGGGCGGAGACCACGACGAGCGGCCGCGTGGTGGCGACGAAGTCGTTCTTGCCGAAGCCGTCCTCCGAGACGATGAGGTCGATGTCGGCGGGATAGCGGTCGATCAGGTAGTGGCGGGCGACCTTGATGCCCATCTTCTCGAGGCGGCGCTGGTATGCCTCGACGTGGGGCTGGCCGGTGAAGTGCGTGATGACGACGGTGTTGGCGACGAGGCCCATGCCGCGGAACGCATCCATGAGGCGCAGCGCATCCTCGGAGTAGGGGATGCCGATGTCGCTGCGGCGCTTGTCCTGCTCGATGTCGTTGGCGTTGATGGCGATGAGGGCCTCGGCAACCGGTGCGAGCGCCTCGAGCAGGCGCGCCTTGAGGTCGGGCTCGAAGCCGGGCAGGACGCGGCTGGCATGGTAGTCGTCGAAGAGCTTGCCGCCGAACTCGAGATAGAGCTTCCCGCCGAACTGGTTGATGCGCTCGCGGATGTGCGACGCCTGCAACTTGATGTACTTGTCCTTATCGAAACCGATCTGCATGGCAGAGCCTTCCTCTTGGGACATAAGCATCGTTTGGGCTGCGATTGACCTTTTTTAGTCTAGCGGAAAGGCGATTATCCCTAGAGCACTTTCTCCAAGCAGACGAGCTGCACGCCCGGGATGCCGTTGAAGGTGGTGGGCACGATGCCCGCCTCGGAGTAGCCGAGCCGGGCGTAGAGCGCACGGGCCCGCAGGTTGAGCGCGTTGGTGTCCATGCGCAGGGCGCGGCAGCCGAGCGCGCGGGCCATATCCTCGTAGAACGCCACGAGTGCCCGTCCGTGGCCGCGGTGCTCCCACGCGGGATCGACGACCAGCGTGTGGAGCACGAGGATCTCCTCGGACGGCGCGTCGAGCTTCCATGCGATGCGGTCGTAGCCGTCGGGCTGCATGCGGTTGATGATGGCGGAGGCGACGACGGCACCGTCCTCGTCGTCGACGAAGAGGTCGCCGCGTCCGATGGCGCCGCGCGCCGTCTCGGCGGTCGGGTAGATGGCGCGGTCCCAGCCGATCGTGACCGCGCCCTGCTCCTCGAGCGTGTGGACGGCGTCGTAAATCGCCGCGACGCCGTCCACGTCATGTGCTGTGGCGAGCCTGATCAACGCCCTAACCCAGCGACTCCGCGAAGGCCTCGAGCGCCTGCTGGAAGCAGCTGAGCGGTGCGCGGGAGACGCCGGCGCCGATCTGGCCGTGCGAGGGATCCTTGTGGGCGATGCCCGTGTTGATGAGCGGGCAGATCTCCGTCTCGACGACCTTGCGGATGTCGATGCCCAGCGGGATGCCCTGGTTGTTCATGTTGGGGATGACCTTGTCCTTGGACGCGCCGACGGTGATCTCGAGCATCTCGCGCGTGATGTCCTGCGCCACATCGGTGGACTCGGCGCCGAAGAGGTGCACCATCGCGGGATTCGCCGCCATGGAGCATCCGCCCAGGCCGACGGTCTCGGTGATGGCGGAGTCGCCCAGGTCGGGGTTCGCGTCTGCCTCGGAGTAGCCCGGGAAGTAGATGCCCTTCACCTTGGGGCACGGTGACGTGAACCAGCGATCGCCCAGCGCGCTCACCTTGATGCCGAAGTCGGTGCCGTTGCGGCTCATGGCGGTGACCACGGTGCAGTAGGGGATGTTCTTGATGGCGTCTGCGCTGGCCTTGCCGTAGGCCATGCCGAGGTTGAGGAAGAAGTAGTCGCTCGGCGCGAGGAAATCGATGATCTCCTGCAGCTGCGCACGGTCGCCCACGGTCCTGACCAGCGTCGGGGCGATCTCGCGGAAGAAGAGCACGGATCCGGCGGCGATGCGGTTGTGCAGCTCCTCGCCCTGGGTGAGCGCCTTGGTGACGATGGCCTTGAGGTTGATGGGACCCATCTCGGCGAGCGCATCCTTCACCGCGGGCCCGAGCACCTCCTCGAACCAGTGCAGGCGCGGGATGACCACGGGGTCGGCAGAGCCGAAGCACAGCGCGCGGATGTCGCTCTCGTTGAAGGCGATGTAGACCTTGTTGCCGTATGTGAGGTTGGTGACCTCGCAGAGCGGCATGGAGTAGGTGGTGACGCCCGCCATCGGGCCCACGCAGCCGCAGTCATGGTTGGGCCGGAACTTGATCTTGCCGCTGGCGGCGACCTCGGCAGCCTCCTCGCGGGTCTCTGCGAGGCCCTCGTACACGAGCGCGCCCATGACGGCGCTGCGCATGGGACCGCTCATGCGCTCCCAGGTGATGGGCGGACCCGCGTGGCTCACCGTGTACTTGTCGATATCGGGGAGCACATCCTTGGCGAACACCACGTCGGTGAGCGCGGGATTGGATGCATCCAAGCGCTCGTATGCCTCCCGGTTGGCATCATCGATCAAACCCATATCCTGCTCCTTTCCCCTTGCCTCCCCTATGGTTTACAGATCCTTGAGCTTCGACAGCAGGTCGGCCATCTTCTTGTTGCCGCCTGCGGGCGGCTTCCATTCCACCTGCACGCAGGGGGTCTCCTGCGCGCGGAAGGCCTCCGCGAAGGGGTCCACGCCCACGTTGGCGATGGCGAGGCGAGCCGCGAAGAGCGCGTTGACCCTGTTCTCCGCGACGGGTTCCGCGGTGTCCAGCCGGTCGAGGATGGCGAAAGCAAGGCGCACCGCCTGGGCGTTGCAGTCGCAGACGATGGCGCCGGCGGAGCGCAGGGTCTCCTCCTGCGCGCTCCTCACCTGCGGATCCGCCTCGCTCGCGGTGACCGAGGCGATGATGCAGAGATGCCTGCCCTCGGCCGCCGCCGCGTCTTTCGCCGCGACGATGGCGGGAGCCAGCGCGCCTGCGGGGTCATCGTTCGTTCCGTAGCCGCCCACGCAGTCGAGCAGCAGGATCGCCACATCGGGCTGCGCGCAGTCGCGCGCGATGCGCTCCACGCGCATGCGCAGGTCGATCATGGGATGGGGCATGCCGTTGGTGAAGAAGTCCTCGCCCATGTCCACGAGCGTGTGCTCGCGGCTCACATCGGGGTCGTCGAGGAGCAGGTCGGCATCGATGGCGATGTTGGAGTATGCGGGGATGCCCGCATCGCGGAAGGCGAGCATGGCCTCGTAGCAGAGCGTCCCGCCCGAGTAGAGCCCGCGCAGCCAGCGCTGGCCGGGGGCGAGGAGCGCGGCTTCGCGCGCAGCGGTCCCGGCGATCCACGCCTCGTCCTTCTCGGGAAGCCCGACGCCGGAGAGACGCACCGCGATGCGGGCGCATTCCTCGCAGTCCTTGGCGAAGACGGCGTGCGTGCCCGCGAGCGCATCGGCGTCGGAACCGAGGAAGCAGGCCACCACGGGTTTCTCGATGGTGGAGATGATCCGCTTCATCTTCTCGACCACGCTGGGATGCGGCGGCTTCGAGAGGATTGCGATGACCTCGGTGGCGAGATCGTCGCGCAGCGCTTCGAGGCAGAGGTCCATCATGCGGCCGCCCACGTCCTCCTTGAGGTCGCGGCCGCCCGTGCCGAGCGCCTGCGAGACACCGCCGCCCAGGCGGTCGATGAGCACGGTGATCTCCTGCAGGCCCGTGCCCGCCGCGCCGACCAGCCCGATGTTGCCTCGGCGCACAACGTTGGCGAATCCGAGCGCGCAGCCGTTGACGATGGCCGTGCCGCAGTCGGGCCCCATCATGAGCAGGCCCTTCTCCAGCGCGCGGTCCTTCAGGGCTATCTCGTCCTCGAGCGCGACGTTGTCGGAGAAGAGCATGACGTGCAGGCCCGCATCGAGGGCCTTCTCGGCCTCCGCGCGCGCGTAGCGTCCGGGCACGGAGATCATGGCGAGGTCGATGCCCGGGTCCTCCCTGAGCGCGCCGTCCAGCGTATGCGCTGCGGCTTTCCGATTTCCCGACCCCTTCTTGGAGGTGAGGAACCGCTCGAGCTCGGCGATCGCCTCCCGAGCTGCCTGCTCGCTGTCGGCACGCATGCCGATGACGATGTCGTTGGAACCGAACTCCCCGCAGCCGTCGGCGAGAAGCCCGCTTGCGCGGATGACCGTGTCGTTGCGGTCGGTGCCCATGAGCACCATGGCCTCGTCGATGCCGGGGAGCGCCTCCATCATGGAGGACCCCAGCATCAGGGTGACCGAGTCGTAGTACGTGTTCCGCCAAACCTCGGTGATGATGGGCATGGAACGCCTCCTTCGGGTGAGCTGCGGCTCAGAGGGGAAGCTCGAACGTGATGGCGTCGACCAGGGCGTCGCCGTATCGGCACTTCGCCTCGATGATATGGTGGAACCCGCAGCTGGTGTACAGCTTTACGGCGGGCGTGTTGTTCGAGGCCACTCCAAGGCGCACGCTGCGCATGTTCTGTGAACGTGCCGTGTCGATTACGTGAACGAGCAGGTCGCGGGCTACCCCGGTTCCACGGTAGGCGCGTGCGGCGGCGAGCACGTGGATGACGATGGAATCAGCCCAGCTGCAATCGACGGTCCAGGGGAGGTCGGGTGCTGTCGAATCGTCGTAGTCGTGGTTCGCGATCACCGCTGCTGCGATGGTGCCGTTGTCGTCCGCAATTGTGAGCTGACCTGCGGAAACGGCATCTGAGAGCATCTTGTCGTCGGGATGGAGGCCGCGCCGCCACCGGCAGTCGTGCGGCGTTCCGACCATGGCATCCGCGATTTCGCCGTAGAACGAGGTCAGATCGCCCAGATCCGATGCCGCTGCGCTGCGAAACCGCATGTTAACTCCCGCGTTCTTTGAAACAGGCTCAGGAAACGTTTCCTACAATTGGTGTACACTACCGTCTCGGAGAAGACCACCTTCGTGAAGGCCAACTTCACGAAAGCGAAAAGAATAGAACATCACCCTGACCCTGTATCGAGGAGGAACCATGCGTAAGACCAAGATGTTCGAAGGCAAGAAGCACGTGTACGACACCGAGAAGGCCGAGGCCCTGGGCAGCTGCGCGTTCAGCTACTTCGGCGATCCCGCCGGCTATGAGGAGACCCTCTTCAAGACCAAGGGCGGCCTCTACTTCCTGTGCGGCGTCGGCGGCGAGGAGAGCCCCTACGCGGCGGGCGAGGACATCCGTCCCATCTCCGAGGCCGAGGCCGAGGCTTGGCTTGCCTAGAGCACGCGTCCACCAGATAGAAGCGTGACGTCAGCGCGCGTCGGACCAGTTCCGGCGCGCGTTTTTGCTACAGTAAAGGCGCAATCCGAATCAGCGTCAGAAGGAGATCCGCCATGAACAGCTTCACCTACTACGCACCCACCAAGGTCGTGTTCGGACTCGGCGCCGAGGCGCAGGCCGGGCAGCTCTGCCGTGACTTCGGCGCCACCAAGGTGCTCGTGCACTTCGGCGGCCAGCATGCCGTGCGCTCCGGCCTCATCGACCGCATCTGCGCATCGCTCGACGAGGCGGGCCTCCCGCACGTGGAGCTGGGCGGCGTCGTGCCCAATCCGCGCCTCTCGCTCGTCCACAAGGGCCTCGAGCTCGCAAAGGCCGAGGGCGTCGACTTCATCCTCGCCGTCGGCGGCGGCTCGGTCATCGACTCGTCCAAATCCATCGCCTACGGCCTCGCGTGCGGCGGCGACCCCTGGGACTTCAACATCGGCATCCGCAAGCCCACGGGCTGCGCGCCCATCGGCGTGGTCCTCACGATCGCGGCCGCCGGCTCCGAGATGAGCAACAGCTGCGTCATCACCAACGACGAGACGGGCGTCAAGAAGGGCGTCAACAGCGATTACAGCCGTGCCAAGTTCGCGATCATGAACCCCGAGCTCACGGTCTCCCTGCCGTGGTACCAGACGGCGAGCGGCTGCGTGGACATCATGATGCACACGATGGAGCGCTACTTCACGCCGAAGCAGACCATGCAGCTCACCGACGAGCTCGCCGAGGGGCTCCTGCGCACCGTCTTCGACAACGCCATCATCCTCCACGAGGATCCCGAGAACATCGACGCGCGTGCCGAGATCATGTGGGCGTCGAGCCTTGCGCACAACGGCCTCACCGGCTGCGGCAACGGCGGCGACGACTTCGCGAGCCACGCGCTCGAGCACGAGCTCTCCGCCGCCTACGACGTGACGCACGGCGCCGGCCTCGCCGCCATCTGGCCGAGCTGGGCGCGCTACGTCATGGATGGCTGCCTCGACCGCTTCGTCCTGTTCGCGATGAACGTGATCGGCATCGATCCCGACGAGTACGAGAACCTCGAGGAGGCCGCCGAGGCCGGCATCGAGGCCATGGAGGACTTCTACCACGAGATCGAGATGCCCATCAACCTGCATGAGCTGGGACTCGAGCTCACCGATGACGACCTCGCCGCGATGGCGCACCAGTGTGCCGCACTCAAGGGCGGGAAGTTCGGCGTCGCCAAGGTCCTCACCGAACAGGATGCGCTCGCGATCTACCGCATGGCCAACGAGTAGGCTTTGCGCGCACACCATACCGTGCACCATATCGTGCCGACCGATCGACCGAAAGGAGCAAGCCATGGAGGAGAACGTCGAGAGGATCACGATCGCCGAGCAGGCGTTCGACAGGATCGTCGCAGCGCATGAGCAGCTCAACGAGGCGCTCGATGCCTTCGACGACGTGCTCGACGACCTCGGGCTGTTCTCGGATTACTACGGCAGCCCCGAGTGGTTCGATGACCACGAGGCCGACGAGAAGGGCGAACTGCCCGAGAGCCTCAAGCGGGGCGTCCTTTCCGAAGACGCTCCCTACGACGCGCTCATCGAGCTGCGCTCGACGGCGCTGCGCATGCTCGAGATCGCGACCGACACCCTCTACATCGTCTAGGCCGAGGAGGAGACCATGCCCGGAAAGCGCGATAACGTCATCAGCTGGGACGAGTTCTTCATGCGCGTGGCCGCGGCCGCCGGCATGAGGAGCAAGGACCCCAACACGCAGGTCGGCGCCTGCATCGCGGGTCCCGATCACCGCATCCTCTCGGTCGGCTACAACGGCACGCCCTCGAACCTCGACGACGACGATTTCCCGTGGGATACCACCGACGATCCCCTCACCGACAAGCACAGCTACGTGATCCACGCCGAGGCCAACGCGATCCTCAACTACCGCGGCTCGCTCAAGGACCTCTCGGGAGCGACGTGCTACGTGACGCTCTTCCCGTGCCAGGAGTGCGCCAAGACGCTCGCGCAGGCGGGCATCGGCGAGGTCGTCTACCTCAGCGACAAGTACGGTGAGACGATCGGCGGCAAGGTCGCCAAGGCGGTGCTCGACCGCTGCGGCGTGACGTACCGCCAGATCGATCTGCCCGAGGAGGCGCTTGCATGATCGACACCGTCTCAGGGCTCCCGATCTCGATCGACGAGGCGACGGGCGAGCTCTCCTTCCATGATGGGCTGCTCTGCGACGCCGATTCGGTCAAGCGCATCGGCCAGATGGCGGGCCTCTTCCGCGCCATCGAGGGGGAGGACCCCGACCGCTTGGTCTACCGCGCCTACCGCAACATCCGTTTCCCCGAGCACGATGCGCTCTTCTCGGATGCAGGCCTGCGCTACGACATCACCGTGGTCATGCCCGGCACCGCGAACGGGGAGTACTTCAAGACGAGCGGGCATTACCACGGCGCAGGCCCCGGCCAGGCGCTGCCGTATCCCGAGGTCTACGAGGTCGTCAAGGGCACCATCGCCTTCGTGATGCAGTACGACCCGCTCTTCGACACGCCCGACGAGGGCGCGCCGGATGACGTGCGCGTGGTCGTGGTGCATGAGGGCGAATCGGTCATCATCCCGGCGTTCGCGGGTCATGGGTCGATCAACGTGGCCGACGAGGTCTCGGCGTTCTCCAACATCGCCGTCGTCGACTGCCCCGTGCTCTACGATGCGGTGAAGGCGCGCCACGGCCTTGCCGCCTATGTGTTGAAGGGGCCAGAGGGCCCCGAGCTTCTCGCCAACGGCAGCTACGAGCTGGAGGCCGCGCCCCGCTTCGCGCGACCGCTCGAGGCGCCCGACCTGGGCATCGCCTTCGGAAAGCCCTGCTACCGCACGTACGTGGAGGACCCCGCACGCTACGCGTGGCTGCTCGATTGCGAGACGGTCGACGAGCGCATCGTGGGCCTCACGGAATTGATCTAGATTCCCATTTAGGGGAGTATCCCCGAAATGGGGAAACAGGGGATTGGGACGAGAAAGGACAGGACATGAGGCTGCAGATCGCGATGGATGACGGGGATACCGCCCATCTGCTCGACGTCGCCGAGAAAATCCACGACGTGATCGACATCTTCGAGGTCGGCACGCCCGTCATCATGCTCGACGGCTGCCATGCGGTGAAGGCCGTGAAGGACGCCTACCCCCACATGTGCGTGCTGGCCGACTCCAAGATCATGGACGGCGGTGCGCTCGAGTGCCTCTACCTCTGCAGGGCGGGCGCCGATATCGTGACCGTGCTCGCCGTCTCCGACAACGCCACCATCAAGGAGGTCGTCGAGACCGCGCACGCCTACGGTCGCGAGGTGCTCGTCGACCTCATGAACGTGGAGGATATCCCCGCGCGCAGCCGCGAGCTCATCGAGCTCGGAGCCGACTACATCGCGGTCCATACTGCCTTCGACGTGCAGAAGCTCGGCCGCACGCCGCTCGGCGACCTGCGCGAGCTCGTCGGCGCCATCGATCCTTCCAGGGCGGTCGTGGCAGGCGGCGTCAAGCAGGCGACCATCGCCGATTACGCTGCGCTGAACCCCGGCATCATCGTCGCGGGCGCGGCGCTCTACGGCGCACCCAACATCCGCAAGGCCGTCGTCGACATGAAGGAGGCCTTGGAGGCATTCGAGGAGGAGCAGGGCTAGATGGAGATCAAGGAGATTCTCTCCGACATCGCTTCCGAGCTCGAGCGCACCTTCGACGCCCTCGACGAGGGCGAGCTGGAGGAGCTCGAGCGCCGCGTGCTGGCAGCTGACCGCGTCTTCGTGGCGGCGGCGGGCCGCTCGCTTCTCGCCATCCGCGGCTTCGCGATGCGCCTCATGCACTTCGGATTCACCGCCTATGTGGTGGGCGAGACCGTGACGCCCGCCATCCAGCCCGGCGACCTGCTCCTCATCGCGAGCGGGTCCGGCTCCACGGCGACGCTCGTGGTCATGGCCGAGAAGGCCAAGAAGGTCGGGGCGGACATCGCCCTCATCACCACGCGGCCCGACTCGCCGCTCGGGGCGCTTGCAGACCATATCGTGCACCTCGAGGCCTACACGGCAAAGCTGCCCGACAGCGGCATCGCGAGCGTCCAGCTGGGCGGCAACACCTTCGAGCAGGGCGTCCTCATCGTGGGCGATGCGATTATCATCCACATCGCGGGCTCTTCCGCCGAGAAGAACGCCGAGCTCATGACCCGCCACGCCAATCTGGAGTAGCGCGGGATCCATCGGGGATGAGAAGGGCGCCCCTGCTTGAACTGAACCCCGATAGTTGGACTGGAAACTCAGGTTTCCAGTCCAACTTCTATTTGGGGGTGATCTCCGTGAAGTACACCAGGGAGCGGGAAGAGGC
>CADBJR010000019.1 GCA_902795065.1 uncultured Coriobacteriaceae bacterium
CACGCGATCCCCGCCGTCAGGAAACAATGTCCCATATCCGGTTGCCCGCATTACAGGACGAAAGTCGCCGGGAGGCGACGATTAAGAGAATAAGAGGACCGCATGCCTCGCGACGCAAAACATGCAGCCTTCCACGGACGGGCGCCTCTGGCGCTCGTCTGCGTGTTCGCGCTGCTCTTCTCCCTGCTCGTCTCGGCCCCCGCATACGCGCTCACCACGAACAAGGCGACCGCGCGCTCCAACGAGGATGGCGGCAACGCCATCATCGGCGGCCTGCCCACGCGCCTCACCTGGGAGGGCACCGTGGAGGCGGGGGAGGAGGTCTCGTCGATCACGCTCGAGCTCCCCGCGGGCGGCTCCTTCGAGGCCGCTGCCGTCAAGGTCACGGTCCTCGACGGCCTGACGCGCATCCCTGTCGACGTCGCGTCGACCTCCGCCGAGGGCAGCTCTGTGACGGTCACGTTCGCCGAGCCGATCCCCGAGGGCGCGCTCGTGCGCCTCGAGCTCGAGGGCATGCACTTCCCGGCCGCGGGCGGCGAGGTCAGCGTCACCGGATCCTACATGCTGGCCGACGGCACCGGTGCCGAGCTCGAACCTTCCAAGCCCATCGTCACGATCTCCAACACGTGGCTCCAGCAGGCGGTCAACGCGCTCGACAACAACCCCTTCGTGCAGGCGTGGAACTCCTTCTCGTTCACGGGCATGTTCCTGAAGCCGCAGCTCATCCTCACGTCGCTCGTGTCGCTGTTCCCCGGCTGGCTCCTCTGCCTGGCCATCGTGGTGATCGCCTACCCGTTCGCCATCGCCATCGGCATGCTCTTCGCCCTCATGAAGATCTCGAAGAGCCGACTGCTGCGCGCCATCGCCATCGTCTACATCAACATCCTGCGCGGCACGCCGCTGTTCCTGCAGATCTACATCATGTTCTTCGGCCTGCCGATGCTCGACATCCACATCAACAACAACGTGCTGGGCGTGATCGTCATCGCCATCAACTCGTCCGCCTACCTCGCGGAGATCTTTCGCGCGGGCATCGAGTCGATCCCGGTGGGCCAGTACGAGGCTGCGTCCTCCCTGGGCATGAGCCACATCCAGACGATGCTCACCATCATCATCCCGCAGACCGTCCGCCGCGTCATCCCCACCGTGACCAGCGACTTCATCACCTCCTACAAGGACACCTCGCTGCTCTCCAGCGTGGGCGTCATGGAGCTCATGATGTTCGCCAAGAACGCCACGTCCATCTCGGGCAACATGACCCCGTACGTGACCGCGGCCATCTTCTACCTCGTCATCACGTTGCCGCTCATCAAGGTCGTCGGCATCATCGAGAGCAACATCGCCCGCTCCGAGCGCGGCGGCGGCCGTCCCGGCGGCAACCGCGCCAAGGCGGCCGAGAAGCTCGCTGCCGAGGAGGCCATGTCCGTGGCCGGCAGCTCGCACTTCGAGGGCCTCGACCGCGAGGAGTCCGCAGTCGGCGCCCTGCTCGCGCCCTTCATCCCGAAGGCGCCTGCGCTGTCCGCGACGGGAGGTGATGGCAATGTTCGGTAAGAAGAAGGCCGTCAAGTACGATCCCAACACCGCACCCGCCTCGTTGGATGCGGAGGAGGCGGCGCGCCTCGCCTTCGCCTCCGACCAGGGCCTCACGAGCCACCACTTCGTCGAGGGCGAGCACCCCATCGTGCGCATCGAGCACCTCGGCAAGACCTTCGACGGCACCACGCAGGTGCTGCGCGACGTCAACCTCAACGTGTGGCCCGGCGAGATCGTCGTCGTGCTCGGCCCGTCGGGCTCGGGCAAGTCCACGATGCTGCGCTGCATCAACCTGCTCGAGACGCCCACGTCCGGCCACATCCTCATCGAGGACGAGGAGATCACCGGCAAGAGCATCTCCGCCGTCAACAAGCTGCGCCGCGACGTGGGCATGGTGTTCCAGAGCTTCAACCTCTTCCCGCACCTCACGGCCAAGGAGAACGTCATGATCGGCCAGACCAGGGTGCTCAAGAAGAGCAAGGCGGAGGCCGAGAAGGAAGCTCTTCTCCAGCTCGACCGCGTTGGCCTGCTCGACCGCGCCGACTTCAAGCCGCCGCAGCTCTCCGGCGGTCAGCAGCAGCGCGTCGCCATCGCGCGCGCCATCGCCATGCACCCCAACGTGCTGCTCTTCGACGAGCCCACCTCGGCGCTCGATCCCGAGCTCGTGCGCGGCGTCCTCGACGTCATGCGCGACCTCGCGCTGAACTCCGGCATGACCATGATCGTCGTCACCCACGAGATGGGCTTCGCGCGCGACGTGGCCGACCGCGTGGTCTTCATGGAGGGCGGAGTAGTGGTTGAGCAGGGCAAGCCCGAGAAGGTCTTCGACCATCCCGAGAACGCCCGAACCGCGGAATTCCTGGGCTCGATCGAGTAGCGCTGTCCATCAAACCTGCATGCATCGGGCGCGCCGTTTCCGTACAGCGCGCCCGTTTCCGCAGCGTCACACCTTGCGTTACGCTGGAATTTGATGGATGTGTGTAAGTTCGTAAATCCGACTCAATGTGTTATTCTTAAGTATCGATTCATCGTTTGGAAACATAAGGACATCTATGGCGCACCACAAAACGATATTGCTCGTCTCGAGCACCTCGCGCCTCCATGACCGCATGCGAGCCCTCGGCCATGCGATCGACGTCTCCATCGCCCTTGCCACGCACGACACGCTTCCCCAGGCACTCAACTCGGGTCACGAGTTCGATCTCGTGATCCTCGATTCCGAGGGGCTTCCCCAGACCACGCTCAACGCCGTCGACTCCTTCGTGGCCGAGAACGGCTTCATCCCCATGCTCGCCGTCGTCGACCCCGACAAGCTCTCCAAGCTCCACATGCCCATGCAGGGCCGCAACGACTTCATCCTCTCGACCGCCGGCGAGGCCGAGTTCGAGGTCCGCTGCTCGCTGCTGCTGTGGCCGGGCGAGGAGAACGCTCCCGCCGACATCGTCACCATCGACAACATGACGATCAACCTGGCCACCTACCAGGTCAGCATCGACGACAAGCCCGTCGACCTCACGCTCATGGAGTACTCGCTGCTGTCGTTCCTCGCCACGCACCCGTCGCGCGCCTACTCGCGCGAGACGCTGCTGCACCGCGTCTGGGGCTTCGAGTACTGCGGCGGCACCCGCACGGTCGACGTCCACATCCGCCGCGTGCGCTCCAAGGTGGGCCCGCAGGTGGCGTCGCACATCGTCACGATCCGCGGCGTGGGCTACCTCTTCAGGGCATAGGCCGGCATCCATCGTTTCCGAATAAGGGCACCCCTTACGGTAAGGGGATGCTTCCTTTTGCCGCGGAACGGGGCGACCGTTACTCCACGGTGCCGTAGACGAAGCCCAGGCCGCGCGCGGTGATGATCGAGTTCAGCTGGTCGCAGAGGCGATAGCGCTTGTATCTGCCGGAGGGCAGGCTCTCCACTACGTCCATGAGCTCCTCGCCCAGGTCGTAGGTCTCGGCGAGCACCACGACGTCCATGGCGGAGACCGCCTTGGAGGGGTTCACGGCATAGGCGGCGTTGACGAGCCTCTGGAGCTCGCCGTACTCGTCGGAGCGGCCGCGGGACGTGTTAGCAGTCGTTTTCATGCCCCCATACTAGCACCGCGGCGCGCGGCTTGCGGCTATACTTGCGCTGACGGCACACCACGCGGCAAGGAGCGACCATGGCCTCCATCTACCAGAGCATGTCCGATGCCGAGCTCGCGGCCGAGCTCGAACGTCTCGAGGCGGCGGCGCAGGCGCTGCGCGACAAGGGCCTCAAGCTTGATATGGCGCGCGGCAAGCCCAGCCCCGAGCAGACCGCGCTCTCCAAGCCGATGCTCGACCTTCTCACCAGCGAGACCGACCTTTCCGACGGTACCGTCCTCACCGAGAACTACTTCGCGCCCGACGGCCTGCCCTCGGCCCGCAAGCTCGCGGCCGAGCTGCTCGGCGTCGATGCGAAGAACGTGATCGTCAACGGCTCGTCGAGCCTCAACCTCATGCACGACCTCGTGGCGCACGCCTTCGCGCTCGGCATCTGCGGCAACGAGCCCTGGTGCCGGCAGGGGAGGGCCAAGTTCCTCTGCCCCGCGCCCGGCTACGACCGCCACTTCACCGTGACCGCCCACTACGGCATCGAGAACATCCCCGTGCCCATGACGCCCGACGGTCCCGACATGGACATGGTGGAGCGTCTCGTCGAGACGGATCCGCAGGTCAAGGGCATCTGGTGCGTGCCCAAGTACTCCAACCCGCAGGGCTACACCTACTCCGACGAGACGGTTCGCCGCTTCGCCGCGCTCAAGCCCGCCGCGCCCGATTTCCGCATCTTCTGGGATAACGCCTACATCGTCCACGACCTCTACGACGAGGGCGACGAGCTGCTCAACATCTTCGACGCGCTCGCCGAGACGGGCAACGACGATTTGGTCTACGAGTTCGCCTCCACCGCCAAGGTCACGTTCCCGGGCTCCGGCATGGCGTTCGTCACCGCGAGCGACGCCAACATGGCCGACATCCGCGCCCACTTCGCCGCCGTGCGCGTGTGCCCCGAGAAGATCTCGCAGTTCGCGCACGTGGCGTTTTTGCACGATGCCGCGGGCGTGCGCGCGCACATGAGGAAGCACGCCGCGGTGCTCCGCCCGCGCTTCGAGCTCGTGGAGCGCAAGCTCTCCGAGGGCCTCGGCGATCTGGGCATCGCCACGTGGACGCATCCGCGCGGCGGCTACTTCGTGCTGTTCAACGGACCCGAGGGGTCTGCCAAGGCCATCGTCGCGCTCGCCAAGGAGCTCGGCGTTACGATGACCGGCGCCGGCGCCACCTGGCCGTACGGCAACGATCCCCACGACTCCGACATCCGCATCGCGCCGACGTTCCCCACGCTCGACGACCTCGGGCAGGCGCTCGACGTGTTCGTCTGCGCCGTCAAGCTCGTCAGCGCCCGCTTGGAGGCCTCCTCCAGGGCCTGACCGCGTTTTGGGGACGGTTCCTTTTCCCGGTAAATCCGCGCTTTTGGGACGGTGCCAGAAGCGCTGTTTTCTAGGAAAACCGTCCATATAGCGCGGTTTTCGGCAGAGGCACTCGCCCATAGCTGCGCTTTTGGCACCGTCCCAAAAGCGCGGATTTACCGGGAAAAGGAACCGTCCCCAAAACGCGGTTGTCGGCAGAGTTTCTGTGTTCGGCGTATCTCCGCAAAAGCGCTCGCGCACAACGGGCGCTTTTGTTCTACACTAAACGTTTGCAGGTGCATATTTAATAAAGTAAGGATGCGAACACCGCTATGTCCAAGAAGAGAGCAACCAAGCAGGGTCAGCAGTACAAGAAGAACCGCAAGACCACCGCGCCGCAGACCGAGAAGAAGGAGGGCCTCTCGCTCGCCTCGAAGGTCGTCATCACCGTGTTCGCGGTGCTCATGGCGCTCGGCATGATGCTCCCGTCGCTGGCAGGCCTCGTGGACAAGGGCAGATCCAGCACTCCCGCCACCATCGAGGAGGTCGACGCGCGCTTCCAGAAGACGGCCGAGCCGCTCGAGCAGAAGGTCGCGGTCAACTCCGAGGACATGGACTCCGTGCTCCAGCTCGGCCAGACCTACATGAACTGGGGCTACAACGTCCTGGCGCTCTCGAAGGTCGACGCCGAGACCCTGCATGCCAACGAGCTCTTCTCCAAGGCCATGCAGATGTTCGACAGCTACATCGCCGCCAACCCCGATGCAGCCGGCCAGGTCAAGGTCGACCGCGCGCTCTGCCTGCTCTACTCGGGCGAGACGTCCAACGCGCTCTCCGCGCTCCAGGCCATCGTCGACGAGGATCCCTCCAACGCGACCGCATGGGCGAACCTCGGCCTCGTGTACGAGATCACGGGCAGCACCGAGTCCGCGCGCGACGCCTACACGCACGCCATCGAGGCCGACCCCAACGACGAGGCGGGCGCCAAGTCCTACGCGTCGCAGCGCATCCTCCAGCTCAACACCGCCGGCAGCAACTCGCAGGGCCTCTCGGGCACGCTGCGCGACCTCTCCGGCACCAACATCTAGCAAAGGAGACGTGCACATGGCACTCACACTCAAGACCGGCGAAACCGCAGGCATCTCGTTCGTGAAGGTGCTGGGCGAGGTCGACGTCTCGTGCGCGGACGAGCTGCGCACGTGCATCTCGCGCGTCATGGAGCACGAGGGCAAGGGCATCCTCATCGATGTCGCCGACATGCCCTACATCGACTCCACGGGCATCGGCGTGCTCGTCGGAGCCGCCCACGCCGCGGCCGAGCAGGGCATCACCTTCTCGGTCGCCCATCCGCAGCGCAACGTCGCGCGCGTTCTGGAGCTTCTGGGCGTCCAGGGCGATCTGGGCATCGTCAACGACTAGAACGCGTCGCGTCAGGGTAGAACCACAGCACGTACCGACAAGATCGGGGGAGGTACAACCACGTGTTTGGCATAGGAGAGACCGAACTGTTCATCATCATCCTGTTCGGCTTCATGGTCTTCGGACCGGATAAGCTGCCGGGAGCCGGCCGTACGCTCGGCCGCGCGCTCCGCCAGTTCAGGACCGCGCAGCAGGGCTTCACCAAGGTCGTCCAGACCGAGATCGTCGATCCCGCGACGCAGATGCTCGACATCGACGCCGCGAAGCCCAACCGCGACCGCGCCGCCGAGCTCGACGACGACGCGGACATCGAGGGGAGCGACGACGAGGGCGCCGCGCCGCGCAAGGAGACCTTCGCCGAGCGCAAGGCTCGCCTCGCCGCCGAGCGCGCAGCCGCCAAGGCCGAGGCCGAGGCAGCCGCCGCAGCCGAGGCGGAAGCCGCTGCCGCAGCAGCCGCCGCTGAGGCGGAGACAGCGCCTGCAGCCGAGCCCGCCGCCGAAGGCGAGACCGCCGCGCAGCCCGCAGCCGAGGCAGCTCCCGCAGCCGAGGAGAAGCCCGCGCCCGTGCCCGCGCCGAAGCCGACAGCGAAGCCCAAGCCCGCAGCCGCCAAGAAGCCCGCGCCGACGTCTGCCGCCGACCTGTACGCCAAGCCCGCCAAGAAGCGCACCCCGCGCAAGAAGGCGGCCGAGGCCGAGGAGGCAGCCTCCGAGGCCGCTCCCGCCGAACCCGCGACCGTCGTCGCCGAAGCCGGGAAGGAGGACGGGACCGACGCCGAGTAGGCGCGAGGACCCAACGCAAACATGCCCATCACACCCGCACGCATGCCCCTTCTCGACCACCTGGGAGAGCTCAGGAGGCGCCTCACCATCGTCGTGGTCTCCGTCATTGCCACGGCCATCATCATCTACTTCGCCACGCCCACGCTCATCGAGATCATGATCGACCCGATCCGCTCGGCGCTGCCCGAGGGCTCGGAGCTCACGATCCTCTCCGCGCTCGGCGGCTTCACCATCCGTTTCAAGGTGGCGTTCTTCTTCGGCCTGATCATCTGCACGCCGATCATCCTCTGGGAGGCCATGGGCTTCTTCCTGCCCGCGCTCAAGGCAAACGAGCGCAAGTGGGTCGTGCCCACCGTCGCCGCCATGGTGGTGCTCTTCTTCATCGGCATGATCTTCTGCTACCTGGTCATCCAGAAGGCCGCCTTCGGCTGGCTGCTCGCCCAGACCGACGCCTTCGCCGACCAGATCGTCAACGCCGAGGACTTCCTCGACATCATGATGAAGCTCGAGGTCGGCTTCGGCATCGCCTTCGAGCTGCCGCTCGCCATCTTCTACCTCTCGACGCTCCACCTCGTGCCCTACAAGACCTTCCGCTCGCAGTGGCGCTACGTGTACGTCGGCCTCCTCACGCTCTCCGCCTGCGTCACCCCCGACGCATCGCCCGTCACCATGATCATCATGTTCGCGGCGCTCATCGGACTCTACGAGATCGCGCTCGCCGTCTCTCGCGTGGTCATCACGGCCAAGGACGGCAGCGAGGCGCTCAAATGGACGCGCGAGGACTACGAAGCCCACGAGTTCGCAGAAGACTGAACCGCATACCGAGATAAGGACCACCTTTGAACCTCATCGTCACCGAGAAGAACGACGCTGCGGCGCAGATCGCACGCCTCTTGTCCGACGCAGGGAAGCCCGCGTCGGACAAGGTCTATAACACGCCCGTGTACCGCTTCCGCTGGAACGGCGACGACTGCGTCGCCATCGGCCTGCGCGGGCACATCCTCGAGCCCGACTTCCCCGACGCGCTCACCTTCGACGACGAGAACGGCTGGTACGCCGTCTCGCCCGACGGAGAGATGCTGCCCGCCGACATCCCCGACGGCCTCGCCCGCCCGCCGTATCCCAGCCGCCGCAAGCCCTTCCTGGCCGACGGCGTCGACATCAAGAGCTGGAAGGTCGCGAGCCTGCCGTACCTCGTCTGGGCCCCCATCGAGAAGAACCCCGCCGAGAAGGAGATCATCCGCTCGCTCAAGAACCTCGCCAAGAAGGCCGACCGCGTCATCATCGGCACCGACTTCGACCGCGAGGGCGAGCTCATCGGCAGCGACGCGCTGCGCCAGGTGCTCGACGCCAACCCCGGGCTGCCCGCATCGCGCGCCCGCTACTCCGCCTTCACCAAGACCGAGATCGACCACGCCTTCAGCAACCTCGTCGATCTCGACCAGAACCTCGCCGACGCCGGCGAGAGCCGCCAGTACATCGACCTGATCTGGGGTGCCGTGCTCACGCGCTACCTCACGATGGCGCGCTACGGCGGCTTCGGCAACGTGCGCTCCGCCGGCCGCGTCCAGACCCCCACGCTCGCGCTCGTCGTCGAGCGCGAACGCGAGCGCCTGGCGTTCGTCCCCGAGGACTACTGGGTCATCTCGGGCGAGGCCGACAAGGACGACGACACCTTCCGCATCGGCCACGCCACCGCCCGCTTCAAGGACGGCGACCAGGCCGCGGATGTGTTCGCGCGCGTGAAAGATGCCTCCTCCGGCACCGTCACGGGCGTGGAGCGCAAGAGCCGCAAGCAGCCCGCGCCGACGCCGTTCAACACCACGTCGCTGCAGGCGGCGGCCGCAGCCGAGGGCCTCACGCCCGCGCGCACGATGCGCCTGGCCGAGAGCCTCTACATGGACGGCCTCATCTCGTACCCGCGCGTCGACAACACGGTCTACCCGAGCTCGCTCAACCTGCGCGACTGCGTGAAGACGCTCTCCGCGGTGCCGCAGTACGCGCCCGTGTGCTCGAAGATCCTCTCGGCGGGCAAGATCACGCCCACGCGCGGCAAGCAGCAGACCACCGACCACCCGCCCATCTACCCCACGGCGGCGGCCGATCCCGACAAGCTCCAGCCCGCGGAGTGGAAGCTCTACAACCTCATCGCGCGGCGCTTCCTCGCCACGCTCATGGACGCCGCCGTGATCGAGGGCACCAAGGTCACCCTCGACGTGGAGGGCGAGCCCTTCGTCGCCAACGGCAACGTGGTCGTGAAGCCCGGCTTCCGCGAGATCTACCCCTACGGCATGCGCAAGGACGAGCAGCTCCCCGCGCTCGCCGAGGGAGACGTCGTCTCCGTGCACGGCATGAAGCTCGAGGCCAAGCAGACCGAGCCGCCCGCGCGCTACAGCCAGGGCCACCTCATCCAGGAGATGGAGCGCAGGGGCCTGGGCACCAAGTCCACGCGCGCCTCGATCATCGAGCGCCTCTACACCGTGAAGTACCTCAAGAACGACCCCATCGAGCCGAGCCAGCTGGGCATGGCCGTGATCGACGCGCTCACCTCGTTCGCGCCGCGCATCACCTCGTCCGACATGACCGCCGAGCTCGAGGCCGACATGAACAAGGTCGCCGACGGCGCCGACACGCAGGACGCCGTCGTGGCGCACTCCCGCACGCTGCTCGCCGGCATCATGGACACCCTCATCGACCACAAGGAGGACCTCGGCAACGCCATCGCGGACGCGGTGACCGCCGACGCCAAGGTGGGCATCTGCCCCACGTGCGGCAAGGACCTCGTGGTCAAGAACTCCGCCAAGACCCGCGGCAGCTTCATCGGCTGCATGGGCTGGCCCGAGTGCGACGTGACCTACCCCGTGCCGCAGGGCAAGCTCGAGCCCATCGAGGGCCCCGGCGGCGTCTGCCCGGAGTGCGGCGCCCCGCGCGTGAAGGTGCATCCGTTCCGCTCCAAGGCCTACGAGACCTGCGTCAACCCCGCCTGCCCCACCAACCAGGAGCCCGACATCAAGGTCGGCGACTGCCCGGTGTGCGCGGAGCAGGGCAGGATCGGCCAGCTCGTGGCCCACAAGAGCGAGAAGAGCGGCAAGCGCTTCATCCGCTGCACCAACTTCGACATCTGCGGCGTGAGCTACCCGCTGCCGCAGCGCGGCAAGCTCTCCGCCACGGGCGAGACCTGCCCGTCGTGCGGCGCCCCGCTCGTGCAGGTCGTCACATCGCGCGGCCCGTGGAAGTTCTGCGTCAACATGGACTGCCCCGCCAAGGCGGAGGAGAAGCCCAAGGGCGCGCGCCGCGGCCGCTCCGGCAAGGGCGCATCCAAGTCCTCCGCCCGCAAGAAGTCGAGCTAGGAGACGCGCATGAGCACCCTCGACGAGCTGATCGCGCGCAAGTCCGTGCGCGCCTACACCGACGAGCCCATCTCGGCCGCCGACGAGCGCGCCATCATCTCCGCCGCCTACGAGGCGCCCACGGCCGGCAACCAGCAGCTCTACTCGCTGGTCGCCATCCGCGACCAGGCGCTCAAGGAGCGGCTCGCGGTGCTCTGCGACAACCAGCCCTTCATCGCGAAGGCCAAGCTCGTGCTCATCTTCCTAGCCGACCTCAGCCGCTGGCAGGACGCCTATACCGCCGAGGGGCTCGACGTGCGCGAGCCCGGCCTGGGCGACGTGATGCTGTCCGTGGTCGACACGGCGATCGCCGCGCAGAACAGCGTCGTCGCGGCGTGGTCGCTCGGTATCGGCTCGTGCTACATCGGCGACATCCTCGAGAACTACGAGGAGTTCGTCGAGATCCTCGACCTGCCGCCGTACGCGTTTCCCGCGGTGATGGTCGTCTTCGGCCACCCCACCGAGCAGCAGCTCAGGCGCACGAAGCCGCCGCGCTTCGCCTACGACGACATGCTCGGCGAGGACCGCTACCTGCACATCTCCGGCGAGCGGCTCGAGGCCATGATGGGCGCCAAGATCGGCGTGCCCGGGCGCGACCGCAACCTCCAGGCCTTCGTCGACCGCAAATGGAACGCCGATTTCTCGATCGAGCTCAACCGCTCGGTCGCCGCTTGGACCAAGACCCTGCACGACTACTACGGGAAGCCCGGTGAGCGCTGATGGCAGAGCAGAACGGACGCGGCATCTTCATCACCCTCGAGGGGGTCGATGGCTGCGGCAAGTCCACCAAGGGCCGCTACCTCGCCGAGGAGCTCACGGCCGCCGGCCGCGAGGTCGTGTCGCTGCGCGATCCCGGCAGCACCGAGATCTCCGAGCGCATCCGCGCCATCCTGCTCGACCCCGAGGTCGAGGGCATGGTCCACGAATGCGAGCTCATGCTCTTCGAGGCCGCGCGCGCCCAGCTCACGCGCGAGGTCATCATGCCCGCGCTCGAGCGCGGCGCCGTGGTGGTGTGCGACCGCTACTGCGACTCCACCTTCGCCTACCAGGCTGCCGGCCGCGGCCTGTCCGAGCAGCTCGTGCGCGACGCCAACGCCATGGGCAGCTGCGGGCTCGCGCCCGACCGCACCATCGTGTTCGACCTCGAGGTCGACGAGTCCTTCGAGCGCGCCACGCGCCACGGGACCGACCGCATGGAGCTCGACGGCGAGCCGTTCCAGCAGCGCGTCCGCGAGGGCTTCCTGCGCCTCGCCGCCGAGGAGCCCGAGCGCGTGCGCGTGGTGAACGCGCATGGCGAGAAGCTCGAGGTCTACGCCCGCATGCGCGCCGAGCTCATCGACCTGTTCCCCGAGCTGGGGGAGGAAGCCGTCTGATGGCATCCCGCATCCCGACAGCCCTCTCGGTCCTCGCCGACCAGCCGCGCGTCCAAGGCTTCCTCGCCTCGGCGCTCGAGCAGGGCGTGGCCCACGCATACCTCTTCACGGGCGCGCCCGGGAGCGGCATGCAGGAGGCTGCCAAGGCGCTGGCGCAGTGCCTCGTCTGCCCCAACGGCGGCGACGGCACCTGCGACGAGTGCCGCCGCGTCGCGCGGCGCACCCACGCCGACGTGCGCTTCCTCGAGCCCACGGGCGTGTCCGGGTACCGCGTGGAGCAGGTGCGCGAGCTGATCGACGACTGCATGCGCGCGCCGATCCGCTCCGCGTGGAAGGTCTACGTGCTCGACCGCGCCGACACCCTGCGCGATGCGTCCGCGAACGCGCTGCTCAAGACCATCGAGGAGCCGCCTGCAGGCGTGGTGTTCATCCTCATCGCCACCTCCGCCGAGTCGGTCCTGCCCACTATCGCCTCGCGCTGCCAGGTCGTGCCGTTCCGCGTGGTCGCACCCGATGCGGCCATGGCGTCGGTCATGCGCGCGACGGGCGCCCAGGCGTGGGAGGCAAGGCTCGCGCTCGCCATCGCGCGCACCCCGCGCGAGGCTGCGGAGTTCCTCAACGCACCGTCCCGCCGCGAGGCGCGCCGCAAGGTGGTCCGCACGCTGGCGGGTCTCGCCGACGACGACTCCTGGGACGTGCTGCTTTCCGCCAAGGATCTTGCCGAGGCCGCGCGCATCCCGCTCGAGGATGTGCGCGAGGCCCAGAAGGCCGCGACCGAGCAGGCCGGGGAGTTCCTCTCAGCCAGCGCGATGCGCAGCATGGAGGACGCCAACAAGCGCGCCCTCACGGCCCGCGAGCGCGCCGGCATGCTCGAGCTCCTCTCCGCGGGGGAGGCCGTCCTGCGCGACGTGCTGATCCGCTGCAGCGGAATCGAGGAGGATATCGTCAACGAGGACGCGTCCGATAAGATCGCGCGCATGGCCGCGCGGACCGAGACGGAGCGCGTCGTGGGCGCATTGGCGCTGTGCCGCGAGGCGGCGGCAAAGCTCGATGCGCATGTTTCGCCGCAGCTGGTCCTGGAGGACTGGCTGCTCGCCATAAAGGAGGCTCTGTAATGCCCACCATCATCCCGGTCCGCTTCGCCTACGCCTCGCGCGACCTGTGGTTCGACCCGGTCGAGACGGGCGCGGTCGAAGGCGACCACGTCATCTGCTCCACCGAGCGGGGAACCGAGATCGGCCTCGCCACCGGCGAGCCGCGCGAGGTCAGCGACGAGGAGTTCGCCGCCATGACCGATGGCGCCACGCTCAAGCCGGTCGTCCGCGTGGCCGACGATGCCGACCTCGCCCGCGCCGAGGAGCTCGCCGCCCAGGGCGAGGAGGCCATGCCCACGTTCCGCCGCTGCATCGAGGCGGGCGGGCTCGACATGAAGCCCGTCGGCGTCGAGTACCTCTTCGGCGGTGACAAGGTCGTGTGCTACTTCGCCGCAGAGGACCGTGTCGACTTCCGCCAGCTCGTGCGCGACCTGTCCCGCGAGCTGCACGCGCGCATCGACATGCGCCAGATCGGCGTGCGCGAGGAATCCGCGTTCATCGGCGGCTACGGCCACTGCGGCCAGGAGCTGTGCTGCGCCCGCTTCGGCCTGGCCTTCGAGCCGGTCTCGATCCGCATGGCCAAGGAGCAGGACCTGCCGCTCAACTCCACCAAGATCTCCGGCGCGTGCGGCCGCCTCATGTGCTGCCTGCGCTACGAGTTCGAGGCGTACCGCGATTTCAAGAGCCGTGCGCCGAAGCGCAACGCCGTCATCGAGACGCCGCTCGGCATGGGCAAGATCATCGAGTACGACACGCCCAAGGAGCAGATCGCGCTGCGCCTCGAGAACGGCAAGGTCGTGCGCGTCGCGCTCGCCGACATGGTCGCGAGCGAGGCCGCGGTCAAGAAGAGCGAGGACCTGGGCTGTGCCTGCAGGCCGGACACCGTCACACGCGCGGCGCTCGAGAAGCTCCAGAGCCCCGACGTGCAGATGGCGCTCGCCGAGCTCGACCGCAAGAACGGGATCGTGCCCGAGGACGAGGTCTTCGACAGCTCCGACATCTTCGTCGATGCCAAGCCGCGCCGCCGTTCGCGCGCCGCGAAGGCAGAGGCTGCGGAGGCTGAGGACGCCGCTGCGCCCGCTCCCAAGCACGCGAAGGCTGCGAAGCCCGTCGCCAAGGGCGAGAAGGCCGACAAGGACGCCGCCGAGCCCAAGCCGCGCCGCCGCCGCAAGAAGGCGGGCACCGCTGCCGTCGAGCCCGATATCGTCGAGGCTGCGCCCGTCGAGGCCGAGGCCACGGCGACGCGCCGCCGCAGGCGCCACAAGAGCGCCGAGGGTGCGCCCGAGGTCGCCGCTCCCGCCGCCGAGAAGGCCGCGGAGGCGCCGACGCCCGTGCGCCGCTCCCGCAAGCCCGGCGACAAGGGCGGCGCCGCCCGCCGTACCGCCGCTGCAGCTCCCGCAGCGCCCGCTGCGGGCAACGCCGAAACCGGCGGCGAGGCGGCCAAGAAGAAGCGCCGCCGTCGCGGAAGCCGCGGTCGCGGTGGCAAGGGCCAGTCCGGCGAGCAGGCCGGCGAGTAGGGGGTAGCGATGTTCGGGCTCAAGACCGAGGGCGCGTTCGACTCCGCGCACTTCCTCACCGACTACTACGGTAAGTGCGAGAACCTGCACGGCCACCGCTGGCGCGTGACGGTCTACCTCGCGCAGGAGGGCCTGCAGGAGGAGGGTACCATGCGCGACATGGTGCTCGACTTCGGCGTCTTCAAGCGCCAGGTCCGCGAGCTGTGCGACGAGTTCGACCACACCTTCCTCGTGGAGGAGGGATCGCTCAAGCCCGCCACCATCGCTGCGCTCGAGGCCGAGGGCTTCACGCTGAAGATCCTGCCGTTCCGCACCACCGCCGAGAACCTCGCGCGCTGCTTCGCGGAGCGCCTCATCGCCGCGGGCCTGCCCGTGTGCCAGATCGACATGTACGAGACGCCCAACAACTGCGCGACCTACTACGTGTCCTGATCGCCAACCGCGTTTTGGGGACGGTTCCTTTTTCGCGGTTTTCCGCGCTTTCGGGACGGTTCCAAAAACGCGGAAAACCGCGAAAAAGGAACCGTCCCCAAAACGCGGTGCAGGAGAGGAGGAGTGACATGCTTTCCGTTTGCGGCACGCCCATAGGCAACCTCTCGGATGCCTCCCCGCGGCTCGTCGAGACCCTCTCGCGCGCCGATGTCGTGTGCTGCGAGGACACGCGCGTCACCACCAAGCTGCTTGCGCACTTCGGCATCCGCGCCGCCACGCTGCGCTGCGACGAGAACGTGATCGAGGCCCGCATCCCCGAGCTGCTCGAGCGGCTCGAGGCGGGGGAGCGCGTCGCGTTCGTCTCCGACGCGGGCATGCCCTGCATCTCCGACCCCGGCCAGCAGCTCGTCGACGCCGCGCTCGACGCGGGGCTCGACGTCGAGGTGGTTCCGGGACCGAGCGCCGTCTCGTCGGCGCTTGCCCGTTCGGGCCTCTCAGCTGCGCATTTCTTCTTCGAGGGGTTCCTGCCGCGCAAGGCGGGAGCGCAGAAGGCGCGTCTCGCCGAGCTCGCGCGCATCCCCGGCACGCTCGTGATCTACGAGTCGCCGCATCGCGCCGCCGAGACCATCGCGCGCATCGCCGAGATCATGCCCGAGCGGCGCGTCGCGCTTGTCCGCGAGCTGACCAAGCTGCATGAGGAGGTCGTGCGCGGAACCGCCGCCGACGTCGCGGCCGAGCTCGCCGAGCGCGGAGAGGTGCGCGGCGAGTGCGTCATCGTGGTGGAGGAGGGCGGCGGGTCCGACGTCGCTTCCGGCCCCGAGCTGCCGCTCGACGACGCCATCGCCGCGGGGCTCGCAGCGGGCGAGTCCAAGAGCGCGCTGGCCAAGCGCCTGGCGCGCGTCTACGGCATGCCGAAGGGCGACGTCTACGCCCGCGTGCTGGAGCTCGCATGATGGACGCCTCGAACATCAAGCTGCTCGCGTTCGACATGGACGGCACCGCGCTCAACGACGCGGGCAAGGTGACCGACCGCACGCGGGCGGCGCTGCAGGCGGCGGCCGACAAGGGCATCATGCTCGTGCCCGCGACGGGCCGCGGCTTCGCGCTCCTACGCGACGAGACGCTCGGCATCCACGACATCGAGTACGCCATCTCCGCGAACGGCGCCATCCTCTACGAATACGCGACGTCGACCGAGCTCATGCGCGCCATGATCCCGTGGGCGCTCGCGGCCGACCTCGTGGACGACCTCAACTGCCGCGAGGTCAAGTTCTATCTGCAGCTCGGCGATGATAACAGCAGCTATTTCGGCAGCCTCTACGACTTCGAGCTGTTCGCACCGCTCGAGGGCAAGCGCGTGTGGCGCGACAACCTCGAGCCGGACCTCGCTGGCAAGCTCCGTGAGATGAAGGTCGACGTTGCGAAGATCGGCGTCGTGTACCGCTGGTGGGAGCGCGACCTCGCAGCCGGCATGGCGTTTATCGCGGAGCGCTATCCCAGCCTGCGCGCGTTCCGCGCCGAGCGCGAGAGCATCGAGATCTGCGACCGCGGCGTCTCGAAGGGCCGCGCGCTCGAGCAGCTGTGCAGGCGGCTCGGCATCGCGCCGGCGGACGTCTGCGCGGTGGGCGACAACGGCAACGACGTGTCGATGATTGCGAACGTGGGGCTCGGCGTGGCGATGGCGAACGGCATGGACGAGGCGAAGGCCGTCGCGCGTGTGGTGACCGACCGTCCGAACGACGAGGAAGGCCTCGCGGATTTCATCGAGCGGACGTTCCTGCGCTGATCGCTAGTCCTCGGGATCCATCCCTACGAGCTCTTTGCCCAGCTCATCTGCGAGCTGCGGGAACAGCGCCCCGACGGTGGCGTCGACGTTCTTCTTCTTGAGCTCGCATTCCCAGATGGTGTGGACGATCCAGCCGTCGGACTCGAGCTTCTCGCGTACCTCGCGGTCGCGCTCCTGGTTGCGCTCGAACTTGGCGGTCCAGTACTCGACGTTGGTCTTGGGCACTGTGAGCTTGCAGTGCGGGCAGCGATGCCAGAAGCAGCCGTTCACGAACACCGCGACCTTCTTGCCCGGCCAGCACACGTCGGGATGCCCGGGCACCTTCCACTGCAGGCGGTAGCCCGTGAGGCCATGCGACCGCAGCAGCGTGCGCAGCACCAGCTCGGGCTTGGTGTTCGCGCGCTTGTTGCCCTGCATGCTCTTGTGGACGGCCTCGCTGACCATGGGCGCCTTTCCGAAGCGGCTCTTCCGCCCTCAAGGATACCCCTTGGTCACCCGTCATGACGCAAAATGTCTGTGGTGATGCAGGAACTCGGGCCTCATGCGACTAGCACGGATAGAGAATGAATATTGATACTTGAATATCCAGGATTCATGCATAGAAATCAGCGGACAACATTTGACGGCGTGATTCTTGCATCATCAGGGACATTTCGGTGCAACGAGCGCCATGACCGTTGCCAAAACAGCGCGCTGAGCGGGCAGAATCCGCGTGGATAAGGGCCCCAACGCTATAATCGAACTGTTGTCAACAACACGGGACGCTCAGGAGAAACCCATGGCCACGCCCTACAACGGACCTGCACCCTACGCGTTCGTCTCGTACTCGCACGTGGACCGCGTGCGCGTGGAGGCATGGCTCGACCTGCTCGAATCGATCGGCTGCCGCATGTGGTTCGACGAGGGCCTCACGCTCTCCCAGGAGTGGAACGACGAGCTCGCCGCCAAGGTGAGCGGCTCCTCGTTCGTGTTCTTCTTCGCGTCGAAGGACTCGGTCAAGAGCAAGGTCGCGCGCCGCGAGCTCAGCCACGCTGACCGCCACGGCATCGCCGTGCTGCCCATCTCGCTCGACGGCTGCGAGCTGCCCGACGGCCTCCAGTTCATGCTCGACAAGCAGCTCGTGCGCGACGACATCGACCCCAAGGACGCCCTCGCGAAGATCCGCAGCGACCTGCCCGACGAGCTGTTCGGCGTCGAGACGTACACCTTCGGCTCGGAGACGCAGCTCAAGCGCGCGTGGTACATCGCGAGCGGCAAGGCGAAGAAGGCGCGCCGGATCATCGTCGCTGCTGCGCTCACCGTGGCTGCGTCCGCGATTCTGGGGCTCGGCCTCACGCTGGGTCGCAACGAGGCGGCGTCAACCCTCCAGACCATGCAGGCCGAACCCACGCCCGCCGCGCTCGACGTCTACGCGTCGACGCTCACGGGCTACCACATGGCGGGCAACTACCAGACCGTCGACCACCTGCCCGAGGAGCAGAGCGAATACACGGTGAGCGAGGCATTCTCGATCACGAGCTTCATCGAGAACACCGGCGACGAGGGCGCGTTCGTCGAGTCCACGCGCATGGACATCCTCTCGCTCGAGCCGGTCGAGGAACCCGTCGTCCTGACGGACGTCGGCATGATGGGCAACGACTTCTACGTCTTCGCGATGAACGACGGCTGGGGCGACGCGGACGAGCCCCTCGAGCTCGCGGCGTTCAACTCCAAGACGGGGGAGGAGATCCCCTTCGACAGCATCTGCTCCGAGGTCGATATCGCGCCGTCGATCGTGCTCCCCTCGGGCTGCGTGAACCGCGTGGCGCGCCTCTCCTTCGACCTCGAAAAGTTCGCCGCTAACGCGGGCGAGAGCGTCTTCGGCGATGCCGAGGTCGTCATCAGGAAGCGCCTCGAGGACGGATCGTGGAGCTACGGCTGGACGGTCGTCTACTCCGCGCACGACGGCCTCTACATCTTCTGGCCGGGCATCGGCGACGGCAGCGACTACTCGATCACGCTGTTCGCGCTGCTCGACGTCGACCAGAACCCCTCGAGCATCATCTTCACGGGTGCGGAGGCGAATCCGCTGATAAACGGCACGTTCCGCGTCGAGACGGTCGTGGCGCCCACGCGCTCGTGCCACCTCCAGGTGCGCAACGTCTTCACGGTCACGGGTCAGGAGAATCCCGTCCAGACCGAGGTCTACGACGTCAAGGTGATCGTGCCGCGCTACGAGACCAACGGCGTCTTCTACCGTACGGGCGCGCTCACGGACCAGCTGCTCGAGGACCCCGACGCGTCGATGATGTACTACACGGAGCTCGCCCAGCCATACCGCTACGATCCGACATCAATCCTCGAGAACCACAGCTAATCCGGGGGGCGCACGATGATCTTCATCAGCTACAGCAGGAAGAACATGGAAGCCGCCCGGGCGGTGCGCAGCGTGCTCCAGGCAAACGGCCTGAGCGTCTGGATGGACGAGAACTCGATCGTCGTCGGAACGGACTACGCCGACCGCATCCCGGCCGCCATCGAGGCATGCACGGCGTTCGTGCTGGTGCTCTCGCAGGAATCCATGATGTCGGCTTGGGTGCGCAAGGAGCTCGACACCGCGCTGCTCATGGAGAAGCCCATCCTGCCCATCCACATCGACAAATCCAATATCAGCCGCGCCTACACCTTCATGCTCTCGGGCATCCAGTTCGTCGAGGCGAGCGGAAACTCGGCCGATGCGTACAAGAGGCTCGTATCCCGTGCCAAGGCGCTCGAAGCCGAGGCGGAAGGCGGGGCTGCCGATGCCCCCGCGGGTCCATCCCAGAAGAAGGGCCTGCTGGATCTGCTCGGGTTCGGTGCCAAGAAGAAGCCCGCCGCCGTTCCCGAGAGCGCAGCCCTGAAGTCGCAGCTGAAACCCGTGGACTACTCCAAGGAGATCGAAGCACTCTGCCAGCGGGTGGCGGAGCTGGACGCGATCTACGATGGCATGAGCCCCAGCACGTTCGGCTCCCAGACCAGCCGGTTCAGGGAGCGCCTCGCCAGGGGAGAGGTGCTCGAGTCGATCATGCCCGAGGCCATCGCGACCATGTGGCACGCGTACGGCCGTGCAAGCACCTCGACGCTCAACGCGGCGATCGCGCTCTTCAAGGGCATGGCGGTCGACGTCGATGCGGGCGATCCCCTGGACGTGCCCATAGCCTTCGCAGCCTACGCCTATGCGCTCGAGGGCAAGGGCGTGCACGCGGTCTTCGAGACCGAGGAGGCCGCCCGCCGCGCATGCAGGTATTTCGCAAGGCCGTTCGAGCGTCTGGGCATCAGCACCGCGGTCGTCGGCAGGAAAGACTCCTCCGACGACAAACGCGCTGCATACGCAGCCGATGTGACCTTCGGCTCGTATGCCACCTTCGTCCTCGATTACCTGAGCGACAACACCGTGGGCAGCCCTGTCCGGCGCGTGCAACGCGGACTCGCCATCGCCCTGATCAACGACGCGGACCGTGTCCTCATCGATTTTGCGAGCATGCCCTGCACGATCACGACGTCCAAAGGGGACGGAATCGCCTCGTGCGCTGCCTGCGACTTCTTCCGCATGTACGACCTGATCGGCGGCATCTCAACGACGGCCGAGGAGGCTGCCGACGATCTCCGCGCCGTCTACCGCATGCCGTTCTTCAAGGCAGGCGGAAGGCAGAAACCCCTCGGGAAGAATGACGACGAGGTGTTCATCACCGACGAGGGACGGTGGAAGGCGGTCGCGCGTCGTGCCGGGGAGAAGGCCAGGGAAGGCCATCCCGTGATCATCGAGATTAGCAGGGAGTTCAGCGCTGACGTAGAGCGCCTGATGTCTCTACGGCGCAGGGTGGACTTCGAAATAGACGATCGTGTCGCCGTTGTCGATGGAGCGGACCCGAAGCGAGATGCCACCGTCCTGTCACGTGCGGGCGAGAGGGGCTCGGTGACCATCATCGTCGATGATGCTGCAGATGGCGCGCCCATCCTGCCCAAGAACGCAGACCTTTACGCCATCGCGACCGAGCACCACATGGACGGCCGCCATGACCGTCGCTTCGAGGATCTTATCGCTGCGAACGGGCAGGATGCGGAGCTGCGCCACATGCTCTCCTTGGACGACCATCTGATTGAGGCTACCAGCAGTGACTTCATGACGACCATCAAGCAGCAGTCACGCAAGCTGGGTGTTGGAGAAGACGATCCGATAGCCGCGCCCATGCTTACGCGTTCCATCGCGAGCGGGCAGAAGTCGGTCGAGAAGGTCGAGCGTCTCGCGCTCAGGCGCTGGATCGAGCTCGAGAGCCCCATCAACTGGCAGCAGCAGTACATCTACGAGCTGCGCAACCAGTGCGTCGACCGTATCGAGATGGGCGAGCTCGCACGCGGCTTCTTCGCGCAGTTCGCGGAGAACGTCGTGCGCGCTGCGTGCCCCGAAGGCGAGCCGCGTTCGCGGTGGAACCTGGGCGTGCTCAACGCCGAATGCGCCAAGCTGGGAGGCGATGCTCCGATTCCGTTCTTCAGCAGCGCCGAGTCCCGCGACCACGTGCTCGAGATGATGCGCGGATGGATGGACGAGGCCCTCAACCGGAAGGCCGAGGAGCTGGGCTTGGACCAGCAGTACCTTGACGAGCTGCTCGGACGCGCCATGGTCATGTGCATCGACAGGGAATGGCCCCTCCATCGCAAGCAGCTCCAGATGATGATGGACCGCGTCAAGCGGCCGAGTCTGGACAACGACGCCGCGTGGGCCCACACGATCGAGCAGTTCAAGACCGAGATCGGCAAGCCCTTCGCCGAGCTCCAGGACAGGATCTACCGAGAGTATGTCTCGGCCGTCCTCGGCCTCAGCGTGAAGCCGAGGGAATCGCAGCAGGGGACCGTACGGACGGGGTCGTCCGATAGGGTTTCATCGGACAACCCGTATCGCGGCGTCCGGCCCAACGACCTGTGCCCGTGCGGCAGTGGCAAGAAGTTCAAAGCCTGCCACGGCAGGCCGAAAGAGAACGCATGACCTCCCTGACCGAGCAGGCGTTCGCCGAGACGTACGTGCGTAAGGACCGCCGCGAGCGGCTGCTGCACGAGCTGTCGAACCCCAGGAAACGCTCCCGCGGGCTCGACCGGTTCTGCCACGGTGCAGCCGACCTGCTCGATCCCGCGCGTATCACGCTCGCAGGTCCCAGCCTCGAGCACGACCCCGCATTCATCGCTTTCGTCGCCCCGCGTGCAGGCGAGACGTGCCGGATCTTCTCGCCCGACGGCGGGATCGACGGCCTGGAGCTCCCGCTCGCTGAGGCGGTCGCAGCGTGCGTCGCGTGCCTCGACGCGTCCATCATCATGGGCGGCGGCTTCGCCATCGTGCGCGCCGAGGCGTGGAAGGGCGGCGCGGACATGTGGCTGCTCGAGCAGGGGAGGCAAGCATGATCAAGCCCATCATGACAAGCACGTTCTTCCTCAAGCGTCCGAGCACCGCCGCAAACGCCGGCGATCTCGAGATCGCGCGCGACCTGGAGGACACGCTCGAGGCGCACCGCGCCACGTGCGCGGGCATGGCAGCCAACATGATCGGGCAGCTCAAGCGCATCATCGCCGTGGTCGACGACGACGGCTCCATCCTCGTGATGCTCAACCCCGAGATCGTGCACGCGAGCGGCCCCTACACCACGAGCGAGGGCTGCCTGTCGCTGCCGGGCGTGCGCGAGACGACCCGCTTCCAGCGCATCCTGGTGTCGTACGAGGACACGCTCATGCGCAGCTGCGAGCGCTCGTTCAAGGGGTTCGTGGCGCAGGCGGTCCAGCACGAGATCGACCACTGCAACGGCGTGCTGATCTGACGATTTCGACCGCGCTGCCGCTCGATTCACCCCCAATTGCTGCGCAAACCAGCTTCCGTCCACCTGGTCGACTACAATGGCTTGGAACGGGAGGAGGTCGAACGCCCATGAAGTCCATCGATGTCGTTGCCGCGATCATCTGCCAGGATGGCAAGATTCTCGCCACGCAGCGCGGGTATGGCGACTTTGCCGGTGGTTGGGAGTTTCCCGGTGGGAAGATCGAGCCCGGGGAGACGCCCGAGGAAGCCATCGTGCGCGAGATCCACGAGGAGCTTGGGGCCATCATCGCGGTGGACGGGCACCTGGTGACCATCGACCATGACTACGAGACGTTCCACCTGCACATGGCGTGCTTCCTCGCGCACGTGGCCGAGGGTGCGCTCGAGCTGCACGAGCACAGCTCCGCGCGGTGGGTGGATGGAGAGACGATCGACTCGCTCGACTGGCTGCCTGCAGATTTGAAGGTCGTTAAGGCTGTGAAAGAGCATTCTGTCGTGTAGGGGCACGGGGGATTCCATGGATGAAAACGGTGCAACGGGGATGGCTCTTGATGATGAGTTGCTAGACGCTGCCCGGACAGCGCTTATCGACAGCACGTTCCCCTCGAGGCCGGATCTTAGGCCTAAGCTGCTTTCGAATGATATTCATCGTGGGCGGAAGGTCGTCTCGTCGATCAATTCCGAGCTATCGAAATGCTCTTCGTTCGATTTCTCAGTTGCATTCATCACACAGGGTGGAATTGAGCCGCTTCTTCAAACGCTTCGAGAATTGGAGAAAAAGGGAGTGCCCGGAAGGGTTATCACAACCGACTACCTTGCCTTCAGCGAACCGAACGCTCTAGAAAAGCTCGATAGCCTCAAGAACATCGAAGTCAGGATGTATCGGACTATCAATTCTCCCAATCAATTCGGTTTCCATACCAAGGGCTATCTGTTCGCCTATCCCAACGGATTGAAGAAAGCGCTGGTGGGAAGCTCGAACATGACCCAGTCTGCCCTCTCGGTCAATCGAGAATGGAATCTTGAACTTAGTTCCTTGGGCCAAGGAAGTCTTGTTCAAGACATCCAAACAGAGTTCGAGGATCTTTGGGAGAAATCGGTCCCTCTCTCAGAGATCATCGATCTCTATCGGACCATTCATGACGAGAAGAAGCAGATCGTCCGTCAGGAGACCATTGTCAGCATCGATCAGATCAAGCTTGAGCCCAATTCGATGCAGCTCGGTTTTATCGCCTCCCTTGACGATCTGATTGCGCGTGGAGCTTCGCGTGCGCTGCTTATCTCCGCAACGGGAACGGGGAAGACCTACGCCTCTGCATTTGCCATGCGCCATCTTGATCCGAAGCGCGTCCTGTTCCTGGCACATCGCGAACAGGTTCTCAAACAGGCGAAGAAAAGCTATGCCAAGGTCTTGGGCCATACGAAGACCTATGGCTTGCTCTCGGGCAATTCTCACGATTTCGACAGCGATTATCTCTTTGCAACCATGCAGACAATGTCGCAGGACTCCTGGCTGAAGCAGTTCAAACCTTGGGATTTCGACGTGATCATCGTTGATGAGGTTCATCGCGCAGGGTCTGCAAGCTATCAGAAGATCATCGACTATTTCAAACCGCGTTTGTATCTTGGCATGACCGCGACTCCTGAAAGACCGGACTCATTCGATATCTACGGTCTGTTTGACAACGAGATTGCCTATGAGATCCGTTTGCAAGATGCACTCGAGAACAACCTGCTTTGTCCGTTCCACTATTTCGGTATTACGGATCTTGAGGTTGACGGAAAGCCTGTTGATGATCTGACTGAAGTTGGAAAGCTTGTCTCGGATGAACGTGTTGACTACATCATCGAGCAGGCAGAGTACTACGACTATAGCGGCGAGCGGGTAAAAGGACTTGTATTCTGCAAATCCCTAGAAGAAGCAGTTGCCCTTTCAAACAAGTTCAATGAGAGGGGCTACAAAACAAAGGCCCTTTCAGGAGATACTCCTCAAGAAGAACGAGAGGACGCCATTGAGCGTTTGACAAGCGATTCTATTCCCGAGGATCTGCAGCTTGACTACCTGTTCACCGTGGACATCTTCAATGAGGGAGTTGATATTCCGCAGGTTAATCAGGTCCTCATGCTGCGTCCAACCAAGTCGCCAATTGTGTTTGTCCAGCAACTTGGCAGAGGTCTCCGACAGTCCGACAACAAGGAATTCGTTGTCGTTCTCGACTTCATCGGGAACTACACGAACAACTACCTCATTCCTATCGCCCTGTCTGGTGATCGGACCTACAACAAGGATTCGATCCGTAAGTACGTGATGGAAGGCGATAGGGTTATCCCAGGCTCGTCCAGCATCCATTTCGACGAGATCTCCCGTGAACGCATCTTCGAATCGATTGACCAATCGAAGACGAGCCTTGCATTCTTCAGGCAGAAGTACAACGACCTGAAACATAAGCTTGGTCGCATTCCCTTCATGCTTGATTTCCAGAAGTATGGCGAAGTCGATCCGATTCTTTTCGTCAACCAGTACAAATCGTACTATCGCTTCCTGGTGAAGGTTGAGCCTGAGTACAGGCATGTTTTGACCGAAGACGAACAGCTTACACTCGAGTATGTTTCTCGTTACTTTGGAAACGGCATGAGGCCTCACGAGATCCTCGTGATGCAGAAGCTGCTCAGAGATGAGCCGGTTTCACGTGATGATCTCCAGCTGATGCTCAAAGAACAGGGATTCGGTCAGCTCGATGAACGTGCATTTCTCTCCACGACTCTCGTCCTCGACAAGTCGTTCATGAACCAGCCTCCGGACAGACGAAGCTACGAAAAAGTCAGTCTGATTGAAACTGACGGCGATACCATCACTTGTAGCTCTGGCCTTCATGAAATGCTCGAGCACGCCCTGTTCAAAGCGGCGATGCTTGACATTCTTGACTGTGGACTGATGCGATATCGCGAAAAGTACGCAGTTTCCGACCATGGTTTGACGCTGTACGAGAAGTACACGCGAAAAGACGTTTTACGACTGCTCAATTGGGAGCTTGACGAGAGCATGGCGGTCATGGGCTATCGTGTTAAGCACAATACATGCCCCATTTTTGTCACGTATAACAAGTCCGACGAAATCGCTCGCTCGACTCAATATGCAGACGAGTTCGTCTCACCTCGTGTGTTCAGCTGGATGACACGTTCTAACAGGTCGCTCTTTTCTCCTGAGGTCCGCATGATCATCGATGGCCCGTCATTTGATCTGGACATCAGGCTATTCATCAAGAAAAGCGATAACGAGGGCAGCGATTTCTACTATCTTGGGCGGGTAAAGCCTTTTGAGTGGAAAGAGATGAAGCAGGAGAACGATGCGGGGGAGCTGCTCGATATCGTGAACTTCAAGTTCGAGCTTGAGCATACCGTCCCCGATGATCTGTATGAGTACTTCGGAGGTCCGGATCTAGCGGGAGAGATTCTTTCTGCGTAGTGGCTACGCACTCTCTAGCTGCAGGAATTTGTCGAAATGCACCTGCAGATAATCTGCGTATGGGCGCTCAGATTCCAGTGCGGTGTCTCTCAGCTTTCTGCCCTTGAGCTCCGAATACTCAGTGTCCTTGAGCTGCGTTCCCGTTATGATGCGCATGTCCTCAGGATCTACGCTCAGCAATGAGTTGTCGAACAGCAGGTGGATGTCCGCACGGAGCATGAGGCCGTTGTTAACGACGTTCGTCCTGTAGCCGCGATAGTCCATGATGTGAGCTGCTTGCAGGGTCTTGTCGACGGAGCAACCGGTCATTGCACAACGTCCCTGATAAGCGCGCATGAGAGTCTCTCTGAATTGGCGCTGCCCTTCGCGCGTCTTCCGTTCCACCGTCACGAGCTTGCGAAGATCCTCCGCCAGCTCTTCGGGAGAGGGGAGGAACAGCGGAACAGAGGAGTGTTCAGGCGAGAGCGCTCTTCCAGGGTTCTCGTTGAGCGACATCACCGGGCCGTGCAGCGTGAAGGTGTCGGTGAGGGGGTCGTACGCCTCGACGAAGGCAAGCGCTCGGTAGTAGTCGCTGCTTCCAGGTCCTTCTTGGATGTACACACCGACTGGAAGCCCGCAGTACATGCAATTCATAAGGCCGTCGTTCCACTTTGCGAACGTCTCGTTGCCTTTGTTGTTGCGGTGCGCTGAGTAGTACAGCAGCCATGATCCGTCGGGGAGAGGCCTGCGTGGCTGATCGTTGGAGTAGATGCTCTTCCTGTTGACGCGGATCGAGAGTGCGAAGTCTTGGTTAGCTGGAACATGGATGCCACGCTGAGCAGAGGTCTTGAAGCCTTCGGAGGTTCCTTCGAGGTGCTGGCCGAGTAGCGTTTTACCAACGGTGCCTGAGTTATCGATGAACCACTCATACGTTACCTTATAGTCGTTTCGCACGCTCTCAGGCAGAATGGCGAGCGCTTGTCCGAACGTGAGGTTGAGGAAGCGGATGCGCGATTCCGCGCCGAACCCGTCAGGTGCGTAGGCGATTGCGCTGTGCATGGTGGCCATATCTGCTCCAAACAACGCTGTGAGCTGGGATCCTATGGCTATGATCGCGCATTGCGGAGGCGCGGGCAATCGGGTACGGGATTATTGCCAGAGAGAATGTCCCCCGCCGATTGACCTTCTTGTCCTCCGTCTAATGCATGCTATACATGAGTAAATGGCTTTCCGAAAGGGGGCGTCGTGGGATACGGCTATCTGTACCGGTGCGCATCATGCGGTTTCGAGGACGAGGTTCTGGTCGGAGTCGGCTTCGGGCACACCCAGGAGGTTGGGGAGATATACCGGGGCTTCCAGCTTGGCGCGTACGGCCCGAGACTGAGGAGGGTTTTCAGGAAGTCGAAGCTTGCGGGCGTCAGCGCCAACCACGACATCTTCGTGTGCGAGAGCTGCGGCCATTGGAGCACGTTCGTGGACGCCTCTATCTGGGAGCCGAATGACCCGGATCAGGCGGTCGCAGAGGCTGCGCAGAACAATAACCCGTATTGGGAGTGGGACAATCACCCGGCGTTCATCGACACCGAGGCTTGGCATCCTGCATGCGCGTACGAGCCCAAATGCCCGAAATGCAGCGACAAGATGCACCATCTGGGGCTGGGCGACCGGTATGAGACGGATTTCGTCCTGCCATGCCCGGAGTGCGGGGAGAAGAACCGTCTCTCCGATGGGCTGAGCATGATCAACTGGGACTAGGCTGGGTCGCTGCGGGGCTTTTCTACGGTTGCAACTTGATGTGAAAGGACAACGTTATGGCTGATGGAACGGTTTTTCTCACTGCACGGCGACTGAACCAGGGGCTTCGGATGGATGGGGATTGGGGCGAAACCCGGTTCACCGTTTTCGAGGATGGTACGGTCACCTGCGTCAACCATGCGGGAAGCGAGGATCGGGAGTTCACGCGGTCGCTCAGCGAATCCGACTTCGCCTTCATCGAGGAGCATATCGACGAGTACATGAAGGCCGAGCCCGTGCTTGCGATCTGCGATGGAACCACATGGGAGTTCAAGTACCGCGACCGTCATTTCGGCCCCGGCTATGTGTATGGGATCGAACTCGAGGAGATAGCCGATATACTCGATGCGCTCGATCTTCCCGCCGGCGGTACGTGCGATGAGTGAGATGAGGGTGGACCGCATCTCGCGTACGTGCACCGCGCTGCGCATCCTGTGAGGTAGGGGATACGGGGGTCGTTCCGGCTTACCCCTCGAGATGCTGCCCCAGGATCCGTGCAGCAGATGCGACGAGCTCGGCGCAGGGGCGGCTGCCGTAGTACGACTCCGTGCGCTTCTCCGGCGTCGCCTCGCTGGGACCGGCGTCCAGGCCGAGAAGCTCGCGGCAGATGATCGAGCCGTTCTCATCCTTGAACGCGCCGGCGAGCGCCTGCGCCTTCTCGTACAGCTCCTTCTTCGCGTCGAACGCTTCGGGGTCGTTGTAGCCCTCGGCGAGCCCCAGTACGAGCAGCATTCCCGAGACCGCCCCGCACACCTCGCGCATGCGCCCCATGCCGCCGCCGAGTGGCGACGCCAGCAGCGCTGCCGTCTCGGGGTCGACGCCATGCTCCTCGAACACGTCGTCGAACGCCCGCACAACCGACTGCGCGCAGTTGTATCCCGCCGTGAAGTTCCGCCGTGCCAGCTCTTCCCGCTCCGCCGCGTCCATGCCGCCTCCCATCCGCCGTGCTTCCTGCTAGAAGCTTAACGCATCCGCCGGCGGCGAGGCCGTGCGGGCGCATCCTGCAGGTTCGAGGGGTCTACAATAGGCTCAATTGGATTGATCCGTCGTAACAGAGAGATCGACCTCCTGCGCCCCAATCGATTGGAGTTGCTCATGTACGAGCACATGACGAGGTTCATCGAAGATTTGGACAACGGGCGATTCGACGAGTCCGCGTTCACGCATGCCCTCTACGATCCGCCCGTGTACGACAACCGGTACCGCGATACGCTCGATGCGCATGGTCTCGACGGCGCGAAGCCCTGGGGTGCGGATGTGGAGCATCTCGACCTTCCGGCGACGCTCGCGCTGCTCACCTTCGTCCATCGCGCGGATTACTTCTCGTGGGGCGCGCTGCAGAAAGCCGTGGAGGACGGCTTCCTGCGGCGGATCCTCGTGCGTCTCGCCGAGCTCGAGGAGGAGATGCGCTCGCACACCATCATCGGCTTCTGGAAGGACGACGAGCCGTACGGGTTCTGCAGCAACTGGTACCCCGCGGGCTTCGAGTTCTTCGGGACCGAGTTCAAGACCAGCGAGCACTGGATGATGTGGCAGAAGGCGCGCGTGATGGGCGCCTTCGACATGGAGCAGAAGATCCTCGACGCGCCGACCGCTGGGCAGGAAGATTCCCTACTTCGACGGCGACCTCTGGAACGACGTGAGCGAGCAGCTCGTCTACTACGGCGTCCGCGAGAAGTTCCTGGCGAATCCCGCGCTCGGGTCGATGCTCATGGCGACCGGTTCCGCGCTGCTCTGCGAAGCAACGCCGCCCGACCTGGTGTGGGGCATCGGTATGGGTGTGGACGACCCCTCGTTCAACAGCCCCGCCTCGTGGAAGGGGAAGAACCTGCAGGGACGCGTGTGCATGCGCGTGCGCACCGACCTGGGGCTGTGCGGGGGGAAGCTGCCCGCCCGCGAGGAGATGGTGGAGCGGCTGCTGGATTCGCAGATCGGACGGATGAGCCTGACCGAGCTCTATCGCGTTCCCGTCGCGCGTCGGGCGGTGCAGTGCTACGCGCAGATTGCGGCGCAGGCAGTTTTCAGCACGACGGTCAGCATCCTGGACGATTTCCTCGAAAAGACCCAGTGGCTGGACGCCAGGATTCAGGACATGGCGGCCACCAATCTGGGGCGCGAGCTGCTCGTCCAGCTCGCCTTCCTGCAGCACACGAAGCAGTTGTAGGAGCGATCATGGCCGATTACCTTGCCCGTGCGGAGTCGCTTGCGCGCAGGGCCCATGCGGCGCAGGTCGATAAGTCCGGCGCCCCGTATGTCGAGCATCTCGCGTTTGTCGCCGACCATGTGGCGGGCGATGATGCCAAGGCTGTCGCGTGGCTGCACGACATCGTCGAGGATACCGAGGTCACGCTCGACGATCTCCGGCGCGAGGGCTTTCCGGAGTATATCGTCGCTGCGGTCGACGCCCACACGCATCGGGCGGGCGAGGCGTATCTCGACTACGTGCGCCGCGCTGCGGCGAATCCGCTCGCGCGGCAGGTGAAGACCCAGGATGTGCTGCACAACATGGATCTCTCGCGCCTTCCCGAGCCTGGTGCGGCGGATGTTGCGCGTCTGCACGGCAAGTACATCCCCGCGTTGCGGATTCTGATAGGGGAGTAGGGGCGTCTCCAGCTGGTTTTGCGTGCAATGCAAGTTGACTTGGTGGTTTTATTCAATGGGGTGCTGAAGAAAGCCACCAAGTCAACTTGCTTCATACTGCATTTGCCCAGTTGAAAGCTCGTCAGACACCAAGTCAACTTGCAACGTCTCAAAAACTCACGAAAGGGGTTCTCTACTCGTGGCCGAAGTAGTCGGCGAGGCCCTTGATACCGACAGCATCCTCGTCGTTTGCGTCGGGGCAGAACGTATCGACGAGGATCTTCTGGATCTGGTCGGTCTTGACGTCTGCGCGTCCGAGGGCCTTCGCGAGGACGACGATGCCGTCGAGGGTGCCCGGCGTCCTGAGCCTCTCGGTGAGCGGGATCCTTCCGCCTACGACGCTGTCGAGCTCGTCGTCCGAAAGCGCGAAGCCGGATTCGCTGCCACCCGCGACGAGGCGGTCGCCGATGATCCTGGCGAGCCTGTCGGATGACATGGAGGCCAGCTGGTCGGGGGGAATGACGAGGCCGGCGGCGATCTTGTCGAGCTGCTCGGGGGTGAGGTCCTTGATTTCCATGGTCGGTCCTTTCTCGCGTGTTCATGTCCTGCACCTATTATTACGCTCGGGCATCGGGTTCTGTCTCAACTGTTCGAAGAGAATCTCAGCCGGCAGATGGCTACACTTGATTCGGCAAATAAACGACCGTTCTGCGGAGGAGCGATCATGGCACACGAGAAGAAGGAACGCAAGCTGACGGAAGCCGAGCAGAGGCGCCTCGACCACTTCAACGAGGTTGGCGACGCGCTCGTCGCGCAGGGCTATACGCGCACCGACCTCCGGATCAACATGGTGACGGCCAACGTGGTCTCCATCGTCGGCGCCGTCGCGCTTCTCGCTCTCTGCATCGTCGCGTTCTCCTTTATCCACCCCGAGGTCGATCTCGCCTCCGGGTATTCGCTCATCGTGCTTCTGGTTGTCTTCGTTGTGCTGATCGTCGTGCACGAGCTGATCCACGGCTTCACGTGGAGCCGCTTCACGAGGACGTCGAGTTCGGCGTCATGTGGAGCGCGCTCGCGCCGTACTGCGCCTGCAACGCGCCGCTGAAGAAGGGCCCCTACATCCTCGGCGCGTTGATGCCCCTTATCACGTTGGGCATCATCCCCCTGATCGTGGCGTTCTGCATCGGATCGGCGCCGCTCCTGTACATCGGGGCGCTTATGGTCGTTGGTGCCACGGGCGACATCCTGATCGTCCTGAAGCTCCTCGGCCACAAGTCCACCGCGACCGACGTGCTCCTCTACGACCACCCCACCGAGGGCGGCAGCGTCATCTTCGAGCGCTAACGGCTGCGGGCGCAGGGCAGCCTGTCTCCAAAAAGCGCCAAATCGGGAACCGTCCCCCGTTTCTCACTCGCTCACGCGGAAATTCATGTCGTGATGGCGTTTTTCGGGACTTGTCGGCGGTTTATGCGTATCGAAAAAGACGGGTCCGCAGAATCGGTCGTTCTACCTGCGCAAACAGAGGCCTCCTATTCGCCCGATGGAAACATGAGACCCCGAAACCGCCGACAAGTCCCGAAAAACGCCATCACGACGCAAAAAACTGCGCAGAACGCTCCGAAAAGGTCTATTTCGGAACCGTCTCCTTTTGATCAAGCGCGGTTGCGGCCCATCCCGAAGCCCGCGGCGCCGCCGATGACGCCGCCCACGAAGTGCGACAGGTTGGAGACGTTGTCGGTCACGAAGACACCCTGGATGATCTGCTGGCCCAGGAAGATGATCGCCACGAGGATGAACGTGAGCGGGATCTCGCCCGTGCGGACGCTCGTGACCGATGACAGGATGATGAACGCGAGCACCACGCCGCTCGCGCCGCAGAGCGCGACGTTGGGGAACAGCAGGTAGTTGATGACGCCCGTGATGGCCGCCGTCACGGCGATGACCAGAGCGAGCGTGCGCGAGCCGTACTTCTCCTCCAGCAGCGGTCCGAGCAGCAGGATGTAGCTGAGGTTGCCGACGAGATGGTCCCAGCCGCCGTGGCCCAGCACGTGCGTGAAGAGGCGCAGGTAGGTGAGGGGGTCGGAGAGCGGGCTGCGGTAGGTCATGAAGAACGCCTGCGTGATGGCGCCGCCGCTGGTCTGGCCGAGTATGGTCGCCGCCACGCACAGCCCCGAGAAGATCAGGACCACGGGCGCGTTGAAGGTGATGTGCCAGCGCGGCCGCGGTGCGGGCGTGGGCTGTTCGGGCTGCATCTGCAGGGGGTCGTCTGCCATGGCGGGCTCCTTTCTCGGAGCTAATTGTACGCCCGCTACCTGCAGTTTCGATTATCGTTCCGCGTGCGGCGCTACAGCTCCGCGAGCATCCAGATGAAGCCTCCGGGCGGCAGCGTGATGGCGTTCTTGTCCACCGGCGCGCCGCTCAGCAGGTCGCGGAAGTCGCCCAGCTCGTCGACGGCGAGCGTCTTCTCGTGCTCGGAGAAGTTGAACAGCGCCACGAGCTTCTCGCCGTCGAGGTAGCGCCCGATGCCGAGAAGCCCGTCGTCGTGCGTGTCGACGAGCCACTGGTCGGCCTTGCAGTCGAAGACGCGATGCGACGCGCGGATGGTCTCGAGCGTGCGCAGCCCCTGGAAGACCCTGCCCTCGGGCGTCTCGGGGTCGGTGCGCTTCTCGGCGGCGGACCAGTTCAGGTGGCCGCGGTGGAGGTAGCGGCTGTCGGCGGCCTTGAGGGGCTCGTCGTGGTAGCCGTAGTCGTTCTCCTGCGCGATCTCGTCGCCGCTGTAGAGCACGGGGATGCCGCTGATCGTGAACATGTACGCGTGGAGCATGAGGTCCTCGCGCAGCGCCCAGTCGAGCTTGACGTCGTCCCGCTCGTAGCGCGCCGCCTCGACGCCGCAGAGCGACGCGGTCGTGCCGCACAGGCGCGCATCGCCGAGGCGCGGGTCGTCGTTGTAGAGCTCGCCACGCGCCGGGCTGCCGGCCCACTTGCCCGTGAAGTAGTCGTTGACGTACTTCTTGTGCGCGACCTCCTCGATGCCGAACTGCTCGAGGTAGTCGTAGTCGAGGCCCCAGCCGATGTCGTCGTGGCAGCGCAGGTAGTTGAGGAACGTGTACTGCACGGGCAGCGCGAAGACCTGCGAGAGCTGGTGCTTGAGCAGGCGGGTGTCCTTGGTGGCCACGGTGTGCCAGGTGCTCGCCATGGTGGTGACGTTGTAGAGCAGGTGGCACTCCGGGCGCTCGATCGACCCGAAATACGGCACGACCTTGCTCGGTTCCATGACGACCTCGCCCAGCAGCAGCGTGCCGGGGCAGACGATGTCGCACGCGAGGTGCATCAGGCGCACCAGCGTGTGGACCTGCGGCAGGTTGCGGCTGGTGGTGCCGAGCTCCTTCCAGATGTAGGGCGTCGCGTCCAGGCGGATCACGTCGATGCCCTGGTTGCAGAGGAAGAGGCAGTCCTCGGTCATGTCGTTGAAGACGATGGGGTTGGCGTAGTTGAGGTCCCACTGGTAGGGGTAGAAGGTGGTCATGACCACCTTGCCGGCCTCCTCGCACCACGAGAAGTTGCCCGGGGCGGTGGTGGGGAAGACCTGCGGCGTGGTCTTCTCGAACTCGTTGGGGATGTCCCAGTTGTCGTAGAAGAAGTAGCGGCTCTGGGCTTCCGGATCGCCGGCGCGCGCGGCCTTGGCCCACGCGTGGTCCTCGCTGGTGTGGTTCATCACGAAGTCGAGGCAGACCGAGATATTGCGGCGGTGGCACTCGCTCGCGAGCGACGCGAGGTCGTCCATGGTGCCGAGCTCGGGCTGCACCTTGCGGAAGTTGGAGACCGCGTAGCCTCCGTCGCTGCGGCCCTCGGGGCTCTCGAGCAGGGGCATGAGGTGCAGGTAGTTGACACCGCATTCCTCGATGTAGCCGAGCTTCTCGCGCACGCCCTCGAGCGTGCCGGCGAAGCAGTCGACGTACATGAGCATGCCGAGCATGTCGTTGCCGGTGTACCAGCCCGGATCGGCGAGGCGCTGCTCGTCGAGGTCGCGCAGCTCCTGCGGGCGCTCGTCGGCGCAGCGGCGGAGCATCCCGACGAAGTAGTCGTAGGCTTTCTCATCGTGGTAGAGCCCGAGGTAGGTCTCCTTCAGCTCTTCCTCGCAACGGGCGAGACGCTCATCGAAGCTGCTCATCGTCTGTCTCCTCGCAATCCGGTGGAAGCGGTCTGATGAAAAGGTCAATTGAGAGATGGTCAAATGCAATTATTGATTGTTTAAATGCACACTGATTGTACAATAGGCCGCTCGGTGCTCGTGCGACGTGGGAGGGTTTTTGTCCAGTCGGTAGGCGATGATGGGCTCGACAAGCAGCAGACCAGAAAGGAGAGCGCCATGTACGAGCCTTCACGCCAGGTCCTAACCTTCACCATCGCCGGATTCTCCCATTGGTACGGGTACGAAGTGCTCGACAAGCTCAAGGTCGGCACCAGGCTCGACCTCGTGCCCGAGTTCGACAACCCGTACGACCACTGCGCCGTCGCCATCTGCTACGAGGACCGCAAGCTGGGCTTCGTGCCCGCCAAGATCAACGGCGAGATCTCCCACTGCATGTTCTTCGGCCACGGTGACATCTTCGAGTGCGTGGTCACGCAGGTCGATCCCGAGGCGCACCCCGAGCGCCAGGTCCGCGTCACCATCAACTTGGTGGACGCACGCTAGTCGCTATCCGCAAACCCCCTTTCCGAGAAGCCCCCGCATCCCCCGCGGGGGCTTCTCGGTTAGCGGGCGAGCATCTCGAGGGTGAGGCGGTCCTGGCTGCCGTCGTAGAACTCGTTGAGCACCTGCAGGAAGAGCGGGTCGTGCGACACCGCGGCGAAAAGCGTCATCGAGCTGCGCACCTTGGGGTAGTCCATGCGGCCGAAGATCGCGAGGGCATCGCGCGACCTCTGGGCGAGCAGCGCCTCGCAGCATTCGCGCAGGCGCGCGCCCAGCACGGGATGCGCCAGGTACGCGGTCGCCTCCGCCGCGTCCGCGATGCCGTAATACCACGCGTAGTCGGAGCGGCCCAGCCCTCTGAGCTGCGGAAACACATACCAGATCCAGTGCGATGACTTGCGTCCGGCGCGGATCTCCGAGAGTGCCTCCGCATAGCCGCTCGTGTGCATGCCGATGCCGTCCTGCGCATCCACGAACCGTTCGAGGTCCGCCTCGTCGCGTCTGGCCATGCGTCCCTCCCGTTCCGTGCGGTCGGTTCCATCTTACGCGCGTGCGTTGGCGCGGAATCTGCCGGTTTCTAGCACGAAGGGCACTTATTCCGAGGTTTTCGGGTGCGAAATCGCCATCGGGGTGATCGCGTCGCAAACCGTGGTGTATGAGGCGAGCAAAGAAAAAGACCATCGCATGTCCTAGAATGTCGGTTCGCCAAAACGGACAGAAAGGAGCAGCGATGGTCAACCCCAATAGGATAGCCCACGACACGCCCGAGCTGAGGGACGTTCTTCTCGGATTCCTCGAGAGCGCATCGAGCCTCTGCGACATGATGAACACGACGATGGCGGCGGTGCTCAACGGGATCATGTCGATCCAGGCCGACGAGGCTTGCGGCGCCAGCTACGGCGAGCGCAGCGAGGCCCGCGTGAACAGCAGGAACGGCTACCGCAAGCGCGACCTCGACACGACGGTGGGCACGCTGCCGCTCATGGTGCCGAAGCTCCGCAGCGGCTCGTACTTCCCGACGGACCTCTTCGAGCGCTGGTCGCGAACAGACCGGGCGCTTGCCGCCGCGGTCGCCGAGATGTACGTCACCGGCACATCGACGCGCAAGGTCGAGAAGGTCGCCGCGAAGTTCGGCGTGGACTCCCTGTCCAAGGACCAGGTCTCGCGCCTGTGCGCCGTGATCGACGGCGAGGCGGATGCGTTCCTGGCGAAGGACTGGTCGGGCATGCGCTTCGCCTACCTGTTCCTGGACGCCACCTACGTGAGCCGCCGCGTGAACGGGCGCGTGCGCAAGGAGGCCTTCATCACCGCGATCGGCGTGGGCGACGGCGGGCACCGCCGCTTCGTGGGGTTCACCTGCGCCAACGCCGAGAGCTACGCGTCGTGGCGCGGCTTCCTGCAGGGCCTCGAGGAACGCGGGGTGCGCAACGTGCGGCTCGTCACCTCCGACGCACACGACGGCCTCGTCAAGGCGATCGGCGAGATCTGGCCCGAGGCCACCTGGCAGCGCTGCATCGTGCACGTCAAGCGCGACGTGCTCGCCAAGATAGACGGCGCGGAGGGCCAGCGCCGGGCCCGCACCGTCATGTCGCCGATCTTCAGGGAGGCGGATCCTGCGCTCGTGCGCGCCCTCTACCACGAGGCGGTCTGCGAGCTCGAGTCGTTCGCGCCGGCGGCGGCCAAGGTGCTCGAGGACGCCGAGGTCGACGCGCTCGCGCACCTGTCGTTCCCCCGCGAGCACCGCATCAAGATCCGCACCAACAACGTCCAGGAGCGCATGAACCGCGAGCTCAAGCGCAGGGCGAAGGTCGTGCAGGCCTTCCCCTCGACCGGCTCGGTGATGCGGCTGCTGGGCGGCATAGTCGACGAGGTGAACGCGGACTGGGAGTCGGGCAGGCTGTTCATGTCGAGGGAATCGCTCGCCCCCGTCCTCGCCATGGAGAGGGCGGAGAACCGCATCGACGAGTTCGTCCCGGATGAGGAGGTGAGGTCCAACGCGAGGGCGATCATGATGGTGGCGCTTGACGAATACGCCAAGGCGGCATAGATTACGAATCGGAAGGCACCGCATTCGAGGCATTGCGATGGCCCTTCATACACCACTTAATCCGACGCAACCCGGAATAAGTGCCTTTCGTGCTAAAAACCGGCCATTTTGATGCACGCGGGTGTTCCAAAGCTCCCCGACAAGCCCGCTCGCCTGTTGGCGCACGCGAACACGGCATCCTCGCGGTAAAATGGAACGAGCCACTGCATGAATTCCCAGATCCGCAGCGTGCGGGCATAAGGGCGATGCGGTGCCAGCCCATGCGCGCAGGGAGGCAGGTCATGCAGCAGGATGGTTTCCATGTGGTCGGAACGTCGGCGCCCCGCGTCGATGGCTACGACAAGGTCACCGGCCGCGCCCTCTACACAGACGATCTGAACATGTCCGGGCAGCTCTATGCCGGCTGCGTCCACAGCAAGCAGCCGCACGCGACGGTCGTGGTGGACACCTCCGCCGCACTTGCGGTCCCCGGTGTCGTGAAAGTGCTGGTAGAGGCCGATTTTCCCAAGCCGCAGTCGCGCTACGACTGGTTCTACTGCACGTCGCACCCGCGCTTCTGCGGAGACGTGCTCGCCGTGGTCGTGGCCGAGACGCCCGCAGCCCTCGAGGCGGGCATCGCCGCCGTGCGCGTGAAGTACGAGAAGCTGCCTGCCGTGTTCACCGTCGCCGATGCGCTCGCACCCGACGCGCCGCAGGTGCGTGCGGAGGGCGTCGCGCTCTCCGACGACGGCGTGCCCGATCCCACGCGCCCCGGCAATGTCTTCCTCGGCTCCTTCAAACCGCTCCGCAAGGGCGACCTCGAGGCCGGCTTCGCCGCGGCGGACCACATCATGGAGCGCACCTACGACAGTCCGTACGTCGAGCACGCCTACCTCGAGCCCGAGAGCGTGCTCGTCTCGCCCGAAGGCGCCGACGTCGTGCTCGTGCGCGCGTCGTCGCAGCAGGGCCACGGCCCGCAGGAGTTCGTCGCCGACGCCCTGCAGATCCCGATGAGCCGCGTGCGCGCAGTCTCCACCGTGGTGGGCGGCTCGTTCGGCAGCAAGTTCGAGCTCGTCGGCCTCATGTGCGGCCGCGCGGCCGTCGCGATGGCCGCCACCGGTCGCCCCGTCAAGATGACCTACTCGCGCGAGGATTCCCTGCTCGAGAGCACCAAGCGCCATCCCTTCACCACCACCGTCCGCGTGGGCGCGAAGGCCGACGGCACCCTCACGGCGTATCGCTCGTCGCAGGTCGAGAACGCGGGCGCCTACAACAACCAGGCGCCGTGGATGAACATCCGCGCGCGCGTGCATTCGGCCGGCCCCTACGACATCCCCAACATCCGCACCGACACCTTCGCGGTCTACACCAACAACACGGTGCCCGGCGCCTTCCGCGGCTACAGCTCGCCGCAGATCATCTTCGCCAACGAGATGGCCATCGACGATCTGGCCGATGAGCTGGGCATCTCCGTGCTCGACCTCAAGCGCCGCAACCTCCTGCGCCGCGGGTCGATCACCGCCACCGGACAGCAGCTCGTGCACGAGACGTTGCTCGTCGACATGATGGAGGACATCGTCCGCGACACCGGCTACGAGGAGAAGACCGCAGCGTACGCGGCCGAGACGGGCACCTGGCGCCACGGCATCGGCCTCGTCACGGCCTACCGCGGGGCCGCGCTGGGCGGCGAGGGCGTCGACGCGTCGGGCGCCATGATGATCGGCATGCAGGACGGCTCGTTCGTGCTGCGGCCCACGCTCATGGAGTTCGGCCAGGGCCTCAACACCGTCTACGCGCAGATTGCGGCCGAGGCCAGCGGCGTCGCGCTCGCGGACATCCGCGTGGAGACGGTCGACACCACCATCATGGCTGACAGCGGCCTCACCGTGGCGTCGCGCGGCACGCCCCAGGGCGGCCACGCCGTGCGCATGGCGGGCGAGGCCATCCGCGCGATGATCGAGGAGAGCGCGCGCCAGATGCTCGCCGCCGGCCCGGACGACGCCATCGAGGTGCGCGACAGCGTGGCGTGGATCGCCGGCAGCCCCGAGCGGAGCGTGCGCGTCTCGGACATCTGGACCATGCGCCGCTACACCGGCCAGCAGCTCTCGACGTACCAGTGGTACGCCGCGCGGCCGCTCGTGAACGACAACGACACCGGCCAGGGCGAGGCGTTCCAGACCTACGCGTACGGCTGCTGCGTGGCCGAGGTCTCCGTGAACACCACCACCGGCGAGGTCGTCGTCGACAAGGTCAGCGCCTACCACGACGTGGGCCACGCGCTCAACCCCGCGCTCGTCCGCGGGCAGATCTACGGTGGCATCCTCATGGGCATGGGCTTCGGCCTGTACGAGGAGTACCGCCTCGACCAGGGCGTCTCGCCCGACACCAACCTCGACGCGTACCCCATCGCCACCGCGAAGGACGCGCCGATCGTCGACATCAAGCTCTACGAGTGCGCCGACCCCGAGGGAACGTACGGCGCCAAATCCATCGCGGAGAACGCGTCCGAGATGATTGGCGCGGCGTGCGCGCTCGCCGTGAAGCACGCCATCAAGCGGCCCGTGCGCAGGGTGCCGCTCACGCCCGAGTACGTGCTCGAGCTGCTTGCGCGGGGGGAGGGGTGCGCATGAACCGCGTGACGTTTTCCGTCAACGGCGTGGAGCGCACGCTCGACGTGGAGCCGGGCGAGCGCCTGCTCGACGTGCTGCGCGTGCGTCTCGGCCTCACCGGCACCAAGGAGGGCTGCGGCGTTGGGATGTGCGGCGCCTGCACGGTGCTCGTGGACGGCCGCGCCGAGAACGCGTGCCTCGTGCCGGCGGCGTCGCTCGACGGTGCGCGCGTCGTGACGATCGAGGGCCTCTCGGAAGGCGGCCTCGACCCGCTCCAGCAGGCGTTCCTCGACCACCACGCGATCCAGTGCGGCTTCTGCACGCCCGGGCTGGTCATGAGCGCGCGGGCGCTGCTCGACGAGAACCCTGCGCCCACGGAGGAGGAGATCCGCACCGCCATCCAGGGCAACCTCTGCCGCTGCACCGGATACGAGCAGGTCATCGCCGCGATTGCGAGCGTGGCGGGTGTGGAGGCGCGTGCGCTCGCCGATGAGGGCGACGCCACGATCCGCCGCAGCCCCGCGCTGCAGGCGGGCGCTCCGTTCGCGCGCAAGCCGCCCACCGCGACGCCCGAGCTGCAATTGCAGCTTCGAGGGAGGTGATGCGCGATGAAGGCGGAAGGGTACGTTCGTCCGGCATCGCTCGCCGAGGCTGCGGCCGCCCGCGCTGAGGGCGGAATCATCATCGCCGGCGGCACCGACGTCATGGTCAAGGGCCGCGCGCGCGGCGTCTACGCAGGCAGGACGCTCGTCGATGTGTCGAAGCTCGAGGAGCTGCGGCAGGTGCGCGAGCGGGACGGCGCGGTGGAGATCGGCGCCGCCTGCACGCTTGCCGAGCTGTGCGAGCACCCGCTCATCGCCGGGAAGCTTCCGCTGCTCGCGGACGCCTGCGCGCACGTGGGCGGCGTCCAGATCCGCAACCGTGCGACCATCGGCGGCAACGTCGTGAACGCGTGCCCCGCCTCCGACGTCATCCCCGCGCTCATGGTGCTCGGCGCCCGCGTGCGCACGACCGCGCGCGAGGGCATGCTTGTGCGCACCTGCTATTTCCCGGACGCGGCTGCCAAGAAGACCGTGCTCGAATCCGATGAGCTCGTGGTCTCGCTCATCGTGCCCGTGCCGCCCGAGGGTGCGTGCTGGCTCTTCCACAAGCTCACGCGCACGCAGGGCATCGGCCTCGCGCGCCTCAACATCGCCCTCCTGAATCCTGCCAAAGGGACAGGTTATTTGACAGAAAAGCTGATGAATCCTGTCAAAGGGACAGGTTATTTGACAGAAAAGCCGATTAACGAGATCGCCGCGAGCGTGGGCGGGCTGTTCCCGAAGCCGTGCGTGCTGCACGTCTCGTCGCCCGAGGACGCGAGGGCCCAGCTCGCCGAGAAGATCGCCGCCGAGTGCGCCGCGCTCGTCGACTACGACTACAAATCCCGCGTGGCGCCGGCGCTGCTCGCCGACGCCGTCGCAGCCCTGTTGGCAGGGGAGACACTCGAGAGGAAGAGGCGCGCATGATTGCGATCAAGGCAGCTTGGGTCATCGTCTCGGCCGACGACGTGCGCGAGCGCGCGGCCGTCCTCATCGACGGATCGCGCGTGGCGGACGTGGTGCCGTGGGAGCAGATCCCCGCGGGCAGCACGGTCGTCGACCGCAGCCGCGCCATCGTCCACCCCGGCTTCGTGAACGCCCACGAGCACCAGTACGGCCTGCTCAGCCACGGCATCCCGCAGGTGGGTGAGGTCGTCGACTTCGACTCGTTCCTGCGCGCGTACTGGTGGCCCGCCATCGAGGACCGCATCCGCAAGGAGCAGGTCCTCATCACGAGCCGCGCGTCGATGGCGGAGATGATCCACAGCGGCATCACGGCGTTCTGCGACTGCCTCGAGGGGCCGCTCACCGAGGGCGACACCCTCATCGCGCAAGGCGAGGCCATCGAGGCCGCCGGCATGCGCGCGGGCGCGGCGTGCCTGCGCCAGAACGCCGAGGCCGTTGACCACTTCGCGGCGCGCGGCGGGCTCGTGCGCGGCGCCATCTGCACGCACACCACCTTCACTTGCCCCGAGCGCATGATCGCACGCGCTGCCGAGCTCGCTGCCGAGCGCGGCGCCATCCTGCAGTTCCACCTGTCCGAGAGCAAGTACGAGGGCGAATGGACCGCGGCGCACCTGGGCCGCACGCCTGTCTCGATCTACGAGAGCGCCGGCGCGCTCGGTCCTAACACGCTCGCGGCGCAGGTCGTCAAGACCACGCCCGCGGAGCTCGAGGTGCTGCTCGCGCACGGCGTGAAGACGGCGCACCTGCCCATCTCCAACTGCGAGGTGGGCGGCGGCGTGGCGCCCGTGCCGCGCATGCTCGAGATGGGCTTCCGCACGGCGCTCGGCACCGACGGCTACATCAACGACTTCTACCAGGTCATGCGCGCGGCGTGCCTCATCCACAAGGCGTGGGCCGAGAACACCGTGGTCATGCCCGCGCGCGAGGTGTTCCGCATGGCGACGGCCAACGGCGCCGAGGCCCTGCACCTCTCCGACGTGGGCACGCTCGAGCCGGGCATGCAGGCCGACCTCGTGGTGTACGAGGACGCGCAGTTCACGCCCGTGGAGCGCCACAACATCTTCGACCAGCTGGTCATCTTCGGCAACAGCAACAACGTGCGCGACGTCTACGTGGCGGGCCGCGCGATCCTGGAGGACGACATCCTCACGACCATCGACGAGGAGCGCGCGTTCGCGGAGCTGCGCGCGTGCGCCGACGCGTTCTGGAAGGGCATGGTGGCGTAGATGAAGACCACGTTCCTCGGCCACGAGCTGCAGTCGCCCATCATCGTGGGGTCGAGCCCCGCGAGCTTCGGCGCCGACGCGATGATCCGCTGCCACGAGGCGGGCGCCGGCGCGGTGGTGTGCAAGACCATCAACCGCAACGCCGCCGAGAACCCCGACCTGCACATGGTGGTCGCCGGGCGCGAGACGCTCATGAACTGCGAGAAGTGGACCGACTTCCCGATGGAGCGCTGGCTCGACGACGAGATGCCGCGCGCCGTCGCGGCGGGCGTGACGTGCATCGCGAGCGTGGGCCACGGCATCGAGGACTCGCGCCTCTGCGTGGAGCGGCTCGAAGAGATCGGCGTCATGGCCATCGAGCTCGTGAGCTACACCGACGACACGGTGCTGCCGATGCTCGAGGACACCAAGCGGCGCGTGGACATTCCCGTGATCGTGAAGCTCTCGCCCAACAGCGCGGACCTCATGGGGCACGCGCGGCGCTGCGTCGACGCGGGCGCCGACGCGCTCACTGCCTGCGATTCCATCGGTCCGGCGATGCGGATCGACATCGAGACGGGCAAGCCCTTCATGGGCGGCGCGGACGGTTGCGGCTGGCTCACGGGCGCCGCCATCTTCCCGTTCACCGTGGCGCGTATCGCGGCGCTGCGGCAGGCGCTGCCCGAGGTCCCGATCATCGGCCTCGGCGGCATCACGGCCTGGCAGGACGGCATCGAGTTCGTGCAGGCGGGCGCCGACGCGATGGGGCTCGCGAGCGCGGCGATCCTCCATGGGCCCGGCTTCATCACCCGCATGAACGCGCGGGTGGATGCGTGGTGCGCCGAGCATGACGTGACGGACCTCGCGCAGATCCGCGGACGCGTGCTGGAGCACCTGCCGGTTGTGCAGGAGGACGGCTACGAGATGTGCTTCGACTTCGGGAAGTGCCGTCACTGCAATGCCTGCGTCACGGCGTGCGCCTACGCGGCGCGCAGCTTCGACGAGGGCGGATTCGCACAGGTGGACGAGGCGCTCTGCCGCCACTGCGGCCTCTGCGTATCGGTCTGCTCCTTCGGCGCCCTCAACCTGTCAAAGGGACAGGTTATTTGACAGAACACGCACAGAAACCTGTCAAAGGGACAGGTTATTTGACAGAAACCTGTCAAAGGGACAGGTTATTTGACAGAACACGCACAGGGGGACAGGTTGCCTGACGGGTCCCTGCTGCCCCTATCGTCCATCTCGAGAGGTCAGCCGAGCGCCACGTCGAGCGCCATCATGACGGTGAACCCGAACGCGAACATGAGCACCGGCAGGTGCGAGTGCTCGCCCTCCGCCATCTGGGGCACCAGCTCCTCCACCACCACGTACATCATGGCGCCGGCGGCGAAGCTCAGCAGGTAGGGCATCCACGGGACCAGCTGCCGGGCGAACGCGATGGTCAGCAGCGCCGCCAGCGGTTCGACTATGCCGGAAGCGGTGCCCTTGGCGAACGCCTGCATCCTGCTCGACCCTTCGGCGCGGAGCGGGAGCGAGATGATGGCGCCCTCGGGGAAGTTCTGGATGGCGATGCCCAGCGCCAGCGTCGCGGCTCCCGCCAGCGTGACGGCGGATTCCCCGGCGAGCCAGCCGGCGAACACGACGCCCACGGCCATGCCCTCGGGGATGTTGTGGAGCGTAACGGCGAGCACCATGAGGGTGGTGCGCGCCAGATCGGTGCGGGGTCCCTCCGCCTCGTCCTCGCCCAAGTGCAGATGGGGGATGGCGCGGTCGAGCGCGAGGATGAACAGCGTGCCCGCCCAGAACCCGACGAACGCGGGCATCCACGCCATGCGGCCCAGCATCTCCGAGCCGTCGAGGGCGGGCTGCAGCAGGCTCCAGATCGAGGCGGCGACCATGACGCCCGCGGCGAAGCCCGCGAGCGAGCGCTCCAGCAGCGCGGAGAGGCTGCCGCGCATGACGAACACGCAGGCAGCTCCCAGCGTGGTGCCCAGGAACGGCACGAGCAGACCCATGATCGCCTCGGTGGGCATCTGCGTCCTCCCTTACCGCGCGAACTCCACGCGCACGATGCTCATGTGCACGAGGCTGTCCGAAAGCTTCGCCAGCAGCGCGTTGAGCAGGCCGTATCGTCTGCCCAGCGGCCGATAGCCGTTCATGTAGCTCCTCGCGGTCACGCTAGCGAAGCGGTCGCTCCACGGTCCGAGCTCGCGCGCGGCGTCGTCCGTGCAGAAGTACGCGCCGATGTCCGCCATGCCGGTCTGGTCGAGGACGGTCTTCGCCATGAGCTTGAGGCCGAAGCGGTTGACCGTATCGAACGCCACCGCGCCTCCGGGGAAGCGCTCCGCCATGGCGCGGAGCAGCCTGCGGATCTGCTCGGTGGTGAAGTAGTAGAACACGCCGGCCGCCACGAAGACCGCCCCATGGCTGCCGTCGATCTCGTCGAACCACGAGAAGTCGTTGAGGTCGCAGGGCAGGTTGCGCTCGCGATCGCCCGCGGGCATGAGCTGGTCGCGCACGGCGATGACATCGGGGAAGTCGAGGTTGTAGCCGCGTGCCATGCCGTTGTCCACGCGCGAGAACACGTCGAGGAGCCCGGCGCCCATGTTGACGACGGCAGCCTGCGGATGCTCGGCGAGATAGGCGCGCGCCTCCTCGCAGAGGTCGTATTCGCGCTGCGCCACCTCGAGCGCGCCGAACTGCCCGAACCTGGTGTCCATGAGGCGCTTCTGGTCTCTGAAGTCGTAGTCCACGCGGTCAACGATCGCACCTGTGTTCACGCCGTCGTAGAGCTCCGGATGCATCTGCGCGAGTACGTGGCGGGCGTAGAGGGGGATGACGAGCGTCTCCTGCACCGAGCCCTTTTCGATGGCGATCCTGTCCATGCTGGTCCTTCCGCGTGGTGCTTGCTGTTTGTCCGTAAAGTAAGATATAGCTAACTAATGCTGAACGCAAGTTCCGCGCAGGGGGACAGGTTGTTCGTTCCCTTTCGGCACAGGGGGACGGGTTTGAAACCCGTCCCCCTGTGCCGAAAGGGAACGAACAACCTGTCCCCCTGCGCGTTACGAGATGACCGAGGTCTCCAGCCACCTGCCGCGGCGGATGCGCACGAGGAAGACGATGCCGCGGACGATGAGTTCCGTCGCCATGCCCAGCCAGATGCCCGCGAGGCCGATGCGCGGCGCGAGGAACCACGCCATCGGCAGCCTGATGATCCACACGGTCGCGAGGCCGATGACGCTCGGGATGAACGTGTCGCCGACGCCGCGGAAGATGCCCACGCCCACGATCGACGCCGCGTAGAGCGGCTCGGCGAACGCCTCGATGCGCAGCGCGGTCACGCCCAGCGCCCGCACGGTCTCGTCGGGGGTGAGCAGCGCCATGATGGCGGGGGCGAAGATGAACAGCAGCACGCCCATCACGCCCATGAGCACCATGCCCAGCACCAGCGACGCATCGGAGAAGCGCTTGGCGATGTCCTTGCGATCCGCGCCGACCGCCTGCCCCACCAGCGTGGTCGCGGCGGCGGCGATGCCGAACCCGGGCATGTAGCAGACCCCCTCGGCGGTGATGGAGAGCGAATGCGCGGCGAGCGCGTTGGTCCCGAGCGGCGAGACGAACACCGTGAGCACGACCAGCGCGAAGTTCATCGCGATGCGCTCGAGGAACATCGGCGCGGCGATCTTGGTGGCTCCCTGCAGGCACGTGCGCCTCAGGCGCCAGCTGCCGCCCAGCTTGAGGGCGAGGATGGGCGAGCGCACGAGCAGCGCCAGCCCCATGCCGAGGGTGGCGCACGTATCGGCGAGCACGGTTCCGAGCGCGGCGCCCGGCACCCCGAGGCCCGCGCCGGGGATGTGGATGGCGAGGCTGCCGAGCGAAAAATCGATGCCCGGGAAGATGAGCAGCGCGTTGAAGACCACGTCGAGGACGCACGCCGCGATGGTGAGCCGGCTCGGCGTCTCCATGTCGCCCGAGCACTGCAGGCCGCCCGCGAAGACACGGTTCAGCGCCCAGAGCGGCATCGTGATGGAGAACCAGAAGAAGTAGTCGCGCGCGCCGGCCCATGTCTCGGGTGCGCCGCCCAGCCAGTGGGGGAGCGGCTCCGCGATCGCCAGTCCGATGGCCATCATGGCCAGGCCGAAGAGCAGCGAGACGATCATCGACTGCCGGAGCACGCCGCGCGCCTCATCGTGGCGGCCCGCGCCGACGAGCTGCGCGATCTGGACGTTGAAGCCCATGGAGACGCAGAAGCACATGCCGCTCATGAGCCAGACGCTCGTGTTGACGAGACCCACCGAGGCGGATGCCACGGGTCCGAGGCTGCCCACCATGCCCGCGTCGATGTAGCTGATCACCTGGACGCTGATCTCGGAGAGGATCATGGGGATGCTCATCAGGATGACGGTGCGGACGAGCTCGCCGCGCGTGGGCGTGTAGCCCGCGCGAAGCCTATCGATGTCCAGCTCGCCCACTGCCATGCGTGCATCCCTGCTGCTCAAGCGATTCCCCAAGAGATGGTACGTCTACGGGCCGCCCGTTGATAGAGGGCGGAATGCCCCGCGCCTCTCAGCTGCGCGTGAACGTACCTCCGATGCCCCAGCTCCAGGTTCCGCCGACGCCCGCGCTGGTGGCGCCGAGCTCGAAGTGGAGCTTCGCGATGCCCAGGTCGAGCAGCTCGATCCCGCTCTTGACGGAGGGCAGCGTGGCTGCGATGCCGCCGGGCGTGTCGATGAAGACCCAAGGCTGGCCGTTCACCGCCGACGGCCCCTTGATGACGGCGTCGATGGCGGCGCGGACGGCTGCGGAGGCGACGTTGTAGCCTGCATAGACGTCGGTCGGCTTCTTGTCGCGCCTGCGCAGGGCGGCCCGCACGGTGCGCTGCTTGAGGGGCGTCTTGGGGGCGGGGTATCCGACGGGGATGACGGCGTGCAGCTCCTCGCCGGGCTCGAGCGACACGTGCGCGGATGCGCGGTCGTAGGTGCCGGCGACCCAGCAGGTTCCGAGGCCGAGCTGCGTCGCGAACAGGATGACCTTCTCGCCGTAGTAGCCCAGGCGGTCGCGCGACTCCTCGTCGGTTCTGGCGATGTAGGCGATATAGGTGCTGGGCTGGCCGGCGAACATCGCCTTGGCGAGCTTGAGGTCGGCGCCGCCGTTCTCGGGGCGCATGAGCACCATGCGGACATTGCCCGCGGCGTTGCACTCCGCGATGCACGCCTCCAGCTGGTCGAGCTTCTCGGCCTCGATCGTGCGGCCGTCGTATGCCCTGCACGAGATGCGCGTGTCGATCGCCTGCATGATGTCCATCTGCGTAACCCCCTTAACTATCTCTGCACTGAAAACAGCATAGCACCGCCGTGTGACAATTCTCCTCGTAGGACTTTTGTCAAGGTGACGAGCACCTTGACAAAAGTCCTACGAGGAGAATTGTCACGCCAGGATGTTGTATCGTTAGAGGGTGATACTGGGCTCGTGCGGGGTGTCGGCCCGCGCTGGAGGTACTGCCGTGGAGCAGACCGAACTGATCGTCAATGGCCAGACCTATCCCATCCTCTATGAAAAGAACTGGAACCTCCTCTACGTGCTGCGCGAGGTGCTCGGCCTGACCGGCACCAAATGCGGCTGCGGCACCAACGACTGCGGCGCGTGCCGCGTGATCGTGGACGGCGAGGCGAGAAACTCGTGCGTCCTCATGGTGCGCAACCTCGCTGGCAAGCGCATAGAGACCATCGAGGGCCTCTCGCGCGGCACCCAGCTGCACCCCATCCAGCAGGCATTCATCGACGCGGGCGCCGTGCAGTGCGGCTTCTGCACGCCGGGCATGATCATGAGCGCGAAGGCGTTGCTCGACCGCTGTCCGGACCCCACGGAGGAGGAGATCCGCGCGGCGCTGGAGCCCAACCTCTGCCGCTGCACGGGGTACGTGAAGATCGTCGAGGCGGTCCAGCTGGCTGCCAAGAGGATGCGCGAGGGAGAAAACCTGTCAAATAACCTGTCCCTTTGTCAGGAAGACGGGGTGATCGGCAAGCCGACGCCGGTGTTCGATGCGCGGCTCAAGGTGTCGGGCCAGCTGCAGTACGTCGATGACATGAAGCTGCCCGGCATGCTCCACGCCAAGATCCTGCTCTCCACGCACGCCCACGCCAACATCGCCTCCATCGACACGAGCGCCGCCGAGGCCCTGCCCGGCGTCCGCGCGGTCATCACATACAAGGACGCCCCCGACGTGCGCTTCAACGGCAACGGGGAGGACTGGGACATCCTCGAGAGCGAGCGCGTGCTCGACTCCCGCGTGCGCTACGTGGGCGATAAGGTCGCGGCCGTCGCGGCGGATACCGACGCCATCGCCGCGGCCGCCCTCAAGCTCATCAAGGTCGAGTACGAGGACCTGCCCGCGTACTTCGATGCGGAGGAGGCCGTCGCTCCCGATGCCGTGAAGCTCCACGATTGGAACGAGAACGGCAACATATTGTGGGAGGTGGACAATACCTTCGGCGACCTCGACGCGGGCTTCTCTGCCGCTGACTTCGTGCTCGACGAGCGTTTCGAGGTGCCCGCCATCCACCATGCGGCCATGGAGACGCACGGCTGCGTCGCCTCCTTCGACGCCGATGGCAAGCTCACGGTGTGGTCGAGCTCGCAGGACGTGTTCGGCAAGCGCCGCAACCTCGCCAAGATCTTCGGTCTGCCCTACGCCAAGGTGCGCGTGCTCGCGCCTGCGCTGGGCGGCGGCTTCGGCGGCAAGATCGACACCTCGACCGAACCCGTGGCCGCGCTGCTCTCGCTCAAGACCGGCCGTCCCGTGAAGTGCGTCCTCTCCCGCCAGGAGGACATCCAGGCGACGCCGACGCGCCACGCGGAGACGATCTACGTGCGTGCGGGCTTCAAGGACACCGGCGAGCTCACCGCGCTGGACTACACGGTCTGGATCAACGCAGGTGCGCATTCTGGCGGCACGATGAGCGTCGCCTGGGCGTCGGGCGGCAAGTTCTTCAAACTCTTCAAGTGCCCCAACATGCGCAACCACGCCATACCGGTCTGCACCAACCGCCAGAACGCCGGAGCGATGAGAGGATTCGGTTCTCCGCAGGTGTTCTGGGTATTCTCGCAACTTATTGCCCAAGTGTCGGAGCGCACGGGCATCGACCCTACGGTGCTCTACGACCTCAACCTGCACGATCCCGATACCGTTGACCAACGCGGCGAGGACCTCGGCAACTTCCGTGCCAAGGACTGCCTCGCCCGTGCGAAGGAGCTCTTCGGGTGGGATGAGGCGGTGGCCGAGGCACGTGCCAGCCAAGCCGCCGGCGGGACCAAGCGCATCGGCGTGGGCCTTGCGGTGGCGCCGCACGGCTCGTCGATGTACGGCGTCATGCCCGATACCTGCGGCATCACCATCAAGATGAACCTCGACGGCTCGATCACGCTGTTCAGCGGTATGAGCGACATGGGCAACGGCTCCAACACCGTGCAGCGGATGATCGTTGCCGAGGTCCTCTCGATGCCGCTCGACAACATCGCGCTCGTCCATACCGACACCGAGCTCACGGGCTACGACGTGGGCATCTTCGCCAGCCGCGGCACCTACGTGGGCGGCGGTGCGGCCTACCAGTGCGCATCCAAGGTGGCAGCCGAGATCCGCTCCATCGCCGCGGGTCTGCTCGATGCCCCTGCCGACGCGCTGGAGCTCCGTGCCAACGGCGTGGGCGTCATCGGCGAGCCCGAGCGCTGGGTGACCATGGAACAGGTTGCCCAACACGCCCACAAGCTGGAGCGCGACATCATCATCGGCGGCAATTTCGGCAGCCGCGCCGTGCCCGCGAGCGCCGGCGCGCACATGGTGAAGGTGGAGGTCGACCTTGCGACGGGCGCCGTCACGCCGCTCGTCTACGCTGCCGTGCACGACGTGGGCCGCGCGCTCAACCCCATGGGGCTCGAGGGCCAGGTCCACGGCGGCATCCAGATGGGTCTGGGCTATGCGCTCTCCGAGGGCCTCTCGCTCAAGCCCGACGGCTCCGGCGCGCTCAAGAACCGCTTCCTCCGCGACTGCCATCTCTTCCGCGCGACCGACATGCCGCGCGACATCCGCGTGGAGTTCCTCGAGAGCGAGGAGCACACCGGTCCGTTCGGCGCAAAGAGTGTGGGGGAGTGCGGCGTCGTCCCCGTGGCGGGCGCCGTGGCCGCGGCCGTGGGCAATGCGCTGGGCCGCACGTTCACCAAGCTGCCGATCGACGAGGAGGCCGTGGTATGTGCCGCACGCGAATCGTAAATGCCCGCGTCGTCACACCGCAGGGCGTCTGCTACGGCGGCGTGGTCTTCGACGAGGGCGGCATCATCGCCGTCGAGGACGCCGCCTCCGAATGCTGCGCTGCGGGTCTCGACGATGCCAGCCTGACCACGGTCGATGCGGACGGCGCATGGCTCGTGCCCGGCGGCATCGACCCGCACGTCCATTTCGGCGGCTTCGGCGACATTCCCATTGCGGACGACTTCCGCACCGGTTCGTTCGGCGCCCTTGCCGGCGGCACCACCACCGTGATGGACTTCTGCGAGCCCACCGTCGAGGAGGATGCGCGCGCCGTCATCGCGCGGCGCATGGCCGACGCGTCGGTCTCCTCCGTCGACTACGCGTTCCACTTCGTGCTGTCCGAGCAGTACCGCGACCTGCTGCGCGACCTCGCCTACATCGAGGACGAGTGCGGCATCCGCGACTACAAGCTGTTCACGGTCTATGGCAACACGACGCTCTCGCTCGACGATGTGCGGGAGATCTTCATGCGCCTCGCCGACGACCCGCGCCGCACGTTCCTCATCCACGCTGAGGACGCTGAGCTCGTCGCCTGTCTCGAAGACGAGCTGGGCGACAGTACCGACATGCGGCTGCTCGCCGAGACGCGCCCCGATGCCGTGGAGTTCCGCGAGGTCGAGGCGCTGCACGGGCTGGTCGCCGAGACTGGCGTGCGCGCCTGCATCGCGCATTCGACCTGCGCCGAGACGGCGGCCCTGCTCGATGATCCGCCTGCGCGCGGCGAGTTCGAGCTCGAGACCTGCCCGCACTACCTCGCCTTCACGTCCGAGAAGCTCGCAGGGCCCGAAGGCGCCCGCTTCACGATGGTGCCGCCGCTGCGCTCGGCGGCAGACCAAGCGGCCCTGTGGGACGCGATCCTGTCCGGGAAGCTCAGGATCCTCTCGACCGACCACTGCCCCTACCATGCGCGCTACAAGGACGGCGCCACGTACCGGACCATCCCGAACGGCGTGGACGGCGTGCAGTGGCGCATGATCTACGCATTCTCGGAGGGCGTTGCGAAGCGCGGCCTCACGATGCCGCAGTTCGTGGACCTCACCTCGGCAAATGCGGCGCACTTCTACGGCATGTGGCCGCGCAAGGGCTGCATCGCAGTGGATTCCGATGCCGATCTCGTGCTTATCGACCCCGCTGGCACCACCGTGCTGGGGATGGGGGAGAACGTATCCGCCATTGACTACAGCATCTACGAAGGCATGGAGATGTCCGGCCGCATAGCGCGCGTGTTCAAGGGCGGCCGCGAGGTGTATGATGGCGAACGCGTCTGCGCCGAACCCGGCTCAGGCCGCTTCCTCGCCCGCTGACCGCGCTTTGGGGAACCGTCCCAAAAGCGCGGAAAACCGCGAAAAAGGAACCGTCCCCAAGGTAGTGTGCCGAAAGCTGGTGTCATCAATCCCGGCGCGAGCGGCAGGCCTTGAGCCTGCCCGAGCGGCGGGACGACGCCCGGAACCGTCTGCATTCTA
>CADBJR010000020.1 GCA_902795065.1 uncultured Coriobacteriaceae bacterium
CTCGCCGCACATGCCGACCATGATGCCTGCCTTGTTGCCCTCCTCGATGATGCGCTTGAGCGAGCGCAGGACGGCGGGCTGGTACACGTCGTAGAGGTAGGCGATCTTATCGTTGCCACGGTCGGCGCACATGGTGTAGCCGGTGAGGTCGTTGGTGCCGATGGAGAAGAAGTCGCACTCAGCGGCGAGGTCATCGGCGATGAGCGACGCGGCGGGCGTCTCAACCATAGTGCCAACCTCGATGTCCTTGTTGTACGCGATGCCGCGGGCGTCAAGATCGGCCTTGCACTCCTCAACGAGGGCCTTCACCTTGCGGATCTCCACCAGGTCGGTCACGAGCGGCACCATGATCTTGATGTCGCCGAACGCGGAGGCGCGCAGCAGTGCGGTGAGCTGGACCTTGTACTCGTCGGGGTTGTCGAGGCAGTAGCGCACGGCGCGATAGCCCAGGAAGGGGTTCTCCTCCTTGCGCAGCTTCAGGTAGGGGATCTCCTTGTCGCCGCCCACGTCGAGCGTGCGGATAATGACCGGCTTGCCCTTCATGCGCAGCGCGACCTTCTGGTACGCGGCGAACTGCTCGTCCTCGCTGGGGAGCTCCTTGGCGTCCATGAACAGGAACTCGGAGCGGAACAGGCCGACGCCCTCGGCGTCGTGCTCGAGCGCCGCGTTGGCATCCTCGGGGTTGCCGATGTTGGCGACGAGCAGCTTCTCGATGCCGTCGGCGGTGACGGTGGGCTTGCCGCGGTATGCCTCGAGGGCGGCCTTCTCCTCGGCGAAGGTCTTGGCGGCGAGACGGTACTTCTCCAGTTCGGCGGGCGTGGGGTTCACGATGACGCGGCCGCGCGTGCCGTCGACGATGACCATGTCGCCGTTCTTGATGATGGTCGTGGAATCGGGCACCGAGAGGACCGCGGGAATCTCGAGCGCGCGGGCGATGATGGCGGAGTGGGAGGTGCGTCCGCCGGTCTCGGTGATGATGCCGGCCACGTTCTCCTTGTCGATGTCGGCGGTCATGGATGGGGTGAGGTCGCCCACCACGACGATGGAGTTCTCGGGCAGAACGGAGAGATTGATGACCTCCTTGCCGAGCAGGTCGGCGAGCAGGCCCACCTTGACGTCGAGGACGTCGGCGGCGCGCTCGCGGAAGATGTCGTCGTCCATGCCGGAGAACATGTTGTAGTACATGTCATAGGCATCGGAGACGGCCTGCTCGGCGCACATGCCGCTGTCGATGGAGCCGTTGACCATCTCGACGATGCCCTCGTCCTCGGCGAACTCGATGTGCGCGGCCATGATGCCGGGTGAAGTCGACGAATTTAGCGACAGAGGCCTTGTAGCGGGCCTTCTCGGCATCGATGTCTTCGGGGGCCTTCGGAACGAACCTCAGATCCGGCTCGATGGCCACGCACGCTACGCCGATGCCGATGCCGTCAGATGCATTGATTCCCTTTAACATTGGTCCTCCTCCTGATAACCCGCGCGTTCTCCTGTAGCGGTGCCTTCCCTACTTCTTCTTCGAGCTCTTTCGAGGCTTCTTGTTCATCATCTCGCAGAGCGCCTCGTAGACGCGGTCGATGGTGGCGCGCTTCGCGATGCCCTTGCTCGCGGCGGTCGCGGTGCCGCAGGCGGAGGCGAAGCGCAGGGCATCGCCGTAGGTCGAGCCCTCGCCATGGACCTTGCCGATGAAGCCTGCGACCATCGAGTCGCCCGCGCCGGTGGTGTTGACCAGACGCACCTTGACGCTCGGAACGACGTGCTCGCCACCCTCCTCATCGAGGAGGAGCGAGCCGTAGCCGCCGCACGAGATGATGACGTTGCGGGCGCCCTCGGCCTGGAGCTTGTGCGCGTAGGGCATGCACTCCTCGGGCGTCTCGATCGGCACATGGTAGATGCGGCCGACCTCGTGGTTGTTGGGTTTGATGAGGAAGGGATGCGACTTGAGCGCCTCCATGAGAAGCTGCCCGGGCGCATCCACGACGTACTCGATGCCGCGGCCATCGAGGCGGTGCATGATCTGGGTGTACATGTCCTCGGGAAGCGAGTTGGGGATGGACCCCGTAAGCACCAGCATGTCGCCTTCGCGCACGACATCCATGCGGTCGAGCAGCTCCTCGACCTTCTTCTCGGGGATCTTGGGGCCGTTGCCGTTGACCATGGCCATGATGGCGCCCGAGAACTTGACGTTGATGCGCGTGAAGCCCTTCTCGAGACGGACGAAGTTGCAGGAGATGCCCTTGTCCTGAAGGGTCTCGATGAGGTAATCGCCGGTGAAGCCACCGACAATACCCATGGCGACGTTCACAATGTCGAGCTCGTTGAGCAGCGTGGAGACGTTGATGCCGTTGCCACCGCAGTAGAGCTCCTCGCCCGAGGATCGGTTGGTGAAGCCCATGTCGAGCGAGAGGGGGGTCATGACGTAGTCAATCGCGGGGTTGAGCGTGACGGTATAAATCAAGGTAAGCTCCTTTCTTCACAGAGCATCATAAGAAGTATGATGCAAACGGCCGCTCCCCGCGTCCTCAATACACGCGACTGGATGGAAAAAGTCAGTCAGTGCGGAAGAGCAGTTCGCGGAGCCCCTCGATGACGTGCTGGAAGAACGAGGTGTCCTCGGGATAGATCTCGGGGGATTCCCGATCCTCGCGGTAGGATGAGGCGCCGCTCGCAGGCCTGCCCTCACGCTCGACCCTGGCGTCGACGGACGAGCCGTCGAGCGACAGCACCACCGTGCCGTTCGCACCCGTACCGTACAGCTCGGTAGTCGAGAGCATCGAGAGGACGTTGCCCGAGGGCAGCCCGTAGGGATTGCCGATGCCATAGGAGACGACGGCGACCGAAGGCCGGAGGCGGTCGACGAGCCAATCGGACGTGCTGGTGAGCGATCCGTGATGGCCGACCTTGAGCACGTCGATGCGGATGTTCGTCGAGCGGGCGATGGTCGAGATGGACGCATCCGCCGGGAGCAGGACGCGCGTCTCCCCCACCTGGAGCAGCACGATGGCAGATGCTTGGTTGAGGTCGGCGAAGCTCGCTCCCCGACGCGGGCTTATGACGTCGGCGCGCCAGCCGTCGCCGCGCATGAGGATGCTCCCGGTGCATGCCTGCTCGATCGTCTCGCCCGTATCGGCGCATGCGGCGAGGAAGTCATAGTACGCGAGCGTCGTATTGGAGGCGTCGGGAGCCCACACCTGCCCGATCTCCAGCGCACGGATGACCACATCGAGCCCTCCGATATGGTCCTGATGGGGATGGGTTGCGAGCACGCAGTCTATGCGATCGTATCCGAGGCCGCGGATGTACGCTACGACGTCACCGCCCTGTTCAGGTATTCCGGCGTCGACGAGCATGCATGAGCCATCGGGATACTCGATGAAGGTGGCGTCGCCCTGTCCCACATCGATGAAATGGATGCGCACCTCCCCGTCGAGCTCCCCCTCGACGGGAGGGAGGTTCCGCTCGGTGATCGCCGGATGGGAATCCTCCCAGAGCGCCTGGATCCATTCGATGAAAGCGGCCGCGTGGCCGGTCCATATTCCCCAGATGATGAGGGCTGCAAGCGCAAGGGCGAGAACGATGAGGATGTGTTTGAGCTTCTTGAGGAACCCGTCCATCCGGCTAGCCCTCTGCACCGATTCGCACGACCGTTGCGGTCACCAGAGCGATCATGTCACCGCTTGCCTTCCCGGCGGCATCCTTGACGTCCTCGTGCGAGGCGACGGTCTCATGGTCGCTCGTCGCGGCGCAACCGATGGCAGCAAAGGAGCGCGCAACCGCCGCAGCAAGCGCTCCGAGCAGTTTCAACGTGCGGGGACGCGTCATCGCAGCTCCTTACATATCGCCTCGTCTGAATCGAATCTACACCAGCCGAACGGCCCGTTCAACAGCGCCGTCAAACGCGTCAAACGAAAACGCCTCCCTGTCGGGAGGCGCGAGGTTTCGTGGTGGACCGGCAGGGGTTCGAACCCTGGACCTTGGGATTAAGAGTCCCCTGCTCTACCAGCTGAGCTACCGGTCCGTATGCAGTTTTTGGGGTGGGTACAGGGGCTCGAACCCTGGACCTGCGGATCCACAGTCCGCCGCTCTTCCAACTGAGCTACACCCACCGTGTGTCCCACCGCATTGAACAGCTAGATTATAGTAGCCTATCTTGAGCGCACGTCAAGCGAGAAATTCTAGAAGCTCTCGATTCGTGGCGCATCGGTGAACGAGAAGAAGCCGGCCGTCGCCTCATCGAGGAAGAACACGCAGGTATTGCCGTCGCCGGGACGGTACATGCTCCTGAGCTGCGGATGCTGGTCGAGCATCTCCTCCTGCACCTCGATACGCGGATCCTCCACAAGGCACCCACGCAGCCTCAGCCATTCGGCAGGTTTGGAAGCGCAGATCTCGACCTTGCTGTTCGCCGCAAGCTGCGCTGCGACCTCCTTGACCTTGCCGGTCTGGAAGTAGAGCTTCCCCTCGTAGACCATATGGGCGCCGAAGGGGCGCACGTACGGCTGCCCGTCCATCTCGGTAGCCAGGAAGTAGTAGCCGCACTCGTCCAGGAACTGCTTCACGTCGTCGATCGTAGCCATATCAGGCCCCGCCTTCCTTTATCTTGCCGTATTCATGGTTGAAGAGCATGTGCTTGACCATCGAGGCGAAGCCATCGGTCATGGGCGTCACCTCCGTATTTCCGTCATCGTCCCAGTCGATGCAAGTCACGAGGAAATCGCCGTAGATGGGCGTCTTCCCGAGCACCTGGCAGACAGGCTTGCCGCTTTCCTCACCGCGCGAATCGCGCACAACGCAAAGCTTGAGGAACCTCACGGTCATCCACTCGATCTCGGGTGCCCCGATGGCCGCGGGAAAATCAGGGATGTCCACATCGTAATCGACAGGCTCCTGGCCGACACGGTAAAGAAGCGTTCTCATGACCCGCCTTCTCTCGATGGGCGATTACGAGATTGAAGATAGCACATCGACGAGGACGTCGAGGAACGCGTCCTCGCCAAGCGTGTTGATCTTCCACAGGATTCCCTCGCTGCCTCCTGACGAGATGCCGGAGATGCGCACGCATCCCGGCTCAGAGAACAGCGAGACGGTGAGGCTCAGGCGGTTCGATCCGATGATGCTGTAGCGCTCGAAGACGAGCACGGTGCAGGAGACGTTGCCGCTCGAGAAATACGAGGAATCCTCAAGGGTTGCCGAGACGCTCGCGTTCAAGATGCCGTCCGTGATAATGTTTGCGAGTTCATCGATGCCGTAGCCGGTGAGCACCCAGTCCCGTTTCGACATGGCGATCCCCCTCTCGTGGTATCTTGAGGGCAGTATTCCCAAATGAGGAGCGTACTATGCCGAACAACGGGCTTGGCATCGCCGGATCGTCCGATGACCTGGATCGTCTCTACGAGCGCATACTCGGACGCACGCGCCAGTGGACGGGCATGATCTTCTCGGTGGATACGCTCGACGTGGAGCTTGCAGACGGAAGCCATGGCTACCGCGAGATCGTCAACCACCACGGTGGCGCAGGCGTGGTCGCCGTGAGGGATGGCAAGGTGTGCCTCGTGCACCAGTACCGCGTCGCGCTCGGACGCATGACGCTCGAGATCCCCGCAGGCAAGATCGATGGCGACGAGGCAGGAGCCGTCTGCGCTGCCCGCGAGCTATCGGAGGAGACGGGGCTCATCGCGGAGGAGCTCGTACCCCTCGGCGTCTGCGAGGGGGCCGTCGGATTCACGGACGAGCATACCGAGATCTTCCTCGCCAAGGGGCTCTCGCAGGATGAGGAGCACCCGGATGAGGGCGAGTTCGTGAACATCGTGTGGGTGGGGTTCGACGAAGCGCTCGCCGCGGTCCGCGAAGGTAGGATCCGCGATGCGAAGACAGCCCTCGGGCTACTTCTCGCCCGCGAGATGCTCTAGAATGGCTATGCATGCTCCTATAGCTCAGCTGGATAGAGCGTCGGACTTCTAATCCGAGGGTCGGGGGTTCGAATCCCTCTGGGAGCACCACGAAACATCAGGGCCCCTGCTACGGGGCCCTTTTTCGCGTCGCCTGCGCTTATCTCCAAATGGGGGGTACCCCCGAAGCGGAACCTACAGCAGGTACTCCGCGATCTGGACGGCATTGGTCGCCGCGCCCTTGCGGATCTGGTCCCCGCAGCACCAGAACGTCAGCGAGCACGTTCCGTCGGGGGCGGAGATGTCCTCGCGGATGCGGCCCACGTAGATGAGGTCCTGGTAGCTCGTGTCGAGCGGCATGGGATACGCGAGCGATGCGGGGTCGTCGACGACCTTGACGCCGGGCGCCGCAGAGAGGATCTCACGTGCCTCGTCGGGGGTGATGGGACGCTCGAACTCGGCGGTGATCGACTCGGAGTGCGAGCGCATGACGGGCACGCGCACGCACGTGCAGTTCACGCGGAGCTCGGGCAGATGGCAGATCTTGCGCCCCTCGTTCTGGAACTTCATCTCCTCGGAGGTGTAGGCGTTCGCCCCGAACCCGCCGATCTGGGGGATCAGGTTGCTTGCGAGCTGGTAGGCGAAAGGCTTGCTCTCCCCCACCGGCTCGCCGGCGGCAACGCAGCCGATCTCGCGCATGAGCTCGTCGAGCCCGGGCTTGCCGGCACCCGATGCGGCCTGATAGGTGCTCACGATGACGCGCTTGAGCCCTGCTGCCTGATGGAGCGGCCACAGCGGAACGAGGCCGATGATCGTGGCGCAGTTGGGGTTGGAGATGATGCCGCCGTGCGTGGCGATATCGGCGGCGTTGATCTCAGGGATCACAAGCGGGACGCCCGCGTCGAGACGGAACGCGTGGCTGTTGTCCACGCAGATGGCACCGCGCTTGACGGCCTCGGGAAGGAGCTCCCTCGCCTGCTCGTCACCGACTGCCGAGAGCACGATATCGATACCCTCGAAGGCCTCGGGAACAGCCTCGCGGATCTCGACCTGCTCGCCGCGGAACGTGACGGTCTTGCCCGCAGAACGCGCGCTCGCAAGCGGAACGAGGCGCTCGACGGGAAATGCGCGCTCCTCGAGGCACTGCAGCATCTGGCGACCGACGACGCCGGTCGCACCGAGAATCGCGACAACCTTGCCAGCCATGATCAGGCTCCTTCCCACTAGCCCCTGCGGACGATCTCGCCCGCGACGAACTTGTCGTAGATTACTTTGATGGCACGCTCGAAATCGGCGTTGTCGACGCCCAGGATGATGGAGATCTCCTGCGAGCTCTGCGTGATGAGGCGGATGTTGATGCCCGCGTCGCCCAGCGCGCCGAAGATCTTGCCGGACGTGCCCGAGCGCTTTGACATGTTGCGGCCGACGACCGTCACGAGCGCGAGCTTGTCGACCACCGAGACGTTGTCGGGCGAAATCTCCTTGCGGATATCCGAGATGATCTGGTAGATGCTGTCCTTCACGTCGGCGCTGTTCACGACGATGCCGAACGAATCGACGCCCGTGGGGATGTGCTCGATCGAGATGCGGTAGCGCTCGAAGATCGAGAGCGCCTTGCGGACGATGCCCACCTCGGTGGACATGTGCGCCTTGCTGATGTGCACGGCGAGGAAGTCGCGCTTGCCCGCGATGCCGGTGATGAGGTGCTCGTCCACGCCGGGATCCGCGGTCTCGCTGATGATGGTGCCCTCCGCCTCGGGATTGTTGGTGTTCTTGATCTGGATGGGGATGTTCACCTCGCGCACCGGGAAGATGGCTTCCTCCTGCAGGACCGATGCGCCCATGTAGGAAAGCTCGCGCATCTCGTCGAAGGTGATGCGGTGGATCGAGCGGGGGTTCTCGACGATGCGGGGGTCGGCGGACAGGAAGCCGGACACGTCGGTCCAGTTCTCGTAGAGGCCCGCATTGAGGCAGCGCGCGAGGATGGCGCCCGTGATGTCGCCGCCGCCGCGCTGGAACAGCTTGATGGATCCCTCAACCGTGGACCCGTAGAACCCCGGGAAGACGAAGGAGCCCTTGCGCTGCACCGCATCCTTGACGCGGATGGCGGTGCGCTCGAGATCGACGGTGCCGTCATGGTGGAAGATCATCACGTCAGCCGCGTCGACGAACGGGAATCCGAGGTAGTCGGCCATGATGTGGGCCGTGAACCACTCGCCGCGGCTCACGATGTACTCGGGCGAGTGCTGCTTGATGTTCTTCGCGAAGGCATCGAACTTCTCGGCGACGGGCCAGGTGACGCCGAGCTCGTCGGCGATCTCCACGAAGCGCGCCTTGATGTCGTCGAGCAGCATCTGGCAGTCAACGTGATACGTGACGTGGGCGTTCACGAGGAGGAGGAGATCGGTGATCTTGTTGTCCTCGGGGAAACGCTTGCCGACGGCGGACACCACGATGAAGCGGCGGTCGCGGTCGGACTCGACGATCTCCTTGACGCGTCTGAACTGCTCGGCGGATGCGACGCTCGAGCCTCCGAATTTGCAGATCTTGATCATCGGCACGTTCTTCTTTCTATCCAAGCGCCACGATGATGGCGGCAGGGTCGTTCTCGATCGTTGCGGCGAGCAGCTCCTTGGCCTCGACGGCGGTCAGACCACGGAACAGCCGCATGCCCTCGTCGTATGGCTCGCCCGCATCCACGGACGCCGTGGTGCGGAGCACGTAGTCGGATCGCAGGAGGTCGGGGTCGTAGGTGCATCCGCTCGAGAAGTCGTAGCTCCTGCGGATGCCCTCGGCGCAGTCGAGCACATCCTGCACGACGGCGTTGCCCGTGGGCAGCATGCCGGCACCCTGGCCGTAGAACTTGAGCTCACCCACCGTATCGCCCACGAGGGTGACCAGGTTGAAGTTTGCCGGGACGTTCGCCTCGAGCGAGGATGTCTCCATGGCCATGGGCTCGACGGCGACGGCGTAGCGCCCCGCGTCCTGCACGCCGCGCCCGATAAGCTTGACGATGCGGCCATGCTTTGCGAACAGCTCCATATCGCGCTTGGAGAGGTTGCGGATGCCCGTCACGGGGAGGTCGCGCACGCAGGGGCAGTCGAAGGCGATGGAAGCCGTGATGATGGTCTTGTTGGCAACATCGATGCCGTCGATATCGGCAGACGGATCGCGCTCGGCATAGCCCTTCTCCTGGGCGTCGCGCAGGGCGTCGGCGAAGTCGATGCCGGCCTTGTCCATCGAGTAGACGATGTAGTTGGTGGTTCCGTTCATGATGCCCATGAACGAGGAGATGGTATCGGTCCTGCGCGCCTTATCGATGCCGGCGATCCAGGGGATGCCGCCGCCCACGGAGGCCTCGATGTAGAGCGAGACGCCGTTGTCGGCTGCGAGCTGCGCGAACTCGGCGAAGTGGGCGGCGACGACGGCCTTGTTCGAGGTCACAACGTGCTTGCCGGCGGAGAGCGCCTGGCAGATGAACGTATGCGCGGGCTCGATGCCGCCCATGCACTCGACGACGAGCTCGATGGCACCGTCGGAGAGGATGTCGCCGTAATCGGAGGTCATCCGCGGGTCTGTCAGGCGGTCGGGAAGCTCGAGGATGCGCTTCACGCTGATGCCAGGCGTCTTGGATGCGATGATCTCGCCGACACCCTTGCCCACGGTACCGTATCCCAGAATCGCGATGTCCATGCGAATCCAATCTTTCAGGTCTGTATCATCATCGGGCCCAACATAAAGGTTCTTCCCGTATGGAGGATAAGATACAGACAGCGACAAGCGGCTTCTCACAAGGATGTGATGACACCGTGGAAACATTTTTTCACAGCACGCGCTCATGCGCTGAATCTGTAACAGGAAAGTTCGCAATCCGGACGGGCATCGCCCCCGACGGAGGTCTGTATATCCGGGACGACCTCGCCGACAAACCGCTCGACCTCGCGAAGGTCTGCGGCCAGAGCTTCCAGGAGACCGCGCTCGAGGTGCTCGGAACGCTCTTCGAGGACTTCACCGCCGAGGAGATCTCCTCGTGCGTATCGGCTGCCTACGGCCCCTCGTTCGACGACGCGCGCATCACGCCGATCCGCCAGCTGGGACGGGATTGGATGCTCGAGCTCTTCCACGGCCCCACCTGCGCGTTCAAGGACGTCGCCCTGCAGATCCTCCCCCATCTCATGAACTGCGCGCGCGAGAAGGATTCCGACCGCATCCTCGTGCTCACCGCAACCTCCGGCGATACCGGCAAGGCGGCCCTCGAGGGCTTCGCCGATGTCGACAACATCGGCATCTGCGTCTTCTACCCCTACGGGAAGGTCTCGGATGTCCAAGAGCTCCAGATGGTCTGCCAGGAGGGCTCCAACGTGGGCGTCTGCGCCGTTCGCGGCACCTTCGACGACGCCCAGACGGGCGTGAAGCGCATCTTCACCGATGCCGGTCTCGTCGCCCGCTTCGCCGAGCAGGGCATCTCGCTCTCGAGCGCGAACTCGATCAACATCGGTCGCCTCGCTCCGCAGATCACCTACTACTTCGACGCCTATGCGCAGCTCGTGCGCGCAGGCGCTATCGCACTCGGCGACGAGGTCGAGTTCGTCGTGCCCACCGGCAACTTCGGCGACGTCCTCGCGGGTTACTACGCCAAGCTGCTCGGCCTTCCCGTGGGCAGGCTCGTCGTCGCCTCCAACGCCAACAACGTGCTCACCGACTTTATCACCACGGGCACCTACGACCGCATCCGCCCCTTCGAGAAGACCATCTCCCCGTCGATGGACATCCTCGTCTCGTCCAACCTCGAGCGCCTGCTCTACCACCTCTCGGGCGATGCGGACTACGTTGCAGGCCTCATGGACGAGCTCGCGACGACCGGCTCCTACACCGTGAGCGACGAGCTTCTTTCCAAGATCCAGGAGCTCTTCGGCTGCGGTTTCGCGACCGACGCGCAGTGCGCCGAGGCGATCCGCTACACTTTCGAGCGCACCGGCGTCCTCATCGACCCCCACACGGCCGTGGGCAAGTACATCATGGACGACATGCGCCCCTCGGGCATGGCGCGCGTGCTGCTCTCCACGGCGAGCCCCTTCAAGTTCCCCGCAGACTGCCTTGCCGCGCTCGGCGCATGCACCGAGGGGCTTGACGGTTTCTCCTCCATGGACGAGCTCGCCCGCATCGCCGAGACATCCGCGCCTGCAGCGCTCTCGCGCCTCCGCACGATGCCGCGCCTCCATGACGACGTGTGCGATATCGATGCCATGCCCGGATTCGTCGGGGTTTTCGCCGGGGAGGTGTTCACCTGATGGAAGCGCCCGCGCTGCGCGTGAGCGTGCCCGCCACGTCGGCCAACCTCGGCGTCGGCTTCGATTGCCTCGGCATCGCGCTGGATCTGCGCGCGACGTTCTCCTTCGATTTCGCGGATTCCCTCGTCATCGACGGCTGCGATCCGGCGCTCGCGGGCGATGACAACCTCGTGTGGACGAGCTACTGCGATACCTGCGACCGTCTCGGACGCAGCGCCGCCCCGCTCCATATCACGATCGATTCGCCCATCCCCATCACCGGCGGGCTCGGTTCGAGCTCCGCGTGCGTGATCGCCGGCATCATCGCCGCGCAGGTGCTCGTGGGAGACGGCTTCAACCGCGCCGACGCGCTCGAAGAGGCCATCCTCATCGAGGGCCATCCCGACAACGTGGCACCCGCGCTCTTCGGCGGCCTCGCAAGCTCTTGCATCACCGAGGATGGGCGCACGATAGCCATCCCCCATGCGATCTCCTCGGTCTTCCACTACGTGGTCATGGCACCCTCCTATGTGGTGCGCACCGTCAAGGCGCGCAAGGCGCTGCCCGCATCCTACGCGCTCAGGGACATCGTGACCCAGATGGGCCGCTATGCCACGGTCATCAACGCGCTCGAGACGGGAAACGCGACGCTGCTCGGCACCGCATGCCACGACCTGATCCACGAGCCGTACAGGGCGAAGCTCATCCCAGATCACAAGACGCTCAAGGAATGCGCGCTCGGCAACGGAGCGTCCGCATTCACCATCTCGGGCTCAGGCTCGGCCATGCTCGCGATCTGCGCCGGCCGCGATGCGGCGGAGAGGGTCGCCGAGGCCGTGCACGCGCTCATGCCCAACCTTTGGATGAAGATCCTTCCCGTCGATACGCGCGGGACCATCGTGGAGGTGAAACGATGAACATCTGCTGCCTAGACCTTGAAGGCGTGCTGGTCCCTGAGATTTGGATCGCGTTTGCCGGCGCAAGCGGCATTCCCGAGCTCACGCGCACGACGCGCGACGAGCCCGATTACGACAAGCTCATGGCTTGGCGCATGGGCATCCTGCGCGAGCATGGCCTGGGCCTTCCCGACATCCAGCGCGTCATCTCCACCATCGACCCGCTCCCCGGCGCCAAGGAATTCCTCGACAAGCTGCGCGAGAAAACGCAGGTCATCATCATCTCCGACACCTTCGAGGAGTTCGCGAAGCCGCTCATGGAGAAGCTCGGCTGGCCCACGATCTTCTGCAACTCTCTCGAAGTTGACGAGCAGGGCATGCTCTGCGGTGTAAAGATGCGCTGCGAGGATTCGAAGCTCACCACCGTGCGCGGTCTCCAGTCCATCGGCTTCGACACCATCGCAACGGGCGACTCGTTCAACGACCTCTACATGATCCGTGCGAGCAAGGCAGGTTTCCTCTTCCGTACCACCGAGGCCATTGCTGCAGCGAACCCCGACCTTCCCGCATACGAAACGTACGACGAGCTGCTCGCTGCATTCGAGGCCGAGCTGTAGGTGTTTTCCTGTCAAAGGGACAGGATGTCGAACCCTGGTTTGCCGCAAAGTTGGGCATTCTTTGCGGCGGCGTTTGCAAATCAGCAGGTCAGAGGCCTAATAATCTTGCTTTGCCGCAAAGTTGGGCAAACTATGCGGCAAAGCATGGCAAACCTGCTGGGGTTTGCGGGGTAGAACTCCCTGAGCCAGTCCGGCTCGTTAGCAAGAGCGACCGTCAACCGCCGAGATAGGCCCTGCGGACGTCGTCGTCGCGCAGCAGATCGGAGCCGCTGCCCTCCTTGACGATCCTGCCTGTCTCGAGCACGTACGCGCGGTCGGCGATCGAGAGCGCCATGCTCGCGTTCTGCTCGACCAGCAGCACTGTGGTGCCGTTGTCGTTGAGGCTCTTGATAATCGAGAAGATCTCATCCACCAGGATGGGCGCGAGACCCATGGATGGCTCGTCGAGCATGATGAGGTCGGGACGGCCCATAAGCGCGCGCCCCATGGCAAGCATCTGCTGCTCGCCTCCCGAGAGTGTGCCCGCTACCTGGTAGGCACGCTCGCGCAGGCGCGGAAAATGCCCGTAGACGTCCTCCACGGTATCGGCGTTCTCGGCATCGGTACGGGTGTATCCGCCCATCTGGAGGTTTTCCTCAACCGTCATCTGGGTGAAGACGCGCCTTCCCTCAGGGCAGAGCGCGATGCCCTTCCTCACCATCTTGTGCGCAGGAACGCCCAGGATGCCCTCGCCTTGGAACTCCACCGAGCCACGGCGTGCGGGAAGGATGCCCGCAATGGTGTTGAGGGTGGTCGACTTGCCGGCGCCGTTCGCACCGATCAAGGTGACGATCTCGCCCTTATCCACGGTGAACGAGACGCCCTTCACAGCATGGATGCTGCCGTAGTACACATGTAGGTCGTTGACCTCGAGCATGCTCATTGTTACCTCCCGCCCCGCACGGTTGCGTCATCGGTTTCCTGCGTGCCGAGATAGGCCTCGATAACCTGCGGGTTGGCCTGAATCTGATCGGGCGTTCCCTTGGCGATGATCCTGCCGAAGTTGAGCACGGCGATGCCCTCGCACACGCCCATGACGAGATCCATGTCGTGCTCGATGAGCATGATCGCAATCTTGAACTCGTCGCGGATCTTGCGGATGATCTCCATGAGCTCCGCAGTTTCGGAGGGGTTCATGCCCGCCGCGGGCTCGTCGAGCAGAAGCAGCTTAGGGCTGGTTGCAAGCGCGCGTACGATCTCGAGGCGTCGCTGGGCGCCATAGGGCAGCGACCCCGCGATGTCACCCGCGTTGTCTGCCATGTTGAACACATCGAGCAGCTCCAGCGAACGGTCGTGGAACTCCTTCTCGGAGAGCCAGTAGCGCGGAAGGCGGAAGATGCCGCTCCACATGCCGCATTTGACCTGGTTGTGGAGACCGATGCGAACGTTCTCCTCAACCGTGAGCGTGTCGAAGAGGCGGATGTTCTGGAACGTGCGAGCGATGCCTGCCTGGCTCACCTGGTCGGTTGTCATGTTGGCGGTATCCATGCCGTCGAGCAGGATGGTTCCACGCGTGGGCGCGTACACCTTGGTGAGCAGGTTGAAGACCGTAGTCTTGCCGGCTCCGTTGGGGCCGATGAGGCCGGCGATTTCGGTCTTACCCACGGTGAGGTTGAAATCCTCCACGGCGTGAAGGCCGCCGAAGTCGATGCCCAAATGGCGGCACTCGAGGATGGTCTGGCCTGCGTCACGCTCGGGGATGATGGAATCGGTCACGACCGGCACCATCTTGGTGCGCTCGCGCTGCTTTGCGGCGTCGCGCTTGCCTGCGGCTGCGGCCTGGGCTTTGTAGGTTCCCTCGGTCCTCGTCATGACAGATCACCCCCGTCCTTCGACGCGACAGCGGGCGACGGCGCCCTCCCCTTCTTGCGGAACCTTCCCGCAAGGCCGTGCAGACGCTCCATGAGCGCGCGGTTGTTCGAGACGAGCATGACGGCGATAAGCACGATGGCGTAGATGAGCATGCGGAAATCGCCGATGAAGCGGAGCTTCTCGGGCAGCACCGTAAGCAGCGTTGCGGAGATGATGCCTCCGCGGATGTTGCCCATGCCGCCCAGCACCACGAACACGAGCACGAGGATCGAGGTGTTGAAGTCGAACTTCTTGGGCACGATGGCGCTGTAGTTCATGGCATAGAGCGCACCCGCCATGCCGGCGAGGGCTGCAGAAACCACGAAGGCCATAAGACGGTACTTGGTGGTGTTGATGCCCACGGACTCGGCGGCGATGCGGTTGTCGCGCACAGCCATGATGGCGCGGCCGCTGCGGCTGTTAACGAGGTTGAGCACCACGAAGAGCGTGAACAGGATGAGCAGGAAGCCCGCCGTGAACGACGAGATCATATCGATACCCACGGCACCCTGCGGCCCGTTGATGACGACCTTGCCTCCCTCGGCCATGCCCAGCGATGCGGCGTCGGACATGGAGAAATGCAGACCGCGCACGTCAAGGCCGACGTAGAGGTTGTTGAGCAGGTTCTTGATGATCTCGCCAAAGGCGAGCGTGACGATGGCGAGGTAGTCGCCGCGCAGACGCATAACGGGAATGCCGATGAGCAGGCCCGCGATGGCGGCGGAGACGCCTGCTGCGAAAATGGCGACGAGCAGCCTGACGGGACCGGAAGTCCCGCTGCCCGCGAGCGCGGTGGAGACCACGACGCCCGTGAACGCGCCCACGCTCATGAAGCCCGCATGGCCGAGCGAGAGCTCGCCCGAGATACCCACCACGAGGTTCAGCGAGATGGCCATGCAGATATAGGCGCAGATGGGCACGAGGAGGCCCTGGGTGGAGTTGGAAACGGCACCCACGGAAAGCAGCCCCTGCATGATGAGGAAGGCGATGACCACCATGGCGTAGGTGATGATGGTGCTGCGGGTTGCAGCGGGAAGCGATTTGAACTTCTCCATGGCGCTACACCTTCTCGGGGACGAGCTTGCCGAGCAGGCCGGCCGGCTTGATGAGCAGGACGATGATGAGCACGCCGAACACGATGGCATCGGAGAGCTGCGTGGAGATGTAGGTCTTGGCCATGATCTCGATGATGCCCAGCAGCACACCGCCGAGCGCGGCTCCCGGAATGGAGCCGATGCCACCGAAGACAGCAGCCGTGAACGCCTTGATGCCGGGCATGGAACCGGTGGTGGGCGTGAGCGTGGGATACGCGGAGCAGAGCAGCACGCCGGCGATGGCAGCGAGACCGCTGCCGATGGCGAACACCATGGAGATGGTGCGGTCGACGTTGATGCCCATGAGCTGCGCCGCACCCTTATCCTCGGAGCAGGCGCGCATGGCCTTGCCCATCTTGGTGCGTGAGGTGAACAGCGTGAGCGCCACCATCACCAGCACGGCGGCGAGCACCGTGACGATGGTGATGGAGTTGATGATGAGCTGGCCATCGAAGAGCTTGACCGAGGGAAAGCTCACGGCAGAGGGAAATGCCTTGGGATCGGCTCCCCAGATGAGCAGCGCAGAGTTCTGGAGGAAGTAGCTCACGCCGATGGCGGTGATCAGCACGGCAAGAGACGGGGCCTGACGCAGGGGCTTGTAGGCAAGACCCTCCACCACGATGCCGAGCGCCGTGCAGCCCACAACAGCCAGGATCACGCCCGCCAAGGTGGGCAGCCCCAGATACTGCACCGTGCAGAAGCAGAGGTAGCCTCCCACCATGATGACGTCGCCATGGGCGAAATTGAGCATCTTGGCGATACCGTAGACCATCGTGTATCCGAGCGCGATGATGGCATACACGCTGCCGAGGCTGATGCCGTTGATAAGTGCTGTGAGGAAGCTCACGCGCCCTCCTCTCACAAGAAGCGGATGCAATGCGAAAAGCGCACGCGGAGACCGTCCCACGACGGTCTCCGCGCAGATGAGCGAAGGAATCGCCCCGAGCCTAGTCGAGCGGCTGGTACACGCCGTCGACGATGACCATGCCCTTCGGATCCTTGGAGACCTCGCCCGTCTCGGACCAGGTCATGACCTCGCCGATGGGGCAGGTGAGGCCGGAGAACTCGAAGTCGCCGGTGAAGGTGGCGATGAGCTTGTCGCAGATGTCGGCCGTGGCCATGTCGGGGGTGATGCCCGCCTGGTCGATGGCCTTGGCGATAGCATGCACGCAGTCGTAGGCGTCGGCGGCGAACTGGATGGGGTTGGTGTCGACTCCCGCAGCGGCCTTGTAGGCGGCATCGAAGTTCTGGGTGGCCTCATCGGTTGCGGTGGCGACGAACGGGGTGAGGAGCATGACGCCCTCAGCGAGGCTGGTGTCGAAGCCCTCGACGTCGAGGATGCCGTCCATGCCGTCGACACCGAAGAACTTGGGAGCGTAGCCCATGTCGGAGGCCTGCTTCAGGATGATCGAGGCGGGCGTGTAGTAGATGGGCAGGAACACGAGGTCGGCACCGGCGTCCTTGGCCTTGTTGAGCTGGGCGGAGAAGTCGGTGGCGGAGTCATCGGTGAAGGTGGTCACGGAGACGATCTCGAGGTTGCGTGTGGCAGCCTCGGTCTCGAACTTCTGGTAGATGCCGGTGGAGTAGGCGTCGGCGTTGTTGTAGATGATGGCAATCTTGGTGCCGAGGCCCTTCTCGTCGATGTACTGTGCGGAGCGGGTGCCCTGGTTGGGGTCGGTGAAGCACATCTGGAAGACGTTGTCCTTGCGCGGGCCGTCGGCGCCGATCTCCTCGCCGCCGAGCACGTTGACCGACGATGCGGACGGGGTGAGCTCGAAGATGCGATCGGCGTTGGTGAGCGCGGAGACTGCCACGCAGGGGTTCGTGGTGGTGGTGCCCACGAGAATCTGGAGGCCCCAGTCCCTGAGGGTGTTGTAGGCGTTGACGGACTTCTCGGGGTCGTGCTCGTCATCCTGCCAGTTGAGCACCATCTTGATCTTGCCCGCTGCATTGACCTCGTCGACGGCAACCTGCGCGCCGTACTTGGTGGCGATGCCGTAGAGCGCTGCTCCGCCGGTCACAGGGCCGATGCCGCCGATCCTGAAAGTATCGGCGTCAGCAGCGGGAGCGTCGGATCCGTCGGAGGAGCCGCTGCATGCTGCAAGCATCGCGGAAACACCGATAAGGCCGCTCATCCTCAGGAAATTGCGACGGGACATCTGGTTCATAGTGTTCATGGTGACTCCTCTCATGGTCTCGCAGCTCATGAACTGACGGCGCACCTGCGCCGTTTCAATGCACTGTAACCATGATTCAAGGCATAGGGGGCTTTCCTGCCACAGCTTTATCCTGTCCGTAACAAATGCAAAGCTCAGGAGATGCAAAAGCGCTGGAAAAGGAGATTTCTCCTCTGCATGGAACGTGCAATTATTGTTGTTCCGCGCTGCAAGGGTTTCCTGTCAAGAAACCTGTCCCTTTGACAGGAAACCGTTCAGATTGAGACGCGCGTTACACCTCTGCTGCAATCGGCATGGAGGCGAAGTGCTTGCCCACGTAGGTGCTCTTGGTGCGGCTGGCGGGGCGCGGGATCCTCATGCCGTGGGTGCCGCCCTCGATGATGCGCAGCGACAGCGAGGAGCTCTTGGAGATATCCGCGGAATCCTCGGCGCGGCGGGCGCGGGAACTCAGGACGATGAAGCCGGTGGTGGGCTCCATACCCTCGGGCTCGTCGATCGTTTCGGACCCGCCGATGACATCGATGAAGGCGGGCACGGGATACGCGTTCTGCTGGTGGGTGTTGCCGAGCTTCTCGTCGAGCGCCTCGAGCGCGCTCGTCCACATATCGGACTTGTCGAGATCGTCCGCGGTGCGCTTCTCGGGATAGAGGCCCTCGTCGATCTGGGCGACGCGATGCGTGATGTTCTGGGGAGTGAGGCGGTTCCTGTTGTGGAGGAACGCATCGACCGGGGCCTCGCCGGCAAGAGCGTTGTCTGAGGAGATGGACTTGTCGCCGATACCGCGGCTCCACCAACCCGTGCCCACGTCGCCCACGGTGCCATCGGCACGTTCGATCACGGGCACGCCGTTCATCATGACGTTGTCGATCGTCTCCATGAAGGAGGTCTTGAGATGCTTCTGCGTGCGCTTCTTCCTGGAATCGTTCGCGGCATTGCGCAGCTCGGCGTAGTCCTGGGCGGGCTGGATGCGGATCACGCCCGACTTCTCGAAATCGGCGGGGCTCATGTGGCGCGCCTTGTAGAGGGACGCGGCGACGGGAGCCTCCGCGGCATGCATCGCATGGGAGGGACGCGAGGTCTTCTTGGCATGACGGCGCGGCGCGATGAAGCTGAAGCTCAGGTCGGAACCGCTCTCCTTGAGCTCGGCGTACTTCACCACGAGGTTGTAGACGGTGCCTGCGACGGCCGCGCCGCCCAGCACGCCCACGGCGAACGGAGCGATCGGCGACGTGAAGAACGCATCAGCGAGCCCTTGAGCCGTGAGGCCGAACGCGATGTTCGGAGCAAGTGCGAGCGAGGCTCCGCCGAGCCCTGCGACCAGCGCCGGATTCATCATCGATCGTTTCATCGTCCGCTCCCCATCCGTGGCCGAAGCCACCTCAAGCGACGACAAGCAAGCACAGTGATTGCACGGTATGGAGTGATGTGCGCAATCTGCGGCGTGCTGTGTTTGAGGTCTGTGTACCGCATTGCATATCCAGCTTGCGCCGGACAGATTCCATAGTACAGGAATTTGAACCCGGCGCAAGAATTTGTGCAGATATTCGGTTGGTATTTCAGGTCAAACGCGCTGGCTAGACCGCGAAATCGCTCGACTGCGCCTTTTTGGCCGACCTGATGAGGAACTCCTCGTTCGAACGGGTCGCCTCGAGGCTCCTCACGAGCGAGGTCGCGGCGCGCTCGGTGTTGTTCATGTTGGCCAGGATGCGGCGGACGCCCCAGATGAAGGGCTGCAGCTCCGGGCTGATGAGAAGGTCCTCGTTGCGCGTGCCCGAGGAGACCGGATCGATGGCCGGGAAGATGCGGCGGTCGGCGAGGTCGCGATCGAGCTTGAGCTCCATGTTGCCCGTGCCCTTGAACTCCTCGAAGATGACCTCGTCCATCTTGGAACCGGTGTCGACGAGAGCGGACGCGATGATGGTGAGCGAGCCGCCGTTCTCGATGTTGCGCGCGGCGCCGAGGAACTTCTTGGGCGGATAGAGCGCTGCGGAATCGACGCCGCCCGAGAGGATGCGGCCGGACGCCGGCTGCGCGAGGTTATAGGCGCGGGCAAGGCGCGTGATCGAGTCGAGGACGACCACGACGTCGTCGCCGAGCTCGACGAGGCGCTTGGCGTGCTCGATCACCATCTCGGCGACCTTGGTGTGGTTCTCGGCGGGCATATCGAAGGTCGAGGCCACGACGTCGCCCTTGATGGAGCGCTCCATGTCGGTGACCTCCTCGGGGCGCTCGTCGACGAGCAGGCAGATGAGGTGCACCTCGGGGTTGTTCGCGGCGATCGACTGGCAGATGCGCTTCAGGACCGTGGTCTTGCCTGCCTTGGGCGGCGAGACGATCAGTCCGCGCTGGCCCTTGCCGATAGGTGCCACGAGGTCGATCGCACGACCCGTGATGGAGTCCTTGCCATGCTCCATGGTCAGGCGCTCGTTCGGGAAGATGGGCGTGAGGTCGCGGAAGCGCGGACGGCTGTGCACGGTCTCGGGATCGCGGCCGTCGACCGAGGTGATGGAGGTGAGCGGCGGATACTTGTTCCCGGACCGGGCGGGAGCGACCGTGCCGACGATGCTGTCACCCGGACGCAGCGCATACTGTTTGATGATGGACTGGTGGACGAACGCGTCATCGTCGCCCTCCATGTAGTTGCCGGTGCGGACCACGCCGTAGCCCTCGTTCGAGATCTCGAGCAGGCCGCGGATGGTCTTGAATCCCTCAGCGCGTGCGGCGGACTCGAAGATCGCATCGACGAGCTCGCCCTTCTTCATGCCGGTGTACTCGATGCCGAGCTCCCCGGCCTTGACGCGCAGCTCCCCCACCTTGAGCTCGGCAAGCTCCTCGCGGGTGACGGAAGGCTCGGCTGCAGCGCGGCGGCGGTCGCGGCGGTTCTGCTGCTTATCGTTCTGGTTGCGGGGCACGTTGGCGGTCTTGCCGTCCTGCGTATGGCGGCGGCGACGCGAGCCGGGGCCCTGCTCCTGGGGAGCGGCGTCCTTCGCGGGCGCCTGCGCGAGCGTGGTCGCGGGAAGGGGCGTGGGCTCGGAGGAGGCGGTGGTGGCCTCCTGAGTCATACGCGTCATCTCCTCGATGGAGACGAACGGACGCTCGGAAGCCGACGCATCGACTTCCACTGCGGCGGGCACGGCGGCCTCCTCGGTCTTCTTGGTGCGGCGGCGACGCTTCTTGGGAGCGTCGGCAGGAGGCTCGGCCGTATCGGAAGTCTCGGGGTTCTCGGAGACGGCAGACGCTATATCGGGATCCGATGCGGGCTCTGCAGCGGCATTCTCGACGGGCTGGTCGGCATCCGTCTTCTTCGTACGACGACGCGGCCTACGCACCTTGGGCTTGGACTCCTCTGAGGGAGCTTCGACGGAAGCCTCGGGAGCGGCGTCGGTCATCTGGATGGATTCATTGGTATCTTCGGCCATGGATAAGCCTTTCTCATTGCCATGGGACGCTCAGGCGCGTCGTTATCGGCTTGGATTCTTCCCTCGTCAGCAGTTCCCATCATGGGTGTAATCGAAGTGTCTTTGTATCAAAGGGGAAGCTGCGACGAAAGCGTCGCCGGCAGGAGCCGTTGACGAGAAAGAGGATACCACAAGGGCCCTAGAATGCAAGCAGCATCCGAAGAAGGGCACAGCAAGAACGGGCGATGGGATCTCTATGCGGATGCGTTTTTCGAAGAGGTGCGCGGGCGGCGTTTTACGACAAGCGCCTCAATGCACATGATGAGGTCCTCAGCACGCATGCGGCCCTTATCGGTGAGACATGCCTTGACCGCCTTCGCGCCGGGACTATCCCCCTTTGCCAGACCACGCTCCTCGAGCGACTGGACCGACATGGAGACCGTTGGCTGAAGCAGGCCGAGGGCGCCGACGATCAGCGCGATGGGAACGCCTTCGCGCGGGCTGAGGGCAAGGCTCATGAGCACGAGGTCGGACGCCCGCACATAGTACTGGCCCATGGCGAGCAGGTACTGCTTGATGCGAGTGGAGTCGATGCGGGTGAGCACCTTGCCGTGCGCGAGCACTTGGCGAATCTCAGAGCAGAGCTCGGATAGCCGCTCCTCGCCCCTCTCGGTGATGGCGCAGACCACGTTGCGGCGATCGGTCTGCCCCTCCCCCCGCTCTATGAGGCCGAGCGCAGCGAGGTGGTTGGCACGATGCGTCATGGTGGGGCGGAGGGCATGCTGCCAATTGGCGATCGACGAGGTGGGAACAGGCTTCGCGGAGGAGCTGAGCAGCGCGAGGACGGCAAGCTCCTCGAACGTCAGACGCTCTGCCGGCGGTACCTTCTGGCGAACGATGTTATACGCTCGCCTGACTGTGATGTACTCCTTGACATCCACGCTGCACCCTTCCGAATCTCCCGTCGTGCAAGCTCGTGCGAAAAGAAATGTACATAAAAATCCGACCCGATAACGCACGGGTCGGTTTTTATTAAATAACTATTCACAAAAAACTGCATTAAAGTAGCAGTTCATCACGATACTCTGCAGATTACATGCGCTCCGGAGCAGAGACGCCGATCAGAGAGAGCGTGAGGGCGAGAATACGACGCGTCGCATCGCAGGCGAGCAGTCGTGCCCGCGAGAGCCCTGCGTCAACGGGACGTCCTTCGCTCGGCAGCACCTGGCACACCGTATAGAACGAATGGAACTGCGCGGCGAGCTCCTCGGCATAGTGCGTGAGGCGGAACGGGGCTCGGTCGCGCGCGCACGCTTCGATGAGGCCGCGGAATTCCGAGAGCTTGCGCGCAAGCGCAGCCTCGGACTCGTCGACGAGCAGGGAGACGTCGGGGCTCTCCCCCATCGCAGCGTCCGCCACGGCATCCATGCCCAACTTCTGCGCCTGCTCGAAGTCGACGCCCGCACCGCGGCGCAGGATCGAGCAGATGCGCGCATGGGCATACTGCACGTAGTAGACCGGGTTGGTGTTGTCCTGGCGCTTCACGACCTCGATATCGAAATCGATCATCTGATTGGACGACTTGGAGACGAGCGTGTAGCGCGTGGCGTCGGCTCCGACCTCCGCGAGGAGCTCGTCGAACGTGACCATCGTCCCCTTGCGCTTGGACATGCGGACGGCCTCGCCGTTGCGCAGCAGGTTCACGAGCTGACCGAGCAGGACCTCGAACTGTCCGGGGTAGCCGAGCGCTGCGCACGCCGAATCGACGCGCTTGATGTAGCCGTGGTGGTCGGCGCCCCAGATGTCGATCACGTGGTCGACGCGCTGGAACTTGTTCCAGTGATAGGCCACATCCGAGGCGAAGTAGGTGTACTCGCCGTTGGACTTCACGAGCACGCGGTCCTTGTCGTCGCCGAAGTCCGAGGAGCGGAACCACAGGGCACCGTCGTCGGTGGTGTAGAGGTAGCCCATCTCGTCCAGACGGTCGAAGGCACGGTGGACGGCATCCTTGCCGGTCTCGTCGGGCACGTAGAGCGAGCGCTCGGAGAACCACGTATCGAAATCGCAGCGTGCATCATGGCAGGTCTCACGGATGGCATCGAGCATCATGAGATACCCACGCTCGCGGAAGCTCGCCATGCGGTCATCCTCGGACGCCGCCACGAGGCTATCGCCATCGATGTCCCAGAAACGCTTGGCGAGGTCGATGATGTAGTCGCCGCCATAGGCGTTGCCGCCGAGGGCGGCGTTGAAGGCGTCCATGAGCGGATGCGCCTCGGGATGCCCATCGTCCTCATCCTCTACGAAAGCGGCACGGTCTGCGATGAGCGCCTCACGCGCCTCTTCGGGCGCCATGCCCTTCGCCACGAGAGAGGCGAGCTGGAGGTAGCGCACCGAGATGGAGGACCCGAAGACGTCCATCTGGGAGCCGTGGTCGTTGATGTAGTACTCGCGCTGCACGTCGTATCCCGCATGCGCGAGCACGTTGCAGAGCGAATCGCCGAGCGCGGCCCAGCGGCCGTGGCCGATATGCATGGGACCGACCGGGTTGGCGGAGATGAACTCCACCTGGACCTTCTGGCCTGCGCCGAGATCGGAGCGACCGAACGAGGCGCCCTCCGCACGGACCTGGTTGAAGATGTCGTTCGCAGAGGCTTTGGAGAGATAGAAGTTGATGAATCCCGGACCGGCGATCTCGACGCGGTCGAGCGCGGGATCGGCGGGGATATGGGCGGCGATCGCCTGGGCGATGGCGCGCGGAGCGGCATGGGCGAGCTTTGCGGAGCGCAGCGCGGCCGTGGATGACCAGTCGCCGTTGGATGGATCGGCGGGACGCTCGATACCCGTGTCCGCGAGATCGAACGCGGCAAGCTCACCCGCCTCCTGCGCTGCTGAGAGAGCGGAGCGGATCAGTGCGTCGAGATGTTGCTGCATGTGCTAGTTCCTTCCGGATCCCGAACGCTCCTCCTGCGCGAGCTTGCCGCGGAACTTGGCAAGACCGAGCTCGAGGCCCACGGGATAGGTCTGGGGATTGAGGAAGCGCCTGATCGTGGGATCGAGGTGCATGAGGGCGTAGCGGCACCGGTCGCGGGACTCGGTGATGGTGGGCGGCTCGCAGGTACGCACGCCGTCATGGACGATGTGCTGCATGAGCTCGCGCGGAGTGCCCGGGAGCGCCATGGTGGAGTAGGCATCGAGGATGTCCTGGATGACGTTGCTCTCGCCCTCGCTCACGGAATCGTCGATGATCATGTCGCCCGTGGGGCAGTCGTCGACGTCGTAGAAGCGCTTGATATGCTGGATGCCGGGAATCGTGCGCTTGTAGCCCTGCTCGGAGATCTTCATGACGGGATCCCAATCCTCATCGAACTGGGTGCGGATCGCCGAGAGCTTGTAGACGCCGCCCAGCGAGGGCTGCGGATCGCAGGTCGCGAGCTTGGTGCCCACGCCGAAGGAGTCGACGGGCGCACCCTGCGCGAGCAGCGACTGCACCAGGTACTCGTCGAGGTCGTTCGAGACGGAGATCTTGATATAGGGCAGCCCCGCCTCGTCGAACGCCTTTCGCGCAGCCTTCGAGAGCTTCGCGAGGTCGCCCGAGTCGATGCGGATGGCGGAGAGGCGCTCGCCTTCCGCCTCCATCTCCTTGGCGACGGTGATGGCGTTCTCGATGCCCTGGTAGACGTCGTAGGTATCGAGCAGCAGGCAGCAGTTCTTGGGGCTCGACTTCGCGAAGGCGCGGAAGGCGTCGAGCTCGGTCGGGAACGCCATGACCCAGGAGTGGGCGTGGGTGCCGAACACGGGGATGCCGTAGAGTTTGCCCGCGAGGATGTTCGAGGTTGAGGAGCAGCCGGCGATATAGGACGCGCGGGCCACGGCGAGGCCTCCATCGGGACCCTGGGCACGGCGCAGGCCGAAGTCGGAGACCGGACGGCCCTCTGCGGCGCGGACGACGCGCGCGGCCTTGGTGGCGACGAGCGTCTGGAAGTTGACGAGGTTCAGCAGCGCGGTCTCGAGCAGCTGGCAGTCGATCACGGTACCCTGGACGCGGATCATGGGCTCGCGCGGGAAGGCGATCTCGCCCTCGGGGATGGCCCAGACGTCGACGTGCATGCGGAAATCGCGCAGGTAATCGAGGAAGCCCTGCTTGAACATGGCGCCGCCGCCGGGAGCCTTGAGCGTGGAGAGATACGCGATGTCCTCGTCATCGAAGCGGAAGCTCTCGACGAGCTCGGGAACCTGGCCGATGCCGCACGCGATGGCAAAGCCTCCTCCGAAGGGGTTGTCGCGGAAGAATGCGTTGAAGTTTGCCTGGGCGTCGACCATGCCGGACTCCCAGAAGCCCTGGGCCATGGTGAGCTCGTAGAGGTCGGTGTTCAGCGAGACGTCGGTGGGTTTGGTGTTGTCGGTGAGTGACATGGGTTCCCCTTATCTCCGTGGCGCGTGCGATACGCGTCCGCTACTTGCCGAAAAAAGTCATGAGGATGAACACGATCGCGATGCCGACGACGGCGAGGATGACGATCTTCTGGCCGATGGGCATGGCGAGGTCGTCCTCATCGGGCTCCATCATCTTGCGTCCGCGCTCGCGGGCCTCGGCGATCGCGCGGTCATGCTCCGCTTCCGACTTCGTGCGTGCAGCTTCGGCCTTGAGGGCCTCGAGCTCGGCGCGCTCCGCCGCAGCGGCCTGGGCCTGCTCGCGCTTGGCCTTCTCGGCACGGAGGGCTTCGAGCTCGGCGCGCTCGTCATCGGTGAGGGCGTTGGTATCGGGCATATCCCCTCCTCCAGTGGCTGGCATATCTTTTCAAGTCTATACCAAATTGGCAGGTACTATCCGAGCTCGGGGCCGAGAACACCCGAATTATCGAACGGCGGGACGAAGCTCTCGGAGACCGTCCCTGACTCCTGCCACCACATGCGCTCGAAGCCCAGCTCGTCAGCGTGGTCCAGGACGAGCTCGTACTCCTCGGGGCTGACCGTGCGGGCAAGCTCCCCGCCCTTCGCGCGGCAGACGGCGTTGGGCGTGTACTGGTTCATGACGGAGACGTCGACCTCGTTGCCGCAGAGCTCCCAGACACGGTCGAGGACGGAGCACGAGTCGTCGGCGTACCCGGGAAGCACCAGATGGCGCACGATGATGCCCCGGAGCATGCGACCGTCATCGCCGATCCTGCATCCGCCCCGTTCGCGCAGGTTCTCGAGCATGCGTACGAGCGCCGACGCGGCGACGTCGGGATAGTCCCGCGCCGCGGAGAAAAGCGCCGCAAGGTCGGGGTCGGCGTATTTGAAGTCAGTGAGCCAGACATCCACGACGCCTGCGAGGGCATCGACCATCTCGGCACGCTCGTATCCGCTCGTATTGCACACGACGGGAAGCGAGAGCCCCGCCTCGCGGGCGCAGAACACGGCATCCACGATATGGGGGGCAAAGTGCAGCGGCGTGACCAGATTGATGTTGAGCGCACCGCGGTCCTGCTGCTCGAGCATCATCCGCGCAAGCCGCGAAGGGCTGACGGGCAATCCAGCCCCCTCATGCGAGATCTCATGGTTCTGGCAGTAGGCGCAGCGCAGAGGGCAGCCCGAGAAGAAGATCGTCCCCGAACCGGCATCGCCCGAGATGGGCGGCTCCTCCCAGAAATGGAGGGCGCACCGGGCGACCATGAGCTGGCCCGTCTCGCCGCAGACCCCGACGTCCCCCGCCGCACGGTCGACGCCGCATCTGCGCGGGCAGAGCTCGCAGCGCTCGTATGCAGAGAACGAGAGGTCCATAGGCGTCCTGTGAAAAAAGCGCCCCGGAAGGGGCGCGAAGTGGTCCTGGTGGAGATGAAGGGGCTCGAACCCTCGGCCTCGGCGTTGCGAACGCCGCGCTCTCCCAGCTGAGCTACATCCCCGGCCGCTCTTGCGAGCAATACGCATTGTGGCAGTCATGGACGTGAATGTCAATCGCCCGACGCAAAAAGAACGCAGGTCGGCAGTGTAATAGCGCCTGACCTGCGAGAACAGTCTACTGTCGCCTCCCGCGAAATCCTCATGAACCCACCTTCCTAAGGTGGGCGTCCCGACCGCCGGTTCCAGCTTCCACAACAGCGGAGGATGCCTGTACTGAAGCGGCCGTTCGGACTCCCCTGCGATAACTTGTCGGTTCACCCAGTCTGTTCCGCAGGAGGTCGACAACCCAACTATAGGACCGTCTCGGCTCTTTGGCTATGTCCTCTCGGGCGTGCGGTCGTGCACGGCACGCCATCACGGTTTGGGCTAGAATGATTTTTTGGGTGAACCAGCCCCCTTTCGATGATGGAGCCTCTTTGTTCAGTTGGCCTGCATACCTCTGTTTCTTCGCCGCCGCGCTCGTCGGAACGCTCGCGACGACGCCGCTCGCTAAGCGCATCGCCATCTCCCTCGACGCCGTCGATTACCCCGATGCCCGGCGTATCAACAAGGTCCCCATCCCCCGTATGGGCGGCATCGCGATCGCCGTCGGCATGGTCTGCACCTTCGTGGTCCACATCATCGGCTCGAGCATGGGCTGGTGGGCACCGATCATCGAATCCTCGCCGCATCTGCACCTCAACTACCCACTGCTCGCGCTCGCCTTCGTCGCGGTCTTCGCCACGGGGCTCATCGACGACAAGGTGTCGCTCTCTCCCAAGAAGAAGCTCGCCGGCCAGATGATCGCGGCGGTCATCGCGGTGAGCGCCGGCCTCGTGATCGGCGTCATCGACAATCCCTTCGCACCCGGATACATCGAGCTCGGGTGGTTCGCCTACCCCGTCACGATCGTCTACCTTCTCGGCTACATGAACATCATCAACCTGATCGACGGGCTCGACGGGCTTGCCGCGGGGGTTTCCTGCATGGCGAGCCTCACGATGTTCGTCATGTCCGTCTGGGCGGGCCGCTACGACGGCGCCGTGCTCTCGCTCGCCGTCGCAGGCTCCGCGTTGGGTTTCCTGCGCTACAACTTCAATCCCGCATCGATCTTCATGGGCGATTCGGGAGCGCTCACCTTGGGATTCACGCTCGGCACGATCTCGCTCCTCTCGGTCACGCGCGTCGCGGGCCTCACGACCCTCATCCTGCCGCTCGTCATCGCCGCGGTGCCGATCATCGACACGTTCTCGGCCATCGTGCGCCGCACGCGCGCCCACGTGAGCGTGGGGCAGGCAGACAAGGGCCATATCCACCACCGGCTCCTCGCGGAGGGGTTCAACCAGCGCCAGACCGTCCTCGTGATCTACGGCTGGACCGCCATGCTCTGCGTGGGGTCGCTCGTGATGACGCAGGTCACGACCATCCCCCGCATCGGCATCTTCCTCGTGCTGCTGAGCATGTCGATGTTCTTCGCCTTCCACCTGCACCTCTTCGAGCCGGTGCTGCTGCACCACTACAATCCCAAGACCGGCGAGGATGAGCTCGTGCGCCCCGGCGACGAGGGGTTCGACGAGGAGGCGCGGAAGCTCTAGCCTCGCTCAGCCGAGAGGGACACGTAATCAGGAAGGGCGCCGGCCACATGAGCCGGCGCCCTTTTCAATGCATCTCTTTCAGAGCCTAGCGGGTATTGGCGTCTCCCTCAGGCTCCTGGTTCGCGACGAGCATGTCGCGCAAGACGGATGTCTGGCCCGTGTACTCGCCCGGGAGCACCACGGTGGAGCTGCCCTTCTTGGCGAACTCCTCCATCATGCCCACCCACTGCGTGTACTCGAACAGGCGGTTGGCCTCGTCGGAGTCGAGCTCGGCGCCCTGGATCGTGTCGATGGACTCGCGGATGCCGCGGGCGATGGCGATACGCTGGTTGGCGATGCCCTCGCCCTCCTTCTCCATGGCCTCGGCCTTCGCAGCGGCTGCGATGACGGTCTTCTGGCGCTCTGCCTCCGCCTCGTTCTTGGCGGACTGGAGGTCGTTCTTGGACGCGATGATGCGGTTCATGGACTGCTGGACATCGATAGGGAGCTTGATCGACGTGATCAGCGTGGTCACGATGATGTAGCCGTACTCGCGCATCTTCGCGGAGACGATCTGGTCGATGGCGGTGGCGATGGCGTCCTTCTCGAGGAAGACCTCGTCGAGGGTGCGGGACGGGATCTGCGAACGCAGGGCGTCGGCGAAGTAGTCCCTCATCTGCGCGACCGGATCGGTCAGCGTGTAGAGCGAGCGGTAGATGCCGGAGCCGTCGGGGGTCTGGTAGTCGACGTGGTACTGCACCGAGACGTCCAGCTCGATCGTGACGTTATCCTCGGTCTTGGCATCGAAGGTGATGTGCTCGTCCTCGGTCATGAGCGAGACGTCGCGCACGCGGTCGACGATGGGGATGCGCACATGGAAGCCCGGGTTCACGATCTTGTGGAACTTGCCGAGACGCTCGATGACGCCGACGTGCTGCTGCTGGATGACGTAGAAGACGCCCTGGTAGGCATCGCTCACGGTGCCTCCCCTGCGCTGGGCGCCCCTGAGGGCCGCGGTCACGATCCTGAAGATGAACAGGAGGATGATGATGGGGATGATGATCCCCGCGAACCTCTCGATGAAATTGAAGATGTGCTCGAGTGCCATTGTCTGCTCCTTTTCAACATAGATGACGGGTGACAGGTGAAACCGCCGTCCTTACATCTGTGCTTCGCTCCTTTCACGGAAAACATGCTGAATCATCTATACCCATTCGCTGAAGGGTCTTTCACGATCGCGAAGCGATTCCACGGCATGAAGAAGCGCCCCTCGATGAACTGAACCCCGATAGTTGGACTGGAAACTCAGGTTTCCAGTCCAACTTCTATTTGGGGGTGATCTCCGTGAAGTACACCAGGGAGCGGGAAGAGGC
>CADBJR010000021.1 GCA_902795065.1 uncultured Coriobacteriaceae bacterium
CCTCTACGAGTGGTTCATGGTGCGCGTGGGAGGCCTCACCGACCTCGCCACCCTCAAGAAGCCGCCGCTCGACTCGCGCTCCGGCCTCACGCCCGACGGCCAGCTCGACGCCATCTTCGCCGAGCTCCCCGCCATGATCGCCCGCCACGAGGAGGCCTACGACCTGGTGGGCGGCCGGCTCGCCGAGAAGGGCCTCGTGCACGTGCGCCGCGACCAGCTCACCGATGCAGACCTCGCAGCAGTCGCCAAATACTTCGACCGCAACATCATGCCCATCCTCTCGCCCATGGTGGTCGATCCGCGCCATCCGTTCCCCAACCTGCGCGACGGGCACCTCTACGTGGCGTGTGGCCTGGGCGCGACCGACGAGCAGGGCCTGATCGGCGTGGTCGAGGTCCCCTCGTCGCTCAACCGCGTGGTGCAGCTGCCCTCCGACGCCAAGCACTACCGCTACACGCTCGTCGAAGACGTGATCGTCTCGTGCCTGAGCAGCTGCTTCGGCGAGTACGTGCCCAAGAAGCCGGCGGTGATCCGCGTCACCCGCAGCGCCGACATCGACCCCGACGGCGAGGGCGTGGCGGAGGAGGCCGACTACCGCTCGCACATGAAGAAGGTGCTCAAGATGCGCCAGCGCCTCCAGCCCATCCGCCTGGAGGTGCAGGGTGAGCTGGGCAAGAAGACGCTCTCCGTCATCACCGCGCAGCTGGCCCTTGAGCCGCGCCGCGTGTTCCAGATGCAGATGCCGCTCGGCCTGGGCTACGTCTACGGCCTCGAGGACAAGATCCCGGCGTCGGTGCACTCGGAGCTCACGTTCCAGCCCTTCAAGCCCCAGAACACGCCGATGGTCGACCTCGCCAAGCCCATGCGTGCCCAGATCGAGGACCATGACGTGCTGCTCGTCTACCCGTACGAGTCGATGACGCCGCTGCTGCGCCTGGTGCGCGAGGCGTCTGCCGACGAGGCCTGCATCTCGATCAAGATCACCCTCTACCGCGTGGCCAAGAGCTCGCACCTGTGCGAGAGCCTCATCCAGGCCGCCGAGGAGGGCAAGGACGTCACCGTGCTCATGGAGCTGCGCGCCCGCTTCGACGAGGAGAACAACATCGCGTGGGCCGAGCGCCTGCAGGAGGCGGGCTGCACCGTCATCTACGGCGCCGAGGGCTTCAAGTGCCACTCCAAGATCTGCCAGATCACCTATCACGACGCCAACGGCGTGAGCCGCATCACGTGCCTGGGTACCGGCAACTTCAACGAGAAGACCGCGCGCCTCTACTCCGACTTCATGCTCATGACCGCCCATCCCGGCATCGCGGCCGACGGCAACGTGTTCTTCCGCAACCTCTCGCTCGGCAACCTCAAGGGCAGCTACGACTACCTCGGCGTGGCACCGTACGGCCTCAAGCCGCTCGTGATGGGCGGCCTCGACCGCGAGATCGAGCGCGCCCGCGCCGGCCTTCCCGCGCAGGTCTTCATGAAGATGAACTCGCTCACCGACCGCGACGTGATCGACAAGATCGCCGAGGCGTGCGAGGCGGGCGTGCGCGTGGTCATGATCATCCGCGGCATCTGCTGCATCCGCGCCAATGTCCCCGACAGGACCGACGGCCTCATCGTGCGCCAGATCGTGGGCCGCTTCCTCGAGCACGCCCGCATCTACGCGTTCGGCACGGAGGCCGATACCGTGTACCTCTCGTCGGCCGACATGATGACGCGCAACACCGAGCACCGCGTCGAGATCGCCTATCCGGTGCTCGATCCCACGTGCCGCTCCATGGTGATGCAGTACGTCAACCTGCAGCTTGCCGACAACGTCAAGGCCCGCCAGCTCACGAGCGACGGCGCATGGGTTCCCATCGAGGCTCCCGAGGGGGAGGCGCCGTTCAACAGCCAGGAGATCCTGCTCGCCTACGCGTACCGGCGCTCCCGCTTCGGTGCCGCCGCCGACGAGATCACCGCACCCATCTCCGGCGCGATCAGCCCGATTCCCGCCGAGACGTACGAGGCGCTGCTCGCGCTGCCGCCCATCGGGTCGTATGACGCGGATCCCGAGGTGACCGGGGCGATGCGTCCGATTCCCGAGCCGGTTGCCGTCGTCGAGGATGCGCCGGCACCCGAGCCCGCCTCCGAGCCGGAACCGGTCGACGAGCCTGCTCCCGAACCCGTGCGCAAGAGCCGCATCGCGGCAGCGTTCGAGCTCTTCGGCAAGGGATTCCGCACGCTCTTCTCCGGCAGCGACGAGTAGCTTTCGCAACGAGGGGGGGTACCCCCCAAGATGCACTGAACAACGAGGGGGGTACCCCCCAAGATGCACTGAACAGAATAAAGGGCCGCCCTGGGAGGCGGCCCTTCGCGTGTGCGTTGTTTCCGCGCGATCTACTGCATGGCGGCGAACTGCGCAGCGCCCACGATGCCCGCGGTGTTGAGCAGCGCGGCGGGGATGATGGGGGTGTCGATCTCGATATAGGGGAAGAACTTCTCGTGCTTCTTGCTCACGCCGCCGCCCACGACGAACACGTCGGGGGAGAGGTAGAACTCGAGCAGCTTGTAGTACTTGGTGAGGCGCTTGCCCCACTTCTTCCAGTTGAGCTCCTCCTTGGTGCGGATGGAGTCCGCGGCGTACTTCTCGGCGTCGCCCTTGCCGTCGATGATGATGTGGCCGAGCTCGGAGTTGGGGACCAGCGTGCCGTTGTTGATGAGCGCGGTGCCGATGCCGGTGCCCAGCGTGGTGGCGATCACGAGGCCGTCGACGCCCTTGGCTGCACCGAAGACGGCCTCGGCGAGACCTGCGGCATCTGCGTCGTTGAGCACGTGGACCTTGCGTCCGCAGCGCTCGCCGAACAGCTCCTCGATGTTGACGCCCACCCAGGACTGGTCGAGGTTCGACATGTAGCCGAGGGGCTTTCCGGGCTTCACGGGCGCGGGGAAGGCGATGCCGATGGGCGTGCCATCCTCGACCTCGAAGCTGTCGAGGATCTCCTTGACCGTGTCGGCCACGGCCTCGGGGGTTGCCGGCTGCGGGGTGGGGATGCGCAGGCGCTCGGCGGCGAAGGTGCCGGTGGTGAGGTCGACGGGGGCGCCCTTGATACCGGAGCCTCCGATATCGATGCCGAATGCCTGGGCGGTTTCGATCATGGCTGTTCCTTTCGTGGTGTTAGAGAAAAGGGTAGCGGTTTTCCCGTCGCGCGGTCAGATTGTTCTTCAAGCGCAAACAATGGCTCGACGGATGACGCCGTAAACGAAACCGCGCCCGATACGGAGCCGGGCGCGGTTGGATTCGCTTCGGGTTCGGATTCCTCCGAGGATCTATCAGTCGCTTACAGCTCGACCTTGGGCTCGCGGGGCTTGCCCCAGAAGTTGAGCACGACGCCGCCCGGCCCCAGATGGCAGCCGATGGTGGCGCCGACGGGCGAGATGATGACCTCGCCGCCCTTGATCTTGTGGAACTTCGAAAGCACCATATCGGCGACCGCCTTGGCGTCGGACAGGTTCTCGGTGTGGGTGACCACCACGCGCTCGTCGTACGCGTAACCGTCCTTGGCGAGCTCCTCCATCTTCTCGACCTGGCGCTTGAAGGCCTTGCGCTTGGTGCGGATCTTCTCCTTGACGGCCAGCGTGCCGTCGGCCTCGACGCACATGAGCGGGCAGATGTTGAGCAGGCCGCCCAGGAAGCCCGCGGCCTTGGAGATGCGGCCGCCGTGGATGAGGAAGGTGAGGTCGGTCTGGATGAACCAGGTGTGGATCTCGAGCTTGTGCGCCTCGGTCCAGACTGCGAGGTCCTCGAGGCTCATGCCCTCGTCGCGCAGGTCTGCGAGCTTGTCCATGAGCAGGCCGTAGCCGCCGGATGCGTTGACGGATTCGATGACGATGATCTTGCGCTCGGGGAACTCGAGGGCGAGCTGGTCGCGCGCGGTGCAGGCGGACTGGTAGGTGCCCGAGATGCCGAGGGCCAGGCACGGATGCAGGATGTCCTTGCCGCTCTCGAGGATGGGACGCCACGACTCCATGTACTCGCCCACGCTCACCTGGCTCGTCTTGACGTCGGCGCCCGCGAGCATCTTGGCGTAGAGGTCGGCCGGCGCGTTGGTCTGGCCGAAATCGTCCTTGCACGGAAGGTCGTTGAGGTAATAGTTGAAGTACACATAGTGGATGTTGCGGCTCTCAAGGTATTCCTTCGTGAGGTCGCAGGTCGAGCAGCAGCTCAGAACGTAATCAGCCATATGATGCGCCCTTCTTTTGCCTATATAGCATCTTCTAGGATACCCGACCGCGCTGCGTTGCTGGGAAAACAGATGCTATCTGCACAAGGGCCGGGCCTCCAGCCCATGCAACGGGCTCATGATATGATAGGGAACGGCACATCATGGGGGTCCCTTGGGAGGGATGGCGTCAATGAACACGGGTGAGGCCCGGCAGGAAAGAACCGAGATCGTGGATGCGCTCGATGGCAAGCGGATCCTCATCTGGGGATACGGGCTCGAGGGGAAGTCCACCGAGACGTTCATCAAGCAGCACTGCTCCGTCGAGGCGCTCGATGTCTTCCAGGGGAAGCAGGACGGGATCTGCGAGGACGGCTACGACGTCATCGTGAAGAGCCCGGGCATCGTCGAGGACTGGTGGAACGGGAAGTACACCTCCGCGACGGAGCTCTTCCTCGGGCAGTTCGGCGTCCAGACGATCGGCATCACGGGAACCAAGGGCAAGAGCACCACCTCATCGCTGCTCTACCACGTGCTCTCCCGCTGCCAGGCACGTCCGGTGATCCTCGTGGGCAACATCGGTATTCCCTGCCTCGATGCCTACGATGGGATCGGCGACGATACGATCGTCGTGTTCGAGCTCTCGTGCCACCAGCTCGACCATCTGAAGGTCTCGCCGCACGTGGCGGTGTTCCTGAATCTGTACGAGGAGCATCTCGACCATTACGGGACGCTCGAGCGCTACTTCGAGGCGAAGGCCAACATCGCGGCGCACCAATGCGCCGGCGATCTCTTTCTCGTCGGCGAGCAGGTTCCGCCCATCGGGACCGCCGCCCAGGTCCGCGTGCTCACGCAGCAGGCCGAGGATGGCTGGGAGCCCTTCTCGATGAAGCTCGAGGGGGCGCACAACCAGTTCAACGCGCGCGTGGTCTACGAGATCGCGACCACGCTCTACGGTTGCTCCGACGCTGCGGTGCGCGCGGCGCTCGCAGAGTTCTCGGGGCTGCCGCACCGCCTGCAGCTCGTGGGGAGCGTCGATGGGGTCGACTACTACGATGATTCGATCTCCACCATCCCCGAGGCGACGATCGCCGCGATGCGCAGCATTCCCAACGCCCATACCGTCCTCGTCGGCGGGATGGACCGCGGCATCGATTACGACAAGCTGGTCGAGTTCGTGAGGGCCAACCAGGGCTATCGCTACATCTTCATGTACGCGACGGGGAAGAGGATCTTCGACGAGGTTGCGGACCTGCCCTGCTGCAGCTACGTCGACGATCTCGCCGCCGCCGTGGCGCTCGCGAAGGAGGCAACGCCTGCAGGCGGCGCCTGCCTGCTCTCGCCCGCAGCGGCATCGTACGGCTACTTCAAGAACTTCGAGGAGCGCGGCGATGTGTTCCGCGCGCTCGTCCTCGACGGGCAGAGCTGAGGGGATCTCGTGAAGGCCGCATCGACACTCACCTTTACCGGCGACATCGGATTCGACCGCTACATGGCCCGCAAATGGGAGGATGAGCAGCTCATCGCCCCCGAGGTGCTTGCATTCCTGCACGCGTCCGACCATGTGGTCGCCAACGTCGAGGGCCCGCTGGTCGACCCGAACGCTCCGCGCATGCATGCGGCCGAGGAACGGCTGATGCACACGATCGATCCCGCCGCCGTTTGCGTGCTCAGGAAGATGCATGCCGACATCTGGAACCTCGTCAACAACCACATCATGGATGCCGGCGAGTTCGGCCTGATCAAGACATTGGAGTCCGCCGAGCGGGAAGGCGTCCGGACGCTCGGCGTCGGCCGCGACCTTGCCGCAGCCCGCACCCCCGTCATCCTGGACGAGGCGGGCGGCATCGGCCTTATGGGTGTGGGCTATCGGCGTGGGTGCAAGCCGGCTGCGGAGGACCATGGCGGCTGCCTGCTCTGGAACGAGATGGATATCATCCGCGAGGAGATCGAGGCCATCAAGGCGTCATGCAGGTGGTGCGTGGTCGTCGCGCACGGCGGCGAGGAGTTCACCGCGCTCCCGTCCCCCTACACCCGCGACCGCTACCTCGCCTACCTCGACATGGGTGCCGACGCGGTGGTCAGCCATCACCCGCACGTCCCGATGAACTACGAGCGCGTGGGCGACAAGATCATCTTCTACTCGCTGGGCAACTTCATCTTCGACACCGATTACCAGCGCGCGCAGTTCCATACCGACGAGGGCGTCGTGCTCAAGCTCCGCTTCACCGAGGAGGAGCTGGGCTTCGAGGCGATGGGCATCCGCATCGACCGCGAGCAGGAGCGCATCATGGCCGCCCCGCTCCCGACGATCTTCACGGACGTCCCCGAGAAGGACTACCTCAAGCTCGAGCCGCTCGCAGCCAAGATGTTCCTCGCGGCGACCAAGCGCCAGCAGCTGTTCCTGTATCCCGAGCAGTTCGCGGATGCGACGGAGGAGCAGTGGCGCGACCACTTCCTCGCGGAGCGCCGCAGCGGGCGCGTCCCCGGAGAGGGCCTCGACTTCCAGATCATCTACCCGCTTGCCGCGGAGGCCGAGGCGGGGGCTTGGAAGGAGAGCCCGCTGGAGGACGTGAAGCGCTACATCCTCAAGCAGATGTAAGGAAACGCCCCTCCGAAGAGGGGCGTCGTTCTCCGTGTGGGACCTGTCTTCCGGTCCTTAGAAGTGCAGCCTCGTGAAGGAGGCGGACAGGCTCTTGAGGCAGTCCTCGATGTAGGTGTCCGCACCGTGCTCGATGGCGTAGATCCTTGAGTTGACCTCGGAGAGCTTCGCCTCATAGGGCCTCATGCGCTCCTTGACCTCGCCCTTCTCGGAGAAGTTGAAGAAGCCCTTGCTCTTCTTCTCCTCCTTGAGGACGGCAAGCTCGGCCTCGAGCTGCGCCTTCTCCTCCTGGAGCACGGCGATCTGCTCGCCGTCGAGGGGGTGCGCCGCCTTGTACTCCTCGATGAGGAACTGGCGGTGGTACCTGGCCTTGGTGCTCCAGGAATCCTTCTCGCCGGGAACGCTCAGCTCCCTCGAGTTCGTGAAGAGCGGGGTGGAGGTGCGGTACGAGCCGTCCTCCCGCTTCTCATGCACCTTGGCATGCCTCATGGCGTCGACGATCTCCTCGCAGTTCTCGAAGATGAGGATGTCGGCGACGTGGTCGTCGGGGTCGATCATGGCGGCGTTGTTGAGCGCGGCGAGGCAGGCCTTGGCCTTCTCGGTGACCGGGCGCAGCGCGTTCTCGGTGGGGTGCGGGAGCTTCTCGTACTCGGCGATGAGCTGCTGGAAGCCCTGGCAGATGTAGTTGTTGATGGCGCGGCTGCCCATCGCGATGCTGACCTTGGCGGGGTCGAAGGATCCGCTGGGGCTGGGCTCGAACTCCTCGATGAGGGGTTTCGGGGCGGCAGGCTGGGGCTCGGCAGGCTGGGCGGTACCCGGCATGGTGATGATGATGGGCTGGACGGGGGTCGGCTGGACGTACGTCGTCGCAGGGGCAGGAGCGGGGGCGGCAGCGCCGGTGAGCATCGCGCGGGCCTCCTCGACGGTGTACTTGGTGCCGCAGCCCTGGCACACGAAGTAGCCGCCGTCCTTGACGAATTCGGTCGATCCGCAGAGTTCGCAGGTGAGCTGAGCCATTTCGGCCTCCTTTCAGACATACTTATTTGAATTGTACCGTGCCCCGCCATGCTTCTCCGCGCCCATCGGCTAACGGACGACGAAGGGCGTTCCGGCAGTCGATCCCTTTGATTGGACCCGTGTCCATCAAGACAGGCGCATGGCCTCGTGGTCTCGACGGTTGCGCAGGTTCACGACGGTGCCCTGCATGCCATGGGGGACATAGGAGAGGCCGTGCAGGTCGTCGGGCAGGTAGTCGACGAGCGAGAGCGACGCCGTCTGCACGGGTGTCCCCTCGAGCGGACCTGCATGGGCGATCAGGGCGTGCACCTGCGCACCCTGCGCGACGAGGCGCTCCTCGTATTCGCTCTTCGGCGTGTCGGGGAAGTCGGCGCGATAGTCGTCGCCGACGTAGTCGGGGACATACCCTGCGAGCTCGAACTGCGTGAGCGCGAACGCGAAGAGCGGCTCGTGGTCGGTCTTGAAGGTGATCTGCGCCCCATCTGCGAGCAGGCTGCGGTACTCGAGGAGCCGCTCGAGGGCCACGAGGCGTTTGGAAGCCTCCTTCTTGCGCGGATAGGGTGTGGGGAAGTTGATGGTGATGCCCGCCAGCTCGCCGGGGGCGAAGAAGCGCACGAGGTCGTCGCCGAGGCCGGGGATGACGAGGGCGTTGCCGAGATTCCCCTCGATGATGTGCTGGGCGGAATATACGATGCAGACTGGCTCGCCATCCAGCCCGATGAACAGCACGTCGGGCTCTGCGGCGGCTGATGCGGTGAGGAATGCACCCTTGCCGCAGCCCACGTCGAGGCGCACCTCGCGGAAGGGCTTGCTGCCGATGGGCGTGCAGGCATCGGCCCAGCGTCCGGCGAGACGCGCGGGCTCGAGCTCGATGGCGTCGGCGTAGCGCTCGAGGCGCTCCTCGAGCACGAAGTTCCTGGGAAGGCGTGCGTGCAGGCCGTGCATGCCGCTCGGAAGCTACTCCTCGTCGAGCAGGCGCTCGACCATGGCGTACAGCGCCGCCGCGGAGTTGAAGTTCTCGGGCACGATCTCCGCTGCGGGGATGGAGATGTCGAACTCCTCGTTGAGGGCGGAGATGGTCGAGAGGATGTCGAAGCTGTCGAGCACATGGTCGTCGATGAGGGTGGTGCAGTTCTCGAAATCGACGTCTTCCTTGATATCCTGCAGCAGCTCAATGAATTCCTCGAGGGTCATGTCCATGCTCGTCTCCTCTATTTCAGGTTCGCCAGCGCGTTCCTATCTATCTTACCGTTCTTCGTGAGCGGCATGGCGTCGATCTGCCTGATGGCGTTGGGCACCATGAAGGAGGGGAGCAGCGCGTGCAGGCTCTCGGCAAGCGCGTCCTTCTCGATCGAGCCCACGTAGAAGAGGCGCAGCTTCTTGCGGCGGCTGTCGTAGAGGCAGCAGGTCCGCTCGACCCCGTCGACGCCCATGGCCGCAGCCTCGATATCGCCGAGCTCGATGCGGTGGCCCATGTGCTTGATCTGGTGGTCCTTGCGCGACACGTACACGAGGTTGCCGTCCTCGTCGAGGCGGCCGAGGTCGCCGGTGCGGTAGATGGGCTCCAGCCAGCGCCTGTTGAGCGGGTTCTGGCAGAAGGAGGCCGCCGTGCGCTCCGCATCGCCCAGGTATCCCAGGCCGAGCGCGGTGCCGGAGACGCAGATCTCGCCCTGCTCGCCCGGTTCGGTCACGAGCGCGCCGTCCTCGTCGAGCAGGAAGACCCGCTCGTTGGCGAAGGGTTTGCCCATGGGGATGACCTCGTCGTTGGCGTATTCGCGGTCGATCACGTAGTACGTGCAGTTGCAGGTGATCTCGGTGGGGCCGTAGAGGTTCACGTAGGTGGCGTCCGGCAGCCATTTCTGCCAGATGCGCAGCTGCTTGGGCGGCATGACCTCGCCCGAGAACATGACCTTCGAGACCTTCTCGGGGAGCCGGTAGCCGAAGCCGTTCATGATCGAGACGAAGCACATGGCGGAGACGGCCCAGATGAGGGTCGTGGCCCCGCGGTCGCAGAGGTAGTCCATGAGCTTCGTGGGCGTGGAGAAGTACTCGCGTGGGATGATGTGCATGCTCGCGCGGGCGCAGAGCATCGAGTAGATGTCCTTCACCGAGACGTCGAAGTCGAAGGGCGCCTGGTTGGCGATCACGTCGTCCGCGCCGATGCCGAGCGTGGAGCAGAACACGGGGATGAAGTCGATGACGGAGCGGTGGCTCACGAGCACGCCCTTGGGGGTTCCGGTCGACCCGCTCGTGAAGTTGCAGTAGAGGGGGTCGGTGTCGATGGCGGAAGCGCGAGCCGCGGCGAGCGCTCCATCATCGACGGGGCAGGCGGCGAGGTCCTCGAGCATGAGCGCCTCGTAGCCGGTGTCCGCGAGCATCTCGGCTGCCGTCTCGGCGTGCGCCGCGTCGGTGATGACGGCGGCGGGGGAGAGGGCTGCGAGGATGGCCTCGACGCGCACCTTGGGCTGGCGCGTGTCGATGAGCGAGTAGAACCCGCCCGCATAGGCCGTGCCGAGCATCGCCGCGAGGATGTCGGCGGACTTCTCTGCGTAGAGCGCGACGGCTTCGCCCGCATGCACGCGCCCGGAGAGGGCGGAACCGATCGCGCGGGCTTTCGCCTCGAGCTCCGCGAACGTGAGGCGGGACGATTCGTCTGCCACGGCGAGCTTGCCGGGGCATGCCTGCGCGGCGGTCTCAAGCCATTCGAGCACGTTTCTCATGGTGTCTCCTAAGCCTCCTAATAGAGGACGGTGTGTTGGTAGCTGCGGTCGGCCTCCGATGCGGAATCGGCCATGCGGGCATCCACGCGCACGGTGATTGTGCCATGGCCTGCACAGGGAAGGTCGAGGACGTTCTGCTCGCTCCAATCCTGCACCAGCTGCGCGGGCCCATCGTCGGCGATCACGCTGAAGCGGTAGCGGACCTGCGCGGGATCTCCCGTGTACGCCGTAGCCTCCACATGGACCATGCCGTCGGAGGCCGAGCTCTCGAAGTTCACGATCGAGATGGCCGTGACGCTGGCGAGGTACTCCTCCCACGATCCGTAGCTGTAGAAGTCGGCCGCGATATCATCGCCCGCCTCGGCGCGGGCGATGAGCGTGCCGAGCGACTTGGAGAAGCGTTCCGCACCGACGGGATTGAAGTGCTCCGGATCGCCGAAGTCATCGTCGAGCGGGGCGTAGATGTCTGCATGGATGAGGTTGAAGTCGAGGTAGGTGCCGCCCCCAGCCTCCACCATCTCCTGCAGCGCGGACATGTTGGCGGGATAGACCTCCCCGTATCCGAGCACCTCGAAGCTCGGGCGCGGCGTCACGACCACGTAGAGCTCGACGCCCCGCTCCGCGCAGAGCGAGAGGATCGCCTGGAGCGCGGCGAGGTTCTCCTCGTCGGGCTCCGACACGTCCCAGCGGTTGGCCGAGACCTGCGAGGGATCGGTCCAGTTGTAGGGCAGGTGGGTGTCGTAGTTGCAGTAGCCGCGTCCGAACGCGATCATGCCCGGATCGTTGGCCGCGGCGGCCTCCTCCAGCGTGAGCGTGCGGCGCGCCTGGATGTTGGCGAGCACCGCGGAGGGGGAGAGCGACACATGGTTGTAGGCCCAGGGGAAGAAGCTCCCGAGCGATGCCGCCCCACCGAAGAAGCTGGGGTTCAAGGGTATCGCGAGGGTTCCGGCGATCTGGTCGGCGAGGTCGCATCCTGCGAGCTCGGCCTGCTTGAAGGTGATGTAGGTGTTGATCCAGGGCTTCTCGGGGAGCGTCTCGATGCCCAGGCCGAGGATGACGCGGGTGACGCCGTGGTCGTCGATGGCGTGCTCGATGGCGTCGTAGCTGCAGCTGAGCGACTGCGCGGGCGTCGCGAAGTTGAAGCTCTCCGAGCCGAGCGTCGAATCGATCGCCGCGGGGTCGAAGGAGCGGTGCGCATAGGAGGAGCCGAGGCAGAGCGTGTCGATCTCGCCCTGCTCGAGCGCGCGGTACTGGCTCCAGATGAGCTCGGTGATGGTGCCGTAAGGCTCGAGCGCGAGCGAGAGGCCGAGGTTGGCGAGGCCGGCGACCACGATGAGCGCGAGGGCGATGAGGGCGGAGCGCAGCTTAGAAGTTGGCATACATGAACCCTCCTCCCACCTCGGAGACATGGTTCAGGGAGCTCACCACGAAGAAGCCGAGCACCAGGTAGACGGCGAAACGCACGAGCACGGGAAGCGCGAGGAAGCGCTCGCGCACGTCGACGCCCTTCTCGTAGAGGTAGTCGATCACGAGGATGACCGCGATGCACAGGAGCGCGCGACCGGGGATGAGGCCCTTGGTGAAACCCGAGGCGAGGAGCATCTCGTCCCAGGGCACGGGCATGAAGTTGGTGACGGTGTTGCGCAGGCAGATGAGCGCGTCGCCCACCCGGGGCATGCAGTCGAAGTAGCGGCCGATGGTCACGACGATGAAGGTCCGGACGATGGCGACGATATGCCAGGGCGTTCCCTCGCGGTTCACGTGGAACCGCTCTGCCATGCGGTCGAAGAGCGGCTTGAAGAGGTCGGCCAGCGCCACGATGACGCCGTTGTAGAGGCCCCACACGAGGTAGTGGGCCTGAGCGCCGTGCCAGAGGCCCACGAGCAGGAACACGATGACGTTGGCGATGCAGGCGCCTGCCGTGCGGCCGATGTGCTTGCCGAAGCGCGCGCCCGCCTTCTTGCCGAGCTCCTGGAAGGGCTTGGTGAGCGCGAGCGGGTAGAACACGTAATCGCGCATCCATGCGCCGAGCGAGATGTGCCAGCGCGTCCAGAAATCGGCGAGCGAGACCGAGAAGTACGGCTGCCTGAAGTTGGGGCCCATCTCGATGCCGAAGAGCTCCGAGACGCCCTCGACCATGTCGATGCCGCCCGAGAAGTCGCCGTAGAGCTGCGCGTTGTAGGCGAGCAGGCCCACCACGACGAGCGCGCCGGGGATGGAATCGTCGACGTGGCCGAAGATGTCGCCGACGGTCTTCTGGAGCATGACGGCGACGGCGAACTTCTTGAAAAGGCCGAGGGCGATGCGCACGAGGCCGCGGCGCATGCCGTGCACATCGGGCGCATGGGGCGCTGTGAGCTGCGGTGCGAGCGCGCGGTGCTTGTTGATCGGGCCCTGGATGAGCTGGGGGAAGTACGCGGTGAAGAGCAGGTGCTTGGCGAGGTTGCGCTCCGCCGGCTCCTTGCCGTTGTAGACGTCGATCACGTAGCCCGTGACCTGGAAGGTGAAGAACGAGATGCCCAGCGGCAGCACGAGGCCGAGGTGGCCGGCATCCGGCATGAGGTAGCCGAGGATGGTCTCCCAGTACTTGAGGTAGCCGAGCACGCCAAGGCAGATGGCGAGCGCGCCGATGAGCACGAGGCGCTTGCGCACGGTGAAGCGCGCCTTGATCGCCTTCTTCTCCGCGCGGTCGGAGACGGCCTTGCGCGCCGCCTTGGACTGGCCCTCGAGCTTCTCGAGCCAGACCGCGGCGGCCCAGGAGACCGTCGCCGCGCCAATCACGTAGACGAGGCTCTGCCAGCCTCCGGCGATGGCGTAGAAGGCGAGGCTTGCGGCGAGCAGCGCCGTCCACTGGATGCCGGGCTTCACGCGCCCGAGCACCATGTAGATGCACCATGCTGCCGCGAGGAAGATCAGGAACTGGGCGGAGAAGAGCTCCAACGCGCTACTCCTCGCGCTCTTTGATGAGTCCCTGGATAGTGGCCATGAGCGGCGGAACGACCTGCTTCTTGCGGCTCACGACGCCGGGCAGGACCGCCTTGCCGGCCTCCGCCGCGACGCCGAAGGCACGTTCGACGATCTCCTCGCCGTCGGTGCCGAAGATGAGCACGTCGGACGTCTTGGTCTTGATGTCGGTGAACAGGTAGAAGAGCAGCGGCAGCTTCTCCTTCTCCGCAGCCGTCTCGAGGTACGGGCCGAGGAGGTCCTCCGCGGCCAGGCGGCTCTTCTCGGTGAGGTAGGAGCCCTGGCCCACGCCGAAGCGCACGGGGCCGCGGCTGAACACCTTGAAATCCTGGTTGAAGACGTCCTCGGCGGAGCGGCCGGTGAGGTCGGCGCCCGCCTCGAACATCTCGTCGGCGTAGGAGTCGATGTCGATGCCCGCCATCACCGCGAGCGCGATGCCGGCGCGCACGTCCTTCTGCGTGCAGGTGGGGGAGCGGAACGCCAGCGTGTCGGAGAGGATGGCGGAGAGCATGAGGCCCGCGATGTTGGCGGGGATCTCGACGTTCTGCTCGTCGAACAGGTCGAAGAGGATGGTGCACGTGCAGCCCACGGGCATGTTGCGGAACATGACGGGACCGGAGGTCTCGACCGCGCCGATGCGGTGGTGGTCGATGATCTCGACGACCTCGGCCTCCTCGATGCCCTCGACGGCCTGGCTGCGCTCGTTGTGGTCGACGAGGATGACATGCTTCTTGCTGGGCTCGAGCAGGTTGATCGAGGTGACCGATCCCATGTAGTGGCCCGCATCGTCGAGCACCGGGTAGAAGCGGTGGCGCGTCTTGGCCATGGTCTTCTGCGCGTCCTCGACGGAGGTGTTGCGCGAGAACGCGATGATCTTATCGGCGGGAAGCATGTGTGCGCGCACGGGTGCCGACATGCACACGAGCTGCGCGGCCGCATAGGTGTCGTACGGGGTGGCGATGATGGAGCAGCCCTTCTCCTGCGCGAGCGCGACGATCTCGTCGGAGGGACGCACGTCGCAGCAGATGATGAGGCACTTCGCCCCGTGCTCGATGGCGTAGCGCTGGGTGGCCTCGAGGTTGGTGACGAGGATGATGTCTCCCTCCTCGAGCTTGGTCCCGAGTGCCTCGGGCGTGGTGCCCACGAGGATCTTGCCCCCGTCGATGATGCCCTCGGGATCGCCGCAGACCATGGTGGCGGACAGCGTGTCGAGGACGTTGATGTAGCTGGTGCGCGAATCGCCGAGGATGGCCGTGTCGAAGATGTCCATGTTGGCGGAGGCGATGTCCTTGATGGCGATGAGCCCGAGCAGGTTGCTCTGCTCGTCGGTGATGTAGAGCGTGTCCATCTTGAGCTCGCGCATGAGCGTCCAGGCGGCGTAGAGGCTCGTCTCCTTGCCGATGCCCACGGTGTACTGGATGTCGGCGTCCTTGAGCTGCGGCGTCACCGAGGTGATGAGGCGCGGCTCCTCGAAGCCGAAATGCTTGAGCACGAACGCCGTCTCGCGGTTGAGGTTTCCCGCCCTGCGCGCCTGGTAGGTGATGCCATCGCCCTTCTGGTTCTTGAGGTAGGCGTATGAGATGGCTGCGCAGATGCTGTCGGTATCGGGATGCTGGTGTCCGATGACGTTGATCTTGCGGATGGCGGAAGGCATGGCGGCTCCTCGGAACGGGGATGGTCATCTTTTCATTATCGCGCAAATCGTTCCCGATGGGCGCCTGCATATGCTGTCTACCGAACCCCTACAGCTCGGTGATGACCCGGTCGGCGAGACCCCATGCGACGGCCTCCTCCGCATCGAACCAGGCGTCGCGCGCGGTCGCCTCGAGCACCTCGTCCAGGGAGTGGCCGGTGTGCTTGGCGATGACCTGTGCGGTCACCTCGCGCGTGCGCATGATCCTGTCGGCGACGCTGCGCAGCTCCAGCGCCGATCCCCCCACGCCGCTCGGGATGAGGGGGTCATGGATCATGACCGTGGAGTGGGGGAGCATCTCGCGCTCGTCGCCGGAGAGGAACAGGAGCGCGGCCATGCTCGCTGCCGTTCCCAGGCACACGGTGCGGATCGGGCAGCTCACGGCCTGCATGACGTCGTAGAGCGCCAGCCCGCTCGACACCTCTCCGCCAGGGCTGTTGATGAAGATGGCGATTCCGGCGTGCGGGTCCTGTTTCTCGAGGCAGCGGATCTGGAGGATGAGGGCGTTCACGAGCTCGCGGTCGATGTTGCCCACGCACACGAGCTCGCGGTCGGCGAACATGTCGTCCACGATGCTGCGGCGCGTCTCGCCGCAGGCCGTCTCGCGGTAGATGGAGGGGAGGTCGATGGGGGACTCGAGCATGATGGCTCCTTCCAGAAGGACATGGCTGACGTTCAGAGACACGACGCCTGCGTGCAGGCATCGAGCATTTCGCGGTAGCGGGGGTTGCTGGCAAGGTCGTACTTGGCGGCCTCGCGCCCGCCCTGGCCGCGCACGAAGACCCAGCAGCGGTCGATCGGCGTGCGCAGCAGCGTCGTCGGCGCCTTGTCGGCGTAGACCGAGAAGTACGAGGCCGTCTCGTAGTCCTGCGCCGCGAGCAGCAGCTGGGCGTCGCAGTTGCCGATGACCGAGTACGCGCCGTTGTCGCCGTAGAGGCCCTTGAGCTGCGTGAGGCTCTGGCAGATCACGGTGATCCACACCTCGCGGGACCGCGAGACCGAGAGCACCGCGTCGATATCCTCGATGCCCAGGTTGCAGAAGTCGTCGAGCATGATGCGCACGGGCCGGGGGAGGCGCCTTCCCGGGGATTCGAGCGCATAGTCGAACAGGGCTCTGATCGTCTGCGTGACGAACAGACCCGCGATCGGGGAGAGCGTGCGGTCGAGGTCGTCGACGACCACGAACAGCGCCGTCTTCCCACGGGCGAGGGAGCGCACGTCGACCTGGTCGGGCTGTGCGAAGAGGTCGAGGACGTCGTCCTGGAGGAACGGCATGATATGCCCGATCATGACCCCGATGGTCGAGGCGAGCATCTTCTCCGCGGAGGAGTTCATCATGACGCGACGGTGCATCGCGAGCGCCATCGAGTCCGGTGCGATGGCATCGAGCTGCGCGAAGAGCGTCTTCACCTCCTCGCGCTGCACCCGCTCGGCGAGCGTGAGAGCGGCGGCGAGGTTGCGCTCCGATGCGGGGAGCTGCTCGAGGGCGAAGGCGATGCAGGCGGCGAGCATGTTGGCGGCCGACTGGTCCCAGTAGGGGTCCTGCGAGAACTGGACGGGGCAGATCGCGTTCGTGCTGTAGAGGTCGCCCTTCACGTCGACGATGAGGAAGGAGGAGCCCATCTCGAGGACGTTCGGCATGAGGTGGCCGCGGGTCTTGCCGAGCCCGGGGTTCCGATCACGAAGGTGTTCGCGTTGAGTCCCGTCTCCCACTGGTCGGTGGGAAGCGAGATGCCCTCGGCGAGGATGGTGGTGCTCCGGTAGGGCGTGCGGTCGTCTGCGCTGCCGGTGCTGCGGATCATCGGGAGGCTCCTTCCGGGGAAAGGTCGAGCAAGGTGGGGGTGCGGGCCGGGGTCGGTTCGGACCGTCCTGCCAGCGCGAGGGGTGTGAGGACGTTGTAGGTGAACCGCCGTATGCGCCGTGCGCGAGTCACGCCCTGCTTCATGTCGAACCCGTAGTCGAGGCAGGTTGCGAACAGCCAGCTGTTCTCCACGGAGGCGGTGTATGCCGCGCGCGTCGACCCCATGCGCCGCGCTGCCTGGATGTAGCGCTCGATGGGCATTCAGGAGCATGCGCGACGTTGCCGTGGGAGGCAGCCCCACCTTGCGTGCTATCCTGTCGTAATCGTGGGCGGGCACCGCCTCGCTGCCCTCGCATGCGCCGAGCGACCGGTAGACGGTGACCAGGGGGATGCTCTCGAGGAAGCGCTCGCCGATGCGCTCGTAGGGGGATGCGAACGTGTGCAGGCGCTCGTCGAGATCGTCCAAGGCCTTGACGCGCGCGCTGCCCCGCGATTCCTCAAAGGCTGCATGCCAGACCTTCATGACGTTTCCCTTGAGCCTCGTCGCTGCGGCGCTGTCGGGGATGCTTTCGGAGTCCCCGCCCGCGATGCGCTCGAGCTGCTCGTCCGAGTAGCAGACGTTCAGCGGAAGCGCCGCGAAGGATCGGATGACCGCTTCGACGTAGGCGGGATCGCCGAACTCGTGGCGGGCGAGGATGAGGCGCTCGTCGAGGACGGGGGTGCGCAGCGGGGCGCAGTCATCGAGCATGAAGCCGGCGAGGCGATGGGCCTCGTCGGCGGAGAGGGCGAGCTCGCTGCGGGCGATGCCGGCGAGCTGCTCGTCGAGGACGGGGGTGCGGGAAGAGGCATATGCGGGGAGGGTGGACATAGGGCTCCTTTCGACGGTCGGCGGCGGCTCGCGGCATGGTTGATGACCATGCCGTCGAATCCACCAGTTCAGTTGTCGTTGGAGCCGGGGTTAGAAGATCGTTCCCTTCCCGAGGATACGCAGCGGCGTCCATCGCCGCGTGCTTACAGCGTTATACCCGACCCGATGGGGTCTATACACGGAATTCTGAAAAAGTTGCAGTGGCCTTCGGAGGATGCCCTAGTTCGTGCGGTCGTGGTTGACCGGCGCCATGAAGAGCCGTGCCAGCTCGTCGGGATCGCGGGTCTGGGCGAGCGCCCACATGGTCTTGGCGACGAGCGCCTCGGTGGTCATGTCGCCGCCGCGCAGGATGCCCGGGTGCTCCGCATAGGCGCGGCCGACCTCGTAGATGCCCAGGTCGAGGCCCTCCTCGGGCACCTGGGTCGTGATGACCACGGTGCGCCCCGAATCAATCCAGTCGAAGATGGCGTGCTCGTAGGAGGCGCCCTCGCGCTCGGGGATGCCGCCGATGCCGAACGTCTCGAGGATGACGGCGTCGTAGGCGGGCTTCAGCGTCTCGAAGATCGCAGGCGAGAGGCCCGGCGTGAGCTTGAGCACGCAGACGCGCTCGTCGAGCGCATCGAAGAAGGCGGGTTCGGACGTGCGTGCCATGGGCAGCCCCACGCCGCGGATGATGCGGTCGCCGCGCAGCATGGCGAGGTCGGGGAAGTTGATGCTCGTGAAGGCGTTCGCGCTCATGGTGCGCTGCTTGTGGGCGTGCGTCCCGCAGATCGCCTTGCCGCCGAAGACCACCGACACGTCGCTGCTCGCGTCGTCGAGGGCGTAGACCAGGCTCTGGTACAGGTTCAGCTTCGCATCGGTGAAGGGGTTCGCCATGGGCTGCTGCGATCCCGTGAGCACGATGGGCTTGGCGCTTCCCTGCACGAGGTAGGAGAGCGCGGCTGCCGTGTAGGCCATGGTGTCGGTGCCGTGCAGGATGACGAAGCCGTCGTAGGAGGCGTAGCCCTCGCGGATGATGCTGGCCATCTCGAGCCAATCGGAGGGCATCATGTTGGTGGAGTCGATGTTCATGGGTTGGACGAAGTCGAGCTCGCAGAGGCCGTCGATGAGCGGGACCTGCTCGGCGAGCTCCCGTCCGGTGAGGGTGGGGGACAGGCCGCGTCCATCGGCCGTGGAGGCGATGGTGCCGCCGGTCGCGATGATGAGGATGCGCTTCATGACCTGCCTCCTACTCGAGGACGTTCGCCAGCTCGAGGTTCATGTCCACGGTGGTGTCGATGCCCGCCACCGAGCCCTGGCCTGTATATTGCCACATGACGAGCTCGAGCGGGACCGACGGCGCCTCGTCGTACTCGGCGAACCAGCAGCCCTCCCGCCCGAACGAATGGATGTCGAGCCGCGTGAGCTCATAGGAGTTCCCGTAGATGACGGCATGGTATCCCGCGGCCTCGACCGTATCGCAGAACGTGCGCGCGGCCGCCGTGAGCTCCTCCCGGCTGATGTTGTCGGCGCGTCCGGACCAGTCGCCCGTGACCTCGTGGTCGAAGGCGATGGCCAGCTCGAGCGGCCGTCCATCGAGCAGGTCGAGCACGAGCTGCGCCTCCTCGCGGGCCTCCTCGGCGTTCACCGCCTGGGAGTAGACGTAGAGGCCCGTGTCGAGCCCCGCCTCCCGTGCGCCGGTGTAGTTCTGCTCGAAGAGCTCGTCGGCGAAGAGCCCGCCCTCGGTCGACCCGCGCCATGCGGCGCGCACGTAGCAGAACGAGATGCCGTCGTCGGCGACCGCCTGCCAATCGATATCGCCCTGGTGCTCGGAGACGTCGATGCCCGTGCGCGAGCGGACGGTCCCGTCGACGACGTAGGCCACGCGGCCGTAGCCGTCCCAGACGAGGTGGTCCCAGTCGTAGGGGCTCTGGGCGATGCTGTCGGATATGGTGACGGGGGAGCTGCCGGAGCCGCCGCCGCGCCCCGAGCACGCGGCGAGCGCGAGCAGCAACGCGAGCACGAGGATCGCGCGGCCGCCTACCGTCTGCCGTGTACGCTCCATCCGCGTCCTTTCTGCTCCGTCCCAACCAGCGATACACTATACGACAGTTGCATGGAAGTCTTTTGGAGGCGATGTCCGTGGTGCACCTCATGACGCACGACGACCTTCCCGCCGTCGTCGAGATGGCCTCGCTGCTCTGGCCGTCCGACGAGCCTGAAGCCCTCGAGCGCGAGCTCATCTCCGTGCTCGACGAGGACGAGGCGACCATCCTCGTCGCGACCGACGGCGACCGCCTCGTGGGGTTCGCGCTCTGCCGACTGCGCCACGATTACGTCGAGGGCACCACGGGATCGCCCGTCGGGTACCTCGAGGGCATCTACGTCCACGAGGGCGACCGTCGCCGCCACTTCGCGAGCGAGATGATCGGCGCCTTCGAGAAGTGGGCGCGCAGGATGGGCTGCCGCGAGGTCGCCTCCGACTGCGAGATCGGCAACGTCGAGAGCGAGGCGCTCCACCTGGCCTGCGACTTCGACGAGGCCAACCGCATCATCTGCTTCGTCAAGAGGATCTAGGTAGCCATGCTGTTCTTCAGACGTGTGATAAAGAGCGGGCTCCACAAGCCCTACACCGGCGAGCTCACGCAGCTCACGACGAGGTGGGGCGAGCAACTCGACCCCGAGTCCGTCCTTCCCGAGCATCCCGATCCGATGATGGCCCGCTTGAAGTGGACCTCGCTCAACGGCGTCTGGGATTACGCTTTCGTGCGGGTCGACGATCCGTCGACCGCGTGGCGCGACGACCTCGGCGCCATCGAGCACGATGGCACGATCATCGTGCCCTTCTCGCCCGAGGCGCAGCTCTCGGGTGTGGGCAAGCGGCCGCCCGAGGACGCGCTGCTCGTCGAGGAGCGGACCTTCTTCCAGCCCTCCATCGGCGAGGGCAACCGCGCCATCCTCCATTTCGAGGCCGTGGACTGGTCATGCTCGGTGTGGGTGAACGGCGTGCGCGTCACCGAGCACATCGGCGGCTACCTGCCGTTCTCGTGCGACATCACCGACCAGCTCCATCCGGGCTTCAACACCCTGCGCGTGCAGGTCTACGACCCCAGCGAGAAGGGCGGGCAGCTGCGCGGCAAGCAGCGCATCGACCGCGGGACCATGTGGTACACCGCGCAGTCGGGCATCTGGCAGAGCGTGTGGCTCGAGATCGTGCCCAAGATCCGCATCCTCTCGCTGTCCGTCGAACCCGACGCCGATGCGGCGCGCGTCACCGTGCGCGCCGAGGTGAACGGGAGGAACAGGCCGCTCGCCGTGGTGGTGAACGAAAACGGGGCCGCAGTGGGCGCGGGGTCGGGAAGCCCCGACGGTGTGGTGGTCGAGCTCGGCTCCGTGCACCGGTGGTCGCCCGACGATCCCCACCTCTACCAGCTGATCGTGAGCTACGGAGACGACCGCGTGCGGAGCTACTGCGCCTTCCGCACGGTGTCGGTCGAGCCCGACGCCTCGGGGCGCCTCAGGTTCTGCCTCAACCACGAGCCCTTCTTCGCGAAGGGGATCCTCAACCAGGGCTATTGGCCCGACGGCCTCATGACGGCCCCCTCCGACGATGCCCTCGTCTTCGATATCGAGACCTGCAAGCGCCTCGGCTTCAACATGATGCGCATGCACATCAAGCTCGAGCGCGCCCGCTTCTACTACCACTGCGACCGCCTCGGCATGCTCGTCTGGCAGGACATGATCAGCGGCGGCGGCGAGCTCTCCGCCTGGCAGACGCAGCAGAAGCCCACGCTCTTCCCCGGGTCGTGGACGGCGCTCGACGACAGCACGCCCGACGCATGGGAGAAGCTCGCTTCCGCCGACGGGGCATATCGCACGGAGTGGACGGAGACCGCCCGCGCCGTCATCGAGCGCCTCTCGTCCCATCCCTGCATCGCCGCGTGGGTGCTGTTCAACGAGAGCTGGGGGCAGTTCTGCGCTGCCGACGCCACGCGCATGGCGCGCGCGACCGATCCCACGCGCCCGATCCTCTCGGTGAGCGGCTGGTACGACCAGGGCACGGGCGACATCAAGGGCGTGCACAACTACTTCAGGCCGCAGAAGGTCTGGCGCGACGACGCGGTCGAGCCGCGCGCGTTCATGATCAGCGAGTTCGGCGGCCTCACCTGGCACATCCCCGAGCATGCCGCCTGCCCCGAATCCTACGGATACGCGACCTTCCCCTCGATCGAGGTGTGGCGCGACGAGCTGCGGACGCTGCTCGCCTCGGTCGACGCGCTCGAGGCCGAGGGGCTCAGCGGATACGTGTACACGCAGGTCTCGGACGTCGAGGAGGAGACCAACGGCCTCATGACCTACGATCGGAGCGTGGTGAAGCTCGATGGCTGAGCGAAGGAGGCCGACGCGGAGGGCGGATGAACGTCGTCCCCGCACGACCGCGATTCCCCATTCCAGCGTTTCCGGAGCGTGGAAGGGCGAGCCTCCACGGCTCGACCGCAGCATCATCGTCCTGGCGACGATGTGCACCGGAAGGGCCGGCCCACGACCGACTCGGTCGTCGTCACCGACGCCGAAGCCGGTGCCGATGCCGAGCTCGCACCCGACGGCCGCATCACCATGACGCTCTGCGGCGATCACGAGACGATCGTCCGCACGGGCGAGGAGTACGTGGAGCCGGGCTGCCTCGCGCGCGATACAGAGGAGGGGAGCCTCTCCGACCGCGTGCAGGTTTCGGGCGAGGTGGACACCTCGACGCCGGGAACCTACACGGTTACCTACTCCGTCGTTAACGACGCGGGCATGTCCGCCCGTGCCGAGCGGACGGTCCTCGTGACCGACGACGTCGACGCGGGCTGGGATGAGGACGGCATCTCGGTCATGATGTACCACTACGTCTACGATCCCGCGAACCCGCCCGACTACCTCGACGCCAACTACGTCTCGACCGACGAGCTCTCCGAGCAGCTCGCCTGGCTCGTCGAGCGGGGTTTCTACTTCCCGTCGTGGGCGGAGCTGCGCGCCTACGTCGACGGGACGCACTCGCTGCCCGACAAGAGCGTCATCCTCACCTTCGACGACGGCGAGTACGGCTTCCTCAACCTGGGCATCCCGCTGCTCGAGCAGTACGGGGTTCCCGCGACCTCGTTCATCGAATGCAGCCGCGGCGATATCGAGGAGGTGCTCAGGGACTACGCGAGCCCCTACGTGTGCTTCCCCATCGGCCACGGCGGTGCGATCTACGACCTGTCGGAGGACGAGCTCGTCGACGACCTCTCGCATGCCGTCGACATCCTGGGCTCGCGCGGTGCCTTCGCCTACCCGTACGGCGACGTGAGCGACGTCTCGGCGGCTGCGATCGAGCGTGTGGGCATCTACTGCTCGTTCACCACCGAGTACGACCGCGTCTACCCGGGCGACGATCCCACCGCTCTGCCGCGCGTCCGCGTCTCGGGCGACAACGGGATCGACGTGTACACGGGCTCCGTCTGGTAACGGGTGCACGTGGCGCAGAATCGGCCCGTTTTCAGCACAGAGGGCACTTATTCCGAGGTTATCGGGTGTCGGATCGCCATCGACGCCATACGAGTGTGATTGCTCGACCCGCTGACCTGCGGTTTTGAAAACCCTCTATGCGCCCGATGAACGGATGGTATTGAAAAACCTCGGAATACGTGCCCTCTGTGCTGAAAACGGGCATGGTTCGTGCCACGAGGCCCGATGCCAGCATCCTCTACAATCGAAGGGAACCGCCCAGCGAAAGGAGTCCCCATGGCAGAGTTCGTCTACCAGATGTATCGCGCGCGCAAGGCCGTCGGCGACAAGGTCATCCTCGACGACGTGACCGTGGGCGTCTATCCCGGTGCGAAGATCGGCGTGGTCGGCCCCAACGGCATGGGCAAGTCCACCCTGCTCAAGGTCATGGCCGGTCTCGAGCAGGTCTCCAACGGCGAGGCCATGCTCTCGCCCGGCTACACCGTGGGCCTGCTCCAGCAGGAGCCGCCGCTCGAGGAGGACAAGACCGTGCGCGAGAACATCGAGCTCGCGTTCGCGGACATCCTCGCCAAGGTCGCGCGCTTCAACGAGATCGGCGAGGAGATGGCCGACCCCGATGCTGACTTCGATTCCCTGATGGACGAGATGGGCCGCCTGCAGGACGAGATCGACGCGGCCAACGGCTGGGACCTCGACTCACAGCTCTCGCAGGCCATGGACGCGCTGCAGTGCCCCGACCCGGACATGCCCGTCAACGTGCTCTCCGGCGGCGAGCGCAGGCGCGTCGCGCTCTGCAGGCTCCTGCTCGAGGCACCCGACCTGCTGCTGCTCGACGAGCCGACCAACCACCTCGACGCCGAGAGCGTGCTGTGGCTCGAGCAGTTCCTGCACCGCTACGAGGGCGCTGTCATGGCCGTCACGCACGACCGCTACTTCCTCGACAACGTCGCCGGCTGGATCTGCGAGGTCGACCGCGGCCAGCTCTACCCCTATGAGGGCAACTACTCCACCTACCTCGAGAAGAAGGCCGCGCGCCTCAAGCTCCAGGGCGAGCAGGACGCGAAGCGTGCCAAGAAGCTCGAGCGCGAGCTCGCGTGGGTGCGCAGCGGCGCCAAGGCCCGCCAGGCCAAGGGCAAGGCGCGTCTCGCCCGCTACGAGGAGATGGCCGCCGAGGCAGCCGCATCCAAGAAGCTCGACTTCACCGAGATCCAGATCCCCGCGGGCCCGCGCCTGGGGTCCAAGGTCCTCGTGGCCGAGAACATCACCAAGCGCTTCGGCGACCGCGTCCTCATCGAGGACCTCTCGTTCATGCTGCCGCGCAACGGCATCGTGGGCGTCATCGGCCCGAACGGCGTAGGCAAGACCACGCTCTTCAAGATGATCGTGGGCGCCGAGCCGCTCGATGCCGGCACGCTCGAGCTCGGCGAGTCGGTCAGGATCTCCTACGTCGACCAGGGCCGCGCCGGCATCGATTCCGACAAGAGCGTGTGGGAGGTCGTCTCGGGGGGCAATGACTACATCACCGTGGGCAAGACCGAGGTGCCGAGCCGCGCCTACGTGGCGAGCTTCGGCTTCAAGGGGCAGGACCAGCAGAAGAAGGCGGGCGTGCTCTCGGGAGGCGAGCGCAACAGGCTGAACCTCGCGCTCACCCTGCAGCAGGGCGGCAACCTGCTGCTGCTCGACGAGCCGACCAACGACCTCGATGTCGAGACCCTCGAGAGCCTCGAGGAGGCCCTCGAGCGCTTCAGCGGCTGCGCCGTCGTGACGAGCCACGACCGCTGGTTCCTCGACCGCATCGCCACGCATATCCTGGCGTGGGAGGGCGATGACGAGCATCCCGGCCGCTGGTACTGGTACGAGGGCAACTTCGAGGGCTATCAGGAGAACCGCATCGCGCGTCTCGGACCCGAGGCATCGCGGCCGCACCGCCTGCACCGAAAGCTCACGCGCGACTAGGACGTTCGCGCAACCTTTCGAGAAGGAGAAGCCCCCGCCTCAAGCGGGGGCTTCTTAACGTGCGATGGTGTCGGAGAACCGATTATCCTCGTAGTCCTGCAAAGCTGCGTTGGCTACGAGAGGTGCTCTCTTATCCGAGCTGCCGGTTCGGTCTAGTCGTCGGCGATGTCGGTGATGGCGCCGTTGGGGCAGCTCTCCATGCAGGCTCCGCAGCCGATGCAGGAATCGGCGTCGGCGACGGCGCACACGCCGTCGTCATTGAGCTCGAGGATCTCCATCGGGCACTCGTCGACGCACACGCCGCAGCCGATGCAATCGTCGGTGTTGATAACGGGATGCATAGCATCTCCTTTCGTCGGGATTCCAACACGGCATCACCGTAGCACGATAGACCGCATCATGGTGTGCCGATGATCACCTCTTCGCCGAGCGTCCGAAACCCCGTTTAAACGCGCGAAAACAAATCCCCCGCACGCGGCGGGGGATAAGCGCTCGGGCGATCTCGCTTCGGAACTAGTCCTCGGCGATCTCGGTGATGGCCTCGACCGGGCAGGCGCCCAGGCAGGCCTCGCAGCCGACGCAGGAGTCGGCGTCGACGACGGTGGCGACGTCCTCGACCTCGATGACACCCATCGGGCAGGCATCAGCGCATGCGCCGCAGCCGATGCAATCGTCGGTGTTGATAACAGGATGCATGGACCTCTCCTCTCATGCGGTTTCCCCTTGCATATAAGAAGATACCACGACGCGATACAATTCAAGTCGAAAGTTGCAAACGGAGGGAACCCAAATGGCTAATTCTCTTATGTTCATCGAGTATCCTGCGTGCTCGACCTGCAGGAAGGCGAAGAAATGGCTGGACTCTGCGGGAATCGCATACACCGACCGCCATATCGTCGACGAGGCGCCCACGGCAGACGAGCTCCGTTCATGGATTCCCGCGAGCGGCCTGCCCTTCAGGCGCTTCTTCAACACGAGCGGGAAGCTCTACCGCGAACTCGATGTTAAGGCGAGGCTCGATGCGGGTATGAATGAGGAGGAGGCCGTCGAGCTGCTTGCCGGCAACGGCATGCTCGTCAAACGGCCGCTCCTCATCGGCGAGGGCTTCGTGCTCGTCGGGTTCCGCGAGGACGCGTGGGCGGAGAAGCTCCACTGACCCCTAGGAGGCATCCATGGCAGAAACGGCAGAGCAGCAGGGCTTCCTTGCCCGCAAGGGCATCGAGATCAGCTTCCAGCGCTACTGCATCGGTGCGCTCGGCGCGATGGCGCAAGGCCTGTTCGCATCGCTGCTCATCGGCACCATCTTCGGCACCCTCGGCGACCTCACGGGCATCGCCGCGCTCTCCGAGATCGGCGGATTCGCCAAGGCCGTCGCGGGACCCGCGATGGCCATCGCCATCGGATACGCGCTCCAGGCACCTCCGCTCGTGCTGTTCTCGCTCGCCGCGGTGGGGCAGGCTGCCAACGCCGCCGGCGGTGCGGGCGGACCGCTCGCCGTGCTCGTGGTCGCCATCGTGGCCGCCGAGCTCGGCAAGGCCGTCTCGAAGGAGACCAAGGTCGATATCCTCGTGACCCCCGGCGTCACCGTGGGCGTGGGCTGCGCGCTCGCCATGCTCGTCGCTCCGTGGATCGGCGCGCTCGCCTCCTCGCTCGGCAACCTCATCATGTGGGCGACCGAGCTGCAGCCCTTCTTCATGGGCATTATCGTCTCGGTCGTCATCGGCATCGCGCTCACGCTGCCGATCTCCTCGGCAGCCATCTGCGCCGCCCTCTCGCTCACCGGCCTCGCCGGCGGTGCCGCGCTTGCGGGCTGCTGCGCGCAGATGGTGGGCTTCGCCGTGGCGAGCTTCCGCGAGAACGGCGTCGGCGGGCTCGTGTCGCAGGGCATCGGCACCTCGATGCTGCAGATGGGCAACATCATGAAGAAGCCGGCCGTGTGGGTGCCCGCCATCGTGGCGTCTGCCATCACCGGTCCTGTTGCGACCTGCATCTTCCACCTCGAGCAGAACGGCGCCGCCATCGCGAGCGGCATGGGGACGAGCGGGCTCGTGGGGCCGATCGGCCTCTACACGGGCTGGATCGCCGACGGCATCGCGCCCGGTCCCTTCCAGTGGGTGGGCATGCTGCTCGTCTGCATCGTGCTGCCCGCCGCCATCGCCTGGGCCGTCTCCGAGATCATGCGCAAAGCCGGCATCATCGCCGACGGCGACATGGCGCTTGAGTAGGGGAGCAGAACGATGATCCCCCTGCAGCGCAACGCCCTGTTCAGGCGCCTCAAAGAGAAGCTCGCTGCCAAGCGTGAGCAGGAGCAGCGCACGGAGGGCAAGGTCGCGGCCCAGGATAAACGCGTCCGCAAGATCGGTCCCAGGCTCTCGCATTAGGACATGATGACGGCTCCGAAGCGCTTCCCCGCGTTTCGGAGCCGTTCGTTTTCGGGATAACGGAGGAGGCAGCAATGGCACTACGCGATGCAGTGTACGGTGCGGCGGTGGGCGACGCTCTGGGAGTCCCGTACGAGTTCAAGGCCCGTGGAAGCTTCGAATGCACGGGCATGGTCGGCTTCACGGGATTCCACTTCCAGCCCACGGGCACATGGTCCGACGACACGGCGCTTCTGCTCGCCACCAGCGCGAGCATCAAGGCGAAGGGCGGACGCGTGGACGTTGCCGACATACGCCTCAACTTCGAGGACTGGTACTATGACGGCGAATTCGCCATCGACAAGAACGTATTCGACGTGGGTAACTCTACTGCAGGAGCCATCACCGAGGGCATCGGCCGGTCGGGCGTCAATTCCAACGGCAACGGCTCGCTCATGCGCATCGCTCCGCTCGCCTACACCGATGCGTCCGACGACGTCATCCGCGAGGTCTCGGCCATCACCCACGCGCATGAGATCTCCTGCGAGGCCTGCGTGCAGTTCGTGCACATCCTGCGCAACCCCGCGCTCGCGCAGGAGGTCGAGCTGCCGTCGAGCATCGATCAGGTGAAGTCGAGCGGGTTCGTGAAGCACACCTTCGAAGCCGCGATCTGGTGCTTCACCCATACATCGAATTACCGCGACTGCGTGCTCATGGCCGTGAACATGGGAGACGATACCGACACCACCGCCTGCGTGGCGGGCGCGCTTGCGGGCGAGGTCTACGGCTACGACGCCATCCCCGCGGAGTGGCTCGAAGTGCTCCGCGGCAAGGACATCATCGAGCGCTGCCTGTTCTAGCTGCGCATCTGCAGCGCGGCAACCTACCAGACAAACGGGATGAGCCGCTTGGTTCGGCTCTTGTAGGCGAGGTATGCTTCGCCGAAGTCCGCCTCCAGGCGCCTCTCCTCGGCGCGGACCTGCACTGACATGATTGCTGCGTATGCGACGAGTACGAGCGCCGCTTTGACGGAGGCCAGCAGGATGACAAAGCCGAGGTAGTAGAGGAGCACGCCGAGAAGCATGGGGTTGCGGCAGATGGCGTAGGGGCCGTCGGTCATGAGCTGGCTCGTGCGCGGTGCCACCTCATGGTTGAACGCGTCCATGGGGTTGCCCTTGCCCACGCGCCGCATGTGCACGATCGACCAGATGCTGAGGCAAAGGCCTGCGATTGCGAGAATTGCGAAGGCGATCACGCGCAGTGCGCTGGGACGGATGCCATCGGAGACCGCCCACATGATGGCGGGGACCACCACAACGAAGAGCGCGAAACCGAGCAGGTATCCTGCGGTTTCCCTGAATGCCTTCATCGGGCGCCCCTTTCGCACGGTAGCGTGTTCTCTCGGCATTGTAGTGCACTGACCGTGCTCCGACTGTGCCACAATAGCCGTATGGATACTATCGCGAACAGCTGGGCCACGCCCGCACCCATCAAGGCCGCCTTCTTCGACATCGACGGCACGCTCGCGCATCTCGGCCTGCTCGACCTGCTTCCCTCGTCGGTGCAGGCGCTCGAGGAGCTCCGCGCGCGCGGCGTGAAGTGCTTCGTCGCGAGCGGCCGTTGCCCGCTCGACTTGGGCGGTTTCCCTCTGGACCTGTTCGACGGAACGTCGTTCTTCAACGGCCAGCGCTGCACGGTGGGGGAGACGGTCGTCCGCGACCTGCATTTCTCTCCGGAAAGCCTTGAAGCCCTGTACGCGTTCGCCCGCACAACCGAGCGAACCTTGCTCATCCAGGGAACGGAGCGCGTCTTCTCGGTGCACCGTTCCCCGAGCTTCTACTACGTGTTCGCTCCAGCGGAAGAGCGGTTCCCCCTGTGCGACCCCAGCGCCATCTTCGAAGGCAACATCTACCAGGCGTCTGTGGAGTGCATGCCGGAAGAGGAGGCCGCCCTCGCCGTGCAGCTGCCCGGATGCGATCTCGCCCGCTGGGCCCCGACGTTCGCCGACATCATCCCCATAGGCGGAGGCAAGGGGTCGGGTGCGCGTGCCATGCTCGATTACCTCGGCATCTCAACAGACGAAGCCGTCGCATTCGGCGATAGCGAGAATGACATCGCGCTGTTCAAGGCGTGCGGAACGAGCGTTGCCGTGGGCGCAGCAACCGAGGCAGCGAAAGCCGCCGCCACCTATGTCACGGACGACATCGATGACGGCGGCCTGTACCGTGCCTGCGTGCGGCTGGGCCTGCTCTAGTCCCCTGCAGCTCCCATCAGCTCGATGACCTCGAAATCGATCCCGCTCGCCTGGATGGCGTCGCGCGATCCGAACACGCAGATGCCGCGGGTGGGTGCGACGTCGGCGAGGGGCTCGGCGAGGGCGCGGACATCGGCCGCGGTGGTCGCGATGATCTGCTCGCGCGTCTCGTTGAGCCATTCGGGCGATCGTCCGCGGAACCAGTTGCCGTCCTGCCTGCGTGCAAGCGCGCGCGGCTTCACGGGCGCGTCGTGGTTGGCGACGGAGGAGACGATGTAGCCCTCGAGCTCGCTCTGGCTGGGATCCCATGCGGCGAGCCAAGCGGGCGCCGCCTCGTAGCGGGCGATCGTGGGATCCACGCCGGGGTCGCGGAACGACCAGAACTGCATGCTGCCGTTGGGGTTGTGGCGGAAGCCGGTCCCGTATGCGCCGCCCTTCACGCGCACCTCGTTCCAGAGGTAGTCGAAGGAGAGGGCCCGCGTTGCGACGGTCCAGGCTCCGCGGCTTCCGGCATCGCGCGGCGACGTGGGGCCCGTCTCGCAGACGAACGCCACGTTGCTGGGCATGACGAAGGCCTCGAAGGCGGAGACGGGATCGGGGATCTCGAGCACGTTTTCGGAGACGCCCCCCTCGGGAAGGCCGAGCGTGCCCGCAAGCTCCTGGAACCGCGCGCGCATCTCGGGAGATCCCGCGAACGAGATCGTCACGTTGCCGGCGCGGAAGATGCGACCGCACAGCTCGGAGAGCTTGGCGCAGAGCGCGTCCTTGCGCTCATCCCAGTTCGCGAGCAGGTCCTTGAGGAAGAGGTATGCGGAGACGCCGTTGATCTTGTCGACCGCGACCATGCCGCGCGCGACGTAGGTGAGCGCGCGGGTGAGCGCGGCGGTGTGCCCGGAGTTGAGATAGGTCTGCTCCTGGGCGATGCGGCGCTGCTGAAGGATGGCGCGGATGCGCTCCGTGTCGCCGAAAAGCGTGGTGCCCCACACCTCGCGCGGCAGCTCGGCGAGCATGGCGATCTTCTCGGAGAGCGCGCTGGCCGAAACCACGAAGAGCGGCCGGACGGCGTTCGGGTTGCCATCCTCGGCGTAGACCTCGGTGAAGAAGTTGAGCATGCCGAGGTTCTCCTCGATGACGGTGTCGAGCTCGGATGCGCTGTGCGCGGCGGTGTCGAGCTTGCCGAGCAGGCTGGCGAGCAGGCTGACGTAGGGCAGCTCGTCGAAGGTGACGCCGTCCAGGTCGAAGTAGTGGTAGGCATAGGCGATGCCGTGGGTGTCGACGTCGTGCACGAGGTAGGGGAGGCCAGCCTGCTCGAACGCGATGGGCGTCTCAACCGCCGGCTCGCCGATGTCGGCCACGCCAAGGCGCGGGAGCTTGGCGATATCCTCGGGCGCGTCCTCGCGCTCCTGCTCCGCGCGCAGGGCCGCGACCTCGTCGATCACATGCGCGAGGTCGTCCTCCGTCATGCCCTCCTTGATGCGTGCGAGCTCGGCCGCCTCCTCGGCGGCATCGCCTTCCGCGACGGGCACGAGGTCCACGAGGGCGGAATGGCCGTTCTCGGTGATCATCGAGCGCAGGAGCTCCTCGAAGTAGCCCTTGTCCAACCCCTCCTTCATGTGGGCGATCTCCTGCTCGTAGTGCAGGTACGACACGGGGTCGTCATCGTCGTAGAGCCAGCTCGAGAGGGACGTGATGGCATAGGCGACGCCGTCTGCGATGCCCCACTCGCCCTCGCGGAGCGTGAACTCCGCCTGGGCAAGCGCGGCGCGGAGCTTGTCTGCGGGGATGCCGTTCTCGATGAGTTCGGCGCAGGAGTCCTCGATCAGCTTGCGGAACTCCTCCGCCACACCTTCGCGCGCGCCCTTCAGGGTGAACATGACCTGCGGCTGGTACAGCGAGTCGATCAGAGCGGACGAGAAATCCTCACCCAGCCCGGCATCGAGCACGCGACGCTTGAGCGGCGCCTCATTGGAACCGCAGAGGGCGTCGAGCAGGATGTCCGCGGCGAGCATGCGCTCGCGCTGGGCGGAGGTTCCGATGACGTAGGCCAGCGCAACGCTGGCGTTCTCGGGCGCGGTGGCCATCTCGATCGTGCGCAGGGGCGTCGTGACGGGCGCCTGCAGCTCCAGCGGGTTGGGCTCTCCGCTTGTGCGCTGATTCACCGTGGCGAAGCGGCTGGCGATGAAGGCGAGCTCGCGGTCGATGTCGAGGTCGCCGTAGAGGATGGTGTAGCTGTTGGCGAGGTTGTAGTGGCGCGCGTGGTTGTCGAGGAACTGCTCGTAGGTGAGCGTGGGGATGGCGCGCGGTGCGCCGCCCGACTCGAAGCGGTAGGCGGTGTCGGGGTAGAGCTCGCGGCCGACAGCCTGGAACAGCACGTCGTCGGGGTCGGACATGGCGCCCTTCATCTCGTTGAGGACCACGCCGTTGTAGGTGAGCGGGGCCTCGGGCGACTCGAGCTCGAAGTGCCAGCCTTCCTGCTCGAAGATGCGCGGGCGGGCGTAGATGGCGGGATGCAGCACGGCGTCGAGGTAGACGTCCATGAGGTTCTCGAGGTCGGTGACGTTGGTGGATGCCACGGGATAGAGGGTCTTGTCGGGGAACGTCATGGCGTTGAGGAACGTCTGCATGGAGGTCTTGAGCAGCGTGACGAACGGCTCCTTCACGGGGAAGCGCTCGGACCCGCAGAGCACGGAGTGCTCGAGGATGTGGAAGACGCCCGTGTCGTCCGCGGGGGGTGTCTTGAAGCCGATGGCGAAGGCGCGGTTGGCATCGTCGCAGGCGATCCAGAGCATGCGCGCCCCGCTGGGCATGTGGCGCATGCGGTATGCGCAGCCCGAGAGCTCGGGGAGTTGATAGACCTCCACGACTTCGAACTCGCTGTGGACGCTTCCGACCGCGAGGTCGGCGCGGGGCTCGGAGAACGATCTCGTTTCCTCAGACATGGGCACCTCCGTTGATTGCACACCTGTTTAACTGTAGCAGACGGGGCCGTCGAACGTGCTATGCTCGAACGGCTGTCGCCCGAGACCTCGCAAAAGGAACCGTCCCAAAAGCGCGGAAAACCGCGAAAAAGGAACCGTCCCCAAAGCGCGGTCCGCAACAGGTGGATTCGGAGAGAGGAGGTGTCCGATGGAAGACCGTTCGCGCGTGAGGCGCGGCATAGCCATGGCCATCGTCGGCGCGATGCTCTGGGGCGTCAACGGCACGGTCGCGGGATTCCTCATGGACGCCTACGCCATCGACCCGCTCTGGCTCGCCTGCGTTCGCGAGCTGCTGGGCTGCTGGCTCTTCCTCATCCCGGCTTGGGTCCTCGACCGCGATGCCCTGCGCGATGCGGTCTCATCCCCGCGCAACCTCCTCTGGATCTACGGCGTGGGACTGGCGGCCATCCTGTTCTCGCAGATCTCCTACCTGCAGGCCATCTTCTGGACCAACCCCGCCACGGCGACGGTCATCCAGAGCCTGGGCATCCTGCTCGTGCTCGTCTACACGTGCGTCTCCAAGCGGCGCCTTCCCCTCAAGCGCGAGGCCGTGGGCATCGCATGCGCGCTCGTAGGCACCTACCTCATCGCAACCGGCGGCAGGCCGGGCCAGCTCGCGCTGCCGGTCTCGGGAGCCGTGTGGGGCGTCCTGCTCGCCGCATCCTCAGCCTGCCTCGCGATCTTGCCCCGCAAGGCCATGGAACGCTTCGGCAACTTCGCGGTGAACGGCCTCGCCTTCCTCACCTCGGGTATCACCCTCGCCCTCTTCGTGCGTCCCTGGGAGACCATGCCCGCGCTCGATATGAGGGGCATCCTGCTGCTCGCCTTCGTCATCGTGCCCGGAACCTTCGGCGCCTACGGCCTCTTCCTGCAGGGCGCCAAGGATGCGGGGGCGATGCGCGCCGCGCTGCTCAACACTGCCGAGCCGGTCACGGCGACGATCGCCACCGTGCTCTGGCTCAAGACGTCGTTCTCCGTCGCCGAGCTCGTGGGCTTCTCGCTCGTCCTCGCGATGGTCTTCCTCACGGCGGGGGAAGAGCGGGACTGATCCGAAGGGCCTATGCGAGCGTTCGGACGGTCTTCGCCACATTGACGAAGTGGTCGGCGACCCTCTCCGCGTCGGTCGAGAGCGAGAGGAACCGCGTGCTCTCCTCCGCCTTGCTGGAACCATCCGCAAGCCTGCGGATGTAGCTCTGCGCCATCTGCTCTGCCAAGGCGTTCACCTGCTCCTCGAGGGCGTACACCTGCTCGAGCTCGGAGTGCTCGCCATACAGGTACGCCTCGACGGTGTGCTGCGAGATCTCGTGGATGAGCGCTCCGATGCGCTCGATCTCCTCAATCTCCACGGGGGAGAAGCACTGGCCGATCCCATCGAGCGCCTCTGCGTATTCGACGATGTTCTTCGCATAATCGCCCACGCGCTCGAAGTCGGAGACCGAATGGATCGCCTTCGAGAGGTAGGTGTGGTCGGCCTCGCTGAGCTTGCCCTTCAGCAGCTTGGCGATGAATACCACGATGGCCCTGTTGAGGAAGTCGAGCTCGCCCTCGCGCTCGTAGAACAGCCGGCGCCCGCTGAAATCCATGCTCGTCGCCATGGAAAGCGATGCATCGAAGTTCTCGGTCGCGATCACCGCCATGTTCGCGATCTCGCTGCGGACCTGCGCGACGGCGATGGCGGGCGTCGCCAGCATGTTCTCATCGATGAAGTGCGTGCGGTACGCCATCGCATCCGCCTGGTCGCTGTCGGGGATGATGCGGCAGACGAGCGCCACGACGGCCTCGGTGAACGGAAGCACCACGATGACGGCAACCACGTTGAAGACGGTATGGAACACCGCGAGCTGCGTCTGCGGCATTCCGGGGAACGCATCGTAGAAGATGGAGCCGAGCGAGACCGCCCCTGCCGTGAACAAGCGGATGGCCAGGCCGATGAGCACGAACAGGACGACGCCGCCGATGTTGAAGAGCAGATGGATCGCCGCCGTCCGCTTGGCGTTGGTCCCGCTCGTGATGCTCGCGATGATGGAGACGACGCATGAGCCGATGTTGGAGCCCATCGTGAGGAAGATGCCCTGATCGAGCGTGATGAGGCCGGCGACCAGCATCGTGATGGCGACCGACGTCATGACCGACGAGCTCTGGATGATGGCGGTGAGGATGGCGCCGGTGAGGATGAGCAGGGCACCGTTCTCGATGGAGGCGAGGAAGGTCCTCACGCCCTCGAGCTGCGCGAATCCCTCCATGGAGCTGCTCATCTTCGAGAGGCCGACGAACAGCATGCCGAAGCCCGTCACGATGCCGCCGACCGTGCGCAGCGTGTCGCCCTTGGCCTTCTGGGCGAGCAGGGCGCCGAGGCACGTGAAGGCAGAGAAGATCACCGTCGTCGACAGGGCGTCCGCGCCGATCAGGCCGAGCGCCACGATGTGCGCCGTGATGGTCGTGCCGATATTGGCGCCGAAGACGATCGTGGCCGCCTGCACGAGCGTCATGATGCCGGCGTTCACGAAGCCGATCACCATGACGGTGGTCGCGCCGGAGCTCTGGATGGCGGCGGTGCCCAGCGCGCCGATGCCGACGCCGAGCAGCTTGCTGCGGGACGCGCTCGCGAACAGTGCGCGCAGCTTGTCGCTGCCGATCGATTCGAGGTTCTCGCTCATCATCTTGCAGGCGATGAGGAAGGTGCCGATGCCGGCGAGCAGGGACAACGCCGATGCGGCAGGGGAGAAGACGTCCATCTCTGGCCTCCTGATCAGGTGTCTATGTGGTTATGGGAAAGGGGCGCTACGCGGGTAGCGCGGCAGGGGATGCGGGGGACTTGCGGGGCTGCTGCTCCTTCCAGTCGGTTTGCAGCAAAAAACGAGGCTTCTGCTGCAGGCTGTCGTGCGGCAAAAGTCTCGCTTCTTAGAACATGCCCCGGGGATCGGACGATCCCGTACTGACGATGGCATGCTACATACTCACGTATGCAAGCTACTCCCTTTTCGAGTAACAAGCTTACAGGAAAAGGGTCGGAAAAATTGACTTGAAAGTCAGTTTTCGGTAAGCGGCGAGGAGCGGCCTAGAGCTGATCGCTGGGCCAGACCTGGAGCATGTAGTATGCCGTGAGCGAATACCATGCGTCGCCGGGCGGGCAGTAGCGTGCCGCCGCGGCGTAGGTGAGCGTGTAACCGTAGCCGTTGGCAAGGCCCGCGACATGCGCGCGGATGCTGCTGTCCCAGTCGGAGCCGAGATAGGCGAACCAGCCCCAGGCGTTGTAGGGCTCGAAGCAGTAGTAGCCCTTGGAGCTCTCGACGGCGGCGATGGCGGGCGACCAGCGCGGGTCGACGCCGTAATCCCATGCAGCCTCCGCGAAGGCGTAGCCGTAGCCAGAGAGCGGGGATCCGGCGAGGTAGTTGTCGATACGGCCGCTCCACACCTGGACGAAGTAGTCGCGGGTGATGACGGAGGGGTCGGTGCTGACGGTTCCGGAATCTCCGCCGCCGGTTGCGCCGATATCCTCGCTGGGCGGGATCTCGATCGTCGCGGTGTTGCCGCTCGCGGTGGTGAACTCCTCGCCTGCATGCGCCTGCGCCTCGGCAAGTGCGTGCTCGCGCTCGAGGCGCTCCGCCTCCTGCTGGGCGAGGATGGCGGCCTGCAGGGCCTCGCGCGCCTCGATGGCCTCGTCGAGCGCCTGCTGCGCGGCGGCCTTCTCGGATTCGGCGAGCGCCAGATCCTCGGCGAGCTTCTGCCGCGTCGCCGTGAGCTCGGCGTCCAGGTCGATGAGGGCCTGGAGCTCGGCGTTGTTGCGCGTCTGGATGATGTCGAGGTACTGGATGGTGGCCAGCATGTCGTAGAAGTTCTCGGCCGAGAGGACCATCTCGATCAGGCCGGGGGCGTCGAGGGAGATGCGGTACTGCCAGCGGATCGAATCGCTCGTGCGCTGGCGCTGGTTGGGAAGCATGGCCTCGAGCTCGGCGATGCGGGCCTCGTTGGCCTCGATCTCGGCCTGGAGCTCCTCGATGTGCCTCACGCAGGTGTCATACTCGTCGGAGCAGCGCACGACTTCGGCCTGAAGCTCCGCCATCGTCGCAGCATGGGCCGTCGCCGGGAAGGCGATCGACACAGCGAGCAATGCGGCTGAGAGCAGACAGGCTGCGAGCGCGCGTATATGTGGCTGGCGTTTCGCCAAACTCCGTCCTCCATACGTCGTGCGGCAGGCAATCACCTAGAATACCGCAGTTTCGCCCGTATCACGGTTCTTCCACGTTTAGAGGACATTGAGGGAGCATAGGGCGTGTAGGGAGTTATAAGAGTATCATGAAATGGCATTCGTGTGGGAAAAAGTTCGGCGGGAGGTCTCCGTGGACATCATCGAACTGTTGAAAGCCGCCCTTTTCGGCCTGATCGAGGGAATCACCGAGTGGCTGCCCATCTCGTCGACGGGCCACATGCTGCTCCTCGAGGAGTTCGTCACGCTGGACGTCTCGCCCGAGTTCTGGAAGATGTTCCTCGTGGTCATCCAGCTGGGCGCCATCCTCGCGGTGGTCGTGCTCTACTTCGGGAGGCTGAACCCCTTCTCCCGCTCCAAGACCGCCGAGGAGCGTCGCGGCACCTGGTCGCTCTGGGGCAAGATCATCGTCGCCTGCATCCCTGCGGCCGCCGTGGGCATCCCGCTCGACGACTGGATGGACGAGCACCTCTCCGGCCCCGTCGTCATCGCCGCCGCCCTCATCTTCTACGGCATCATCTTCATCATCCTCGAGAACCGCAGGAACGCCCGCGCTGCCGCCTCGCCGCGTGTGGGCCGCCACTTCGCCGGGGATGTCCTGATGGACGCGGACGCCCTCGCCACCACGACCTCGCTCGAGAACCTCTCGTGGAAGACCGCCATCGGCATCGGCCTCTTCCAGGTGCTCTCGCTCGTTCCCGGCACGTCGCGCTCCGGATCCACGATCATCGGCGGTCTCGCCCTCGGCTGCGCGCGCCCCGTCGCGGCGGAGTTCACGTTCTTCCTCGCGATCCCCGTCATGTTCGGTGCCTCGCTCCTGCGCCTGCTCAAGTACTTCATCGGCGGGGGAGGCTTCATCGCGAGCGAGTTCGCGATCCTCGGCGTGGGCTGCGTCGTCGCCTTCGTGGTCTCGCTCATCTCCATCAGGTTCCTCGTGGGCTTCGTCCGCAAGCACGACTTCAAGCCGTTCGGCGTCTACCGCATCATCCTCGGCATCGTGGTGCTGGGGTACTTCGTCGGCATGCCGTTCGTGCAGTCGCTCATCTGATCCGGCACACTACCTGCGGTCCCGCATCCTGCGTGTTTGTTTCCCATGCATGACATGATGGGCGGTCTCCTTGTGCATATCCGAGCTGCAAGCTAGGATATTATTCAGGAGAGGGACCGCCGGTCCCGAGTATTGACGGCACGTTTCAACTGGTTGCTTAACCGTTTGGACGCATTCTGTAGACGGTACAATCCACGTGTCCCTTATCTTTGGAAGGAAGGAACGTACGATGAACAACATGAACATCAGCAGGCGCTCGCTCCTCGCGCTCGGCCTCAACGGCGCTGCCGTGCTCGCCCTCGCCGGTTGCGGCGGTGGCGGCGAGGCCCCCGCTCCCGCGCCCGCTCCCGACGGCGGCGAGGCTGCGTCCGACACCGCCCTCGACGCCGAGGCCTTCGACGCGTGCGTCGCCTCCGGCCCCGTCGCCCCCTCCTCCGACATCATGGCCAGCGAGTGGGCGAGCAAGGTCCACGCAGCCGGCAAGCTGCGCGTGGGCGGCGTCGAGACCTCGACGCTCTTCTCGCAGCTCAACGAGGTCGACGGCCATCACCGCGGCTTCGACGCGGGCCTCTGGCAGCTGCTCGCCTTCTACATCCTGGGCGACCCCTCCGCGTACGAGCTCACCCTCGTCCAGTCCTCCACCCGCGAGTCGGTCCTGCAGAACGACACGGTCGACGCCGTGTTCGCGACCTACACCATCACCGACAAGCGCAAGGAGCTCATCTCCTTCGCCGGCCCCTACTACGTGGGCCATCAGGGCATCCTCGTCAAGGCCGACAACACCGACATCAACGATGTCGCCGACCTCGCCGGCAAGATCGTGGGCGTCCAGGAGGGCTCCAACGGCCGCGCCGTCCTCGAGGAGTACGCTCCCGACGCGGGCGAGGTCCAGGAGCTCGGCACCGATGAGGAGCTGCGCCGCGCCCTCGAGCAGGGCCGCATCGACGCCTACGTCGTCGACGCCACCCTCCACATGGGCAGCATCATCGAGAACCCCGGCAAGTACCGCCTCGCCGCCGAGTTCGGCCCCGAGGATCCCCTGGGCATCGGCCTGCCGCTCAACTCCGACGGCGTCGCGTTCGTGAACAACTTCCTCGCCGAGATCGAGAGCACGGGCAAGTGGACCGAGCTCTACAACATCTGCCTCGGCAAGCGCATCGGCCAGGACCAGGCTCCCGAGCCTCCTGCGATTCAGGCATAATCGGGGATAACCGAACGGGAGCCGCGCAAGCGGCGACTCTACAGCAACGAGTCCGGGCTCCGCACGTCGGTGCGGGGCCCGCTCTGGTTAAGGAGGTGCATATGGGGGTTGCAGAGGTGTTCACCGAGTTCGGCGACATCTACCTCCAGTCGGTCATCTCGACCTGGCTCATGACCGCGGTCTGCTTCGCGGGCGGCCTCACGCTCGGCATCATCATCACGGTGCTGCGCGTGTCGCCTATCAAGCCGCTGCGCACCGTGGGCGATGTCTACGTGCAGCTCTTCCGCAACATCCCCACCGTGTCGCTTTTGGTGATCTTCGTGTACGCCCTGCCGTATCTCGGCGCCACACTCCCGTACCGCACCTGCCTTCTGGCCTGCGTCATCCTGATCGTCTCGGCGTTCGCGTCCGAGAACTTCATGAGCGGCATCAACGCCATCGGCGTCGGCCAGATCGAGGCGGCGCGCTCCGTGGGCCTCTCGTTCACGCAGATCATCCGCCTCGTGGTCATCCCGCAGTCGCTGCGCACCACGGTGCTCCCCATGACGAACCTCCTCATCGCGACGCTGCTCACCACCGCCATGGGCTCGCAGGTGCCGCTCACGCCCCCCGAGCTCACCGGCATGGTGAACTACGTCAACTCCCGTTCGGTGGCGGGCATCTCGGCGTTCGTGGTCTCCGCGATCTGCTACGCCGGCACGTCGGTCGTCCTCGGGTTCCTCGGGAACCGCCTCGATAAGAAGGTGAGGATCCTCCGATGAGCGCAGCGGTTTCCATGAGGGACGCCCTCTACGAGGCGCCCGGTCCCAAGACGCGCAGGCGCGTGGCCATCGGCACAGCGATCTCGCTCGTAGCCCTGGCAGCGCTCGTCGCCTTCGTCATCAGGCAGTTCTACATCAACGACCAGCTCAATCCCCGCTATTGGAGCTTCTTCGCCCGCTGGACCACGTGGCGGTTCCTCCTCAGGGGCTTCCTCGGCACGATCCGGGTCGCGCTCGTCGCGGGCATCCTCGCCATGGGGCTCGGCCTTCTGCTCATGCTCGGGCGCATCAGCTCCAGCAAGGTGCTCTCGGGCATCTGCCACGTGATCACCGACCTGTTCCGCAGCCTTCCCAGCCTGCTCCTGATCTACTTCTTCTTCCTGGTCATCCCCAAGTACGGCCTCAAGATGCCGTCGTTCTGGATGATCACGATCCCGGTGGCGCTCGCAGCGTCGGGCGTCCTCGCCGAGGTCTTCCGCGCCGGCGTCAACGCCGTGCCCAAGGGACAGACCGAGGCGGCCATGTCGCTCGGCATGACGCACGGCAAGATCACCCGCAAGATCGTGCTGCCGCAGGCGCTGCGCATCGTCATCCCCAGCCTCGTCTCGCAGCTCGTCGTCGTGGTGAAGGACACCACGGTGGCGTACGTGGTGAGCTACCCCGACCTCATGCAGAACGCGCGCGTGCTCATCTCCAACTACGATGCGCTCGTCTCGATGTACTTCGTCGTCGCGCTCATCTACATCGCCATCAACTACGCCACCAACCGGTTCTCGATCTACCTCGCGCACCGATCCGGTGCGAAGATCATCTCGCGCACCGAAGAGAACCCCGTATAAGGAGGAGCACCCATGACCGCCGAGTATGCAGGCCCCATCATCGAGATGCGCCATGTGGACAAGCACTTCGGCCAGCTCCACGTTCTCAAGGACATCAACCTCACCGTCGACAAGGGCGAGGTCGTGGTGCTGATCGGTCCATCCGGCTCCGGCAAGTCCACGCTGTGCCGCACCATCAACCGCCTCGAGACCATCGACTCGGGCGAGATCCTGTTCCAGGGCGTCAAGCTGCCCGAGGAGGGCAAGGAGCTCGCTGCGCTTCGTGCCGAGATCGGCATGGTGTTCCAGAGCTTCAACCTCTTCGCCCACAGGACCATCCTCGACAACGTCACCATGGGCCCCATCGAGGTGCTCCGCAAGCCCAAGAAGGAGGCCGAGGAGGAGGCCATGGAGCTGCTCCGGCGCGTAGGCGTCGCCGAGCAGGCCGCCAAGGTGCCCGCGCAGCTCTCGGGCGGCCAGCAGCAGCGCGTGGCCATCGCCCGCAGTCTCGCGATGCATCCCAAGGCCATGCTCTTCGACGAGCCCACCTCGGCGCTCGACCCCGAGATGATCAACGAGGTCCTCGACGTCATGGTGGAGCTCGCCAAGCAGGGCATGACCATGGTCGTGGTCACGCACGAGATGAACTTCGCACGCCGCGTGGCCAACCGCGTGGTCTTCATGGCCGACGGCCAGATCGTGGAGCAGAACACGCCCGACGAGTTCTTCGACCATCCCCAGAGCGACCGCGCGCGCGACTTCCTCAACTCCATCAAGGGACATTAGGCGGGTGCCATGGCCTCCATCCTCTTCGTCTGCCACGGCAACGTGTGCCGCTCGACCATGGCGCAGTTCGTCTTCGACCACCTCGTGCGCGAGCGCGGGGTGCAGGAGCGCTTCTCGGCGGATTCCGCGGCCACGAGCCGCGAGGAGATCGGTAAGGACGTGCATCGAGGCACGCGGAGCAAGCTCGCCGCGATGGGCATCGCCTGCGGGCACCACCGCGCCCGCCAGATGACGCGCGCCGACTACGACGCCTTCGACCTTATCATCGGCATGGATGCCGAGAACCTCGACGGCATGTACCGCATCCTCATGGGCGAGAGCGGCTACGGCTGGAGCTGGAGGCCGGTGAGCGCAGCGGAGGCTGCTGCCGCGGATCCGGAGGGCAAGGTTCACCTGCTGCTCGATTGGTCGAAGCGCCCGCGCGACATCGCCGATCCCTGGTACACGGGCGATTTCGACGAGACCTTCGACGACGTGCTCGAGGGCTGCACCTCGCTGCTCGACCATCTGCTGGACGGCTGAGCTGTCCGCATCCTTCTTGATCTACACTGGGAACCGTGAGGGGCCGCGCGGCCCTTCCTCATCCGTTCGGAGGGGGCACCCATGGATTACGACGTGATCATCATCGGCGCGGGACCGGGAGGCATCTTCGCCGCCTACGAGCTCGCCAAGCAGCGCCCGGGCATCCGCGTCGCGGTGTTCGAGTCCGGCCATGCCCTCGAGCGCCGTCGCTGCCCCATCGCGGAGGGCAAGGTCGCCTCCTGCATCGGCTGCAAACCCTGCTCGATCATGAGCGGCTTCGGCGGCGCAGGCGCGTTCTCGGACGGCAAGTACAACATCACCAACGATTTCGGCGGCACGCTCTACGAGTACGTGGGCAAGGAGAAGGCCCTCGAGCTCATGCGCTACGTCGATAGGATCAACTGCGAGCACGGCGGCGAGGGGACGAGGCTCTACACCACCGCCGGCACCTCGTTCAAGAAGATCTGCATGCAGAACAAGCTGCAGCTGCTCGACGCCGAGGTGCGCCATCTGGGCACCGACATCAACTACGTGGTGCTCCAGAACCTCTACGACGAGCTGAAGGATGCCGTGTCCTTCTTCTTCGACGAGCGCATCGAGTCCGTGGAGCGCATCGAGGGCGGCTACCGCGTGAACGGCCGGTTCGGATCCGCCACGGCGCCCGCCTGCGTGGTCTCGGTCGGCAGGAGCGGCAGCTCCTGGATGGAGGACGTGTGCCACGAGCTCGATATCCCCACGCGCTCGAACCGCGTCGACCTCGGCGTGCGCGTGGAGCTTCCGAGCGTGATCTTCGACGACATCACCGACGAGCTCTACGAGGGAAAGATCGTCTACCGCACCGAGAAGTTCGAGGACAACGTGCGCACGTTCTGCATGAACCCGCACGGCATCGTCGTCGCCGAGAACACCAACGGCATCGTCACGGTGAACGGCCACAGCTTCGAGGACGAGGGCAAGAAGACCGACAACACCAACTTCGCGCTGCTCGTCTCGAAGCACTTCTCGATCCCGTTCGAGGACAGCAACGGCTATGGCGAGAGCATCGCCAGGCTCTCCAACATGCTGGGCGGCGGCGTCATCGTGCAGCGGTTCGGCGATCTCGAGCGCGGGCGCCGCAGCACGAAGTCGCGTATCGAGGAGGGCGTCGTGAGGCCGACGCTCGCCGCAACGCCGGGCGACCTGTCGCTGGTGCTGCCCAAGCGCATCCTCGACGGCATTATCGAGATGATCTATGCGCTCGACAAGATCGCTCCCGGAACTGCCAACGACGACACCCTGCTCTACGGTGTCGAGGTGAAGTTCTACAACATGGAGGTCGAGCTCGACGGAAACCTCGAGACGTGCTACAAGGGGCTCTTCGTGATCGGCGACGGCTCGGGCGTCACGCACTCGCTCAGCCATGCGTCGGCGAGCGGCGTGCACGTGGCGCGTGTGATCGCCGCGCGCGCATAGCGCCCTCGACGATCTCTGGCGTTTTCCCAGTCTTATGCGTTGATGGGCAATTTGTCCGCGTGCGCCGCTACACTTCTTAAGGGTACCGACGAGGAGGAGGGTGCATGCCCGGGATCAATCTGGATACGCTCAACCCGCAGCAGCGCGAGGCGGTGCTCGCCACCGAGGGGCCGCTGCTCGTGCTCGCCGGCGCGGGTTCGGGCAAGACGCGCGTGCTCACGCACCGCATCGCCCACATCATCCAGGATCTCGGCGTGAGCCCCTACCGCATCCTCGCCATCACCTTCACCAACAAGGCCGCCGCCGAGATGCGCGACCGCCTCGAGGCCCTGCTGGGCCACAGCGTGCGCGGCATGTGGGTCTGCACGTTCCACGCCATGTGCGTGCGCATGCTGCGCGCCGACGGCGACCTTATCGGCTACCGCCCCAACTTCTCGATCTACGACGATGACGATTCGAAGCGCCTCGTCCGCACCATCATGGACGACCTCGAGATCGACCAGAAGCACTTCCCGCCCAACATGATCCGCTCGCTCATCTCCGATGCGAAGAACCGGCTCGTGGACGTCGACGAGTTCGAGGCGCATGCCCAGGCACCCCATCTGCGCAAGGCGGCACAGGTCTACCGCGAGCTCGAGAAGCGCCTCGCCCGCGCCAACGCGCTCGACTTCGACGACCTGCTCGTCAAGTGCTTCGAGCTGCTCTCCACGCATCCCGAGGTGCTCGAGCGCTACCAGGAGCGCTTCCGCTACATCAGCGTCGACGAGTACCAGGACACTAACCACGTGCAGTACCGCATCTGCGAGCTGTTGGCGCGCGCCCACCGCAACCTCATGGTGGTGGGCGATGACGACCAGTCCATCTACTCCTGGCGCGGAGCCGACATCACCAACATCCTGAGCTTCGAGAAGGACTACCCGGAGGCCAAGGTCGTGAGCCTCGAGCAGAACTACCGCTCCACGGGCCACATCCTCGAGGCCGCCAACGCCGTGGTCGCCCACAACGCCGCGCGCAAGGACAAGCATCTGTTCACCGACCGCGGCGAGGGGGAGAAAATCAGGGTCTACCAGGCGTCCGACGAGCGCGATGAGGGCCGCTGGATCGCCGCGGAGATCGAGAAGCTGCACGATGCGGGCACGAGCTACAACGATGTGGCCGTGTTCTACCGCACCAACGCGCAGTCGCGCATCCTCGAGGACATGCTCATGCGCGCAGGAGTGCCCTACAAGATCGTGGGCGGCACGCGCTTCTTCGACCGCGCGGAGATCCGCGACGTCATGGCCTACCTCAAGGTCATCGTGAACCCGTCCGACGACGTGGCCTGCCAGCGCATCATCAACACGCCGCGCCGCGGCGTCGGCCAGACCTCCATCGACAAGATCCGCGGCTATGCGGCGCGCGAGGGGCTCTCCTTCTTCGAGGCCTGCGAGGCGTGCATCGCCGAGGAGAAGCTGCTCACGCCGAAGGTCCGCGCCGCCCTCTCCGAGTTCTGCCAGATCATCGAGCACGGCCGCCACATCGAAGGCGAGCTCGCGCACGTGGTCGAGGCCATCGTCGAGAAGGCGGGCCTCATCACGGCCCTGCAGTCGGAGATGAGCATCGAGGCCGAGGGTCGCGTCGAGAACATCCACGAATTCTTCTCGGTCGCCGCGGAGTTCGACGCGACGCACGATCTCGAGGCGGATCCCGACGGGGAAGCCTCTGAGCTGCCCGCCGTCGCCGCCGAGAAGCTCCCCGCCTTCCTCGAGTGGCTCGCGCTTCGCTCCGACCTCGACTCGCTCGAGGGATCGACCACCGCGGCCACGCTCATGACGGTCCACTCCGCCAAGGGCCTCGAGTATCCCGTCGTCTTCGTCGCGGGCCTCGAGGAGGGGCTCTTCCCGCACCGCGGCACCGGTGACGGACCCGCCAACTCCGAGGAGGAGCGCCGTCTCGCCTACGTCGCCATCACGCGCGCCGAGAAGCGCCTCTACCTCACGCACGCGGGCGTGCGCCACGTGTTCGGAACCGTCCAGGCCAACCCGCGCAGCCGCTTCATCGAGGAGATCCCGCGCGAGCACCTCGTATTCGAGGGCGTCGGCTCGTTCGGGTTCTCGGGCACAGGCTGGGATAAGCGCGGCGATCGCCACGGGACCTTCGGTTCCGGCCGCGGGTCGGACATGTACGGCGGCCGCGTGTTCGGCTCGCAGACGCGCTCGAGCGGCGGCATCAAGGCGCCCGAGCCCATCAAGGCGGACGCTGCGAAGGCCGCAGAGGTCTTCGCGCCGGGTGACCAGGTCTCTCACAAGACCTTCGGTCCGGGTGTCGTGACCGCCGTCGACGGAGATGCCATCGAGGTGCATTTCACCCGCACGGGGAAGACCAAGAAGCTGCTCAAGGGATTCGCTCCCATCGTCAAGATCAAGGGGTAGCCATGAGGATCGCAATCATCGGCGCGATGGTGTCGGAGGTCGAGCTGCTGCGCGAGCGTATCGAGGGCCGCACGACGAGCGACCACGCGGGCAAGGAGTTCTACACGGGCACGCTCGGGGGAGCGGACGTGGTGCTCACGGCCTGCGGTGTGGGCAAGGTCGCCGCCGCGTCGCGGACCCAGGCCATGATCGACGTCTTCTCGCCCGACCGCATCATCTTCACGGGCATCGCCGGCGCGCTCGATCCGCGCATAGAGATCGGCGACATCGTCGTCTCGACCGACTGCGTCCAGTCCGATGTCAATGTGGGGGTCTTCGACTATCCCCTGGGGCTGGTCCCGGGGTTCGGCAAGGTGGGCTTCGACGCCGACCCCGCGATGCGCAGGCTCGCAGTGGAGGCGATCCATGCCGCCGCTCCGTCGACCAAGGTGTTCGAGGGGCGTGTGGCAACCTGCGACCAGTTCGTGAACGGCGTGGATCAGAGGGACTTCATCGTCCGCGAGTTCGGGGCGCTCTGCTGCGAGATGGAGGGAGCGGCCGTGGCGCAGGTCGCCGTGCAGTGCGGCATCCCCTTCGTCGTCATCCGCGCCATCTCGGACAAGGCGAACGACGATTCCGCGGTCGACTATCCCGCATTCGAGGTCATCGCATCCCATCAGGGCGCCGACGTGGTCTGCGAGATGTGCCGGAGGCTCGCGTCCTGACAAAGGGACAGGTTATTTGACAGGATCCTGACAAAGGGACAGGTTATTTGACAGGATCAGATAGCGCGAGCGGCCTCGCCGACCATCTCCGAGATCGTGGGATGAGGATGGATGGTCGCCGCCAGCTGCTCGGCCGTCGCACCGAGGCGGATGGCCAGGGCGAGCTCGGCGATCATGTCGGTCGCACGCGGGCACACCAGCTGCGCGCCGAGCAGCACGTGCGTCTGCGCATCGCAGACGAGCTTGGCATAACCGCTCTCAGATCCCTCGATGAGGCACTTGCCGTTGGCGCCCGTGAGCGCCTTGCCGCAGACGACCTCGCGTCCCGCCGCCTTCGCCTCGTCCTCGGTCATGCCCACGGTCGCGACCTCGGGGGAGAGGTACACGCAGGAGGGGATGACCGATTCGTCGACGGGAGGCTCGGCACCGGCGATCGATGCGATGACGTTACGCGCCTGCGCCTCCGCCACATGGGCGAGCTGCACGTTGCGGGCGCGTGCGTCTCCGATGACCCAGAGATGCCCGATGTCCGTACGGCCCGCCTCGTCGGCGACGATCGCACCGCGTTCCATCTCGGGTGCCGTCCCCTCGGCGAAGAGCCCCGCCGTGTTGGCGCGCCTGCCCGTGGCGATGAGCACGCCCTCTGCGCAGACCTCGCAGGCAGCACCCTTCTTGTTCGTGTAGGCGATGGTCATCGAGCCCGGCTCGCCCGAGATGCCGGTCACCTTGGCAGAGGCCTCGATCGCGATGCCGCGCTTCTTGGCGTGCATGGCAACACGTTGCGCAATCTCGTGGTCGAGCGGCGGAAGGATGCGCTCCATCGCCTCGAGCACGTGCACTTGGGAGCCTTCGAGCGCGAAGAAGAGCGCGAGCTCCATGCCGATGACGCCTCCACCCACGATGATGATCGAGCGGGGCAGGGGGGAGTCGTCCTCCAGAAGGTCGTTGCTCGTGTAGACACCCGGGAGGTCCGCCCCGGGGATGGGCGGGACGCTCGGGGCGGAGCCCGTGGCGACGACGATGTCGCGTGCCTCGAACGCCTCGCCGTTGCAGGCGATCGCTCCGGGTCCCGTGATCTGGGCGAACCCGTTCACGACGGTCACCTTGCGCGCTTTCATGAGCTTCTCGACGCCGGCACGCAGCGCCGTCACCGTGGCATCCCGCTTCCCGATCATGGCCTGCGCGTCGGTCACGCCGGCCTCCGCCTCGTGGAGCAGGGCCTTCGTGGGGATGCAGCCGCGGTTGAGGCAGGTACCGCCCAGTTTTCCAGCCTCGAAGAGGACCGTAGAGAGTCCGCGTCCCGCCGCCTCGGCTGCGGCCGTATAGCCCCCGGGTCCTCCGCCGATGATCGCAACGTCGAATGCCATGGCAAGATCCTTCCTTACACGATGAGCGCGGCGATGTCGCGCGCCATGTCGGGGTTCGTGCAGAGCGGTCCGATGCGCTCCTCCAACGCCGCCCGCTCTGCAGGGCAGCCGACCAGCGCATCCGGGATCGCTGCGACGGCATCCGCCTCGAGGCTGTCGGAGAAGAGCGAGACTGCGGAGATGGCGCCGTCTGCGATCGACCAGTCGATGCGGACGGTACCCCAGTCGAAGCGTCCCTGGCGCGTATGGTCGAGCGTGCGCTCCTCGCGCAGGAGCCACTCCCGCGAGCGGTGGCGCGCGATCTTCTCGGCGAGCGCCGCACGGTCGATGCGATCCTCGGGGAAGGGCTCCACCAGCAGCCCGAACACCGAGGTGAAGGCGCCGATGAGCTCCTCCTTGAGGTTGTCGATCTCGATGTCCGGCGCTGCGTCGATGAGGTTCATCACGCGCGAGCGCACCGACGAGACGCCCTTTGCGCCCAGCTTGAGCGGCGATGCCGTGAGGTAGCGCGCGAGCTGCTCGGGATCGACGCACACCATCAGCGTGCCATGGTGGTAGCTCTTGTCGCCGTGGTGGTAGTAGGCATGCCCCGAGAACTTGCGCCCGCCGATCGTGAGGTCGTTGCGGCCCGTGCGCTCGGCGACGATGCCGAACGGCTTGAGCGCGCGCACGAGCACGTCGGTCTGCGCGTCGAGGTCCCACTCGTCGGAGGGGAGGATGAACGTGAAATTGAGGTTGCCGAGGTCGTGGTAGACGGCCCCGCCGCCCGAGAGGCGCCGTGCGAGCTTCCCGCCGTCGGCTTCTAGTGCGGCCACATCGCACTCATCGTAGGCGTTCTGGTTGCGCCCGATGACCACGGTGCGGTCGTTCTGCCAGAGATAGAGGATGACCTGCCCGGGGCGCACGGCCTCGAGCAGGCACTCCTCGAGGGCCAGGTTGACGTGGGGGTCGACCTGGCCCGATTCGTAGAGATAGCAGTGCGCGATCATGCCTCGTCCGTAAAGACGTAGCGCAGGCGCGGGTTGCGCGCGGCTCCGACCTCGTCGGGACGGCCGATGGCGCAGGCGAGGGGGGCGTCGTGGAGCTTCGCGGCGTCCTCGTGAGCCTCGGTGCGGATCGCCTCCATCATGTCGACGAAGGCGTCGAGCTCATCCTTGGGCTCGGTCTCGGTGGGCTCCACCATGAGCGCCTCGTGGACGATGAGCGGGAAGTACATGGTGGGCGGATGGATGCCGAAGTCGAGCATGCGCTTGGCCACGTCCATCGCCGAGACGCCGCATTCCGCCTTGAGCGGGGCGACATCGATGACGAACTCGTGCATGCACGATTCGCCGTAGGGCACCGACCACGTGTCGCAGAGGCGCTTCAGCAGGTAGTTGGCGTTGAGGACCGCATGCGCCGACGCGTCGGCGAGGCCCTCGGCACCGAGCATGACCATGTAGGTGAGCGCGCGCACGACCACGAGGAAGTTGCCGTAGAAGCTGCGCACGCGGCCGACGCTCTGCTCGGGCGAGAAGAGCTCGTAGCCGTCCGCACCCTCGCGCACGAGCGGACCGGGCAGGTAGGGTGCGAGGAAGGCCTTGCAGCCCACGGGGCCCGAGCCGGGACCGCCGCCGCCGTGCGGGGTCGAGAAGGTCTTGTGGAGGTTCACGTGCACGCAGTCGAAGCCCATGTCTCCCGGGCGCACATGGCCCATGACGGCGTTCAGGTTGGCGCCGTCGTAGTAGCACAGGCCGCCCGCCTCGTGGATGATGCGGCAGATCTCGAGGATGTTGGGGTCGAAGAGGCCGAGCGTGTTGGGGTTGGTGAGCATGAGGCCCGCGGTGTCGGGACCGACGGCCGCGCGCAGCGCGTCGAGGTCGACGCCGCCGTCGGCGTTGCTCGGAACCGAGACCACCGTGAAGCCCGCCATGACCGCGCTCGCGGGATTGGTGCCGTGGGCGGAGTCGGGGACGATGATCTTGGTGCGCGCGGTATCCCCGCGGTGCAGGTGGTAGGCGCGGATGAGCAGAAGGCCCGTGTACTCGCCATGCGCACCGGCAGCGGGCTGGAGCGTGACCGCATCCATGCCGCAGATCTCGGCCAGCAGGTCGGCGGTCTCGGCGAGCACTGCGAGGGCGCCCTGGACCGTGGAGGCGGGCTGGAGCGGGTGGATGTCGGTGAACCCGGGCAGCGATGCCGTGCCCTCGTTCACGCGCGGGTTGTACTTCATGGTGCAGGAGCCCAGCGGATAGAAGCCGTCGTTCACGCCGTGGGTCTGCTTGGCGAGCTCGGTGTAGTGGCGGCCGAGCTCGATCTCGGAGATCTCGGGCAGGTGCGGGCGCGCGGTACGGCGGAGCGCCTCGGGAAGGGCGGGCGCGGAGACGTCGGGCTCGGGCATGAGGGTGTGCCTATGGCCGGGCGTGCTTCTCTCGAACAGGAGCTTCATGGCTTAGAGCACCTCCTTCAGCGTGGCGATGGCCGCATCGATCTGGGTCTTGGAGTTGAGCTCGGTGGCGCACCAGAGCATGCCGCCCTCGATGGGCAGTCCGGAGAGGAGGCCCTGCGCGGCGAGCGCGCGCTCGACCTCGGCGGCGTCGACGGGGCAGGAGGTCGCGAACTCGTGGAAGAAGGGCTTGCCGGAGAGCGGTGTGAACCCCAGCTCGGCGAGGCGGTCGGCCAGGTAGTGGGCGTGGGCGTAGCAGAGCTGCGCCGTGCGCTCGAGGCCCTCATCGCCGAGGGCGGCGAGGTAGACCGATGCGGTCATGGCGCAGAGCGCCTCGTTGGAGCAGATGTTGGAGGATGCCTTCTCGCGGCGGATGTGCTGCTCGCGTGCCTGCAGCGTGAGGACGAACGCACGGCGGCCCTGGGCGTCCGCGGTCTCGCCGACGATGCGGCCGGGGAGCTTGCGCATCATGTCCTTGGTCGCGCACATGATGCCCAGATACGGGCCGCCGAAGCCCAGCGGCAGGCCAAGGGGCTGGCCCTCGGCGACGGCCACGTCGGCGCCGTACTCGCCCGGGGTCTTGAGCAGCCCGAGCGAGATGGGATTGAAGCCCATCACGAGCTTGGCGCCCGCCGCGTGCGCGGTCTCGACCAGGACGTCGACGTCCTCGATCACACCGTAGTAGTTGGGGCTCTGCACGTAGACGGCGGCGACCGTCTCATCGAGCGCTGCTTCGAGAGCGGCGGGGTCGGTCGCGAGTCCGTCGCCTGCGGGGACGACGGTGACCGGGACGTTGCGGCTCGCGCAGTAGGTCCTCACGGTCTCGATGACCATGGGGTTCGCGGTGCCCGCGACCACGACCGAGCCGCGTTTTCGGGCGAGGCACATGAGCAGGCCCTCGGCCGCGGCCGTCGCGCCGTCGTAGACGCTCGCGTTGGAGACGTCCATGCCCGTGAGCTCGCACATCTGCGTCTGGTACTCGAAGATCGACTGGAGCACGCCCTGGCTGATCTCCGCCTGGTAGGGCGTGTAGGCCGTGAGGAACTCCTCCTTGGAGGTGACGGTCTTCACGATGGCC